>NZ_JAAXPW010000001.1 GCF_012396605.1 Ureibacillus thermosphaericus
ATCTAACATTGTACTAGATGAACTAGATAAAGAATTGGAAAGAAGAGGACACAAATTCGTTCGATATGCGGATGACTGTAACATTTACGTGAAAAGTAAACGAGCAGGACTTCGCACAATGGCAAGCATTCAACGATTCATTGAAGGAAAACTACGACTGAAAGTAAATGAAAAGAAATCAGCGGTCGACCGTCCATGGAAACGTAAGTTTCTAGGATTTAGCTATACCTATCATAAAGAGCCAAAGGTTCGTATCGCAAAAGAAAGCCTTAAACGAATGAAGAATAAAGTTCGTGAAATCACATCACGCAAGATGCCCTACCCGATGGAATACCGCATTCAGAAACTGAATCAATATCTAATGGGATGGTGTGGATATTTTGCGTTAGCAGACACCAAATCTATATTCCTTGAATTAGATAAATGGATTCGTAGAAGACTTCGAATGTGTCTATGGAAGAACTGGAAGAAACCGAAAACAAAGATACGCAACCTTATTCAACTTGGCGTACCACAATGGCAAGCGTATGAATGGGGAAATACTCGGAAGAGTTATTGGCGTATTTCAAATAGTCCAATATTACACAGAACCCTTGGTAACTCCTATTGGAGAAACCAAGGGCTGAAAAGTCTTGAAGCTCGTTATGAAAACTTGCGTCAATTATCTTAATTGAACCGCCGTATACGGAACCGTACGTACGGTGGTGTGAGAGGACGGGAGTTAATCGCTCCCTCCTACTCGATTCCTTTTAATAATTTCATTAAGGGAATAGTTTTATATAATTGTAGTACTTTTTTATCAATTAAGTGATAGCTGATAGTAACTTTTGGGAATTGCAAAGTCAAAAATTTTGTCGAATTGAAACTTTTGTTATCGAAATGTGAACTTTTTGAAAAACTTGGCATGAAAAATTGATTCAGATAGACTATGAAAAAGTGCCAAAAGACGATAGACACTGTGAATTATCTTATTTACAATAAATACTAGTGTTGAGTAAGAAATTTGTCATTTTTGTAATGAAATAGAACGAGGTGAACGGTTTGAACTTGTTTGGAGGAACAATAAGTAACTTAGAGCATGGTTTAAAATACGCATCGCTAAAAAATAAGACTATTGCACATAACATTGCAAATGTCGATACGCCTAATTACAAGGCAAAAGATGTCAAATTTAAAAAACTATTGAATGATGAAAATGAAAAACAACTTAGGGCGAACAAATCAGATAAGAGACATTATGATTTTAGTTTTGAACAATCTACCCATGTTGTTTATAGTTATGAAAACTTTCAATATCGCCATAACGGCAACGGTGTAGATATGGATAAAGAACAAGCAGAATTAGCGAAAAATACGATTTACTACAATGCTTTGATTGATCGCATTAACGGTAAATTCAATACATTAAATACAGTCATTAAAGGAGGGAAATAGTAATGTCAATCTTTTCTAGCATCAATACAACAACATCAGCTTTAACTGCTCAACGCTTACGAATGGATGTCATTTCCTCAAATATAGCGAATGTTGATACAACTCGTGCTAGACAAGTGAATGGTGAATGGGAGCCGTACCGTCGGAAAACGGTGACACTTACTGCAAATGAAGGTACATTTTCATC
Source organism: Ureibacillus thermosphaericus (assembly GCF_012396605.1). GTDB lineage: Bacteria > Bacillota > Bacilli > Bacillales_A > Planococcaceae > Ureibacillus > Ureibacillus thermosphaericus. The sequence continues at coordinate 1,622 of NZ_JAAXPW010000001.1, forward strand.
CTTTTTAAATAAAGCAGTAGGGAAGAGCAATGGCGTAGGCAATGGAGTAAAAGTAACAAAAATAAATGAGGATAATGAAACGCCGTTCAAACTCGTATATGATCCAAGCCATCCAGATGCAAACGAGGATGGATATGTACAAATGCCTAATGTCGATGTGTTAAAAGAAATGGTCGATTTGATCTCTGCTACTCGTTCATACGAAGCAAATATAACCGTTTTAAATGCAAGTAAAGCGATGTTAACAAAGGCTTTAGAAATAGGTAAATAAGGGTGAACAATGAGAGGGGTGAATTGATGTGGCAATAAACCAAGTAAACTTATCTATTCCACTTCAAAATGTGAATGGTAACAGAGTGATATCCAATCAACAAACGCCATTTGAAGCGCAAAAAAGTTTTGCTAATACATTAAAAGAAGCGATTGACAAAGTAAATGATTACCAAGTTCAATCAGATGAATTAACAAATAAGTTGATTCATGGAGAAAACGTTGAGTTGCATGATGTAATGATTGCAGCACAAAAGGCGAGCATTACATTAAATGCTACGGTTGAAATTCGCAATAAAGTAATTGAAGCTTATCAAGAAGTTATGCGAATGACTGTATAATCTACGGTTACGCACGGAATATAAAATGTTAGTGTATTCACTAGTACCGGAGGATTTGTAATGAATGATCGACTTAATAAATTAAAAACCGATTCCATTAATTTTTGGAAAAGTCGGACAAAGAAGCAGAAAGGTGCAATAATTGGAACCTTCGTAGGGGTTATAGCGATAGCGGCTATTATTACATATTTTACTACTCGAACAAACATGGTTCCCCTTTTCACAGAATTATCAGCAAAGGAAACTGGGGAGATTGCGGAAGTATTAAGCTCTCAAGGTGTTACATATGAAATTGCTCCAGGTGGAACGAACATTTTAGTTCCAGAAAAGCAAGTTGATTCCATAAAAGTTTCCTTAGCCGCACAAGGATACCCTGAAACTGGAGGAATTAGTACAACATTCTTCACAGAAAATGCTGGCTTTGGTATGACAGATAATGAATTTAACGTCATCAAGCATAAAGCCCTAGAAACAGAACTTGAAAACCTCATAAAGAAAATCGATGGGGTAAAAGATGCAAAAGTTATGATTTCTATGCCAGAAAAAGGTGTATTCATTAATCAGAATGCGGAGAATCAAAACGCTTCTGCTGCTGTCGTATTACATACTGAACCAGGTCATAAGTTCACTGATGACCAAATTAAAACATTATATAACCTTGTATCGAAAAGTGTTCCTAATTTAAGCACAGACAATATTACAATATCTAATCAGTATTCTGAATATTACGATTTAGAATCCGCTATAGCTGGAAGTGGTTCAATCGACTCTGTAGAAGGTCAAATGAATGTAAAGAAAACGATTGAACGTGACCTTGAACGTCAAGTTCAAAAAATGCTTGGAACATTAATGGGACAAAACAAAGTTGTTGTATCAGTCACTACAGATATCGATTTTAAGAAAGAAAATCGTGAGGAGAAATTAGTAAAACCTGTAGATGAGGAGAATATGGAAGGCATTGAAATCAGTGCCCAACGCATTACTGAAACATATACAGGTATGAATGGTGCAACAGGTCCAACGGAGATGGGCGATCCGACTGATAATGCAACCGGATATCAAGAAGTTTTAAACGGCAATGGTGATTACGAACGAATTGAAGAAACAATTAATAATGATGTAAATCGCATTAATCGTGTAATCCAAGAAAGCCCGTACAAAATTCGCGATATTGGTATTCAAGTCATGGTTGAGCCACCTGTTCCTGAAGATCCAACATCCCTTTCAGCTACAGTTGTGGAAGATATTGAACAAATTTTAGCAACTATTGTCCGAACTTCAATTGATAAAGAAGCTGCTGGAGAATTAACAGATGAAGAAATTGAAAACAAAATTGTTGTTTCTGTTCAACAATTCTATGGCAATGACGTAGAAAATATCGAAGAAACACCAGTGATTCCATGGTGGATTTGGGTTGTTGGTGGAATTTTAGTTGCTGCAATTCTTCTTCTTATTGTTTACATCTTGCGTTCGAAAAAGCGAAAAGCGGAAGAAGAAGCTATGGAAATTATTGAAGAACAAGAAGAGTTGCTTGTGGAAGATATTAATCAAGAAAAAGAAACAGAATCTACAGTTCGTCGCAAGCAATTAGAAAAAATGGCAAAAGAAAAACCGGAAGATTTTGCAAAATTATTGCGGAGCTGGATAGCTGAAGATTAATGGATAGGAGGTTCGACTGTGTCTAAAAAAGAAAAGAAATTTTTAACAGGAAAACAAAAAGCTGCACTGCTGTTAATTTCTTTAGGACCAGAAGTTTCCGCAAATGTTTATAAACATTTATCTGAAGAGGAAATTGAACGACTTACATTAGAAATTTCAGCAGTGAAAAAAGTTGAACCTGAAGTGAAAGAACAGATTATCGAAGAATTTCATAACATTGCTCTAGCTCAAGATTATATCTCGCAAGGTGGTATCGGCTACGCAAAAACAATATTAGAAAAGGCGTTAGGTCCTGAACAGGCACAAAATATTATCAATCGTTTAACATCTTCCTTGCAAGTTCGACCTTTCGACTTTGCTAGAAAAGCTGATCCATCACAAATCTTAAATTTTATACAAAATGAGCATCCGCAAACAATTGCGTTAATTTTGTCATATTTAGATCCGCAGCAAGCTGGTGTTATCTTATCTTCATTACCACAAGAAGTGCAAGCGGATATCGCAAGAAGAATTGCCACTATGGAATCGACTTCACCAGAAGTCATTAGTGAAATTGAATCGGTATTGGAAAGAAAATTGTCATCCACTTTTACGCAAGATTATACGGAAACTGGCGGCATCGATGCTGTAGTAGAAGTATTAAACGGTGTGGATCGCCAAACAGAAAAAACAATACTCGATGCGCTTGAAATTCAAGATCCAGAGTTGGCAGAAGAAATCAAAAAACGCATGTTTGTATTTGAAGATATTGTGACTCTCGATAATCGTTCAATTCAACGAGTTATTCGAGATTGTGAAAATGAAGACTTGTTGCTCGCAATGAAAGTATGTAGTGATGAGGTAAAAGAAATTATTTTCCGCAATATGTCACAACGAATGGCGGATACATTTAAAGAAGAGATGGAAATTATGGGACCTGTACGCCTACGTGATGTAGAAGAAGCACAAATGAGAATTGTTGCTATCATTCGTCGATTAGAAGAAGCTGGAGAAATTATTATAGCTCGAGGTGGAGGAGATGACGTCATTGTCTAAGCTAATCCGTTCGAGCGAGGCAATTAAAAAGCAAAATGGGCCGGTTCAAATTGAAATTCGAAATCTTTTTGCGAAACAGTTTGATTCTACCCAGGATATAGGCGAAGAGGAGCATTCAATCACATTAGACGAGGTGTACAAAGAGCGAGATCGCATTCTTGAAGAAGCGAATCTAGAAATCTCTTCAAAGCGGGAAGAATTTGAATTGTATTGCCAAGCGAAACTAGAAGAAATCGAGAAATTAAGACAGCAATGGCAAGAGGAAAAGCTCATTCTTCAAAAAGAAGCATATGATGAAGGCTTTCAACAAGGTTATGAAGAAGGAATTCAGAAAGCGACTGCAGATATGGAAAATGCGTTAAAACTAGCGAATGAAACTGTTGAGAATGCTCACATCAATGGAATGAAATATGTTGAGGAGCAGGAACATGTTATTTTAGATTTGGCGATTAAATCAGCGGAAAAGATTATTGGAGCATCGCTAGAAAAAGATGAAGCGTTATTTTTATCCATAGTTCGAAGAGGTTTAAAAGAAGCGCAAGAAAGCAAAGAAATTAAACTATATTTATCACCAGTATATTACAAGTTGGTAACTGAAAATCGAGATGAACTAGCAGCAATGTTCCCGCCGGATGTTCCGTTCTTAATCTTTGTAAATGAAGATTTGAACGATACAGATAGCTACATTGAAACAAATCATGGGCGCATCGTATTATCAATTGATGAACAATTGAAAGAATTGCGCTTAAAGCTTAGCGAAATTTTGGAGAGTAAGGATTGATTCCGATGAAAGCGGCTGACTTGGTCAACAATATACCTGCCATCGACACGTTCAAAAAATATGGAAAAGTTACGAGAGTTGTCGGACTATTGATAGAATCTCAAGGTCCAGAATGTTCCATCAATGACGTATGCAAAATTCATGTTCGTACGAAAAAAGGGCACGAAGTAATTTTAGCGGAAGTAGTAGGCTTTAAAGATGAGTATGTTATGTTAATGCCTTTTACTTCCGTACGAGAAATTTCCATTGGCTGTTTAGTGGAAGGAACAGGAAGTCCATTAGAAGTTAAAGTCGGTCCTGAATTAATTGGAAAAGTACTAGATTCGCTAGGCAACCCTTTTGATGGGACTTCTCTTCCGAGAGGATTAGTTTCGGTACCTACAGAAAACGAACCTCCAAATCCTTTGCATCGTCCGCCCATTGATCAGCAATTGGAAGTGGGAGTAAAAGCCATTGATGCGATGCTGACGGTAGGAAGCGGACAAAGGGTTGGTATTTTTGCAGGTTCTGGTGTGGGTAAAAGTACTCTTCTCGGCATGATTGCACGTAACACAAGAGCAGATTTAAATGTGATAGCTCTTATTGGTGAGCGCGGCAGAGAAGTGAGGGAGTTTATCGAACGTGATTTAGGTGAAGAAGGATTAAAACGATCCATCGTGATTGCAGCTACAGGTGATCAGCCTGCATTAATGAGGATAAAAGGTGCTTTTACTGCGACAGCCATTGCTGAGTATTTCCGAGAACGAGGTTTAAATGTCATGTTAATGATGGATTCTGTTACTCGTGTTGCAATGGCACAACGGGAGATTGGATTAGCAACAGGTGAACCGCCTGCTCAAAAAGGTTATACGCCATCAGTCTTTTCAATATTACCGAAATTGTTAGAAAGAACCGGGACAAGCATGAAAGGGAGTATAACGGCCTTTTATACGGTGCTTGTTGATGGGGATGATATGAATGAACCAATTGCAGATGCGGTTCGAGGTATTTTAGATGGACATATCGTATTAGACCGCACCTTAGCAAATAAGGGACAATATCCGGCTATTAACGTACTAAAAAGTGTCAGCCGTTTAATGAATCATATTTCTTCTGAAGAACATGTAAAAGCTGCTGAGAGAATTAGAGAATTGTATTATACATACGCAAAATCAGAAGATTTAATAAACATTGGGGCTTATAAAAAAGGAACGTCGAAAGAAATTGACGAAGCGATTTATTATGAACCCCTTATTACTCAATTTTTAAAACAAGGATTTAAAGAAAAAGTAACACTTGAAGAAAGTGTTAACGAACTAATTGCTTTAGCGAATGGCGGTGGCAAATAATGGTTCAATATACGTATCGATTTGAAAAACTATTAACAATTCGCGAACAAGAAAAACAGCAAACAGAAATGGCTTACAAAGAATCGGTTCGATCTTTTGAAAAAGTAGCGACACAATTATATGAATTGTTAAAGAAAAAAGAAAACTTAATTGAATATCAAAATGAGCGGTTAAAAAATGGACTAACGATTGATGAAATCCACCATTTTGCAAAGTTTATTGATAGTTTGGAACATACCATTGATGAAGTACAACAAAAAGTAAAACAAGCACGTGTAAAAATGCAATGGTATGAACAAAAATTAGTAGAAAAAAACTTGGAAGTACGTAAGTATGAAAAAATGCGAGAGAAGGATTATAGTGCATTTCAAGAGGAACAAAATCGCCTAGAGGCCCAACACTTGGACGAGATTTCCTCACTTATGTACAACAAGAAGATATTTAGGTGATTTTATGGTGAAAGTGAACAAAAAGCTGAAAAATGATTATACTGAAGATTTTATGGAAAAAAAATCACCAGGATTTTTTCAAAAATTCTTCGCTTGGGTGATTATTCCGCTACTATTCGTTATAGCCATTTTGCTCGTCGTTGCTCAATTTACAAATACGAACATCTTTGAAAAGGCTTCTGAAATGTTGCCTCGTACTGACGAAGAAACACCTGCCAGCGCTATTGATATGGACAATAAAATTGTTGAATTACAAGCGCAAATTCAAGAAAAAGATGCGCAAATTGAAAAATTACAAAGCGAATTGGATACTGCTTTAGCTGAGAACGAAAATCATATAGCAATACAGAAAGAATTGCGAAAAAGAATTGAAGAATTAGAATCTGGAAAACAAGAATCAAAAAAAGATTTGAAAGAAATTGTTAACACTTATGAAAAAATGTCGGCCAAAGCTGTTGCACCAATCATTGTAGAAATGAAAGATGAACAAGCGTTGGAAATATTATCGAATTTGAAGCCAGATACACTTTCTCAAGTTTTAGCGAAAATGGATCCGAAAGAGGCTGCAAGATATACAGAATTATTATCTAAAAACAAAGAATCAAATACCGACTAGAAAGGAGGTGAAAGAATGAGTATAGGAATGCCCTTTATTATATCTCAATCCCAATCGTTAGGATCCATAAAAGGACAGCAAAATGTTTTCAAAAACAAAGAAGGTTTTAGTAAGTTTGGTGATGTTTTTAATAAGGTTGTTCAAAGTGAAGAGAAAATGTCATCCGGAATTATGGAAACGGTAGAAAAAGAAATTCAACCACTATTAAAAGCTGATTCCGTAGAAGACATATTTGATTTACTCGAAATTCCTAACGATGAAGGATTGATTATACTCTCCCAAGGTGAAGAAGAGCAAGTAATTACAATAGAAGAATTAATGTCAAACATCGATGACATTTTAACACTATTAAATATGAATACTGAGCAACTAAATGAAATTGCTCAAGAGCTTTTGGGAGAAGAAGTTCGCATCGATAATATTTGGGATTTCATTCATCTCGTAAATCATGAACAGCAGTCTTTAAACGCCAACGTTGAGTCGCAATTGTTGGACAAAATGACTTCAATTTTATTTGGCGAAGAGAATGGATTACAAAGAGATGTAGTGAAATTTTTGCAAGTAATAAAATTAGCCCAATTAGTTGGCGAACAGTCTCAATTAAAATTAGAACAACAAGAACAGATTTCTAACTTAAAAACGTTCTTACTGAATATTGAAAAAACAATTATAAAGGAAATGACAACATCAACTGGCAAATTTTCATTAGAAAATTTCCAGCAAGTCGTAGTTAAACAGGTAAAAACAGAAGTTGATTCTAACGCTCATACAACTTCCAATATTTCTTTACATCAAAATTCGGAAACGAAAACAATTACGATTACTTTGCCAAATACAAATAATGGATCACAGGCTGAATCATTAGTAAAACAAATTGAATCGATATTACAACGTAGCCAAATATCCAATTCTCAAGGAACAACGAAATTATTATTAAAACTTTATCCTGAACATTTAGGATCTATTCGAATCGAATTAGTACAAAGAGACGGTGTGATTTCTGCTAGATTGCTTGCTTCAACTGCACTTGGAAAAGAATTACTGGATAGTCAAATTCATCAATTAAAGCAAGCGTTTGTTCAACAAAACATTCAACTTGATCGAATCGATATTCAACAAAGTTTACAAGAGACGGATTTACGCGACCAAAATTTATTTAACAATATGTTTAAAGGTCAGCAACAGTCTGAAGAAAATGATAAAGATTCAGAAGAGCAGCAAGATGATGAAAAACTGTCTTTTAAAGAATTTTTAGTAAATGAGGAAGTGTAGCATATGGCAGAAATGTCAAAAATCACAAATGATTACTATTTATCTAACAATAAAAAAGTAGAAAAACGTACAGGAAACTCTATCCTTGGTAAAGATGATTTTCTAAAAATTCTAATCACTCAGTTGCAGCATCAAGATCCAACTAATCCAGTAGAAGATAAAGAATTCATTGCTCAAATGGCTCAGTTTTCAACATTAGAACAAATGCAGAACATGACGAAAGCAATGGAGGATTTGCTCGAATCACAATTGCAAACGCAATTGATGGCATACACATCTTTCATAGGGCAAGAAGTAAAATGGCATGAAATTACCGATAAATTGGATGAAAAAGGAAAGCCGATTATTAACGAAGGCCAAGGGGTTATCGTTGAAATAAAATTTAAAAACGGCATGCCATTGTTTATATTAGATGATGGAAAAGAAATTACTGCAGGCAATATTTCTTCTATTTTAAAAAAGAATAGCGAAAAACCTGTAGTTGAAAATCCTCTAGTAGAGGCAAGTAAACTTATTGGAAAAACTGTCAAATACCAAAATGAAAACGGTGAGTTTGTTCAAGGAATCATCGAAGCTGTGACAACAAACAATCAAACAATTGAATATATTTTAGATAACCAAGTTCGGTTAAAGAAAGAGCAATTTGAAATTGTCAGTGAATAAGGTTGGTGAATCCATGCATCGAATACAATTTCAGCACGTACCATTACAACCGATTCATCTAAAACATAGCTCGAAACCAACAACAGAAAAAAAGACGACAAGCTTCATTGAGCATTTTGAACAAGCGAAAAATGAACTGAAAATAAGCAAACATGCTAATGAAAGAATTCGGGAACGAAATATTCAAATTTCAGAAGAAGAGTGGGAAAAAATTACGGACAAAGTAATTGAAGCTCGTTCGAAAGGGATTAAACAACCACTCGTATTAATGGATCAAGCTGCGTTAATCGTGAGCGCTAAAAATGGAACAGTCATTACAGCAATGGAGAGAGATGAAGCAAAAGAACAATTATTTACAAATATTGATGGCACTATTGTACTTTAAGGCAGGACCAATCTGGATGCCTTCGTTTGCGGACTGACAGAAGCAAACAATATACAATCGAAAGGAGAAGGAAAAACATGCTACGTTCAATGTACTCTGCTATTTCCGGAGTAAGAAACCATCAAACAAAATTAGATGTTATTGGGAACAACATTTCCAATGTTAACACATATGGATTCAAGAAAAGTAGAACAGTATTTAAAGAAATGATTTCTCAAAACATCGGTAGTGCTTCCGGTGCAACAGCAACACGTGGAGGTGTCAATCCAAAACAAGTAGGATTAGGTTCTACAATGGCAGCAATTGATGTCATTCATTCTACTGGAGCCCTTCAATCTACTTCTCGCACTCTTGACTTAGCGATTTCAGGTGACGGGTTCTTTATGGTGGCTGATACAGTAATTGATTTTAAACGATATAGCTCAGATGAACCAGATGTTGCTGAAGAGATTAGTGATGAGGGGGTAGGTGAAACTAACTTCACGAATATTTTATATACAAGAGCGGGGAATTTTTATTTGGATGATGAAGGATACCTTGTCAATGCTGAAGGGAAATATTTAGTTGGTGTAGCACCTGTAGTCGATGATGAAAATGGTGACGATGTTATTAACTCATTAGATTTCCCTACAATACCTGGGAAAAACACAGACATAGACGGTAATGAGGATTTATCACCATCTGACGATCCTGCATGGATTACACCAGTTGAAGATGAAATTGATGGTATGGATGTTATATATAAACCAATTCGAATTCCTACAGATGCAACAGAAATGAGTATCGGGCAAGATGGTACTGTGACATTTGTTGATGCAAATGGTGAATTAAAATGGGCAGGGCAAATTGTGTTGGCAAAATTCCCTAACGCAGGTGGTCTTCAAAAAGTTGGAAACAACTATTATCAAGAAACGAATAACTCAGGAGCTGCCTATACACAAGTTGCAACCGTAGCAGGTATAGGCTCTATCGAATCTGGGTTCCTTGAAATGTCAAATGTGGACCTATCAGAAGAGTTTACGGAAATGATTGTGGCACAACGCGGTTTCCAAGCAAATACTCGCGTAATTACAACTTCCGATCAAATTTTAGAAGAATTAGTGAACTTAAAACGATAATCAATCTAGTAATCTTTTAACTTACTAGTCTTTGGATTATTTTAAAGAAAAGGAGGGTCGGGCCGGCTCTATCCTTCCCGGCCCTATTTCAATGATTCAACTAACACGCCTTAATGGCAAAACATTTTCATTGAATGCTTTATACATAGAAACAGTCGAATCCTTTCCAGATACGACCATTACGCTAACGACTGGGCGGAAATATATTGTAAAGGAAACTGAAGAAGAAGTTAGAAAAAAAGTGACAAATTATTATCGCACGATTCAAGTGCTTTCTAACCCCCATCTACGAGGTGATGAAAATGAAGAATAATAAATTATTAACAGTAATGCTCATCATTTTAGTGTCGATTACGTTAATTGGGGTTGTACTTGTAGTTTTATTGACTCAATTCAATAAACAATCTACAACCCTCGAACCAACCATCGATAAAATTATCGAATCTAGCGTAGATGTACCTGAAATAACGACCAATTTAGCAGATGGAAATTATATTCGCATTGAATTGAAAATCCAAACAGATAGCCCTAAAGCAGCAAAGGAACTAGCTAAACGCGACTTCCAAACAAATAACATTATCATAGAGGAACTATCTGAATTAACGGAGGAAAACCTAAAAGGAAAAGAAGGAAAAATTCTATTAGAATCAACGATTAAAGCCCGATTAAATGAATTGATGCAAGAGGGTGAAGTGCAACAAGTATACATTACCTCCTACATCATTCAGTAAAGAAATCTGTTGAAATGGAGGTGGTCAAATGCCAGGTGATGTATTATCCCAATCGGAAATCGATGCGCTGCTTTCAGCAATCTCTACTGGGGAAATGTCAGCAGATGAAATGAAAAAAGAAGAAGAAAAGAAAAAAGTCAAAGTTTATGATTTCAAGCGTGCCCTTCGTTTTTCAAAGGATCAAATTCGAAGTCTGACGCGAATTCATGAAAACTTTGCAAGACTTTTAACTACATTCTTTTCTGCTCAACTTAGAACATATGTACAAATTTCTGTAGCATCTGTTGACCAAATTCCCTTTGAAGAATTTGTTCGCTCGATTCCAAATATGACATTAATAAATGTATTTGAAGTACCGCCTTTAGATGGTAATATTTTAATGGAGATCAATCCAAACATTGCTTACTCCATGTTAGATCGCCTCATGGGTGGTAGCGGTACAAGTTATTCAAATGTTGACAATTTAACTGAAATCGAACAAAAAATCATGACAAACTTATTTGAACGTTCCTTCGATAATTTGCGTGAAGCTTGGGAAAATATCGCTGAAATTGACCCAATGCTTGTTGAACTCGAAGTGAACCCACAATTTTTACAAATGATTTCACCAAATGAAACAGTAATCGTTATTTCAATGAATACCGTTATTGGTGAAACTTCTGGCATGATTAACATTTGTATTCCACATGTCGTATTGGAACCAATTATACATAATTTGTCTGTCCAATACTGGATGCAATCGAATACAAAAGAGCCAACAGAAGCACAAATCAAAGCGTTAGAAACAAAAGTAAAACAATCTGACTTACAGCTCGTAGCTGAACTCGGTACATCTACGATTTCAATCGAAGACTTTTTAACGATGAATATCGGTGATGTCATCCAGCTCGATCAGAAAATTTCTGATCCATTAATTCTTAGAATTGGAGATATTCCAAAATTTACTGTTCAGCCGGGTAAATTAAAGAAAAAAATGGCAGTTCAGATTATTGAGACTTTGAAAGGAGGAGAAGAAGATGAGTGATGATATGCTCTCCCAAGAAGAAATTGAAGCCCTACTTCGAGGTGAAACACTAGATGATAAAATCGAGGAAATGGCTTCAAATTCTAAAACAAATTCAAACGAAAAATTAGTTGTTGAAGATTATTTAACAGAAATGGAACGCGATGCGTTAGGTGAAATAGGAAATATTTCTTTCGGGAGCTCAGCAACTGCACTATCTTCATTGTTAGGGCAAAAAGTTGAAATAACAACTCCTGTAGTGTCACTAATTAATAGAAATAATTTGGAAGAAGAATTTCCACATCCATATGTTGCTGTATCAGTAGAATATACAACTGGTATAAGCGGTGTGAATTTATTAGTCATTAAACAATCAGACGCTGCAATCATTGCAGATTTAATGCTTGGAGGAGATGGACGCAATCCGAACCCAGATTTAGGAGAAATCCAATTAAGTGCTGTTCAAGAAGCGATGAATCAAATGATGGGTTCAGCTGCAACCTCCATGTCTACGATGTTTAACAAAAAAGTAGATATTTCACCACCTTCTCTAGCTTTACTAAATATTAAGGAAAATGAAGGTGAAGAGAATATTCCTGATGATGAAATATTGGTAAGAGTTTCCTTCCGTTTACTCATCGGGGATTTAGTAGATTCTACAATCATGGAATTACTACCATTAGATCTAAGTAAAAAGCTTGTAAAATCCTTATTCGGTGAAAATGCAGATGCGAATCAACCTGAGGCACAACCTCATGCACAAGCTGAGCCGAAACAATTAACTGCATCGCCAATGCAACAAAGCACAACATCGCAATTGGAACAACCAATACAACAGGCTAATCAACCAGTATATCAGCAGCAAGCTGCTACTACTCATGAAATACCAAGTTTTACAACTTATTCACAACCAAAACCTCAGCCGGTAAATGTTCAACAAGCACAATTTGCAACATTTGAACAACCGAAGATGACAGAGGCAGAAGCTCGAAATTTAAATATGTTACTTGATATTCCTTTACAAGTAACTGTTGAATTAGGACGGACGAAGCATTCAGTGAAAGAAATTTTACAATTAGCTTCAGGTTCCATTATAGAGCTAGATCGTCTTGCTGGTGAGCCAGTTGATATATTGGTAAATAATCGTCTAATTGCGAAGGGTGAAGTTGTAGTCATTGATGAAAACTTTGGTGTGAGAATTACAGATATTATCAGTCAGAAAGAACGCATCAATAATCTAAGATAGATGTAATAATGGAGGAATCTTACTATGTCTAAAAAAATCTTAATAGTTGACGATGCAGCATTTATGCGCATGATGATTAAAGATATTTTGACGAAGAATGGCTATGAAGTAGTTGGAGAGGCAGCAGATGGAATGCAGGCTGTAGAAAAATATAATGAATTGCGACCAGATTTAGTGACAATGGACATCACGATGCCAGAAATGGACGGCATAACAGCATTGAAACAAATTAAATCGATTGATCCAAACGCTGTTGTAATTATGTGTTCAGCTATGGGTCAACAAGCGATGGTCATTGATGCCATCCAAGCGGGTGCGAAAGACTTTATCGTAAAACCATTCCAAGCAGATCGTGTTATTGAAGCAATCCAAAAAGCAATAGGTTGATAGGAAAGATGAAAAACCTTTATAAAAAAATTAGCATTGTCCTTATGTTGTTCGCAGTTTTTATAATGACTGCTCCAGCACAGCTCACTTTTGCGAACCAAAAAAATAAAATGATTGACGAAGGCTATTTTGATAATCCTGAAACTTTCAATCAAGATTCTACAGCTGTCAAACAATCGGCAGCTGTAGGTCTTACAGCTTGGGATTATATCAAAATGCTACTCGCACTCATTTTTGTACTCTTATTATTAATTTGGGTGTTAAAGTTTATTAATAAAAAAAGCTATCATTTTCAACAAAATCAAATTGTTCGAAATATCGGTGGTATTTCAGTAGGTTCACAAAAGTCTGTTCAAATTTTGCAAATTGGAGATAAGCTGTACATCGTTGGTGTAGGTGAAAATGTAGAACTCATTAAGGAAATTTCAAATCGTGATGAAATTGACAAGTTGCTTAATCTTTACAATGAAAAACAAATGTTAACAACAAGTCCACCATTCATTGCAGAATTATTTAAAAAATTGAAAGGGCAGTCAAAAACGCGTGAAAATAGTAATCATTCAGATTTCGGGAATATGTTAAATCAGCGTTTATCTGAAATTCAAAAGATGCGTCGCGACGAGCTCGAAAAATGGAAGGAAAAGGAGCACGATAAATAATGGAACAATTTATCTCATTCTTTTCTGACTCTGATCCTACGAACGTCGCTACTTCTGTAAAATTACTATTATTATTGACAGTATTATCACTTGCACCAAGTATTTTAATTTTAATGACATCATTTACACGTATCGTCATAGTCCTTTCGTTTACTCGGACAGCTTTAGCGACGAATCAAACGCCTCCCAATCAAGTAATTATTGGGTTAGCATTATTTTTAACTTTCTTTATTATGGCTCCAACCTTCCAACAAGTAAATGATGAAGCATTGCAACCGCTCTTTAACGAAGAGATTGGCCTTGAAGAAGCATATTCTAGAGCAAGTCTTCCATTTAAGGAATTTATGGCAAAACATACAAGACAAGGAGATTTGGAACTGTTTTTACAATATAGTCAAGCAGAAAGACCACAATCCATTGAGGAGATTCCTTTAACCATATTGGTACCGGCTTATGCTTTGAGTGAATTGAAAACCGCTTTCCAAATGGGATTTATGATTTTCATTCCGTTTATTGTCATTGATATGGTTGTAGCAAGTGTACTCATGTCTATGGGGATGATGATGTTACCGCCTGTCATGATTTCGTTGCCATTTAAGATTTTATTATTTGTACTTGTCGATGGATGGTATTTAGTCATTAAATCTTTACTCCAAAGTTTCTAAGGGAGGAAACTCAATGTCACAATTAACAGTCATTCAAATAGCTGAACAAGCGGTATGGGTTGTCCTCTTAGTTGCAGGTCCACTAATGTTAGTCGCTTTAGTTACTGGTCTAATCATCAGCATTTTCCAAGCTACAACGTCTATTCAAGAACAAACATTGGCGTTTGCTCCGAAAATAATTGCGGTGTTAGTAGCCATCGTATTTTTTGGACCATGGATGGTGTCAAAAATGTCAGAATACTTTATTGACATCTTGAACAACTTAACGCGATACATAGGGTGACATAAATGTTAGAAATCATACCACAATTTTCTGTATTCCTATTAATGTTTGTAAGGATTTCTGCATTTTTTGTTACCGTCCCTTTTTTTTCATATCGTACGATACCACCCCAATTAAAAATTTTGTTAGCTTTAATGCTTGCTTGGATGATGTATTATACGATTCAAACAGAAGTGATTCCAATTGATGGGAATTACATATTGCTTATTATGAAAGAAGCGATGATTGGGCTTATTATTGGATTAGCTGCAACCATCATAATATCCATCGTACAAATAGCTGGTGGTTTTATCGATTTTGAAATGGGATTTGCCATGGCAAATATCGTTGATCCGCTTACCGGTGCACAAAGTCCAATGATGGGACAATTTTTTAACTTACTAATTTTATATTTATTAATTGCTACTAACGGTCACCACCTTATTTTAGATGGAATTTACTATAGTTATCAGTTTATTCCAATTAATCATTTTCCGAACTTTGGGGATGCTGGCATGGCGGAATTTACAGTAAAGTTGATTGCTGTAGTCTTTTCGGTTGCTTTTCAAATGTCAGCACCTTTAGTAGCAGCATTGTTTTTATTAACGCTTGCTATTGGTATTACCGGAAAAACGGTTCCTCAATTAAATATTTTTATTATCGGATTTCCATTAAAGATTATCGTAGGATTTCTTGTATTGTTCATTTCAATGGGGATTATGATTGAAGTGATGCAAAAGGTGATTGAATTAATGATTACCGTTATGCGTGAATTCATGCAGTTTTTAGGTGGTGCATAATTTGAAGTTACTGCTTCCTTTAGACTTACAATATTTTGCTGGTGAAAAAACAGAAAAAGCGACTCCAAAGAAACGGAAAGATGCTCGAAAAAAGGGACAAGTTGTAAAAAGCCAAGATTTTTCGTCAGCGATTTTGTTTTTAATCCTTTTTCTTTTTCTCACCTTTATGGCACCGTTTATGTTTAAAGGTCTCCTTTCTTTTTTTATACAAGCCTTTGAAAAATACATACTTTTTGAGACAGTGACAGTCGATACCATCATGAATATCTATGTTGATTCTATTTCAGAAATGGCTGTCATTTTATTACCGGTGATGGTAGTAGCAATGGTTGTGGCAATGTTCTCTAACTTTTTACAATTTGGTTTCTTGTTTACAACAGAAACAATGAAATTTGATTTGAAAAAGATTGATCCAATAAAAGGGATTAAGAAAATTATTTCATTAAGAGCTATTGTGAACTTAATTAAGTCTTTGTTAAAAGTAGCATTTATTGGGACAGTAACTGGATTTGTTATTTGGCTTAATTTTGACGATGTATTGTCTTTAGCATTTCATAGCCCTTGGGAAGCATTAATAATAGTTGCAAAACTAACGGCTATGATGGGCATCGCTAGTGCCATTGCCTTACTATTAGTCGCTATTCTTGATTACATATATGAAAAATTCGATTATGAAAAAAAATTAAGAATGTCGAAACAGGACATTAAAGATGAGTATAAAAATACGGAAGGGGACCCACTCATCAAATCGAAAATTAAGCAACGGCAGAGAGAAATGGCTATGCGACGCATGATGCAAGAAGTTCCGAAAGCGGATGTGGTTATTACAAACCCAACTCACTTTGCAGTTGCCTTAAGATATGATGATGAGTCCATGGAAGCTCCTAAAGTCGTTGCAAAAGGTGTCGACTTTGTAGCACAAAAAATCAAATTAATTGCAAAGGAAAATGATATCGTCATGGTAGAAAATCGACCATTAGCAAGGGCGCTATATGATCAAGTGGAAATTGGTGAAGAAGTGCCTGAAGAATTTTTCAAAGCAGTGGCAGAAATATTAGCTTATGTTTATCGAGTTAAACGTAAAATTTAGTTTGTAGGAGGGAAAAACATGAAATTTCGCGACTTAGGAGTATTAGCATTTATCATCGTAATAGTAGCGATGCTCGTAATCCCTCTACCAACATGGTTGCTAAGTTTTTTAATCATCATTAATATTACGCTTTCTTTACTTGTATTGCTCACTGCAATGAACATGAAAGAGGCGTTGCAATTTGCGATTTTCCCGTCAATTATATTGATTTTGACGTTGTTCCGACTTGGTGTGAGTATTTCAACTACTCGTGCCATTCTTTCCCAAGGAGATGCAGGTGACGTCGTTGAAACGTTCGGGGAATTCGTAACGGGCGGTAATATACTAGTTGGTTTAGTTATTTTCATGTTGCTTGTCATTGTGAACTTTATCGTTATTACGAAAGGTTCAGAACGGGTTGCGGAAGTAGCAGCACGCTTCACGTTAGATGCGATGCCTGGTAAGCAAATGAGTATTGATGCAGATTTGAATGCAGGATTAATTTCTGAAAAGGAAGCACGAGAACGTCGCGATAAAGTTGCGAAAGAAGCAGATTTCTATGGGGCGATGGATGGTGCTACGAAATTTGTAAAAGGTGACGCCATTGCTTCCATCATCATGGTATTTATAAACTTAATTTTTGGTTTGTTTATTGGGATGTTACAAATGGGATATTCTTTTTCTGAAGCGGCAGACCACTTCTCAAAATTAACAGTCGGTGATGGTCTCGTTGCTCAAATTCCAGCCTTACTTGTATCAACAGCAACAGGTCTCGTAGTAACTCGAGCAGCAAGCGATGGTAATCTCGGAGAAGATATAATAGGGCAATTATTCTCTCAAGCGAAATTGCTTTATGTAGCAGCGGGAACCATTTTCTTGCTTGGCCTCTTTACTCCGATTCCTGACTGGATTACAATTCCAATTGCTGCATTACTTGCCATTGGAGCCTTTTTAATGAGTCGCAAAAAAGAAGAGGACCCAGAAGAATTGTTGGAAATTGAGGAAGAACAAGTAACCGATACAATGAAGAGTCCAGAAAATGTTGTCAATTTATTAAATGTTGATCCAATTGAATTTGAATTTGGTTATGGTTTAATTCCTTTAGTTGATGCGCAGCAAGGCGGGGATTTGCTTGACCGAGTTGTGATGATTCGTCGTCAGCTTGCATTAGAACTAGGTCTTGTAATTCCTGTTGTACGCATTCGAGATAACATCCAATTACAGCCGAATGAGTATCGTATTAAAATTAAAGGAAATGAAATGGCAAGGGGAGAATTATTATTAGACCATTATTTAGCGATGAGCCCTGGTGATGACGATTCGATTGAAGGTATTGATACAATTGAACCATCTTTTGGTCTCCCTGCAAAATGGATTACTGAGGAAGTAAAAGAAGAGGCGGAGATGCGAGGATTTACTGTTGTTGACCCGCCAAGTGTTGTATCCACACATTTAACAGAAGTCATTCGTGCAAACGCTCATGAACTACTCGGTCGACAAGAAACAAAGCAACTGATCGATCATTTGAGAGAAACACATGCTATTTTAGTCGACGAACTAACACCAACCCCATTATCGATTGGTGAAATTCAAAAAGTACTCGCAAAATTATTAAAGGAACATGTTTCGATTCGCAACTTACCAGTTATTTTTGAAACTTTGGCAGATTATGCAAAATTGACAAGTGACACGGATGTACTAACAGAATACGTAAGACAAGCCCTTGCACGACAAATTACAAGGCAATATGTACAAGACGGATCGCAATTAAAAGTAATTACCGTTCCGGCAAAATTAGAAAAAATCATTGCAGATAGCGTTCAGCAAACAGAACATGGAAATTACTTGGCGATGGATCCGCAAGAATCTCAAAACGTTCTTGAGTCCATTGCAAAAGAAGTGGAAAGAGTTTCATACATGGAACAAACGCCAATTATTTTATGTTCACCAGGTATTCGAATGTATTTAAGACAATTAACGGAACGATATTTCCCACAAATTCCTATATTGTCTTATAACGAATTGGATGCCAACGTTGAAATCCAAAGTGTTGGGGTGGTGACCGTTGAATGAAAATGAAAAAATATATAGCACCTTCTATTGCTGAAGCGATGAAACAAGTGCGTTCAGAATTAGGTGAAGATGCTGTCATCATCAATTCTAAAGTAATTGTCAAAAAGAAATTTTTCGGTTTGATAAGACAGAAAAATTTTGAGGTTCTGGCTGGAATTGACGTAGTTGAACGTCCAAAATTTGATATGCCAGAACAAATGGATAGCCCTGTGAAAGTTCAGCCCATCGTTCCAAAAAAAGACGAACAACCTGTAGCAGGAAATGTTTCGGAGCTAAAAGAAGAGATTGCCAGCTTAAAAAAAATATTACAATCAATGAAACATGAATCAATTCAATCTTCATTGCCTGATGAACTTAAACCATTTGCTGAATATATGAAACGTCAAGAGCTTAATCAAGAGCTCATCACGGCCATTTGTGATGAGCTTTTTGTACATATGCAAACGACGAAGGAAATATCTAATCAAGAAATAAAAAACATTGCAAAAAAAGTTTTACAAGCGAAACTTTCTCCCCTCCCATTAGGAGGTTTATCCTATGAGAAAAAATACGTGTGTGTCTTAGGTCCGACAGGGGTAGGAAAAACAACGACGATTGCTAAAATGGCAGCTCGAAGTGTTTTGGAGAAGAAGAAAAAAATCGGATTTATAACAACCGATACATATCGAATTGCAGCAATCGAACAGTTAAAAACATACGCTAATCTTCTTCAAGCCCCCGTAGAGATTGTTTACAACTTCAATGATTATAAAGAAGCAATTAAAAAATTTGAACATTTAGATTTAGTGTTCATTGATACAGCTGGGCGCAACTATAAAGAAGCAAAATATGTGAATGAATTAAAGAAACTGATTTCTTTCGATGAAGAAGTTGAATCTTATCTTGTTCTATCTTTGACTGCTAAAGAGAAAGATATCGAAACGATTATCGAACAATTTAATGAATTACCTGTTGAGAAGTTTGTCTTCACTAAAATTGACGAAACAAATTCTATTGGCGCGATGTATAATTTAATGATTAAATATAATAAAGGACTTGCTTACTATACAACTGGGCAAGAAGTACCGGAAGATATTGAAGAAGCAACTGCAGACAAATTACTTGAATTGTTCTTTCAAGGAGAATTCAAATGAGAGATCAAGCAGAAAAATTGCGAATGAAAATGTTGGAGCGTCAAGGTGCATTAGGGAGATCCATCGCTGTTGTTAGCGGTAAAGGCGGAGTAGGAAAGAGTAATTTTACAACAAACTTTGCTATTAATCTAGCGAAACGTGGGAAAAAAGTTGTCATATTAGATATGGATCTCGGAATGGCAAATGTTCACATTTTAATAGGAAAACAGGCTCAATATAATTTGAAGGACTATTTAGAAGGACATGTTTCATTCGAAGAAATCATTTATGCAGGTCCACAAGACATTCATTACATTTCCGGAGGTTCCGGTTTTTCATCGGTCATTGAATGGTCAGAAGAGATGTTTGATGCCTTCATACATGCATTTGAAGAATTGCAGAAAAATTATGATTATATTTTATTCGATATGGGAGCAGGAGCAACAAATTGGGCGCTAGATGTGGTTACGTCCATTGAGGAAGTCATTGTAATCACAACTGCTGAGCCAACTTCGATTACAGATGCCTATTCAATGATGAAATTCATTTATTTAAAAGAACCGAGCAAAACATTTTATCTATTATGTAATCGAGCGTTTTCAAATGAAGAAGGAAGGGAAACGTTGCAGAGGCTAAAAAATGCAATGTTGAAATTTTTATCAAAAGAAGTTGTGATTCTTGGTTGGTTGCCAGAGGATAGTGCAGTCAGAAAAGCAGTGATTGAGCAAGTACCTTTTTCAATTTCATATCCAAATGCTCAAATTTCAAAATCATTACATGAAATTGTAAATCGTTTTATTCATAAAAAGTTAGGAGAAGAGATTCCTCTTCCATCCAATTCATTTATAACTAGACTAAAACGTATTTTCTCGAAAGGTCGTGATTAATTGGAACCTTCGAAAAAACATAAATTGCTAATAGTAGACGATTCCGCTTTCATGAGGAAAGTAATCAGTGATTTCTTTCATCAACATCCATCGATTGAAGTAATTGGTACAGCAAGGAATGGAAAGGATGCCATTCAAAAAATTCAACAACTAAACCCAGATGTTGTCACAATGGATGTTGAAATGCCGGAATTAAATGGTATTGAAACGTTAAAGCATATAATGGAAGTTTCCCCTGTTCCTGTCGTTATGATATCCAGTTTTACTGAAAAAGGTGCTCAGAAAACATTGCAGGCAATGGAATATGGGGCAGTTGATTTTGTGACAAAACCTGGGGGCACGATTTCTCTTGATTTACATAAAGTTAAGGACGAGCTTATTCGAAAAGTAGAGCTCGCTTCAAAAATTCCGATTGAAAAATTAAGAAAGCAAATTAATCCAAAAAAACATTATATAAACAATATTCAACAAGAAACAACCCTAAACACTAATGAAACGCATGTAGTAACAGAATTTTCATCTACTAGTAATAAAAATTGGACAAAAACTTCAGAGAAGATTGTATTAATAGGTACATCAACTGGTGGGCCACGAGCTTTGCAAGAAGTGATTACAAATTTGCCTGAATCCTTATCGGCACCCATATTAATTGTTCAACATATGCCACCAGGGTTTACAAAATCATTAGCAGACAGGTTAAACCATCTTAGTAAAATCCGAGTGAAGGAAGCTGAACAGGGTGAAATTGTTGAAAAAGGAACTGCTTATATTGCACCAGGTGGTTACCATTTAAAAATGAAAAAAAATGGCCAACATTATCAAATTGTTTTAGATAATCAGGAACCACCAAGAGCTGGCCACAGACCAAGCGTTGATGTTCTCTTTGAAAATATTAGCCAGTTTAATGAATTAGATAAAATTGCAATCATCATGACTGGGATGGGTAATGACGGTTCTAAAGGGTTAATGGCATTGAAGAAATCTGGAAATGTCATCGCGATTGCTGAATCAGCTGAAACTTGTATCGTTTATGGTATGCCAAAAGCTGCCGTTGAGACAAAGTTAGTTGATGAAGTAGTCAATTTAGATGAAATTTCAGAGACAATGATGAAATATTTGTCATAAAGGGAGTGTTTTCGAATGGAAATGAATCAGCAATATTTGGACATGTTTATAGAAGAAAGTAAAGAACATTTACAAGCTTGTAGTGATCAATTATTAGAACTTGAAAAGAATCCGAATGATTTATCCATCGTTAATGAGATTTTCCGCTCGGCTCATACATTAAAAGGAATGGCTGCTACGATGGGATTTGAAGACTTAGCGGATTTAACACATAAAATGGAAAACGTTCTAGATGCCATTCGAAATGAAAAAATCGTTGTTGATTCAAATCTATTAGATATTGTATTTGAATCGGTAGACCATTTAGAAGCGATGATAGTGGATATAGCAAATGGCGGTGATGGGAAACGGGATGTTTCCGATATAGTATCGAAATTAAAAGCGATTGAAGCAGGTCAACTGATTCCTACAAGCACTCCAACTGAACAAGAAATAGCAGCAGATGTATACACGGAAGAACCTACTACTGACCGATATTTAATTTATGATGAGTACGATGTTACGGTATTGCAACAATCGAAAGAACAAGGTTTTAATGTCTATGAAATTACTGTTTCCCTTCGACCTGACTGTCTATTAAAGGCAGCACGAGTATACATGGTTTTTGAGGTTTTAGAAAAAAATGGTGAAGTATTAAAATCTTTCCCAACGGTTGAAAAGCTTGAGGAAGAACAGTTCGATCAAACATTCCAAGTAACATTCATTACGAAAGATTCTGCGGAAGAAATTCAAAAGAAAATTAATAAAGTTTCTGAGATTGATAAAGTTGTAGTAATACCATTGACGAAAGAAATGATTAAAGAGGCCAGCAAAGAAGAATTGGTTTCAAAAGAACAACTTCAACAAGAATCAAAAAAATCTGAACAACAACCTTCAAAACAGCAGAAAAAGTCTGAACCGTTAAAGAAAGAATCGAATGCGACGAAACAAAGTGCACAGTCAAAAACGATTCGGGTAAGCATTGAGCGCCTTGATATTTTAATGAATCTATTTGAAGAATTAGTAATAGACCGTGGACGATTACAATCGATTGCGACAGATGTTAAACATTCAGAATTAACAGAAACAGTTGAGCGAATGAGCCGTACGATGGGAGATTTACAAAATATTGTCCTTACAATGCGGATGATTCCAATTGAAACTGTATTTAACCGCTTCCCTAAAATGGTTCGTTCTTTATCCAGAGATTTAAATAAAAAAATAAATCTGGAAATTATCGGTGCAGAAACGGAACTAGACCGTACAGTAATCGATGAAATTGGTGATCCGTTAGTTCACCTAATCCGTAATTCTGTAGACCATGGTATCGAAAGTCCGGAAGTGAGAAAAGCAAAAGGTAAACCAGAAGAAGGTACGGTCATCTTACGGGCATATCATAGCGGAAATTATGTATTTATTGAAATAGAAGATGACGGAGCTGGAATCAACAAAGATAAAGTATTAAAAAAGGCAATCGATCGAGGTATTGTGACGAAAGAATCGGCGTTAGTATTAACCGATAAGCAAATCAACGAACTCATATTTGAATCAGGTTTCTCAACAGCTGAAAAGATAACGGATGTTTCTGGGCGCGGTGTCGGCTTAGACGTAGTAAA
Source organism: Ureibacillus thermosphaericus (assembly GCF_012396605.1). GTDB lineage: Bacteria > Bacillota > Bacilli > Bacillales_A > Planococcaceae > Ureibacillus > Ureibacillus thermosphaericus. The sequence continues at coordinate 25,153 of NZ_JAAXPW010000001.1, forward strand.
AACAACGATTCAATCTCTTGGAGGCAGCATTTCTATTGAGTCAGAACAAGATGTTGGTTCGAAATTCTCCATTCAATTGCCATTAACTCTATCTATTATTTCTGTCATGCTCGTAGAAATTGAGAAAGAAATTTATGCGATTCCGTTATCATCAATTATCGAAACTTCAATTATTAAAAAATCTGAGATTTTAAATGCTCATAATCAAAAAGTAATTGATTTCCGAGGAAAAGTTGTTCCGTTAATTTTCTTAGATGAAGTATTTGAAGTACCGCGCAATGAAATTTATGATGATGAATATTTATCTGTTGTGATTGTTCGAAAAGGTGATAAATTAGCTGGTTTAGTCGTTGATTCATTCATTGGCCAACAAGAAATTGTTTTAAAATCATTAGGCAATTATTTAAAAAATATTTTTGCCATTTCAGGTGCAACAATTTTAGGTAATGGACAAGTAGCGTTAATTATTGATATTAATGCGTTAATGAAATAATTCCATGAAATGAGGTGTTGTAAATGGCAACTGTTGTGGAGCAAGAAAGTATAAAAGTAATAGTTTTCCAATTAATGGATAAGGAATATGCTATTCCTGTAAGCCAAGTTCAAGGTATTGAGAAAATGATGCATATTACTCGAGTACCAAGAACAGAAAAATTCGTAAAAGGTGTCATCAATTTGCGCGGAGTTGTAACACCTATTATCGATTTGCGTGAACGTTTTGGTCTTCCATCAGCTGAAAATACTGAATCTGTGAGAATTATTATTGTTCAGTTTGATGACATGGAAGTAGGATTTGTAGTAGATTCCGCGAACGATGTCATTGATCTTCCAGTGAATTCTATTGAACCTCAACCAGAAGTAGTAGGTGTGATAGAAGAAGCATTCATCTCAGGGGTTGCTAAAATTGATAATCGTTTATTAATATTGCTACATTTAGATAAAGTATTAAATATATCTGAATAGTATATTAAAAAAGTAGGGATTCATATGGGGCATCCTAAAATTAATTCTATGCATTTAGATATTCTGAAGGAGATTGGAAATATCGGTGCAGCTCATGCAGCGACTGCTTTATCGGATTTGCTAAAGAAAAAAATCGAAATGCGCGTCCCAAAAGTAGAAATGATTACATTTAATGAAATGATGGATTTAGCTGGCGGACCGGAAAAAGTCGTTGTTGGTATTTTCTTGCGAATCGAAGGCGATTTAGAAGGAAGCATGTTTTTCATATTACCGATTGAACAGGCCAATCGGTTCATTCAACATCTCATTCAAGATGACCAGTTCGATTTTCGATCCAATGGCTCTTTCATCGGAATGTCTGCAATGCAAGAAATGGGAAACATATTATCTGGATCTTATCTATCCGCCTTGTCTGATTTTTTGCAATTAAAAATGTATCCTACAGTACCTGGTTTAAGCATTGATATGTTTGGGGCAATCATTAGTATTGGCCTCATTGAAATTTCTCAAGTAAGCGACTATGTGATTGTCATCAATACATCCATTTCGGAAGAAGGGCTTGAAAATACAGAAATGAAAGGGCACTTTTTATTATTACCTGACCCTGAGTCTTTTAACGTAATATTTAAGGCGTTAGGGGTCGAATAGTATGTTTGCATCGAAGGAAGGAAAGGTAGTTAAAGTTGGAATTGCCCAAATGGATGTAGTCAAATCTCCGGATACGATTCGAACTTCGGGACTAGGCTCATGTGTGGGAGTCGTTTTATATGATGAAACGAAGAAGGTTGCAGGGCTTGTTCATATTATGTTACCGGATTCTTCATTAAGCCGTTCAGAAACAATCAATTGTGCAAAATTTGCCGATACTGGTATTCAAGGTCTACTAGAGATGTTATTAGTAGAAGGGGCTCAAAAGTATCGGTTAAAGGCCAAAATAGCTGGTGGAGCCCAAATGTTCCAATTTGCTTCAGATAAGAATATGATGAGAATAGGTCCTCGCAACGTTGAAGCTGTGAAAAAAGTATTAAAAGAATTGGGGATTCCTCTCATTGCGGAAGATACAGGTGGTAATAGCGGTAGGACGATTGAATTTGATCCTGATACTAGTAAATTAATGATTCGGACAGTCAATAAAGGAGTGAGTGAAATATGATGTATGGCTCTATATTTTATAATTGTTGGGGTAGTTTAATAGCATTTACCATTACCTTTGCGATTATGTATCAAATTTCTATATTTCCTTCGCAGATTTTGCTTGTTTCATTCATTGTTGCACTCGCTGCCTTTGTTGTAATGTTCGCTGTACGGTATTTAATAGGCTATATTTTGTATACACCTGATGACGCACTTTTTGCAGATTTTATTGAAGAAGTTGCATCTGAGAACAGTGAAAATATAATGGATGAGGAAATGGATAATAGCTTTAAAAGAGCTTCTAATGATTTTCAAGATGAAAATCCAGAAGAAATTGCAGATGTCGTGCGTAGATTGCTAGAAGAAAGAGATACCTAAGAACTATTTTATAAATTGTAGAGAGCCGAATTTAGGCTCTTTTTTCATATCTATTAAGAGGAATTTCCTAATGGTCAGTAAATGATTTAGTCCTATAGAATGCTGTGTTTTTTAGACCTATATTTGGTATAATAATGGAAAGAAAAGCGTTTGTTAAAGAAAGGTGGATTCGATGGTAAGTAAGCTAGATGAACAAAAATTATGGAATAGCTGGATAAAAGATCGAGATCCGCATGCAGGGAATTTACTAATAAAAAAATACATACCGCTTGTGTCCTATCATGTTCAACGTATAGGTACTGGATTGCCAAAAAATGTGTCTCGGGATGATTTGACTAGCTTAGGTATGATGGGACTATTTGATGCTTTAAATAAATTTGATATTAATAGAGATTTAAAATTTGATACATACGCATCTTTTCGTGTACGGGGAGCCATTATTGATGGCCTAAGAAAAGAGGATTGGCTACCGCGTACTGCAAGGGAAAAAGCGAAAAAAATGGAAGCTACAATTGAACAATTAGAACAAAAATTAATGCGCCATGCAACACCTGAAGAACTGGCAGAACATATGAATATGCCTGTCGAAGAAGTATATCAAACAGTACAAGAACATTTCTTTTCAAATATATTATCTCTAAACGAAACGCAGCAAGATTCTGAAGATGCTGATGGGAAAGCTTGTGTCATTCGAGATGAAAATACACGAACACCTGAACAAGAGGCGCTTCATAAAGAACTAGTGGACGAACTTGCTGAAAATATTAAAAAGTTAAGTGAGAAGGAACAACTCGTATTAAGTCTTTTTTATTCTGAAGAAATGACATTGACGGAAATTGGTGAAATGTTAGATTTATCCACTTCTCGTATTTCACAGATCCACTCAAAAGCGTTATTGAAATTAAGAAAACTGCTATCAAGCGAGGCTAATGCTTAAATTAGGAGGAGCTAATGAGTTTAAAAGGTGTTGAATTACAAATTGCTATTCCGAAAACTGTTGACGCTGGGAAAATGGTTGGGGAGCATCAACAGCACGTCGTTCAGCAACAATATAATGCTAACGAGGCGTTAAAAAGAGAGATTGAAAGAAAGCAGCTTACCGTGAATGACACCGAAAAAATCTCAGAAGTTTCTGAAGAAGAAAAGGAAAAAGAACGAAAAGGAAAACAATCATCCAACAATCACAATGGACAAAAGAAACAACAACAACAACAAGAACAGCAGAAAGCACAACATCCATATAAAGGAAAGTATATAGATTTTAGCGGATAGGAGATTTTATGACTACAATATTCATCATTCTATTGATTATTTCTCAATTGATTAGCTTTTTCCTCATTTTCATTCTAAATGCGAAAATCGCTAAATTTAAAGATTTGGAATTGCGGCAAGATAAATTAATGGAAGAAATGGAAAATGCAATTAGCGTCTATTTGTTGGAAATGAAGGAAGAAAATGAACGTTTTATTGATGAATTAACAAAGCTATCAAAACCTCAACCAAATGAAAGCTATAACATAGCAAATGAACAAATAAATAAACGAATTTCTGATCATATTAATAAAGACAGTGTTCAATTAAAAAATGAAGAAAACAATGGGAATCAAAAAATAGAAAAGTTGCAAGTGATTCCGAAAGCTGTTGCAAAAAATGCCTATATTCAACAACAAAAATCCCATACGTCAAATAGAGAGAAGTTGAATGAAGAGGCGGTAAATGAAGAAAAACAGCAAAAACTCACTGAAACTAATTTACAAATGACATTACCAACACTCAAAGAAAAAATCGTTGCTCTTCATCAAGAAGGTAAATCGATTGAGGAAATCGCAAAAATCACGCAAAAAGGAAAAACGGAAATTGAACTATTATTAAAGTTCAATGCATAAAATTTCTTGCACAGTAAAAGGGATTGTGTTATATTACCAAGTGGTGTGATTATTACACACGCATTTTCGATGAATAAGTGGTGCTTAAAGATTTTCTTTAAGTTGCTTATTCAGATGAGAAATGCGGAGGAACAAAACCAATATAATTAGGAGGAAAATTCATGTCAGTAATTTCAATGAAACAATTACTTGAAGCTGGTGTACATTTCGGACACCAAACTCGCCGTTGGAATCCAAAAATGAAAAAATACATTTTTGTTGAACGTAACGGCATTTACATTATCGACTTACAAAAAACTGTAAAAAAATTAGAAGAAGCTTACGAGTTCATGCGTGAAGTTGGCGCTAATGGCGGAAAAGTTCTTTTTGTTGGAACAAAAAAACAAGCACAAGACGCTATTAAAGAGGAAGCTGAACGTTCAGGAAACTTCTACATTAACCAACGCTGGTTAGGTGGAACGTTAACAAACTTCGACACAATTAAAAAACGTGTTGCTCGTATGAAAGAAATCGAGAAAATGGAAGAAGAAGGAATTTTTGACGTTCTTCCTAAAAAAGAAGTTACGAAATTGAAAAAAGAACATGAACGATTAGTGAAATTCCTTGGCGGTATTCGTGAAATGACTGAATTACCTGACGTAATGTTCGTAGTAGACCCACGTAAAGAACGTATCGCTGTAGCTGAAGCTCGTAAATTAAATATTCCGATTGTAGGAATTGTAGATACAAACTGCGATCCAGATGAAATTGACTACGTAATTCCTGCAAACGATGATGCGATTCGTGCTGTAAAATTATTAACTGCTAAAATGGCAGATGCTCTTATCGAGTCTAAACAAGGTGAATCAGAAGCTCCAGCTGAAGAAGTAGTTGCTGAGTAATTCACTACTACAAAGGTGATAAGTGGATGTTTCACTTATCACCTTTTTTTAAGAAACTACGGTTTCTTATTATATAAAAAGGCTAAAACTTATAGTAAACATAAATTATCCAAGGAGGAACTTTCAATGGCAATTACTGCTCAATTAGTAAAAGAACTTCGTGAAAAAACGGGCGCAGGTATGATGGATTGTAAAAAAGCCCTTGTAGAAACGAACGGTGATATCGATGCTGCAATCGATTACCTACGTGAAAAAGGTTTATCATCTGCAAGTAAAAAAGCTGATCGTATCGCTGCGGAAGGTACAACTTACATTTTAACAGAAGGTAACGATGCTGTAATTTTAGAAGTAAACGCTGAAACTGACTTCGTTGCGAAAAACAACCAATTCCAAGAATTAGTAAAAAGCTTAGCGGCACAATTATTAAAAGCTAAACCTGAATCTTTAGAAGCTGCTTTAGAAGTAAAAAATGAAGAAGGTGTTAGCATCGCAGAACAAATTTCTTCTGCTGTTGCAACAATTGGTGAAAAAATCACTCTTCGTCGTTTCGAAGTGAAAACTAAAACAGATGCTGATACATTCGGTTCTTACTTACACATGGGTGGACGTATCGGAGTTTTAGTTGTACTTGAAGGTTCAACAGACAGCGATGCTGCAAAAGATATCGCTATGCATATCGCTGCGATCAATCCAAAATACATTACTCGCGAAGAAGTACCTGCGGAAGAAGTTGAACGTGAACGCAAAGTGTTAACTGAACAAGCATTAAACGAAGGTAAACCAGAAAATATTGTTGCAAAAATGGTTGAAGGTCGTCTTGGAAAATTCTTCGAACAAGTTTGCTTACTTGATCAAGCATTTGTTAAAGATTCTGATAAAAAAGTACGCGATTTCGTGAAATCTACTGGCGGTAACGTAACTTCATTCGTGCGTTATGAAGTTGGAGAAGGTATTGAAAAACGTGCAGACAACTTTGCAGAAGAAGTTATGAGCCAAGTGAAAGGTAAATAATTGTAGGATAAATACACAAACTTTATGGGGAGCACTCTAAGTGTTCCCTATTTTTCAGAAATGAAAATTAATTATTCACATAACGGAGGTTTACTATGAGTGTGCCGCAGTATAAACGAGTTGTAATCAAAATTAGTGGTGAGGCATTGGCAGGAGAAGCAGGATTCGGTATCTCGCCAAAAATCATTAAGTCAGTTGCTGAAGATATTAAAGAAGTTGTAGATCTTGGTGTTGAAGTTGCAGTTGTAGTTGGCGGAGGAAACATCTGGCGTGGTAAAATAGGAAGTGAAATGGGAATGGATCGTGCTTCTGCCGACTATATGGGAATGCTTGCGACTGTGATGAACTCTCTTGCACTTCAAGATGCATTAGAAAAACTCAACGTGGAAACTCGAGTGCAATCTTCAATCGTAATGACCCAAGTGGCGGAACCTTACATACGTAGAAAAGCAGTGCGTCATCTTGAAAAAGGACGCGTAGTAATCTTCGCTGCTGGTACTGGAAATCCATTTTTCTCTACAGATACAACAGCTGCATTAAGAGCTGCAGAAATAGAAGCAGAAGCCATTTTAATGGCGAAAAATAATGTCGATGGTGTTTATTCTGCGGATCCAAAAACTCACGAAGATGCAGTGAAATATGATACACTCACTTATTTAGATGTAATTCAACAAGGTTTACAAGTGATGGATTCCACTGCTTCCACTTTATGTATGGACAACGACATCCCATTAATAGTATTCTCTATTATGGAAAAAGGTAACATTAAACGTGCCGTTTTAGGTGATAAAATTGGGACAGTTGTTAGGAGGAATGCATAATGTCAAATAATGTATATGAACAAGCGAAGGAAAAAATGAACAAATCCATTGCTGCCTTTACCCGCGAACTTGCTTCAATTCGTGCTGGTCGAGCAAACGCTTCATTACTCGATCGAATCACTGTTGATTATTATGGGGTACCAACACCGGTTAACCAACTTGCTGGTATTTCGGTTCCAGAAGCACGACTCCTTGTCATTACACCTTATGATAAATCAATTTTAAGTGAAATTGAAAAAGCGATTTTAAAATCTGATATTGGTATTACGCCTACAAACGATGGAAATGTAATCCGTTTAACAATTCCACCTTTAACAGAAGAACGTCGCAAAGAATTAGTGAAAATCGTGAAAAAAGAAGCGGAAGACGCAAAAGTTGCAATTCGTAACGTTCGTCGTGATGCGAATGATGATCTGAAGAAAATGGAGAAAAATGGTGAGATTACGGAAGACGAACTACGTGGTCAAGTAAATGATATTCAAAAATTAACAGATGATTTTATTGCAAAAGTAGAAAATTTGGCAAAAGAAAAAGAAGAAGAAATCCTTGCAATTTAATGCTTACTCAGTTATAACAGAACTTTCTGTAGGAATGTGACGTCCTTTCATCTAGGACGTCATTTTCATTTATCTCATCTATGTTTTATCCATCAATTAATATTGATATGATTGAACAAAAAAATACATATGATAGTAAAACATTACAAAAAATACGAATAATTATCAAGGAAATAAAAGACACGTATATTTGTTTTTGATATTATTAATAAGAATACGTCCAAAACGTTGTCAGGTGGGGGAATAAATGGTATTAAAAAATTTTTTTAATAAAACTAAATATGAGAAAAAAATAGCTGAAGAAAGCGTCAATCTTGAAGTAATCCCTTCCCATATTGCAATCATCATGGACGGTAATGGACGTTGGGCAAAAAAGCGGGCAATGCCACGAATCGCTGGACATCATGAGGGGATGAAAACTGTTAGAAAAATAGCACGTGTGGCAGATGATTTAGGTGTGAAAGTGTTAACACTATATGCCTTTTCAACAGAAAACTGGAAGCGTCCCAAATCTGAAGTAGAATTTTTAATGAGCTTACCAGAAAAATTTCTTAATGATTTTTTACCTGAAATCATGGAACGAAATATTCGCGTGCAAATGATTGGTGAAAAGGAAGGTTTACCAGAACATACAAAAAAAGCTTTAAATAAAGCGTTAGAAAAAACAAAAAATAATACAGGGCTTATTTTGAATTTTGCGATGAATTATGGCAGCCGTGCCGAAATTGTGAATGCTATAAAAAAGATGATGATAGATGTACAAGAAGGAACATTAAATTTTGATTCGATCACTGAAGAAACAATGAACCAATATCTAATGACATCACATCTACCGGAACCAGATTTATTAATTCGTACAAGCGGAGAAGTACGATTAAGCAATTTTATGCTTTGGCAATTAGCCTATACTGAGTTTTGGTTTACGGATACGCTATGGCCAGATTTTAATGAGGAAACTTTCTTAGAAGCAATTCAAGCCTATCAAAAAAGAAATCGTCGCTATGGTGGATTGAAAGGAGAAGAAATTAATTGAAGCAACGTATTATAACGGGTGTAGTAGCAGCAGCTTTTTTCATCCCGTTTGTATTATATGGTAATCTCCCGTTTACTCTATTAGTTTACGCAATGGCTACAGTTGGAATGTTCGAACTACTACGCATGAAAAAGATGGCTATTTTCTCAGTTCCAGGCTTAATTGGATTACTTACCGTATATATGCTATTAATGCCTGATAATTTTGCGGCAAAAGTCCAAAGTATCACATCTTATTCGAAATTAGAATTTCTTGTCATTGCTGCACTGTTATTATTAATTCATTCTGTCATTGTAAAAAATCATTTTACATTCGATGAAATTGGATTTGTCCTACTGTCAGCTTTGTATATAGGAATCGGATTTTATTATTTAATTGAAACGAGAGATGCAGGGTTACAATTTATTATTTTTGCTTTACTTGTAGTTTGGTCTACTGATTCAGGGGCATATTTTACTGGTAGAAAATTTGGGAAAAACAAGCTATGGCCAGAAATTTCACCTAATAAGACGGTTGAAGGATTTTTCGGAGGGATTTTGATAGCGGTTGTATCTGCCTGTGTTATGCAATTTATTTACCCCTTTGAAAAACCTTGGTTTATACTAATACTTGTAACGATTGTAAGCTCTATTTTTGGACAATTAGGTGATTTAGTAGAATCTGCTATTAAAAGACATTATGATGTAAAAGATTCAGGAAAACTTCTTCCTGGACATGGTGGAATACTAGATCGATTCGATAGTTTATTGTTTGTATTACCATTATTCAACTTGTTGCATTTTGTTAGTTAATGAAGGGAAGGACCCAAATTGAAAAAAATTAGTTTGTTAGGGGCAACAGGCTCAATTGGATGGCAAACTTATGATATATTAAAATCCCATCCTGAAGAGTTCCAACTTGTTGCTTTTTCTGCAGGAAAAAATATAGAAAAAACAAAAGAAATCATTAAAACATTACAACCTGAGTTAGTTTCTGTGCAAGAGGAAAAAGATGCACTTGCATTAAAAAAAGAGTTTCCTCATATACATTTTACATACGGCGAACAAGGTTTAGTAGAAGTTGCAACTCATCCTGAGACGAGCGTTTTATTGAATGCAGTTTTAGGAAGTGTTGGTTTGCCATCTACATTAGCTGCCATTCGTATGGGAAAAACGATTGCAATCGCTAATAAAGAGACCCTTGTTACTGCTGGTCATCTAGTAATGAAAGAAGCAAAAAAACACCACGCACCGATATTACCAGTTGACAGTGAGCATTCAGCGATATTCCAGTCGATGAATGGGGAAAATCCAAAACAAATTAAGCGGTTAATTTTGACAGCTTCTGGCGGTGCATTTCGCGATAAAACTCGCGATGAATTAAAAAATGTTACAGTCAAGGATGCCTTGAATCATCCGAACTGGTCAATGGGTGCAAAAATTACAATTGATTCTGCAACGTTGATGAACAAAGGATTAGAAGTGATTGAAGCCCATGTACTATTTGACATGCCTTTTGACCAAATTGATGTCTTGCTTCATAAAGAAAGCATTATCCACTCGATGGTGGAATACCATGATACAAGTGTCATCGCTCAATTAGGAACTCCAGATATGCGTGTACCAATTCAATATGCATTAAGTTACCCAGACCGATTGCCACTTGTTGGTGGAAAGTCATTAAATTTAGCTGAAATTGGACAACTACATTTTAAAGAAGTTGATTTTGAGCGATTCAGAGCATTAAAACTGGCTTATGAAGCAGGAAGAATTGGCGGAACCATTTTAACGGCCATGAATGCAGCTAATGAAGCAGCAGTACAGTTGTTTTTAGAAGAAAAAATTGCATTTTTACAGATTGAAGAGATTATCGAACGCATCATGAATGACCATCACAATGTACTGAATCCAGATTTGGAAACGATTTTGCATGTTGACAGTGAAACAAGAAAAAAAGTGCTTCATATGGTACAATAAACACGAGCTTGGCTCTAAAGGTGGTATTTTATGCAAACTATTTTAGCATTTATCCTCGTATTCGGATTAATCGTATTCTTTCATGAATTAGGACACTTTATTTTTGCAAAAAGAGCAGGTATTTTAGTGCGCGAATTTGCTATTGGTATGGGACCAAAAATTTTTGGTATGACGAAGGGGGAAACAATATATACCATTCGTCTATTACCTTTAGGCGGATATGTACGAATGGCCGGAGATGATTTTGATCGGATTGAACTTCAACCTGGCTATCGTGTTGGGCTCATATTGAATAACGAAGAAAAGGTCGAAAAGATTTATTTAAATCAAAATGTTCAAAATCCGAACGTATTATTTATGGAAGTGGAACGAGCGGATTTAACTAAAAAATTATGGATCGAAGGATACGATGAAGAAGAGCGTTTAGTTCGTTTTGATGTTTCTCGCAATGCAATAATTGTTGAAAATGGCGAAGAAACGTTAATTGCTCCTTATGACCGAACATTCGAAGCGAAATCGTTATGGAACCGAACTTTAACAATTTTTGCTGGTCCTTTATTTAACTTTCTTTTAGCCTTTGCAATCTTTTTACTTCTTGGTATTTTCCAAGGAGTACCAACAAATGAACCGATTGTTACGGAAGTAGTAGACAACAGTCCTGCAGCTGTAGCTGGTATGCAAGCCGGAGACTATGTGAAATCTATAAACGGAAAGCCTATTAATGAGTGGGCTGATTTAACAAGTTATGTTCAAAATAGTGCCGGCAAAGAGTTATCCGTCATTGTAGAGCGAAATGAAGAACTTGTCGAGTTAAATATTGTTCCAGATACAGTCAAGCTGGAAAATGGCGAAGAAGTTGGACAAATTGGCGTTATGTACAAAAGTCCATTTGTAAAAAATCCATTTAAAGCTGTTGTGTATGGCTTCCAACAAACTTGGGAATACACTATTTTAATTCTTCAGGCGTTAGTTCATTTAATCGCTGGACATTTCACTCTTGATGACTTGGCTGGTCCAGTTGGTATTTATCAAGTAACTGGAGAAGTAGCAAAACATGGTTTCTTTACGCTGATGTACTGGACAGCAGCATTAAGCATTAATTTAGGAATCATGAATTTACTTCCACTTCCAGCTTTAGACGGCGGCCGATTAATGTTCTTTGGTATTGAAGCACTTAGAGGAAAACCTGTCGATCGTCAAAAGGAAGGCATGGTTCATTTTGTAGGAATCGTGTTATTAATGATTTTAATGATTGCTGTAACATGGAACGATATACAGCGGTTGTTTTTCCAATAAATAATATGATACGACTTTAATAAATCGCCATCCGATTATTATATCGGAGGCGATTTTTATTTTGTGGAAAATGATGCAATTGTGACAGGATGTTGTATGTAGACATTGGAATAAGTGCTTTTCTTATCATTTATTACAAAAATGACAGAAAGCCTTTGATTTTAGTCATTATTTATAAAAAAATGTATATACTCAATCTCTTCAAGGATATGCTATTCTATTAAGAAAGATAGAAAATCATAAAGGTGGAGCACTGATGAGACAAAGTTTAACGTTTATACCAACAATGCGGGAAGTGCCTCAAACTGCCAATACAAAATCTTGTCAAATGTTGCTGCGTGCTGGATATATTCGTCAACATGCAAATGGAACATATACGTATTTACCTTTAGCGAAACGGGTATTACATAAAATTGAGCAAATCGTACGGGAGGAGCTTGAGGAACGTCAAGCCATTGAATTGGAATTGCCGTCGATTCAATCGATTGATTTATGGAAGCAGTCAGGTAGATTGCAGTTTTTCAACAAAGAATGGATTTATCTAAAAGATCGTAACCAACATGAATTAGTCATGGGACCAAGCATTGAATTGATTACTTCTATTGTTAGGGATGAAATCAAAACGTATAAAAAATTACCTTTAACGCTATTTCAAATTCAAAGGAGGTTCTGTGACGAAAAGGAATACCGCCATGATTTATTTCAAGCGCGGGAGTTTCTGATGAAAGATGCTTATTCATTTCACGAAAATGAAGAAAGTTTAAATGGAAGCTTTGAACATATGATTAGTGCTTATGAACGAATTTTTTCTCGTCTTGGATTAAACGTGCATATTGTGAAAGCGGATTCAGGAGCATTTGGTGATCAATCGTTTGAATTTGTCATTCTAAACAATAATGGACAAGAAATGATCGCTTTTTCAAATCAATCACATTATGTAGCAAATGCACAAATTGCAGAAGTGGCCATTGAATATGAACAACCCAATGAGGAATTGAAACCGATAGAAAAAGTTGCAACACCAAATGTTCAAACGATTCACGAATTATGTGATTTTTTACAAGTTGAATCGACGAAATGCATTAAATCCCTAGTTTTAAATGTTGATGGCGAAATCATCGTCGCATTAGTTCGCGGAGACCACCAGTTGAATATGATAAAAATCATGAAATTATTAAATGCATCAAATGTACAGTTTGCTAGTGAAGAGGAAATTGAAAAAACTCTCGGATGTTCTACTGGATCGATTGGTCCAATAAAACTGCCTCTTGATATAAAAGTGGTTGCTGACTATGGAATTAAGTCCATTGTAAACGGTGTGAGCGGGGCTAACGAAAACGGCTATCATTACATTAATGTGAATCCAAATCGAGATTTTGCTATCAATTTATATGGAGATATTCGGTATATTGAAGAAGGTGACCCTTCACCAGACGGAAAAGGCATTATTCGTTTAGAAAAGGGAATTGGAATTGGACGAGTAACAAAACTGAATACGCTATACGCAGAGAAAATGAAAGCATATGTTACAAATCAAGAAGGTAAAAAAATACCGATGCATTTAGCGAGTTACGAACTAGATTTGACTAGATTATTTGGCATATTAGCAGAACAATACTATGATGAAAAAGGATTTACTTGGCCAAAACATTTAGCTCCATACGATTTACATCTGATGGCAGTTAACGTAGCAGATGAAGCTCAACGAAATCTTGCAGATCAGCTTTACAATATCTTAACAACTTATCGCTATGATGTGTTATATGACGATCGGGATGATCGGGCAGGCATCAAATTTGCTGACAGCGATTTAATCGGTTTACCAATTCGCGTTACAATCGGTAATAAGGCGATGGAGGGAATCGTGGAAGTTAAAATTCGAAAAACAGGAGAGACTTTTGAATGCGCGAAGGAAGAGCTTATTGACCGATTAAATGAATTTTATCGAACTCAATAATTTCAAACAATCCGTTGAAAAATAGTGTATACTTAATAGTTGGATAGAAAATAGAATTCGCTCGTTCTATAGATGAGGCGTTTATTCGCCTTATCTACAGAGATATGCGAATTCTTTTCATTTTTTACTTTCCTTTTGAGGGCTTCTTAATATAGAAGGTGGTGAGTTGATTGGCAAACTTAGATGCAAGAGAGCGCTTTAATACGCTCCTTTCACAAATTAACTTAACAGATGATATTTACATGTCTTTTTTTGAACAAGGTGAACTCACTCGCTTAACAGTTCATAAGAAAAAACGGATTTGGAATTTCTCAGTAAAGCTTCAAAATATCTTGCCCTATCAAATCTATCAATTATTTTCTTCTCGATTAAAAGAAGAATTTCATCATATTGCCCAAACAACGTTAACAATTGAAGCAATCAATCCACAAATAACGGAAGAACTAATTACAGACTACTGGTTGTCTGTTGTAGAACGCATTGATGCATCTCCACCAGTAAAAAAACGACTCACTTGTCAGATGCCAACATGGGCAGGAAACAAATTAGTTCTTACATGTATATCAGAAATGGAACAATTGACATTAAAATCAAAATATGGCGCAATCATTTCAGAATCTTATGCTTGCTTTGGATTTCCACTGTTTCCTGTCGATTTCAAATTAGTTGAAGCATCAGAAGAGGAAAAGGCCGAGCAAGAAAGATTATTGGAACAGCGAATGCTAGAAGAAGCTGAACTGGCAAGACAAGCCATTCAAGACTTCCAAAAACGGGAAAAAGAGAAGAAGGAAACGCCGCAAGTTGAAAGTGGTCCTGTGCAACTCGGATCTATTATTAATGACACAGAAATTGTTGATATCAAATCGATTGTTGAGGAAGAGCGCCGCATCGTGATTGAAGGTTACATTTTCAATGTGGAAGTGAAAGAATTAAAAAGCGGACGTTCATTGTTGGAAATAAAATTGACGGACTATACAGATTCCATTCTTGTGAAAATGTTTTCTCGCAACAATGATGATGCTGAAACTATGTCCCGTATTAAAAAAGGGATGTGGGTAAAAGTTAGAGGATCCGTTCAAAACGATACGTTCGTTCGTGATTTAGTGGTAATGGCGAATGATATCAATGAAATTCATAAAGAGACAAGAAAAGATACAGCACCTGATGGCGAAAAACGAGTTGAATTGCATCTACATACGCCGATGAGTCAAATGGACGCTGTCACGCCAGTTGACCGAATTGTAGGACAAGCTGCAAAGTGGGGGCATCCAGCAGTAGCGATTACAGATCACGCTGTCGTCCAAGCATATCCGGAAGCTTACGCTGCGGGGAAAAAGCACGGTATTAAAATTATTTACGGTTTGGAAGCAAATTTGGTGGATGATGGTGTACCGATTGCTTACGAAGAACAGCATATTCTCTTAGATGATGCGACGTTCGTCGTGTTTGATGTGGAAACAACCGGGTTATCTACTGCTTACGATACGATTATTGAATTAGCAGCAGTTAAAATAAAGGAAGGCAAAGTCATTGATAAATTCGAACGATTTGCTAATCCACATAGACCGTTATCGGAAAAAATCATTGAATTGACTCATATTACCGATGATATGTTGAAAGATGCTCCAGAAGTTGACGATGTGATACGAGAGTTTCACGAATTTATTGGTGATGCAATTGTTGTTGCTCACAACGCTTCCTTTGATATGGGGTTCCTTTATGCAGCATATGAAAAAGCGGGAATTGAAGGAGTTAAACATCCGGTAATTGATACGTTAGAGTTATCAAGACTAATTAATCCAACTCTTAAAAATCACCGTTTAAACACGCTTTGTAAAAAATACGGTATTGAATTGACGCAACATCACCGAGCTATTTATGATACTGAAGCGACGGGTTATTTATTATTGCATCTATTAAAAGAGGCAAGAGAAAAAGGCATAAAATACCATGATGATTTTAATAAATTCATGGGTGGAGAAGAAGCATATAAACAATCTAGACCGTATCATTGCACAATTTTAGTAGTTAATAATAACGGTTTGAAAAATTTATTCAAATTAGTGTCCATTTCTCATACGCAAACATTTTATCGAGTGCCGCGCATTCGACGTTCAGATTTAATGAAACATCGGGAAGGATTAATCATTGGTTCTGGCTGTAGCAACGGCGAATTATTTGAAACAATGATGAATAAATCCCCTGAAGAAGCAGAAGAAGTAGCGGAATTTTATGATTATATTGAAGTGCATCCAAAATCAGTTTATTCTCAACTGCTTGACAGTGGCACGATTCATGATGAGTGGCATTTAGAGGATATCATTCGTAAATTAGTGAAACTTGGCAAGAAAATGGATAAACCGGTTGTTGCAACTGGTAACGTTCACTATTTAGACGAACATGATGCCATCTACCGTAAAATTTTAGTATCTTCTCAAGGTGGAGCGAATCCTTTAAATCGTTATCCTCTTCCAAAAGTGCATTTCCGCACAACAAATGAAATGCTTGAAGAATTTGCATTTCTAGGTCCAGAAACTGCAAAGGAAATCGTTGTCACAAACTCTCAAAAAATTGCAGACATGATTGGCGATGTGAAGCCGATTAAAGATAAACTTTATACACCTGTAATTGAAGGTTCAGATGAAGAAATTACACGAATGACGTATGAAATGGCTCATAAAATCTACGGTGAAAATCTTCCGGAAATCGTAGAGAAACGTCTTGAAAAAGAGTTGAACTCTATTTTAGGCCATGGTTTCGGGGTTGTTTATTTAATTTCTGCAAAACTCGTGAAGAAGTCTTTAGAAGATGGTTATTTAGTAGGTTCGCGTGGTTCTGTTGGATCTTCCCTAGTTGCAACAATGATGGAAATAACGGAAGTGAATCCGTTGCCACCTCATTATGTATGTCCGAACTGTTACTATTCTGAATTCTTTACAGATGGCTCCGTCGGTTCAGGATTTGATTTGCCAAATAAAGATTGTCCAAAATGCGGAACACCTTTAAATAAAGACGGACAAGATATTCCGTTTGAAACGTTCCTTGGATTTAATGGAGATAAAGTTCCAGATATCGACTTGAACTTCTCAGGGGAATATCAGCCTCGCGCCCATAACTATACGAAAGTATTGTTTGGGGAAGATAAAGTATATCGTGCAGGAACAATCGGCACCGTTGCTGAAAAAACAGCGTACGGCTTTGTAAAAGGATATGCAAATGATAATAATATAAATTTCCGAGCCGCAGAAATCGATCGTTTAGTACAAGGTTGTACGGGCGTTAAACGAACGACTGGACAACATCCAGGAGGGATTCTCGTTGTTCCTGATTATATGGATATTTACGATTTTACACCTGTGCAATATCCTGCAGATGCCCAAGATGCTGAATGGCGTACAACGCACTTTGATTTCCATTCGATTCACGATAACATTTTAAAACTTGATATACTTGGGCACGATGATCCGACAATGATTCGCATGTTGCAAGATTTAACAGGCATCGATCCTAAAACAATTCCACCCGATGATCCAGAAGTGATGGCGATTTTTACCGGAACAGAATCTTTAGGGGTAACTCCTGAGCAAATTTTTTGTAAAACAGGAACTCTTGGCATACCAGAATTCGGTACAAAATTTGTTCGTCAAATGTTGGAAGATACAAAGCCAAAAACGTTCTCAGAGTTATTAAAAATCTCTGGGCTTTCTCACGGGACAGATGTTTGGTTAGGAAATGCCAGCGAATTGATAGCAAACAACGTATGTTCTTTCTCAGAAGTTATCGGATGTCGTGACGATATCATGGTATATTTAATATACAAAGGGCTAGAACCTTCTCTCGCTTTCAAAACGATGGAATCTGTTCGTAAAGGAAAAGGATTGACAGAAGATATGGAGAAAGCGATGAGAGAAAACGGTGTGCCAGACTGGTATATTGAATCATGTAAAAAGATTAAATACATGTTCCCGAAAGCTCACGCTGCCGCTTATGTATTAATGGCTGTGCGGGTGGCATACTTTAAAGTACATTTTCCTCTAGCATACTATTGTGCCTATTTTTCAGTTCGTGCTGAAGATTTTGATTTACCAGCGATGATTAAAGGGGCAAGAGCCATTCGTACAAGAGTGGAAGAAATCAATGCAAAAGGATTAGATGCAACGAAAAAAGAAAAGGACTTGTTAACGGTTCTTGAAATTGCTCTTGAAATGTGCGAAAGAGGAATGAGCTTTAAAAATGTCGATTTATACAAATCAAAGGCAACAGAATTTGTCATCGAAGGGAATTCTCTTATTCCTCCGTTCAATGCTATTCCAGGATTAGGGGAAAGCGTTGCGAAACAAATTGTAGCAGCAAGAGAAGAACGACAATTTTTATCAAAAGAAGATTTACAAACTCGCGGTCGTGTATCAAAATCATTGATTGAATACATGGAACAATTAGGTGTGTTAGATGGCCTTCCAGATGAAGACCAATTATCACTATTCTAATTTTCGAAAAGATGTCGAGTTTGATTCTCTTCCAAAAGCCGTGCATTGCAAATTTGTCAATACGGTGGAATCGTTTTGTAAATTTGCATTTATTAAGAAATTGTGCTATTGTTATATCAATAATTTGTTGATAGTTTTTGCAGCAAAAGAGTGGGTTTTCCCGCTCTTTTCTATTGTTTACATTGTGTCTTGAGTTTTGCTCTCCACCAAGGAGGGGGGCGATTGAAAAAGTACACGGAATGCGAATTTCACCAATATTGGTGGAATTTCTGTTTTTAGTCAACGAAACAAGACGTTGGGAGGATATTATGAGCAAAATTACTACAATAGTAGAACAGCTAGTTACACCGATTTTACAGGATTTAAATCTTGAATTAGTGGATATTGAGTTTGTAAAAGAGGGACGCGCTTGGTTCCTCCGTGTATACATCGATACTCCTCAAGGTGGAATTGATATCGACCAATGTGCACTAGTTAGCGAGCGATTAAGTGCTGTGTTGGATGAAAAGGATCCGATTGAACAAAACTACTATCTAGAAGTTTCTTCTCCTGGTGCGGAACGTCCATTGAAGAAAGAATCGGATTTTGAGAAAGCCGTTGGAAAGTACGTTTACATAAAAACGTATGAACCAATAGATGGCATGAAAGAATTTTATGGATACTTAAAATCCAACAATGAAGAGAGCCTGGAAATTGAAATTCGTATAAAAACTCGTAATGCATTAATACAAATTGCAAAAGAGAAGATTGCAAAAGCTAGGCTAGCAATCGATTTTTCATCAAATTAATTAGGAGTGAATTTAAACAATGAGCAGTGAATTACTAGATGCTTTAATTGCTCTAGAAGAGCAGAAAGGCATTTCAAGGGAAATATTAGTGGAAGCGATCGAAGCCGCATTAGTGACTGCATATAAACGCAATTTTAATCAAGCACAAAATGTACGCGTTGATTTTAATCAAGAAACCGGAGAAATTAAAGTATTCTCACGAAAAGAAGTTGTGGAGGAAGTGGAAGATCCACGATTAGAAATTTCGCTAGAAGAAGCTAGAAAAATTAATAGCGTTTATGAACCAGGAGATATTGTTGAACAAGAAGTGACACCTCGCAACTTTGGTCGAATTGCTGCACAAACTGCAAAACAAGTTGTTACTCAACGCGTACGTGAAGCAGAAAGAAGCATTATATATGAAGAATTTGTTGATCGCACTGATGATATCGTGAATGGAATTATTGAACGAAGAGACGCTCGCAATATTTATATTAATCTTGGAAAAGTAGAAGCTGCATTACCATTAAATGAACAAATTCAAGGTGAAGAATATAAGCCTCAACAACGCATTCGAGTGTACATTACAAAAGTCGAAAAAACGACTCGCGGACCACAAATTATCGTTTCCCGTACACATCCAGGTTTACTACGTAGACTATTTGAAATGGAAGTACCAGAAATTTATGATGGTATCGTAGAAATTAAATCAATCGCTCGCGAAGCAGGAGATCGTTCAAAAATCTCCGTTTATGCTCACGATCCAGAAGTGGATGCAGTAGGTGCTTGTGTTGGTACGAAAGGAGCCCGTGTACAAGCAATCGTCAATGAGTTAAATGGCGAAAAAATTGACATTGTTGAATGGTCAGAAGATCCTGTTGTATTTGTTGCAAATGCTCTTAGCCCTTCAAAAGTGTTAGATGTCATTGTGAATGAAGAAGAAAAATCAACGACAGTCATCGTTCCAGATTATCAACTGTCATTAGCAATTGGTAAACGGGGACAAAATGCGAGACTTGCAGCAAAATTAACAGGTTGGAAAATTGATATAAAAAGCGAATCTGATGCTCGTGAATTAGGAATTTATCCTAATGAGAACAGTCCAATCATCGACATTCAAAATGATGAAGAGTCTTCCTTCGACGATTTTGAATATGACTTATATCAAGATATCAACGATGATGAACATCAAGAAGTTACAATCGATGAAGACACAATCTATGAAGAACAAGATGATGAAAAATAAATGACATCGAACAAGGAATGCGTATGATGAGCTTATAGGGAAGGTGATATTACGTGCCAACGAAAAGAAAAGTTCCATTACGCCGCTGTGTTGTAACAGGTGAGAGTTTCCCAAAAAAAGAGTTGCTTCGTGTTGTTCGCTCGAAAGATGGAGAAGTATCGGTAGATCCGACTGGAAAAAAGTCAGGTCGCGGTGCATATGTTTCTAAGTCGGAAGAGGTAGTTGAAAAAGCTCGTAACAAAAAGATTTTAGAACGCCATCTAGAAGTAAAAATACCAGATGAAATTTATGATGAATTAATTAGATTAATTCGCAGGGAGTCGCTATTTAAAAATGAATCATGAAAAGATATTTCAAATGCTAGGCTTGGCGACTCGAGCTCGAAAAATCATTACTGGTGAAGAATTAGTTGTCAAAGAAATTCAAAAAGGCAATGCGAAGTTAGTCATTCTTGCTTCGGATGCAGCCTACAATTCAAGAAAAAAAATTCAAGATAAATGTACGTTTTATAACGTTGAGTATCATATATTTGGCAATCGCTATGAACTAGGACATGCGATTGGGAAAGAAGCCCGGGTGGTTATTGCAATCACCGATCAAGGTTTCGCCAAAAAATTGTCTAGTCTACTCAACGAAAATTAATCGGGGGTGAGCAGATGACCAAAATCAGAGTTCATGAATATGCCAAAAAAGTTAATAGACCTAGTAAAGAAATCATTGAAGAATTGAAAAAATTAAATATAAATGTAACTAATCATATGTCTACGCTTAACGGAGAAGAGGTTGCTAAATTGGACGTAGTCTTTAACAAAAATACGAATGAAGCACCAGTTAAGCAAAAAAATGCAGAACAACAAAAGTCAAAGCCAGTGCAAAACAAAGAAGTAAAAAGACATGAGCAACAGCTAAAGAAAATCGATAATAATGATGATGAGTTAGACGTTGCTTTTGAAAAAATTAAAAGAAACAAATCTCCAAAAGATCAAGATGTTCTTCAACATCAACCAAAAAATAAAGGTAATCAACGTAAAAAGCCTGGTATTCATGGTGGTAAACGCCGTCAGCCAAAACAACAACCTCAACAGCAAGTTCAAAAGGAACTTCCTAAAAAAATTACTTTCTACGAATCGCTAACGGTAGCAGAACTTGCGAAGAAATTAAATCGCGAACCTTCTGAAATCATTAAAAAGCTCTTCATGCTAGGTGTAATGGCTACAATTAACCAAGATTTAGATAAAGATGCGATAGAATTAATTTGTGCGGACTATGGCGTAGAAGTGGAAGAAGAAGTTCGCATCGATAAAACGGACTTAGAAATTTACTTTGAACAAGCGGATGCAGAAGAGGATTTAGAAGAACGTCCACCTGTTGTAACAATTATGGGCCACGTTGACCATGGGAAAACTACAACTTTAGACTCCATCCGCAATTCGAGAGTAACAGAAGGAGAAGCTGGCGGTATTACGCAGCATATCGGTGCATATCAAGTGGATATTAACGGAAAGAAAATTACTTTCCTTGATACACCAGGGCACGAAGCCTTCACAACAATGCGTGCTAGAGGTGCACAGATTACCGATATTGTTGTTATCGTTGTTGCTGCTGATGACGGTGTCATGCCACAAACTGTGGAAGCCATTAACCACGCGAAAGCAGCTAACGTACCAATCATTGTTGCTGTAAACAAAATGGATAAACCAACAGCAAATCCTGATCGCGTTATGCAAGAATTAACTGAATATGGTCTTATTCCAGAAGACTGGGGTGGCGATACAATCTTCGTACCAATCTCAGCGTTAAAAGGTGAAGGAATTGACCAACTATTAGAAATGATCCTACTAGTTGCAGAAGTTTCTGAATTAAAGGCGAATCCAAACCGCAGAGCAATCGGTACAGTTATCGAAGCACAATTAGATAAAGGGCGCGGTTCTGTGGCCACATTATTAGTGCAAAATGGTACGTTGCGCGTTGGAGATCCAATCGTTGTAGGAAATACGTTCGGTCGTGTTCGTGCTATGGTCAATGACTTAGGACGTCGAGTTAAAGAAGCGTTGCCGGCAACACCTGTCGAAATTACTGGTTTACACGAAGTACCTCAAGCAGGTGACAGATTCGTAGTCTTTGAAGATGAAAAAACGGCTCGCGAAATTGGTGAAGCTCGTGCACAAATGGCAATACAAGCAAGCCGTGCACAAAAATCACGAGTTACGTTAGATAACTTGTTTGAACAAATGTCCCAAGGGGATATGAAAGAATTGAATTTAATCATCAAAGCAGACGTACAAGGTTCAGTAGAAGCTCTATCTTCCTCATTTATGAAAATTGATGTGGAAGGTGTAAATGTGAAAATTATCCACACAGGTGTAGGGGCAATTACTGAATCCGATATTAGTCTTGCAGCGGCTTCCAATGCCATTGTAATAGGATTTAACGTTCGTCCAGACGTCAATGCAAAGCGTGCAGCGGAACAAGAAGGCGTAGAAATTCGCCTACACCGTGTCATCTATAAAGCAATTGAAGAAATTGAAGCTGCAATGAAAGGAATGCTTGATCCGGAATATGAAGAGAAAATTATCGGGCAAGCGGAAGTACGTCAAACAATTAAAATTTCCAAAGTGGGTACAATTGCAGGTTCATATGTGACAGATGGTAAAGTAACTCGCGATGCAGGCGTACGCGTCATCCGTGATGGAATCGTTATTTATGAGGGAGAACTTGAGTCGCTAAAACGCTTTAAAGATGACGTAAAAGAAGTCGTTAAAGGCTTTGAGTGCGGTATGCAAATTAAAAACTTTAACGACATTAAAGAAGGCGACATCATCGAAGCCTTCATTATGGAAGAAATTGTGCGGAAATGATTGTCTATCTTGAAGCGGAATTTATGATTCCGGATGCCCATTCTTTAAAGGAAAAGCGTGCAGTTCTCCAACGGATGATTACACGTACAAAACAAAAATTTAATGTATCAGTTGCAGAAATCGATCATCAAAACGTGTGGCAGCGAACAAAGATAGCTGTTGTAACAGTTGCTTCATCGAGTGCTGCAGCTGACCGTGAAATCGATCATGTACTTCACTTTTTACAATCAAATCCATCATGGGAATTGCTAGAATTTTCTCGGGAATATTTATAAAAACAAGAGGATAATTTTCCGGTTTCCAATTAAACTAACAATAACACTATGAAGTAAAGTAGATAAAAGCCAGTTCGTTTCGCTTTTATCCTGCTTTTAAAAGAGGTGACAACATGTCTCTACGTGCAAATCGTGTTGCTGAACAAATGAAGAAAGAATTAGGTGACATCATTGGCCGAAAATTAAAAGATCCTCGCGTAGGATTTGTTACGGTAACGGCTGTCGAACTGACAGGCGACCTTCAACAAGCTACGATTTATATCACCACATTAGGCGATGAAGAAGAAAAGAATGAAACGTTAAAAGCCTTGGAAAAGGCGAAAGGTTTCATTCGCACAGAAATCGGCCAACGTATTCGTCTTCGAAGAACACCTGAACTTTTATTTAAGTTTGATTCATCGATTGAATACGGCAACAAAATCGAACAATTATTACGCTCTATTAAAGATCATGATGAGGCGTAATTCTAAATAGTTTAAAAAAGCCTGCGACTGCATCATAATGCAGGTAGGCTTTTTTTATTGAAATTTTTAGGGGGGGATAGAGTGAACGGGATTTTACCACTATGGAAAGAACGAGGTTTAACGAGTCACGACTGTGTATTTCAACTGAGAAAAATTTTAAAATACAAAAAAATAGGGCATACAGGAACGCTCGATCCAGCGGTTGAAGGAGTTTTACCGATTTGCATTGGACAAGCAACTAGAATTGCCGAGTATATAACGGATACGGGTAAAACTTATGAAGCCACTGTTGCTATTGGTCGCTCAACAACAACTGAAGATGCTGAAGGAGAAACGGTAGAAGAAGATCTATCTTATAAAGTTATTACCCGTGAGCAATTGCAAAAAGTGCTTTCACAACTTACTGGTGAAATTGAACAAATTCCCCCAATGTATTCAGCGGTAAAAGTAAATGGAATTAAACTTTATGAATATGCACGAAAAGGAATTGAAGTAGATCGACCTTCAAGAAAAGTAACGATTCATGAATTGCAACTGCTTGATGATCAAGCCATTTTTGAAGGCGAGGAAATTACCTTTCATATAAGAATTAAGTGCAGCAAAGGCACATATATACGAACTCTTGCTGTACAAATAGGACAATTATTAGGCTATCCTAGTCATATGGCTTCTCTTGTTAGAACTGCCTCAGGGAATTTTACGAAAGCGGATTGTTATACTCTTCGTGATATTGAAAAGGCTGTGGAGGAAGGAACATTTGAACAACTGCTGCTTCCCATTGAAGATGCGTTAACTTATCCATTTATCGAGGTCGATGAATCAAACGAAAAGAAAATTTGTAATGGACAAATTTTAAAAGTCCATTCATTATTAAAACAGGAAGAAAAAATCGTTTTTAGTCGAAATGGGAAGGCGATTGCAGTATATAAAAAACATCCAACGAAACCTGGACTCATGAAACCAGATAAGATGTTTCCAAATAATTTCTAGGAGGCCAATCGAATGAAGGTTATTCATTTAAAATATCCATATCAATTAAATAAAGTTGATCCTTCCACTTCCTATTCCCTAGCAGTTGGCTTTTTTGATGGAGTACATAGAGGACACCAAGCTGTTATCAGTGCAGCAATGGAAAAAGCAGAGGAATTGAATATTAAAAGTGCTGTTATGACTTTTGATCCCCATCCTTCTATTGTATTAGGTAAAAGCAATGAAAAAATTTTTTATATTACACCTCTTCCACAAAAATTAGAAATATTAGAAGAAATGGGTGTAGATACAACATTTGTCGTACAATTCACATCTGATTTTGCTAGGCTTTCACCAGAGGATTTTATTCAATATTTTATTCGAGATTTGAATGTTAAACATGTAACAGCCGGCTTTGATTTTTCTTTTGGTGCATTTGGGAAGGGAAATATGGATTTAATGAAGGAACTGTCCCTCGGTAATTTTGGTGTAACAGTAGTGGAAAAACAGGTGGACGATGGGGAAAAAATCTCATCAACTCGCATTCGAAAATGTTTACAAGATGGAGATATGGAAACCGTCCATCATTTATTAGGGCGCCCCTTCCAAGTTCCTGGAATTGTTGTTCAAGGAGATAAAAGAGGACGTACTATCGGATTTCCAACAGCCAATATTCAATCAATGGAAGGCTGTTTTATTCCAAAAAATGGCGTTTATGCAGTGAGGGTGTTCGTGCAAAATCGATTATATGATGGTGTTTGCAATGTCGGCTTTAAACCAACATTTAAAAACCCGGATGAAAAACAATTAACAATTGAGGTGCACATATTAGATTTTGAAAAAAATATTTACGGTGAAGAAGTAAAAGTCCTTTGGTATAAACGTTTACGTGACGAACAAAAATTTGACGGCATTGAATCATTAAAAGCTCAAATCTCTCGAGATAAGGAACGAACAATTGAGTATTTCGCCGATAAATAAGTTGCTTATCCATTTGAACTATGATATTATTTCCTAGTGTACTAATCGTACATTCCTTAGCTCGGCTTACCGATTCTCCAACGGTTGACTGTGCTAAAGGAGTAAATAAATATTAGGAGGAACTAAACATGGCAATTTCAAAAGAACGTAAAAACGAAATCATTAAAGAATTCCAAACTCATGAAGGAGATACTGGTTCTCCAGAAGTACAAATCGCTATTTTAACAGAAGAAATTAACGTATTAAACGATCACTTAGCTGTTCATAAGAAAGACTTCCACTCTCAACGCGGTCTTCTTAAAAAAGTAGGTCGTCGTCGTCATTTATTAAAATATTTACGTGAAAAAGACGTTCAACGTTACCGTACATTAATCGAAAAATTAGGCTTACGTCGTTAATTCAAAGCGGGATTTTCCCGCTTTTTATTTATTCAAAAAACAGTATATTGGGTAACAATAAAAGTAAAATTACCATATTTTAATTGAAAATGTTTAGCATAGAATATTCTTTTTTGATACACTTACTAATGGTATATAAATATTCCTGACGAGTGTTCTCAAAGAGAAAGGGGATTAATGAATGACCGAAAAAAAAGTCTATCGATATGATTGGGCTGGACGCCCATTAGTAATTGAAGTTGGCCAATTAGCAAAACAAGCTAATGGGGCTGTGCTTGTTCGCTACGGCGATTCGGCAGTACTTTCCACTGCAACGATGTCTAAAGATGCAAAAGCATTAGATTTCTTCCCTCTTACTGTAAACTACGAAGAGCGTTTATATGCAGCAGGAAAAATACCTGGAGGGTTCATCAAACGAGAAGGCCGTCCATCTGAACATGCAATTTTGGTTTCGCGCTTAATTGACCGTCCGATTCGTCCGATGTTCCCAGAAGGATTTCGAAACGAAGTACAAGTCGTTTCAATTGTCATGTCTTCAGACCCGGATTGTCCAACAGATGTGGCTGCAATGCTTGGTTCATCGTTAGCTCTTTCCATCTCAGATATTCCATTTAACGGTCCAATCGCAGGTGTGCATGTAGGTTATGTAGATGGAAAATTTGTTATTAATCCAGATATAGAGCAATCAGAGAAAAGTACTATCCACTTATCTGTAGCAGGAAATAAAGACGCTATCAACATGGTTGAAGCAGGTGCTTTAGAAGTTCCGGAAGAAATCATGCTTGAAGCCATTATGTTTGGGCATGAAGAAATTAAAAAATTAATTGAATTCCAGGAACAAATAGTTGCAGAAGTCGGCAAAGAAAAAATTGAAGTAGAATTGTTTGAAATTGATGAAGAAATTGAAAATGCAGTTAGAGCAATGTGCGAGCAAGATATGATTGCTGCCATTCAAACTGTGGAAAAATTAGCTCGGGAAGAAGCAATTGCAGCTGTTAAAGAGCGAGTAATTACTTATTATGAAGAACAAGAAGCTGAAGAAGAAACGTTGAAACAAGTAAACACTGTTTTAGATAAAATGGTGAAAGAGGAAGTTCGACGTTTAATTACAGAAGAAAAAGTACGCCCAGACGGACGAAAAGTAGATGAAATTCGCCCGCTATCATCTGAAGTCGGCTTATTGCAACGCGCCCATGGTTCAGGTCTTTTCACTCGCGGTCAAACACAAGCCCTTTCCATCTGTACTTTAGGTCCATTAGGAGACGTGCAAATCATTGATGGATTAGGTTTAGAAGAATCAAAACGTTTCATGCATCATTACAACTTCCCTCCATTCTCAGTAGGGGAAACAGGTCCTATGCGGGGTCCTGGTCGACGTGAAATCGGACACGGTGCATTAGGTGAACGTGCATTGCTTGCAGTCATTCCGGATGAAAAAGAGTTCCCATATGCGATTCGTTGTGTATCAGAAGTATTAGAGTCCAACGGTTCAACTTCTCAAGCGTCAATTTGTGCTAGTACACTCGCTATGATGGATGCAGGTGTTCCAATCAAAGCGCCTGTTGCAGGAATTGCGATGGGATTAGTGAAAAAAGGCGAACACTATACAATTTTAACAGATATTCAAGGAATGGAAGACCATCTTGGAGATATGGACTTTAAAGTAGCTGGAACAGAAAAAGGTGTTACAGCGCTTCAAATGGATATTAAAATTGACGGATTATCACGTGAAATTTTAGAAGAAGCGTTAATGCAAGCAAGAGAAGGTCGTTTGAAAATCTTAGAACATATGAAACAAACGATTGCAAAACCGCGTGAACAACTTTCAAAATATGCTCCAAAAATTATTTCCATTAAAATTAACCCTGAAAAAATTCGTGATGTTATTGGGTCAGGTGGAAAAACAATCAACAAAATTATCGATGAAACAGGTGTAAAAATCGATACTGAACAAGACGGTACAATTTATATTTCTTCTGTGAATGAAGAAATGAACTTACGCGCGAAAGAAATTATCGAAGAAATTGTTCGCGAAGCAAAAGTGGGAGAATACTATTTAGCAACTGTAAAACGCATTGAAAAATTCGGTGCATTCTGTGAAATTTTCCCTGGCAAAGATGGATTACTCCACATTTCTGAAATTCAAGAAGAACGTACAAATAAAGTAGAAGATGTGCTCAAAATTGGCGATAAAGTACTGGTGAAAGTAATCGATATTGACGATCAAGGTCGCATTAATTTATCGCGAAAAGTAGTCATTAAAGAAGATAAAGAGCGAGCAAAACAAAATTTAAAACAATAATATGTTGAGAGGTTGTAGGAAAGGAGAACAACCTCTTTTTATTTGTTTGAAATGAAAGTACATAGGATATCAAAAAACTTTTATTCCAATAAAATATTTTGTAAAGTAAGAAGTAGTTTCGATTATAAAGATCGAACAGATAGGAAATGTCAGTAGAAAGAGGTTGTAAATTGGTTAACGTTTATACTTGTCAAAATGGCGTAAGGATTGTATATGAACATATTCCATACGTGCGTTCAATTTCTGTAGGAATATGGGTTGGAGCAGGATCTCGATTTGAACTGCCAGAAGAAAACGGAATTACCCATTTTATTGAACATATGCTCTTTAAAGGAACAAATACTCGAACTGCTAGACAAATTGCAGAAGAGTTTGATCGCATTGGCGGAGAACTAAATGCTTTTACATCAAAGGAAAACACTTGCTACTATGCAAAGGTGTTGGAGCATCATGGAAAGTTGGCAATCAGTATATTAGCTGATATGTTTTTCCATTCAGTGTTTGAAAAAAATGAATTGGAGAAAGAACGGCAAGTTGTATTAGAGGAAATCTTAATGAGCGAAGATGCTCCTGATGATGATGTACACGAACGTTTATGGAGAGTGATGTATCCAAACGATTCATTAGGTCTTCCGATTTTAGGAACGAATGAAACCCTTCAAAAATTTGATCGTGATTTTATTTTGAACTATATGGATAAACATTATTATCCAAAGAATGTTGTTATTTCTTTGGCAGGGAATATATCAAAAGATTTGCTTTTACATATTGAATCGTTGTTCGGGAACTTCGAACCATCGGAAAAAGCTGTCCCACTAAACTTATCAAATCCAACATTTCATTCAGGACGTTTCGTAAAGGAACGGGATGTAGAACAGTCCCATTTGGCGATGAGTTATCCCGCCATCAGTGTAAAAGATACAAATTACTATAGCTTTATCACTTTAAATAATATTATAGGTGGTAATATGTCTTCTCGCCTCTTCCAAGAAGTAAGGGAAGAAAAGGGATTAGCTTACACAATTTTCTCCTATCCATCCTGTTATATGGATGTCGGTGCATTAACCATTTACGGAAGTACGAACAATCAACAATTGCCTTTACTACATGAGACAATTATTAAATCCATTGAAAAAATAAAAAAAGATGGCGTGACGCTACAAGAGCTTTATAACGGAAAAGAACAGTTAAAAGCAAGTTTTCTACTGAATAATGAGAGCATGACGAATCGCATGAGCCGTAACGGGAAAAACGAATTGATTTTTGGACGCCACAAGTCGATTGATGAAATCATTCAACAGATCAACGCTATTTCAATGGATTCAATTCATGAGCTAGTGAAAAAGATTTTTTCAGTTGAGCCTGCAGTGGCGATCATTGGTCAAGGCGTTCAACATTATGCAGCGAAAATAGCAAATTTATGAAAAAACGAGCAAAGGGAAATCCTTTGCTCGTTTTTTCATCGATGGAACCACCCACACTGTGAATAAAGTTTGTATGTTGATTCCTGCTACTCTACTCATCATTCGAGATTGTGATGAAAAGTGTAATAAAAAATGTTCATTGCCAACTATGAATGATATGGAGCATAAGTTGCAATATATTCAAACATTAATTAATTTGCTCTACTTAAAAACAATGCTAATATTCTTTTTTCTCGAAAAACATAACGGATAGTTTAAAAGATAAATAAAACATAACAACAGCTAAAATGAAAGAAATGATACTAATTAGATTCACAAGTTCAAGTAAATTAGAAAATAATGAATTATTGAACAGTATATTGATTGCAATGATAGGTATAAATACTATTGCGATTATGAAAATGCGAGCTTTTTGGGCACCAAATTTGATGGACACTGGTATCACGAATGACAACATCATGAGGATTCCTGATATGATGATGGATAAAATTGAAATAAAATTAACCATTGTAAATGTTTTCGTAATCATATTTGTTAATAAAAATATTGGAAAAACAATGATAACCATAAAAAGTATTAAGATCAGACTTAAGATATACTTACTTTTTACGATATCTGCTTTATTAATTGGCAGTGTATTGACAAATCGATTCCAATGACTTGTTTCGTCGTTGGAAAGGGTGATATTGATTAAAGTCATGGATAAAACCGTAAGAAAAATAAGTAACATTCCCGTATCACCCAAAAAGAAAGAAGCGATGACAAAAAGCGTTATGAGCATTAACAAAGAGTTTTTTTGGTTAAGTATGACGTACAAATCTTTTAAAATCAGTGCTTTCATACATAAGCTCCTTTCACAAAAAATAACATGATGTCTTCTATAGACGGTTTATCGAGATGGAAAGCTTTGTTCACTTCTTTTCGATTCACTAAAATTTCTATTCCGAATGCATTTTTTCTCATGCGCACTTTTGCATGTTCAGGCAATTCCTTCGATTGCTCCACCGTTCCTTTCCATATTCCGTAGTCATACAACAGTTCATCTTTATTTTTGCTAAAGACGATTTCCCCTTCATGAATAAACGTAATATAGTCAGCAATCTTTTCTAAGTCAGATGTAATGTGGGTGGAGAATAAAATGCTGTTGTCCTCGTCCTGCATAAATTCCATAAAAAGATCGAGAATTTCATCCCGCACAATCGGATCTAATCCGCTCGTCGGTTCATCTAAAATTAATAATTTTGGATGATGGGCAAGAGCCATAGCAATGGACAGTTTCATCCGCATCCCACGGGAAAGCTGTTTAATTGGCTTTTTAATAGGTATTTTGAAGCGCTTTAATAGTTCTACGTAGTAAGCTTCATCCCAATTAGCATAAATTTTTTCTAATATGTGATTGATTTGAGTTGCATTTAATGTTTCAGGTACATATAAATCATCAAAAACGACGCCAATTTGCTCCTTGATGGCTATATCATGTTCAACATGATCAAGTCCAAATAGTTTAACTTCACCACTATCCTTTTGAAGCAGGTTTAAAAGGTATTTTATGGTTGATGTTTTTCCGGCACCATTTTCTCCAACAAATCCCATAATTGTACCAGTTGGTAACTGGAAAGAAACATCGACTAATTGAAATTGAGGAAACTTTTTTCTTAAATTTGCGACTTCAATT
This sequence comes from Ureibacillus thermosphaericus, assembly GCF_012396605.1. GTDB lineage: Bacteria > Bacillota > Bacilli > Bacillales_A > Planococcaceae > Ureibacillus > Ureibacillus thermosphaericus. The sequence continues at coordinate 56,871 of NZ_JAAXPW010000001.1, forward strand.
GCATACGTCATTCCAATTCCTCCTCTATTAACAATGAAAGTAAATCCAATAATTCTTTTCCATGTATTCCTGAAATCTTCGCAATTTGAACGGCTTTATTTAAGTGATCTTCCACTTGCCGAAGCAATTCTTCCCGCAAAAACTCCTGATTTCGTTCCGCAACAAAACTTCCCTTCCCAGCAAAAGTAACGATAAATCCATCCCGTTCTAAATCGGAATACGCTCTCTTTGTCGTCATAACGCTAATTTTTAATTCTCTCGCTAGATTGCGAATAGAAGGCAATGGATCACCAGGTGTTAATTTTCCCGTAATAATTGCTTGTTTAATTTGTTCTGTAATTTGTTCATAAATTGGTTTATCGCTTGCATTACTAAGTTTAATATCCACGGAGTCACCACCATTCTGATTTACAACTGTATATATACAGTATATACAGTTATAACGGATTGTCAACAATAAAACTTTTAAACTTGATGGGCACCTAACGGATTTTTCATGCATATAGTACTAATAAGCTCATGGAGGAGGGAAATGATGCTATTATCAGAGCTTGCTGAAAAGGAATTAATCGAAATGGAAAATGGAGTTCGTTACGGCTATCTATCTGAGACGGAATGCATCTTTGATCCTAAAACAGGAAAAATTTTAGGGTTTGAATTAATAGAACCTTCCCGTTTACCGTTCCAGAAAAAAAAATCAACGACGGCATTATTTATTCCTTGGGAAGAAATACATCTCATTGGGGAAGACCGTATTTTATTTCGAAAAACAACGAGTACAAGAAGGCATTATGACCAATGACGAACGAAAAATGGCTTGTAATTGGAACGGATGAGCGATTGAAAATTCTTGCAAAAATGTTATCAAATCCAGAGAGGACTGTTTACTACAAAAGCAAAACAAATTGGGATCATGAACTAAACCATCTTTCGTTATCTATACAACCGGACTATGTCGTATTACCAATCCAGCCACTAAAAGTGGAAGTACCTGCTGTTTTAGGTATAACGAATGCGACTATTTTTAGTGGGAAGACAAATGAAGAATGGAAAGAAATTTTAAATGAAAATCAAATTTACTATTATTTAGAGGATGAAGAGTTTATTTGGCAAAATGCTCTTCTTACAGCAGAAGCTTTTGTAGCAACTTTCTATAATACGAAACATGCGATTTCTGGAAAAAGATTTATTATTACTGGATTTGGTCGTGTAGCAAAAACGCTTGGACATTTATTGAGAAGTATTGGGGCTGAAGTGGTTATTGCTGTAAGGTCGGATGTTCAATTGAATGAAGCGAAAGCTTTCCGTTTCGAATCTGTATATTTAGCTGATGTGGGAGAAATAGAAGCGGATTATTTTATTAATACAATTCCTGCTAGATGGCTAGATGCAAGTGTGAAAGAAAAAATTAACATGCCGATTTATGATTTAGCTTCCTACCCAGGTTGCTTAAAAGATGATGTAGAACGTGATCATTATGAATTATTACCAGCATTACCTGGGAAATATTTCCCGCATGATGCGGCGAAAATTTTGTATAATTCGATTGTTGGCCAATTAAGGAGGAGAAAATCTTGCTGAAAGGTAAAAGAATTGGGCTTGGCATTACCGCTTCCCATTGCACATATGAGGATGTCGTACCAAAAATAAAAGATCTTCGCGATGCAGGTGCGACAGTCATTCCGATTGTAACCCATTCGGTATTAACAGCTGTCACACGCTTCGGAACAGGAGAGGAATGGGTGAAAAAAATTGAGGAACTATCTGGTGAAAAGGTAGTTTCCACTATTGTAGAAGCAGAACCGTTTGGACCAAAAAATCCTCTGGATTGTATGGTCATTGCGCCAATGACAGGAAATTCCATCAGTAAATTCGCCAATGCTGCGACTGACAGCCCTGTGCTAATGGCTGCAAAAGCAACTTTAAGAAACGGAAATCCTGTAGTATTAGGAATTTCTACAAATGATGCGCTAGGTTTAAATGGTGTCAACATTATGAAACTATTAAACTCAAAAAACATTTACTTTATTCCTTTCGGGCAAGATGATCCATTTAATAAACCAACTTCATTAATTGCAGATTTCACAAAAATGGTAGATACTGTCGTGCATGCAATTTACTACAAAAAGCAGCTTCAACCGTTATTTATTCAGTACCATAAAGAAAATTAATTTTTATCACACAATTCAGTAAAATTGTGATAAAATTTTCATCATTATATAAGGATTATATGGTTTAAATGTATTAGGAGGAGATTTATAGAATGTCGAAGCTATTAACAGTAGCGATTGTAGGTGCAACAGGTGCAGTCGGTACAAAAATGAAAGAACAATTACTAAAAAGAAATTTTCCAATTAAAGATATAAAGTTTTTAGCCTCTGCCAAATCTGCAGGAAAAGAAATAGAATTTGGCGGAAAAATGTACAAAATTGAGGAAGCTACTCCTGAAGCTTTCGAAGGGGTAGATGTGGCGCTATTTTCTGCAGGAGGGTCTGTTTCCGCAAAACTTGCTCCTGAGGCGGTAAAACGTGGAGCGGTTGTAATTGATAATACAAGTCATTTCCGTATGGATCCGGATGTGCCTTTAGTGGTGCCGGAAGTCAATCGCGAAGACTTAAAGAAACATAATGGAATCATCGCTAATCCAAACTGTTCAACAATTCAAATGGTTGTAGCATTGCAACCTATTCGACAAAAATTAGGTTTAAAGAGAATTATCGTTTCCACTTATCAAGCAGTTTCTGGTTCAGGGATGTCTGCCATCGAAGAACTTCGCGAACAAAGCAAGTATTGGGATGACAGAAAAGATATAGAAGCGAAGGTATTACCAGTAAAATCTGAAACTAAACATTATCCAATTGCTTATAATGTTCTCCCTCAAATCGATGTGTTCACAGAAAATGGATTTACTAAAGAAGAAATGAAAATGATTAACGAAACAAAAAAGATTATGCATTTACCAAATTTACATGTGGCAGCAACATGTGTACGTGTACCGGTTGTGAACGGTCACTCTGAATCTGTGTATATCGAAGTTGAAAAAGAGGCAAGTGTACAAGATATCTATAATATTTTAAAAGGCGCACCTGGCGTTGTGTTGCAAGACGATTTAAATAATCAAGTTTATCCAATGCCTCTTTATACTGAAGGGGAAGACCCAGTGTATGTAGGAAGAATTCGAAAAGATTTATATCATCCAAACGGTTTCCACCTATGGGTTGTCGCAGATAACCTGTTGAAAGGAGCTGCCTTAAACTCAATCCAAATCGCTGAAGCAATGCTAGAGGATAACTTACTATAAGGGGTGTTAGATTTGGATTTAGGTAGAATCGCTACTGCCATGGTTACACCGTTTCAAGAAAATGGTGATATTGACTTTGAGGCGGTGGAGAGACTCATTGAATATCTTCTTGCGAATGGAACCGATTCGATTGTCGTTTGTGGAACAACTGGAGAATCACCTACTCTATCAACTGAAGAAAAACTTCAGTTGATTCGGTTTACGGTTGAAAAGGTGAACAAACGGGTGCCTGTCATTGCAGGAACAGGCTCCAATAATACGAAACAAACAATTGAGCTAACTAAAAAAATAGAGAGCCTCGGAGTTGACGGGGTTATGTTGGTGGCTCCCTACTACAATAAACCTAATCAAAAAGGACTTTATGCACATTTTGAGGCAGTAGCAGAAGAAACAACATTACCAATTGTTGTGTATAATGTGCCAGGGCGCACGAGTTCGAATATTGAAGCAGCCACAACAATTGCATTAAGTAAAATACCTAATATCCAAGTCGTAAAAGAAGCGAGCGGTAATTTAGATCAAATATCTGAAATACTAGCAAATACTCATGATAAATTTCTCGTTTATAGCGGAGACGATGCGTTAACACTACCGCTGTTGGCAATTGGAGGTCGAGGTGTCATATCCGTTGCTTCGCATATCGTTGGAAACGAAATGCAGGCGATGATTCAAGCTTTTGAAGAAGGAAGACACGCATTTGCAGCGAAAATGCATCAAACGCTATTACCTTTGTTTAAGCAACTCTTTAAAAACCCAAATCCGGTTCCGATAAAATACGCAATGAGTAAAGTTGGTTTCCATATTGAAAAAGTTCGATTGCCTTTAGTCGAGATGACTGATGAAGAAAAACAAGAATTTGATCATGTTTGGGAACAAGTGAAGCAAAATATTTGAAGCCTGCTCTCCAAACAATTCTTTTTGAGTTGTTTGGGTGATAGGCTTTTTTTATTTTTAAAATTTACAATATCGAAATACCATTTTTTATTTGTACTTCCTCCCCTCTCACCGTATAATGATAAATAAGTGGTTGTGCGTTCGGGATAATATTAGGAGGAAAGATTGTGATAAAAACAAAAAATGAAGTAATCCGAATCATCCCACTTGGAGGCGTGGGAGAAATCGGGAAATCCATGTACGTTATTGAAATCGATGACGAAGTCTTTATTGTCGATAGCGGTTTAATGTTTCCAGAAGATGAAATGCTTGGTATTGACATCGTCATCCCTGACTTTACTTATTTGGAAGAAAACAAAGATCGGATTAAAGGAATATTTCTTACTCATGGTCATGAAGATGCAATTGGTTCTATTGCCTATGTATTGCAAAAAATTAATGCACCTGTGTACGGATCGAAATTAACAATTGCTCTTGCTAAGGAACATTTGAAAGAATTACCTGCTCCACATCAAGTGAAATTCTTCGAAGTAACAAACAAAAGTCGCATGAACTTTCAATCGACTTATGTAACCTTCTTCCATACAACACATAGCATTCCTGACTCTTTAGGAATTGTGTTCCATACTTCTGAAGGGGCAATTGTGCACACAGGAGAATTTAAATTTGACCAATCTGCAAAAGGAAAATTTAAACCAGATCTTGCCAAAATGGCTCAATTAGGTGAAGAAGGAGTATTTATTTTACTTTCAGAATCAACAGAAGCAGAGCGACCAGGGTATACGACGAGTGAAACGGTAATTGAGGAAAGGTTAGCGAAATTCTTCCATTCTGCACCTGCTCGTATCATTGTTGCAGTATATGCTTCAAATTTTATCCGCATTCAACAAGTATTTAACCAGGCACAAAAATCAAATCGTAAAGTAGCTATCGTTGGGAAAAGCCTCGAAAAAGTCATCGATATTGGAGTAAAACTTGGATATTTATCCATAGACGAAAACACATTAATTCCTGTTTCAGAAATTAATCAATATGAAGATGATGAATTAATTATTATTGTGACAAGCAATCAAGGAGAACCTTTAGATGCCCTTGATAAAATTGTACGAAAACAACATCGCGATATTCGAATAAAAGAAACAGATACTGTATTAATTACTTTCACGCCGTCACCAGGAATGGAAGTGCAGATGTCAAATGCCATGAACAATCTTGCGAAAGCTGGTGCAACGGTATTGGCAGCCGATAAAAAAGTCCATGTATCTGGGCACGGTAGCCAAGAAGATTTAAAACTAATGTTAAACTTAATGAAACCAAAATATTTTATCCCGATCCAAGGCGAATACCGAATGTTAATTGCACATTCCAAATTAGCACAGCAAGTTGGAATTGATAAATCGCGCATTTTTATTGCGGATAAAGGCGATGTTGTGGAATATCGAAATGGTAAAATGCGCATAAGCGGCCGCGTACAAGCAGGAAATGTCCTTATTGACGGAAGCGGTATCGGTGACGTTGGAAATATCGTTTTGCGTGACAGAAAACTGCTCTCCCAAGACGGTATATTCATCGTTGTCGTAACCTTAAACCGTGCCCAAAAGCGAATTGCTTCAGGACCAGAAATTATTTCTCGCGGATTTGTTTACGTTCGTGAATCTGAAGAACTAATTTCAGAAGCGACGGAAATTGCCCGTGAATGTATTGAAAAATATGTAAGCAAAGACACGTTCGAATGGACAAATATTAAACAAGAAATCCGAGAAACGCTAAATGCTTATTTATTCCAAAAAACAAAACGACGACCAATGATTATCCCGATTATCATGGAATATTAAGCTAGACTAGATAAGACAGGATTTTCTTCACCGTACAGCGGTTAAGGAAATCCTGTTTCTCATACTGATGATTGTTTCTTGTAGAGTAGGTGAACAATATGGCGAGGAAGAAAACGAAAGCGAAAACAAAAGCAAAGGCTGGCATTTCTCCCCTTTATTTTGAAATCATCGGATTAATTTTAATTGGCTTTGCCATCATCATCTTTTTTGAATATGGTTTTGTAGGTCGAATGGTGCAAAGTATTTCGATGTTTTTTTTCGGTAATCTTTACTTCGCAGTGCCAACATTCCTCTTTTTATTCGCAATATTATTGATGATTAAGCGAGAAAAAATCCCATTTACCGATCGCGTTTTACTCGGTGCGATGATGATGATTTTCAGTTTATCCATTTTTAGTCATAGTGTTTTGTTTGATGAATTATATAAGCGGGATGCGTTGGAATCTCAATCAGTATTGAAAGAAACTTGGCGAATAATGATTAGTGATGAGGGCATTCAAAATAGAAGCAATGCGCTTGGCGGTGGAATGATTGGTGCGTTTTTGTTTAGTATGTTTCACATTTTATTCGGTGCAACTGGAGCGAAAGTGGTAGCAATTCTATTATTTTTCATTGGAATTGTTTTAGTCACAGGAAAAGCTTTTGTACCGATGATTGCTGAAAAAATTCCAAACTTCAAATTAAAATTACCGAAAAAGAAAAAACGTAAACGCCGTTCATTAAATAAAGACGAGAATAAGCGTAAACGAGAGAAATCTGAAGAACAAACAGCATTAAAAGAGATGGCGGCAACAAGTGAAGAATCGGTTCCATTATTGTTAGTGGAAGATGATGAAGATGATGAACCAATCATTTCTGATTTTACTCAAAATATTCAAAAAGAGCAGAAACTAGCGCAAGAAGTACAAGAAGACGATATACAGGATACAATTGAAGATACAATTCAACAATCCGTTGAAAACAACGTGGAAAATCAAGATTACCGGTTGCCGCCTATGACTTTATTAAATGTCCCTCCAGAGCATGATCAAAGCGGCGAATATTCTATCATTCAAGCGAACGCAAAAAAACTTGAGCAAACGCTTTTAAGTTTTGGCGTAAAGGCAAAAGTAGTGCAAGTTCATTTAGGTCCAGCCGTAACAAAATATGAAGTGATGCCAGACGTTGGAGTAAAAGTTAGTCGAATTGTCAATTTACAAGATGACTTAGCTCTTGCACTTGCAGCAAAAGATATTCGAATGGAAGCGCCGATTCCAGGAAAATCAGCCATCGGTATCGAAGTGCCAAATAGTGAAGTGGCAGTTGTAACGCTGAGAGAAGTTTTAGAGTCAAAAGAAAATAACAAACCGGATGCTAAACTGTTGATTGGATTTGGTCGAGATATTGCTGGACAAGCAATCTTAGCTGAATTAAATAAAATGCCTCACTTGCTTGTTGCAGGTTCAACCGGAAGTGGGAAAAGTGTATGTATTAACGGCATCATCATCTCGATTTTAATGCGAGCAAAACCACATGAAGTGAAAATGATGTTAATTGACCCGAAAATGGTTGAGCTCAATGTTTATAATGGAATTCCACATTTGTTAGCGCCTGTTGTTACGAACCCGAAAAAAGCCTCACAAGCCTTGCAAAAGGTTGTGAGTGAAATGGAAAGACGTTACGATTTATTCTCTCATACTGGAACGAGAAATATAAAAGGGTACAACAGCTACGTAGAGCGCTACAACAAAGAGCATGAAGAGCAATTATCAAAATTACCTTATATCGTTGTCATTATTGACGAGTTAGCAGATTTAATGATGGTAGCTTCCCACGATGTGGAAGATGCCATTACGAGACTTGCACAAATGGCTCGTGCAGCAGGAATTCACTTAATTATCGCAACTCAACGGCCATCTGTTGATGTCATTACTGGAGTCATCAAAGCAAATATCCCATCTCGAATTGCCTTCGCTGTATCAAGTACTGTCGATTCAAGAACTATTCTTGATACAGGCGGAGCAGAGCGCCTCTTAGGTCGAGGGGATATGTTGTTTATGCCAGCAGGTACTTCCAAACCAATACGTGTTCAAGGGGCATTTGTTTCTGATGAGGAAGTACAAGCGGTAGTAGATTATGTCATTGCTCAACAAAAAGCCCAATATGATGAAACGATGATTCCAACTGATGAACCAGATGATCAATCTTTTGAAGAAGAAACAGACGAGCTTTATGATGAAGCGGTGAAATTAGTGGTGGAAATGCAATCTGCATCCATTTCTATGCTGCAACGTCGTTTTCGAATTGGTTATTCCCGCGCAGCAAGAATTGTTGACCAAATGGAAGCTCGCGGTGTAGTTGGCCCACCTGATGGCAGCCGTCCAAGACAAGTATTAATCTCGAGTATACAGGAATAATAAGCGATTCATTCAATGCTCTCTATTAGGATGACGGATTCAATCGTTGACCTAATCGAGAGCATTTTTATTTTATTCTTCATTGTGAAAACTAGTAGGATACATTACGACAACAAATGCTGAAGAAATTGTTCTTTTACGTTTAACCATTCTTCATTTGTAATACTATACATGACCGTATGTCGAATGCTTCCATCTCTTCGAATCATATGATTTCGAAAAACTCCTTCTTTTACTGCTCCAATTCGTTCAATTGCTTTTTGGGATCGTATATTTTGATGACCTGTCTTTAGTTGAACCCGATTTAACTTTAATTGTTCAAAGCAATACGTAAGTAACAAAAACTTGCAATTTGTATTAATCGGCGTATGCCATACAGAAGGATTGATCCATGTGTTACCAATTTCTAATCTTTTATGCTCCAGCGATATATCTAAAAAGGAAGTGCAACCCACAATTTTGTTTGTTTTTTTATCGATGATGACAAACATATAGGAAACTTTTAAATTGCGTTCAGCAATTGCGTTTTTAACATATTGTTCAACTGCTTTTTTCGTCGTTAAAGATACTTGCATATGTTCCCAAATACGCTCATCTCTTCCAGCTTCCGCAATAGATTCAATATCGGTTAATTCAATTGGACGAAGTAAGACAATATCGTTTTCTAGTATTATATTTTTCATTTGAACAACCTCCTTTATTGCTATTAAAAGCTTCATTTGATACTTTTGAAATAACCAAATACTGAATTTTTTATCATACCAGGAGGTTGAAATGGAGTTACAATTTCAGTTTCCCGAGACGACGCCAAAATATATTGCGATATATGAACAGCTAAAAGAAAAAATCATTACGAAACAACTTAGGGCTAATGAAAAATTACCTTCAAAAAGAAAGCTTGCAGAGCAATTGAACATTAGCATTCAAACTGTACAAAACGCGTATGAACAATTGCTAAGTGAAGGATACATTTATAGTGTAGAACGCTCAGGCTATTTTATTTCAGAATATAATGGTGATTGGTGTCACATAGTTGTAAAAGATAAACCTTCGATTGAATTGATTGAGGAGAACTCAATCTATAATTTAAAAAATGGGCAAGTAGATGCAGAGGCTTTTCCATACAAGGTATGGCAAAAACTATATAAAACTCAATTACAAAAATTCCCTGCACACGCTAGTCCTTGGCAAGGTGAAAGAACGTTGCGTAAAAATATTGCAAATTATTTACACATCGCTAGAGGAATTGAATGTGAACCTGAACAAATCTTTGTTTTTAGTGGTACACAGCAACAGTTACAAGCATTATGCATCTTTTTTGGCAACATTCCAGTTGCAATTGAAGAGCCTGGATTTTATAGAGCAAATATTATTTTTCAACAAATGAAATATAACATTGAATATGTAAGAACTGATCATTACGGTGCCACCATCCCAACGAACAGAGTAAAATTATACTATGTGACTCCTGCTCATCAGTTTCCGTTAGGGGCCGTTATGCCAATTGAGCGAAAAGCTCAATTACTTCAATGGGCACAGGCAACAAATGCCTATATTATTGAGGATGATTACGATGCAGAATTTCGTTATAAAGGGTTGCCCATTCCTCCACTAGCTAATATGGATCAGCTACAGCGCGTCATTTATTTCGGTACTTTTTCAAAAACCCTTTTACCATCGATTCGCATGAGCTATATGGTGCTGCCAATTTCCCTTGCTGTTGATTTCCAAAACTTTTATCAGCATCAAAAATCAACTGTGTCGAGAATTGATCAACTTGTTGTGGCTGAATTTATGGAATCTGGTTATTTTGTAAAACATATTGAAAAAATGCGCACACTGTATAGAAAAAAATGGAAAACATTAATAGAAGCATTACAAGTTTATTTAACGGATGAATATAAAATTTTCGGCGATACAGCAGGACTGCATATCGTCATACAATTACCTCCATGGTTATCTGAGAAACGTGCTGTACAAATTGCTCTTGAAAAAGGAATTGATATTGATCCGGTCTCAAAATATTATCAAACAACTACACCTCAAAACCTAGTCATGATAGGATTTGGTGCCATCCCTTTAGAAAAGATTCATCCTGTCATACAAACATTAGCTGATGGTTGGTTACAATCGCGGTAATGGAAGAATCTACTATACTACAATCTTCAAAAAATTCTTCATTAAGCCATATGTAATGCTAAAAGGAAAATTTTCTATTAAAATGAAAATGTTGTACATAAACTGTTCCTTTGCATGTATAGTAGTAATAGTAGTTAATTGGGTATATTTCTGAATAATAAACGAGCCTCTTGAGAAAATTATTTTTATGAGGCATATACACAATATATGGGAAGTCAGGAGGAATTTTTTTGTTTCAAACGACGAAATTAGCGGAGGGCGTTTCGCTACATATAAGAAAAACGACACAATTTAAGACGGTGAATTTCTCTTTTAAGTTTAGGACACCTTTAACGACAAAAGTGGCAGCTGAGCGAGCTGTTCTTTCAAACGTATTACAACATAGCAATGAGCGGTATAAAAAATCAGCAGAGTTTCGCAGTTATTTAGATGATTTATATGGTACGATGCTTTATTTCGACGTATCGAAACGCGGTGCGGAACATACTGTAGTGTTGAACGTAGAAACGGTAAATGATCAATATTTATCGAATCATCCTGTTTTAAATGATGTGATTGGCTTATTACAAACAGTTATTTTCCATCCAAATATGGAAAACGGACAATTTGTTCCATCGATCGTCGAACGGGAGAAACAAATTGTTATCCAACGAATTGAATCAATTTTTGACGATAAAACTCGCTATGCTCAACAACGGTTAACACAAATTTTACGTCCGAATCATCCTGCATCTATTCCAGCAAGCGGCTCAATTGAAGCGGTAAAGGAAGTAACTCCGGAGTCGCTGACAGAGGCTTATTATTCCATGATTCATAACGACAAAATTGACATATACGTAGCAGGAGATATCGACACGGAAGAAATTCAAGAAAAAATGAAAAAAGCTTTCCAGTTTAAAGATCGAACTCCTCAACAACTAAATTACAATGAGGAATCAAAACCTGAGAAAGATTATGTAAAAGAGTTTCAAGATATGAAGCAAGGGAAGCTGCATATTGGCTTTAGCACACCGGTGAAATTTGGCGATCCAGATTTTCCTAAAATGCAAATTTTCAACGGTGTATTTGGCGGATATGCCCACTCGAAACTATTTATGAATGTCCGTGAGCGTGAAAGTTTAGCATATTACGCTTCCAGTTCCTATTCGCCTCATTACGGTCTACTTTTCGTTGTTTCAGGAATTGAACCAAGCAACGAGAAAAAGGCAATTGATATTATTTTTGAACAGTTAGAAGACATGAAAAAAGGAAATATTTCCGATTTAGAATTGAATCAAACGCGGGCGATGTTGACAAATCAATTGAGAGAAGCGTTGGATTTAGCTCGTGGTCAAATTGATATATTTGATCAATATAAAGATTTAGATGAAGAATTTTCTGTAGAATTGTGGAAGGAACGTTGGAATAAAGTGACAAAAGATGATTTAAAACAAATGGCATCTCAAATTCAACATGAAGCAACATATTTCTTATGCGGAAAGGAGGCGAAATAATGGAAACGATTGAATTTCAACAATTAGATGAAACGTTATATTATAAAAAATTATCCAATGGACTTGATGTATATATATTGCCAAAAAAGGGATTCTCTAAAACTTTCGTAACTTTTACTACAAAATATGGATCCATTGATCGTACCTTTACGCCAATCGGAGAATCGGAGCGTATCACAGTTCCAGATGGCATCGCCCATTTTCTTGAACATAAAATGTTTGAAAAAGAAGAAGGCGATGTATTCCAAAAGTTCAGTGAAAGAGGAGCGTCTGCAAACGCATTTACTTCTTTTACAAGAACAGCTTATTTATTTTCTGCAACGGTTAATATTTTCGAAAATACGGAAACATTGTTAGACTTCGTGCAACAACCGTATTTTACTGAAAAAACGGTAGAAAAAGAAAAAGGAATTATTGGGCAAGAAATCACAATGTATGATGACCAACCGGATTGGCGACTGTATTTTGGTGCAATTGAAAATATGTATCACAATCATCCTGTAAAAATTGATATCGCTGGAACGATTGAATCCATTGATCAAATTACAGCTGAACATTTATATACTTGCTATAATACGTTTTATCATCCTTCCAACATGTTGTTATTTATTGTTGGAAATGTGGATCCAAAAGAAATGATGAATTTTATTGAAGAAAACCAAAATAAAAAGTCCTTTAAAGAAGCACCTGAAATTGATCGCTATTTTGAAGAAGAACCACTTGATGTTGCAGTAAAAGAGCGAGAAATCAAAATGGATGTTCAACAGCCGAAAGTGTATGTCGGACTGAAAGCGAAGGAGACAAATTTGAGTGGGGAAGAAATGCTCAAACATGAACTCGCTGTACAAATTGGTTTAGAATGTTTATTTGGTCGAGCATCCGAATTTTATACAGATGTTTACGAAAACGGATTAATTGATGAGTCCTTTGCTTACGATTTTACTTTAGAGAAGGGATTTGGATTCGCTTTAGTCGGCTCAGATTCACCGGATCCTGATGCACTCGTCGAAAAAATATTGCATACCGTTAATCATGCAAACAAAATTTTCAATGAAGAGGCGATTGAACGCATAAAACGAAAAAAAATCGGCTTCTTCTTAAGAGCGTTAAATTCTTTAGAATATATTGCAAACCAATTTACAAGATATAAATTTAATGATATGAATTTGTTTGATGCAGTTCCTGTAATTGAAAAAATCACATTGGAAGATGTGAAAGAAGCTTTTCAATCCATTCAAGGCGAATCTCAACAAACGACATTCAAAATTTTACCGACAAGGAGCCCGCAATGAAAAAATTTGCACTTGTAATTGGAGCTTCCGGTGCAATCGGTAGTGCGATTGTAAAGCGTCTAGCTAAAGATGGCTGGTCGCTTTATTTGCATTATTTTAAAAATCGTGAAAAAGTGGAGCATTTAGTAGATGATTTGAATACTGCTTATCCTCACTTGGAATTCATCCCGGTACAAGCGGATTTCTCCGTTGATGATGGGGCAGAACAATTGGTCAATCAAATTTATTCTATTCAAGCGGTCATTTTTGCCGGTGGTACCGCATATTATGGTCTACTTGAAGATACCCCTTCAAGCGTTATCGATCAACTATGGAAAGAGCATGTACAAAACCCCATTCGACTTGTTGCACTTTTATCAAAAAAATTGCGTCAACATGATATTAGTTATATTATGTTTATCGGTTCTATTTGGGGAGAAGCTGGAGCTGCTTATGAAACTGTGTATGCCACAGTAAAAGGTGCTCAACATGCTTTCGTGAAAGCATATGCAAAAGAAGCAGCCTATCAAGGGATTTTAGTAAATGCGATTGCACCTGGTATCATCAATACGGAAATGAATTATCATTTGTCGGAAGAAGAAAAACAGGAAATTTATAATGAGATTCCACTTCATCGCATGGGGGAACCTGAGGAAGTTGCGAATATGGTCTCCTTTTACATTAGTGGACAGGCAGATTATGTCACAGGCCAAATTATACGTTTAAATGGTGGTTGGTACATATAATGAACGTTGCTTGTCCATACTAATGATGAAAAGGAGGAGATAATATGGAAATATTACAAAACTGGGAACGATGGAAATCATTTCTTGGACAACAAGTAGAAAATGCAAAAAATATGGGCTTGTCTGATAACACAATTGAAAAAACAGCGGTCCAAATCGGCGAATATTTAGCGAAAAATGTTGACCCAAAAAATGAACAAGAGAGAGTACTCGCCGATCTATGGTCAGTAGCTAGTGAAAAAGAAAAACATGCACTAGCAAGCTGTGTTATGAAATTAGTCCAAAACAGAAACATTAACTAATGATGGAAACTTTTTTGGTTGTTACTTTTTAACTAAACTATTCATATCATCATCTTGAATAGTATTTTGTTTCCTTTCCGTATGTGTATTTAAAAGGAAAAAGGGGGAAATTTCCTCCTTTTTCTTCATTCCAATTCATCAAAAATTAATGAGTCGTAAAAAGATGAATAATTTTGTCCAATTTAGCATAATTTTGTCGCATTCTAACTTTTCAATACATATAAAATCAGATATGATGAAACTTGTAGGTCATTATTTTCGTTAGAAATAAGGGGACGGTTGTAAATGGGTGAATGGTATTTTGAATATGAAATTCAAGTAAATCGTCCAGGATTGTTAGGTGATATTGCCTCTCTACTTGGTATGCTTAAAGTGAACATTGTAACTATTAATGGTGTAGACGAAGGCCGTCGAGGTTTGTTGTTAAAATCCGAAAATGAGGAATCCATTAGACGTTTTCAATCGATTGTCAACACAATTGATGATATCCGCGTCACAAAATTGCGTGAGCCAAAAGTTCGAGATCGTTTAGCTGTTCGCCATGGTCAATATATTGAAAGAGACGCAGATGAAAAAAATACTTTTCGATTTGTTCGAGATGAACTAGGAATTTTAGTTGACTTCATGGCTGAATTATTTAAAACCGAGGGACATAAGTTAATCGGAATTCGTGGAATGCCTCGAGTAGGCAAGACAGAATCAATTGTTGCAGCGAGTGTCTGTGCTAATAAAAAATGGATATTTTTATCCTCTACTATGATTAAACAAACGATTCGAAAACAATTAATGGGAGATGAATTTAATACAAATAATATTTTTATTCTCGATGGAGTCGTTTCTAGAATGACGACAGATGAAAGGCATTTGCAACTTGTGCGTGAAGTAATGAAAATGCCTAGTGTAAAAGTAATAGAACATCCAGATATCTTTGTAAAACACTCCGAATATAACATTGAAGATTTTGATTATATTATCGAATTACGCCATCATCCAGATGAAGAAATCGTTTATGATGCCATTGAGAAGAATGATACTTTTGCCAATGGGGACTTTTTCTCATTTTAATAATATTAAATAAAGTAGGTGTTATGGTTGACAGAGCTCGGTACTCGCCTAAAAGAAGCAAGATTGTCTAAAGGATATAGTTTAGATGATTTACAAGAGATTACGAAAATACAAAAAAGGTATTTAGTCGGCATTGAAGAAGGAAATTATTCTATTATGCCGGGTACCTTTTACGTACGAGCATTTATCAAGCAATATGCTGAAGCAGTTGGACTCGATCCAGATGAAATTTTTGAGGAATTTAAAAACGAAATTCCTAGTCATCAAACGGAGGAAGTAGCACAATCATTCTCCCAAAGTCCAACTCGTAAAAAATTAAAAACAACATCCACAAATAAATTAATGGAATCTTTGCCTAAATATGTTGTTGCCTTATTTATTATCATCATCATTGCTGTCCTTTGGTTCTTTTTCTCTCAAAGGCCATCAGCTCCAGAAGAACAAGTAACAGAAAATAATACTGAGCCAATTGAATATGAGCAAACAAATGTTGATAATCCTCCAGCAAAGGACGAAAATAAGGCTGGAAATGAGGAAGAGCCTAATAATCAACCAATTGTAGATGAGCAAGAAGATGATGAACAACAAACGCAAGTCATTTCAGAGGGACAAGTGCAACCGGATGGGGTTTCGACTGTTTACGAATTATCAGGAACAGACAAAATGCAAATCCGGGTTGAAGTTTCTGGTGATACTTGGGTAAGCATTCGCGATGCAAATGGTAATGAACAAGTGGATGATCGTGTCTATAAACAAGGAGAAGTAGTAGAACACGATTCATCTGCGAACGGATATGCCCGCATAAGACTTGGTTTCTCTGAAAATGCAAAAGTGTTTGTGAACGATGAAGAAATTCAATACGTTCAAAACTTGAGCGCTCAAAATATCATTATTAAATTTAGCGAGGAACAGTAGTCATCTATTATAGATGACTATTTTCTTTCGCATGAAAGGTTGTAGTAGATAATGAATTTACCGAATAAAATTACTGTTTCCCGCATTTTACTAATTCCTATTTTTGTCATTGTGATGATGTATGATTTTAATTGGGGAACAATGGAATTGTTCGGCGCTGAAATGCCTGTCCATCATTTTGTAGGTGCATTGATATTTATTGTTGCATCGTGTACTGACTGGATCGATGGGTATTTTGCCCGCAAATATAATCTAGTAACAAACTTAGGAAAATTTTTAGATCCCCTTGCTGATAAATTATTAGTCACTTCTGCATTTTTACTGTTAGTGGAATTAGGGCTTGCTCCTGCGTGGGTCATTATCATCATATTAAGCCGTGAATTTGCTGTTACTGGTTTGCGTTCCATTTTGGCCGGTGAAGGAAAAATTGTTGCTGCCAGCAACTTAGGAAAAATAAAAACATGGACGCAAATTGTTGCCATTACTGCACTGTTATTGCACAATACTATTTTTATTATGTTCGGCATACCATTTGATAAGTTGATGCTTTACGTTGCATTATTCTTTACAATTTGGTCCGGTTGGGATTATTTTTATTTAAACCGACAAGTTTTTGTCAATTCCAAATAAGTGAGGGGAAAAGATGAATGCCGAAATTATTGCAGTTGGCTCTGAGTTGCTATTAGGTCAAATTGCCAATACGAATGCAAAATTTATTTCCAGCCAATTATCAGAACTTGGTATTAACGTATATTATCATTCGGTGATTGGCGACAACGGAGGTAGGCTCAAAAAAGCTATTGAAATTGCTGAATCCCGTGCAGATTTAATCATTTTTTCCGGCGGATTAGGACCAACGAAGGACGATTTAACAAAAGAAACGATTGCAGAGCATTTAAATGTGCCTCTCGTTTTCGATGAAAAAGCACTAGAAACAATTGAAAAATTTTTCACTAACCAAGGTAGACCGCTTACAGAAAATAATCGAAAACAAGCTCTAGTTTTACAGGGTAGTGAGGTATTAGTTAATCATCACGGTTTAGCTCCAGGCATGCTGCTTCAAAAGGGAGGACGGACATACATATTATTGCCAGGTCCGCCAAAAGAATTAGAGCCGATGTTTCAATTTGAAGTCAAACCAAAGTTAGCTTCTCTTATCAGCAAAGGAGGAATCATTCTATCTCACGTTCTTCGCTTTTATGGCATAGGAGAAGCAGAATTGGAAACGAAGATTCAACATATTTTAGATGCCCAATCAAATCCAACGATTGCCCCACTAGCTTCTGATGGTGAAGTGACGTTGCGCATTACAGCGAAAGCGGATTCGAAAGCAGAAGCTTGGGAATTAATAAATGAAAAGAAAAGGGAAATTTTATCGATTGTTGGCAAATATAACTATGGTGTTGACGATGATACGCTCGCATCAAAAGCGGTTGAAATGCTGCTTCAAAATAAGTTAACGATTTCAGCTGCTGAAAGTTTAACAGCGGGATTATTTCAATCAGAACTAGCGGAAATCCCTGGCGTTAGCGGCACGCTCGTTGGTGGAATGGTGACTTATACAGAAGAGGCAAAAATCCAACAGCTGGGAATTCCAAAAGAATTGCTCAATCAATATGGTATCGTGAGTAGCGAGTGTGCTGCGAGTATGGCAAGAAATGTTCGTAAAAAGTTTGGTACGGACATTGGCATTGGTTTGACAGGAGCAGCTGGCCCAGAACCACATGACGGAGAGCCGGCAGGAACAATTTGGATTGGCATCGCGATTGGCGAGGATGTAGTGACGAGGAAACTTCAATTGTCTGGACTTCGAAATACCAACCGTTTACGTACCGTCAAATATACGTTGAGTTATTTAATCCGATTGCTTGAGGAAAAAGGATATCAAAAGGTCTAAAAATAAAATTTGAGCCAAAAAAATGGCTCAAATTTTATTTTTGCGAAAATATGTTCGGTTTTTTATTGATTATTTCTCAAAAAAGAAGTATAGTAGAAACAGAACAATACAGATTCGCTTTTTAAGGAGGAAACATTTTGAGTGATCGTAAAGCTGCCTTAGATATGGCGTTAAAACAAATTGAAAAGCAATTCGGTAAAGGCTCCATTATGAAACTCGGTGAAAAAACGGATTTGCAAATTTCGACTGTGCCAAGTGGTTCACTAGCTCTTGATGCAGCCCTTGGTGTAGGGGGATATCCGAGAGGACGTATTATTGAAATTTATGGTCCAGAGTCATCCGGTAAAACTACAGTGGCATTACATGCAATTGCGGAAGTTCAGGCACAAGGTGGACAAGCGGCATTTATTGATGCAGAACACGCATTAGACCCAATTTACGCTCAAAAATTAGGCGTTAATATCGATGAATTAATTCTTTCCCAACCTGATACTGGAGAGCAAGCGTTGGAAATTGCTGAGGCATTAGTGCGAAGCGGTGCAATTGATATTATTGTCATCGATTCTGTAGCGGCATTAGTGCCAAAAGCGGAGATTGAAGGAGAAATGGGCGACTCACACATGGGGTTACAAGCTCGCCTAATGTCTCAAGCTTTACGAAAATTATCTGGGGTCATCAATAAATCAAATACAATCTGCATTTTCATTAACCAAGTTCGTGATAAAATCGGCGTAATGTTTGGCAATCCAGAAACGACACCTGGTGGCCGTGCTTTAAAATTCTATTCTTCCATCCGTTTAGAAGTTCGCCGTGCGGAAACAATTAAACAAGGTAGCGAAATGGTTGGAAGTAAAACAAAAATTAAAGTAGTGAAAAATAAAGTAGCTCCACCATTCCGCACTGCAGAAGTGGATATTATGTTCGGTGAAGGAATTTCGAAAGAAGGCGAAATTGTCGATATTGGTGCAGAGCTAGACATTATTCAGAAGAGCGGTTCCTGGTATTCATACAACGATGAGAGAATTGGACAAGGTCGAGAAAACGTGAAACAATTCTTGAAAGCAAATCCAGAAATTCGCGATGAAATTGCACAAAAAATTCGTGAATCCTTTGGCATGACATCGAATTCCTACATGATTGCAGCTCATGACGATGACGAAGAGCTCGCAGAAGAATTACCGTTATTTGATGAAGAATAATAAACGGTGACGTTCTAAATAGCAGTCTAAAAAAGTAAATAGAAGGTTTGCCCAAAGACTTCATTAAAAGAGCGAATGAGAATTTTTTGATTCTCGTTTGCTCTTTTTCTTTCTCTAGAAAGAGCAGTAATTATTCTTGGTGGAGTTTTGGTTATATTTACATCTTTGAAAATACAAAATTTCATTTATAGATGAATAAAATCAAATGAAAATTGGCAAAATAAGTGAAGGAAATATTTTTTGAAAATAGAAACTTAATATTTCCTATAATTAATATATTTTCCACCAATTTATATCAAAAAAACAGAAAAATTTCCTTAAAATTATCATCAAATAACGAAGTATTGAGAAGCAAAATCAGCCGTCATTAGTGGTGGCAATCCTTGACAGAGCCAATTGTGAACTATACAATTAGACTGTATAATTTTTTTTAATGATAAAATGAAATAGGCAGTATGTTGAGAAAAATTGTCAATATATGAGCCGACTGAAAATGCATGTGATTATAGCAAGAGGAGGTGTTCGTATGGAATACATGATCTCCGCTTTGCTTGGACTCATCGTCGGTGCCGCTGTTATCTATTTCTATATGAAAAAAGTGAATGAATCGAAAGTGAATGGTGCGAAACAACAGAGCTTGCTCATCATAGATGAAGCTAAGCGAGAAGCGGAAGCGCTAAAGAAGGAAGCACTATTGGAAGCGAAAGATGAAACTCACAAACTTCGAACTGAGGCTGAGAAAGAAATCCGCGAACGACGCGCTGAGCTTCAGAGACAAGAAAACCGGTTATTGCAAAAAGAAGAAAATCTCGATCGTAAGGATGATGCTCTAAATAAGAGAGAAGCAAGTCTAGAGAGAAAAGAAGAGGCTCTAGCCGAAAGACAACAGCATATTGAACAGATGGAAAGTAAAGTGGAAGAGCTAGTAGAACAACAACAGTCAGAATTAGAACGCATTGCTTCTTTAACGAAAGAAGAAGCGAGAGATATCATTTTAAAACAAGTTGAACAAGAACTTTCAACGGATATCGCTATGATGATTAAAGAAGCTGAAACGCGTGCTAAAGAAGAGTCTGACAAAAAAGCAAAAGAAATTTTATCGTTGGCTCTGCAACGATATGCTGCTGACCATGTGGCAGAAACAACAGTGTCGGTTGTAAACTTGCCGAATGACGAAATGAAAGGCCGAATTATTGGTCGTGAAGGACGAAATATTCGTACCCTTGAAACGCTTACTGGTATCGATTTAATTATTGATGATACTCCAGAAGCGGTTATTTTATCTGGTTTTGACCCAATCCGTCGTGAAACTGCTCGTCTTGCATTAGAGAAACTCGTGCAAGATGGACGAATTCATCCAGCTCGAATTGAAGAAATGGTTGAAAAATCACGCCGAGAAATGGACGAACATATTCGTGAAACGGGAGAACATACTACGTTTGAAGTCGGCGTTCATAATTTACATCCAGACTTAATTAAAATTTTAGGCCGCATGAAATATCGGACAAGCTATGGCCAAAATGTATTAAAACATTCCATTGAGGTAGCTCATTTAGCCGGATTAATGGCTGCTGAATTAGGTGAAGACGTAGCGCTCGCGAAACGGGCAGGTTTATTACATGATATTGGTAAAGCAATTGACCATGAAGTAGAAGGAAGCCATGTTGAAATCGGTGTTGAACTTGCTACGAAGTATAAGGAACACCCTGTTGTCATCAACAGTATTGCTTCTCACCATGGCGATGTGGAACCTACAAGCGTTATTGCAGTGATTGTAGCTGCAGCAGATGCTCTATCAGCTGCTCGTCCTGGTGCTCGTAGTGAAACATTAGAAAACTATATTCGTCGTTTAGAAAAACTTGAGGAAATTTCAGAATCCTATGAAGGGGTAGAAAAATCTTACGCTATTCAGGCAGGCCGTGAAATCCGAATCATTGTTCAACCTGAAAAAATTGATGACTTACAAGCACATCGACTTGCGCGGGATATTCGAAAACAAATTGAGGAAGAACTCAATTATCCTGGTCACATCAAAGTGACAGTCATCCGTGAAACGCGTGCAGTTGAATATGCAAAATAATAAAATATTTTAATAGCCTCTTTTGATTTTTTAATCAAAAGGGGTTTTCTTATGATTATGAAGAATAATTTCTTGGCAATGTTTCATTTTAAAAACATAAAATGTGAAGATTATTTTCATGGCACAAGTTATAAATAAAATAGCATTCATACTTGTAAGATGATAAAATTGAGTAGGTTTGATTTATAGAAAGTGGGTTATTCAGATTGAAAGTACTATTTATAGGTGATATCGTCGGATCAATCGGTCGAGAGGCGGTCGAAAAATATTTACCACGATTAAAGAAAAAATATGAACCCGATGTAGTTATTGCAAATGGAGAAAATGCAGCGGCGGGTCGAGGAATCACGCAAAAGATTTATCAACAATTGTTGCAAATGGGCATTGATGTGATTACGATGGGTAATCACACTTGGGACAATAAAGAAATTTTTGAGTTTATTGACGAGGCTCAATATTTAATTCGACCTGCAAACTTTTCTAAAGAGGCACCTGGTAAAGGTGTTGTCCAAATCTCGAAAAATGGACATATTTTAACGGTCATCAATTTACATGGCCGCGTATTTTTACCTCCCCATGAAGATCCGTTTCGTATGGCGGATGAATTAGTTGAAGAAGCAAGAAAAATTTCTCCATTAGTATTTGTTGATTTCCATGGTGAAGCAACGAGTGAAAAAATTGCATTTGGTTGGCATTTGGATGGACGGGTTTCTGCAGTCGTTGGAACACATACACATGTTCAAACAGCAGATGCAAGAATATTTCCAGGTGGTACAGCATATATAACTGATGTAGGGATGACTGGACCATACGATGAAATTTTAGGCATGAAAAAAGAAAGCGTCATTTACAAATTCCAAACGAATATGCCTTCTCGATTTGAAGTGCCAAAATCGGGAAGAGACGTATTCAGCGGCTTTTTCGTTGATATTGATAACGAAACGGGCAAAGCCACTTTTTGTGAAAGAATTTACATTAATGACGATTATCCTTTCCAAGGATAATTCCCAAGATTTTGCATGATTCCCTTCCAAAATGATTCTATTTTTCTAATTTGCTGCATAAAATGTGCTACGGACATAAGTTCAAGTCCTTTGAATGAATGCCAACAAAAAAGCTTCATTCAAAATCAATAAAAAAGCAAATATGGGGAGGAATAAATGTGGATTCATTGAAAGTATCGTCTCGCTCAAATCCTAATTCTGTAGCAGGTGCGCTCGTTGCGGTAATTCGAGAGCAAGGATATGCAGAAATGCAAGCTGTAGGTGCGGGTGCTCTGAACCAAGCGGTAAAAGCAGTAGCCATTGCCCGTGGTTTTGTAGCACCAAGCGGGACAGATTTAATCTGTTCTCCAGCATTTGCAGACATTCAAATTGGTGGAGAAGATCGTACTGCACTAAAACTTGTAGTTGAGAAACGCCAGCGATAAATCATTCAAAGTGGCGAATGGAAGTACTTCTTCCAAAACTTACGGAGGGTGGAGAGTAAATTCTCCACCATTTTTTTGTGGAATTATCTTGAAATGGCCAATAATGATCGAATTAACAAGATTCTCCTATGTAAGAAAAGTTCTTTTAGAAAATACATAGCAGGGAAAAATAAGTGTTGTAACCTTTACAAAGTTTTGAACGAACTTTTCCGTCTAAGGTCTGAAATTGAAATATTTAACCGTTTTTCGTATTTCAAGAAAATCGATTCATGTTATATTTAAATAAGAAAAAAGTATGTAATTAAAAGTTTTTTAAGGAGATGTTAGAATGTTACATCAGCTTTCATGGAAAGTCGGTGGGCAACAAGGTGAAGGTATTGAGAGTACTGGTGAAATTTTCTCAATGGCAATGAATCGTTTAGGCTATCATCTATATGGCTACCGTCATTTCTCCTCTCGCATTAAGGGAGGTCATACAAATAATAAAATTACTGTTCGCCCAACACCAGTTCGTGCAATTGCGGACGATTTAGATATTTTAGTGGCATTTGACCAAGAAACTATAGAGGTCAATTATAAAGAATTAACAGAAAACGGCATCATTTTGGCTGATAGTAAATTTGAGCCGGTAAATCCTGAAGACTCAAAAGCGCCACTCTTTTCTGTTCCGTTTACAGAAATTGCTACTGAGCTTGGCACATCGTTAATGAAGAACATGGTAGCAATTGGCTCAACTGCGGCTTTATTAAACTTGCCAATTGAAAGCTTCCAAGCAGTTGTAGATGAAATTTTTGGCCGCAAAGGTGAAGAAGTAGTAAAAAAGAATATGGAAGCCATTCAACGAGGTTATGATGCAACTTGCGAACTCATTGGCGATAAAGTTGGTAAATGGGAATTAGAACCAGCAGATGGCAAACGACGCATGTTCATGATTGGTAATGATGCGGTTGCGCTAGGTGCGATTGCTGCTGGTTCTCGATTTATGGCTGCATATCCAATCACGCCGGCCTCTGAAATCATGGAATATTTAATTAAAAAACTTCCTAAATTTGGTGGTACGGTTATTCAAACAGAAGATGAAATTGCCGCTTGTACGATGGCAATCGGTGCGAACTTTGGCGGAGTACGTGCCTTTACTGCATCAGCAGGTCCTGGTTTATCCTTAATGATGGAATCCATCGGTTTATCTGGTATGACTGAACAGCCGCTTGTAATCATCGACACACAGCGGGGCGGTCCATCAACAGGGCTTCCAACAAAACAAGAACAATCTGATTTAATGGCGATGCTTTACGGTACACACGGAGAAATTCCAAAAGTAGTAATTGCTCCTTCAACACTAGAAGAAGCCTTTTACGATACAATCCAAGCATTTAACATTGCTGAAGAATTGCAACTACCAGTCATTGTGATGACGGATTTACAATTGGCTCTTGGTAAACAAACTGCTGATCCATTTGATTATTCAAAAATTGAAATTCGCCGTGGTAAATTGAACCTTGGTGAATTGCCAGAAAAAGATCCGAAAGAAGATTTCAAACGTTATGAAGTAACGGAAGACGGAATTTCAACTCGTGTTCTTCCAGGCCAACTACACGGCATTCACAAAGTAACAGGAAACGAGCACGATGAAACTGGTAAACCGGCAGAAGCTCCAGGAAACCGTAGAAATCAAATGGACAAGCGTTTACGTAAATTAAATTATTTAAACTTCAAAGATCCAATTTATGTCGATGCGCCTCATGAGGAAGCTGATGTTTTAATCGTTGGTTTTAACTCAACTCGAGGTGCGATTGAAGAAATTCGCCCATTATTGGAGCAAGAAGGCATTAAAGCGAACCACGTTCATGTCCGCTTAATTCATCCATTCCCAGCCAATGAATTAAGACCTTATGCAGACCGTGCGAAAAAAATTATTGTGGTGGAAAATAATGCGACAGGTCAATTGGCCAATATTATGAAAATGAATATTGGTGGACATAACAAAACATTTAGTATCACGAAATATGACGGCACTCCATTCTTGCCTCGTGAATTAAAAACTCGTGTAAAGGAGTTGCTTGACTAATGGCAACATTTAAAGATTTTCGTAACAACGTAAAACCTAACTGGTGTCCTGGATGCGGAGATTTTTCTGTGCAAGCAGCGATTCAACGGGCAGCTGCCAATGTCGGTATCGAACCACATGAACTTGCAATCATTTCCGGTATCGGCTGTTCAGGACGCATTAGTGGATATATCAATTCCTATGGTTTTCACGGTACACATGGCCGTGCATTGCCAATCGCTCAAGGTCTAAAAATTGCCAATCGTAATTTACATGTCATTGCTACTGGCGGAGATGGTGACGGTTATGCGATTGGGATGGCTCATACGGTTCATGCCATTCGTCGTAACATCGATATTACTTACATCGTAATGGATAACCAAATTTACGGTTTAACAAAAGGTCAAACTTCTCCACGTTCTGCTTACGGATTCGTAACAAAATCAACACCAAATGGTTCAATTGAGCCATCGATTAAGCCATTGGAACTTGCTCTATCAGCAGGTGCAACATTTGTTGCTCAAGGATTTTCATCTGATATTAAAGAACTAACTGCTTTAATTGAAGCAGGTATTCAACATAAAGGGTTTTCCTTCATTAATGTATTTAGCCCATGTGTGACTTACAATAAAGTGAACACGTATGAATGGTTTAAAGAACATCTAACGAAATTAAGCGATATTGAACATTACGACCCTCAAAATCGTGAAATGGCGATGCAAACAGTAATGGAAAAAGATGGCCTTGTTACAGGTATCGTTTATCAAGATACTAAATCCGTACCTTATGAACAACAATTAGAAGGTTTTGCAGAAAAGCCGCTAGTGGATGTGGATTTAAAAATTGATGAAGATCAATTTAACGAATTAGTAAAAGAATTTATGTAAAATGCTCTTTGTGTCAAATCGAATATCAATGTAGTGAAACCAACTTAAGTGAATTGAATTCTGTCCTTTGACAGTTAGATTCTCTTAAGTTGGTATTTTTTTGAGTATGTTGGCTTATCTTAATATTTATTTAAAAATTGCAATTATTTAAGTTAAAAGTACTTTCTTTCTTTTTCTATATTTTTCATTCGAAATTATTCTCCAAAGAGGGTAATATGGGAGATAAGCGCGCAATTTCATTAATGGGTATAGGAAAATATTTAGATAGATAGAAATCGAGGTCTTACCATTGAGCAATGTAATTGATTTCATCTCCATGAAAAAGAGAAAACATGAGGAACAATTATTTAATTTGTTTCGTAAAGCAAATTCGTTTCAAAATCGAGAACAAATTGATAAGCTTGTAGATGAAAAAAAACTAACAGTTGAAGATCATAAAAGGTTCCTTGCTTTTTTAGCGCATTTACAAGCGAAGAATATTGAACCAACAGAGCTTTTTCAATCCGTATTGATCTTGTCGAAATATCAATTTGAACAACGATATCCATTCAATTGGTTTACTGTTGTTCAAAATTGCCTAACCTTTTTGACCATTATAAAAGAGAAGAATCACAAGCAATATGAGCGATTTCTCTCAGTACGGTAAATATGTCAAAAGTAGCATAATTGTATCATAAATATTGTTCTTTTAATGAACTATTCGTTATAATTAAAAAATGGGATTCCTCTATGAATCCAATAGAAAGGAGTCATTCATAATCAATGAACGAAGAACAACGTTTAGCAAATAGTCAGGCAGCACAGCCAAAACCTCAAAAAACAGAAAAAGATTATAGCAAATATTTTGAACGAGTAATCACTGCTCCTTCTTTAAAAGAAGCGAAAAAACGCGGAAAAGAAGAAGTGAAATATCATAAAGATTTTAAAATTCCTGAAGAGTTTCGAGGAATGGGAGACGGCCGTAAATTCTATATTCGCACATACGGTTGTCAAATGAATGAACACGATTCAGAAGTAATGGCCGGCATTTTCATGCAACTAGGATATGAACCTACTGATTCAGTAGAAGATGCAAATGTCGTACTTTTAAATACATGTGCCATCCGTGAAAATGCAGAGAATAAAGTATTTGGTGAACTAGGCCTTCTTGCAAAATACAAACGAGAAAATCCTGATATGTTGCTTGGGGTGTGCGGATGTATGTCCCAAGAAGAATCGGTTGTAAATAAAATTTTAACGAAATACCAACATGTTGACATGGTATTTGGTACGCATAACATACACCGTTTACCATATATCTTAAAAGAAGCGTACATGTCTAAAGAAATGGTCGTTGAAGTTTGGTCAAAAGAAGGGGACGTAATCGAAAACCTTCCAAAAGCTCGACAAGGCTCTATTAAAGCTTGGGTAAACATCATGTACGGATGTGATAAATTCTGCACATACTGTATCGTTCCTTATACTCGAGGAAAAGAGCGCAGCCGCAGACCGGAAGAAATCATTCAAGAAGTAAGAGAACTTGCAGCTCAAGGATACAAAGAAATTATGCTTCTTGGACAAAACGTAAATGCTTACGGTAAAGATTTCACAGATATCAACTATCGACTTGGCGATTTAATGGATGAGCTGCGTAAAATTGATATTCCACGCATTCGTTTCACAACGAGCCACCCTCGCGATTTTGACGATCACTTGATTGAAGTGTTAGCAAAAGGTGGAAACTTAGTTGAACACATTCACTTGCCAGTTCAATCTGGTTCAAATGAAATCTTAAAAATTATGGCTCGTAAATATACGAGAGAACAATTCTTAGAACTTGTTCGAAAAATTAAAGCAGCTATTCCGAATGTGGCGTTGACAACTGACATCATCGTTGGATATCCGAACGAAACGGAAGAACAATTCCAAGAAACGCTTGATTTATATCGTGAAGTTGGATTTGAATCAGCATTTACTTACATTTATTCTCCACGTGAAGGTACGCCAGCTGCAAAAATGAAAGACAACGTTCCAATGGAAGTGAAAAAAGATCGCTTATACCGCCTCAATGCCGTTGTAGAAGAATTCTCAAAAGCTGCATTGAAAAAATATGAAAATCAAATTGTTGAAGTGTTAGTTGAAGGCGAAAGTAAAAAACGCAGTGATGTATTAGCTGGTTATACAAGAAGAAATAAATTAGTAAACTTTGTTGGCCCGAAAGAATTAATTGGTCAGTTAGTAAAAGTGAAAATCACGAAAGCAAGTTCTTACTCTCTTCGCGGTGAATTTGTAGAAGTGGTAAAACGACAAGAGGTGGAAATCTAATGGCGACTAAATTATATACAAAAGATGAAATTGTTGAAAAAGCGAAAGAAATCGCTCACATGATTGCCCAAACTGAAGAAGTAGAATTTTTCAAAAAAGCAGAAGCTCAAATTAATGAAAATCAATTTGTGCGTGAAAAAATTGCAAGTTTAAAATCCCTTCAAAAACAAGCTGTAAACTTCCAACATTTAGGGAAAGAAAAAGCGCTGAAACTTGTTGAGAAAAAAATCGAGGAAATAGAAAAAGAAATCGATGAATTACCAGTTGTTCAGCAGTTTAAACAATCTCAAATGGAAGTTAATATACTATTGCAATTAGTTTCCAACGCGATTGCGACAACTGTTACAAACGATATTATTGAATCAACTGGCGGCAATTTACTTACTGGTGAAACGGGATCAAAAGTGCAAAATACGAGTCCTGGAAGTTGCTCTTAATAAAAGGCTACAAGGAAAATCGAATGTTTGATTTTCCAGTAGCCTTTTTTCTTTTGAATTTTTTACGCAAACTGGAACACTTCTTAACCTCCCTTAATACTATATGTTTGTTAGGCAAATGCACTAGTTCAACTCATTATTGCTTTAATCGACAGGATTTAACAAATTTCTTTAAAAACAAAGATCATATTTCACCAATTAGGCATTCGCCGCATACAATAGTTCGACTAGATGAAAAGGAGGAAATTGTTTGAAACGTTTGCGTCAAATCGTGACAAAAGCGGTTGTGGCGAAAGGGAAAAAACGTACGGAATCCAGTGAAGTGATGCGTCCACCTAACACGCCAACAAGCATATTAGGTTGTTGGGTAATCAACCACCACTATTCTGCGAAAAAAGTGGGTAAATATGTAGAAGTTTCTGGTAAATTTGATGTGAATGTGTGGTATGCATATCATAACCATTCAAAAACTGCTGTTTATACAGAAACAATTCCTTATAAAGACAGAATAAAATTACATTATCGCGATGAAGAAATCATCGATTCAAATGAAGTCCATGTAAAAGTATTACAACAACCAAACTGCATTGAAGCAGTGATCAACCAACAAGGCGATAGCTTCAACATTGTGATTGAACGCGAATTCTTAGTGGAAGTAATCGGTGAAACAAAAGTGGTAGTATCAGTTCATCCAATTGAATTTGAAGAAGAATGGAATTTTGATGACGATGATGATGAATCATCAAGCTCCTCTTCCTCTTCAAGTTCTTCAGATTTCGATTATAAAAAATCAAGCAGCAGTGAAGACTCCTCTTCATTTCAATAATCTCCATTGAGAGCACCATCAATAGAATAATAAGATGGTGCTCCTAATATTAAAAAGCATGTTTTCTTGGTTATCGCTATAATTTTCGTCATGTTATAATAGCTTAGAGAATTTTAAGTGAGGTAATAACATGACTACATATACACCAATGATGCAACAATATTTATCCATTAAAGCAGATTACGAAGATGCTTTTCTCTTTTTTAGATTAGGTGACTTTTACGAATTGTTTTTTGAAGATGCATTGAAAGCGTCTCAAATACTTGAAATCACTTTAACAGGACGTGATGCGGGTGGAGATGAACGAGTACCGATGTGCGGTGTACCATATCACTCCGCCCAAAGCTATATTGAAACATTAGTATCAAAGGGTTATAAAGTAGCCATTTGCGAACAAGTGGAAGACCCAAAACAAGCAAAAGGTGTAGTGAAGCGTGAAGTCATTCAACTCATTACACCAGGTACGATGATTGAAGGAAAAACAATTGACAATAAATCAAACATTTTCATCGGATGTGCTGAGCGAATTAGTGATCATGAATTTGCATTTGCCTATTTGGATGTTTCCACTGGGGAAGCGAAGTCTTTCATCATTGAAGGCGGCGTAAAGGGGCTTTTTCAACAATTACAAGCCTATAATATTCGAGAACTTGTAGTGACAGATGAATTAAAAATTCTCTTACAAGAACAAGCGGCAAATCTCGGCATTGTTTTATCTATTGAAAATGAAGAGATGCACGATGAAAAAGCTAACAACTATTTACTCCATCTCCCGAAAAAGTGTTTCGGTGTGGCTAAATATTTACTTCAATATATTGAACGTACTCAAATGCGCTCCTTATCTCACATTCAACCTTTTACATATACCGAAACGAAACAATATTTACAAATCGATGCCAATTCAAAACGCAACTTAGAACTCCTGCAATCCATTCGTGGAAAGGATCAAAAGGGAACTTTGCTTTGGCTTTTAGACGAGACGGTAACGGCAATGGGCGGAAGAAAGTTAAAACAATGGCTCCACCAACCTCTCGCGAACCGAGCACAAATAGAAGAAAGACTAAACACCGTGACCGATTTACTGGATGAATTTTTCTTGCGTGATGAATTAAGGGAACTGCTAAAAAGCGTCTATGATTTGGAGCGCCTTTCAGGACGAGTTGCATTTGGCAATGTAGGTGGTCGAGATTTAGCGCAACTTCGTGAATCATTAAGACAAGTCCCAACCATTAAAGAAAAACTTCTCGAAAGCAATAAAGAAACGTTAATAAACCTTGCGAGTAAAATGGACGCTTGTGAGGATATTGAGCAATTACTTTCAAGAGCTATTACGGATCATCCGCCAGTTGCCATTAAAGAGGGGGATGTGATCCGAGAAGGCTACAATCAAAAACTAGATGAATTGCGCTATATTGCCCGAAACGGGAAGGATTGGATTGCTCAGCTTGAGCAAAAAGAACGGGAGCTAACAGGCATCAAAAATTTAAAAATTGGCTTTAACCGAATTTTTGGTTACTACATTGAAGTAACAAAATCGAACTTATCGAATGTAGATTTATCTCGCTATCATCGAAAACAAACACTAGCCAATGCAGAGCGCTTTATTACGGAAGAATTAAAAGAAAAAGAGACACAAATCTTGAATGCAGAAGAACAAAGCTTAGCTCTTGAGTACGAACTATTCGTTGAATTAAGAGAACAGTTAAAAGCATATATTCCCCGTGTACAACAACTCGCTTCAATTATTAGCGAATTGGATGTGTACTTAAGCTTTGCAGTTGTATCAGAAAAATATCAATTTACTAAGCCGACTTTCCATGAAGGAAAAGGTTTAAAAATCATTGGCGGAAGACACCCAGTTGTTGAAAAAATGTTAAATAAACAAGGCTATGTACCAAATGATTGTGTGTTAACAGAAGAAAAAAATATGATGCTGATTACCGGACCGAATATGTCTGGGAAAAGTACATATATGCGTCAAGTAGCGTTGATTGTCATAATGGCGCAAATGGGGTGTTATGTACCATGTGATGAAGCTGAATTACCGATTACCGATCAAATTTTTACCCGCATAGGAGCCGCTGACGACTTAGCTTCTGGCCAATCCACTTTCATGGTGGAAATGCTGGAAAGTCAGCATGCCATTACGAATGCAACGGAAAAAAGTTTGTTATTATTTGATGAAATTGGACGAGGTACATCAACATATGATGGGATGGCCCTTGCTCAAGCCATGATGGAATATATCCACGATCACATCGGTGCAAATACGCTATTTTCCACACATTATCATGAACTAACTGCTTTAGAAGAGGTACTTGAACGACTTCAAAATGTTCATGTGAGTGCGGTTGAGAAAAATGGCAATGTGGTGTTCTTGCATAAAGTGAAAAAAGGAGCAGCAGATAAAAGTTACGGTGTTCATGTGGCGAAACTAGCAAATATGCCGGAGAAGATTATTGAAAGGGCAAGAATTTTGCTTGAGGAATTTGAATCACAACAAATAGACAACTCAGCCCCTCAAATTGAGGAAGAGGTTCATCAACTATCATTGTTTGAAGAAGATGTAGAGCCTAAACAAGAAAAGAAATCGCTGAAATCTCATGAGCAAGAAGTTTTAAAACGATTAGAAAAAGTAAATATCGTATCGATGACACCGATGGAAGCAATGAATCTTTTGTACGAATTGCAACAATCACTAAAACAATAAGGAGGGATACGCATGGGTAAGATTCAATTGATGGATGAATGGCTGTCCAACAAAATAGCAGCGGGGGAAGTTGTTGAAAGACCTTCATCGGTTGTGAAAGAACTTGTTGAAAATGCCATTGATGCAGGAAGTTCATCCATTGAAGTTTTTCTTGAGGAAGCGGGTTTAACCTCTATTCAAGTCATTGATAATGGAAGCGGCATGGATGAGACTGATGCGATGTTATGTTTTTATCGCCATGCGACATCCAAAATCTCGAAAGAGCAAGATTTATTTCGCATCCGCACCCTTGGATTCCGGGGGGAAGCTCTTGCATCTATCGCTGCTGTTTCGAAACTTCAATTAAAAACTTCTGACGGGGAATCGGGAATTGAATTAGAACTTGAAGGTGGAAATATTGTATCGAAAAAGCCGGGGCCACTAAGAAAAGGGACAGAAATTACCGTGTCCCAACTATTTTTTAATACTCCAGCTCGGCTAAAGTATTTAAAAACGATTCAAACAGAACTCGGGCACTCCATCGATCTAATGAATCGTTTAGCCCTTGCGTATCCAAATATCGCATTTAAGCTTGTTCATAATGGAGGAACACTCCTTCAAACAAATGGTCGTGGAAATGTGCAACAAGTACTTGCAGCGATTTACGGAATGCAAAATGCAAAAAAGATGATAGCTTTCAGTGGAGAAAATAGAGACTATTCCATTCACGGATATGCTTCTTTGCCTGAAATTACACGCGCGTCTAAAAACTATATCTCCATTTTCGTCAATGGACGATGGGTGAAACATTACTTAGTCCAAAAATCAATCGTTGATGCTTATCACACTTTTTTGCCGATCGAACGCTTTCCAATCGTTGCATTGTACATCGAAGGCGATCCATATTTGACTGATGTCAATGTGCATCCTACGAAATTACAAATTCGTTTAAGTAAAGAAGAAGAGTTGCTGCCGTTGATTGAACAAACGATTCGCCATGCGATTCGTGAACGTATGAATGTCCCATTAGCTCAAAAAAAAGAGAAAATCACTCGACCAATTTCTGAGCAAATGAATATTTGGAAACAACCTACGATTAATGAATCAAAAATCAAGACAATTGTCGAACGTCTAGCCGATGAATCGGCTGTTATAAATGAAAGTCCTGCAATGGATGAAATAGAAATAGAGTCACCCCCAACAGAATTAGTGAACCAATGGGAGAATACAACTAGCCATCAGGAAACAGATGAGGGTGATGAAACAACTATGGAAAAGGCTGAGGCAGTTGTTGAAGAGCCCATCGTCGCTAAACATACAGAACCATTTCCGGAGCTAGAAGTGGTTGGGCAAATTCACGGAACTTATATCGTTGCACAAATGGAAGATGGCTTTTATTTAATCGATCAACACGCTGCACAAGAACGAATAAAATATGAATATTTTAAAGAAAAGGTGGGGGAAGTGGATCCGAATGAGCGGCAAGCATTATTGCTTCCGTTAACGTTCCACTACAGCCAGGATGAGGCATTTATCTTAAAAGAAAATCGACAAGCGTTAGAAGAAGTAGGGGTATTTCTCGAAGAGTTTGGTTCATCTTCTTTTGTTGTTCGTGAACATCCAACTTGGTTCCCAAAAGGTTTTGAACAAGAAATCATCGAAGAATTAATTGAACAAGTATTAAAAACTCGAAAAACGGATGTAAAAAAACTAAGAGAAGAAGCAGCCATCATGATGAGCTGTAAACGTTCCATTAAAGCGAACTATTATTTAACGAAAGAACAAATGGTGGCGCTTATTAACGACCTGCGTAAAGCGGAAAATCCGTTTACTTGCCCTCATGGACGTCCGGTGATGATTCATTTCTCCACTTATGAAATTGAAAAAATGTTTAAACGGGTTATGTAAAAGGAAGTAGCAAAAGCTTAATAAAGGAGTGTGCGGATGTTTTCATTTCAAAATCGTTCCAACATGTTGCAACTGTTAAATAACTATTCGTTTGATGTGTTGGTTATTGGCGGTGGAATTACTGGTGCAGGTATTGCGTTGGATGCTGCATCAAGAGGTCTTTCCGTGGCGTTAGTGGATATGCAAGATTTTGCAGCAGGCACTTCCAGCCGTTCAACGAAGCTGATTCACGGAGGACTTCGCTATTTAAAACAATTGGAGTTTGCTCTTGTAGCGGAAGTAGGGAGAGAAAGAGAAATTGTTTATAGAAATAGCATCCATGTTACAACTCCTGAAAAAATGCTACTTCCTATTTACAAAAATGGTTCTTTAGGGAAACTATCCACATCCATTGGCTTAAAAATCTATGATTCATTAGCACAAGTACGCAAATCAGAACGACGAAAAATGCTTTCAAAGAAAGAGACACTTCAACTCATACCGTTTTTGAAGAAGGACGGCTTGCGCGGAGCTGGTTATTACGTGGAGTATAAAACAGACGATGCAAGACTGACCATCGAGGCAATTAAGAAAGCGGTAGAATATAAAACGATTTGCTTAAATTACGCAAGAGTAACGGAATTTGTTTATGAGAAAAATCGAATTGTTGCAGCAAAAGTACGTGATGAAATAACTGGGAAAAGAATAACAATCCATGCCACCCAAATTGTCAATGCTACAGGGCCTTGGGTAGATGAACTTTTATCTAAAGATGTTCAACATAATAAAAAAGGAAAGGTATTAAAATTAACAAAGGGAATTCATATTGTAATAGACAAGTCCGCACTTCCTTTAGAGCAGGCGATATATTTCGATACAGAAGATGGTCGAATGGTGTTTGCCATCCCGAGAAATCAAAAAATATACGTCGGAACAACAGATACGTTTTATCATGAAGACCTTGTTCATCCGGTTGCAACAAAAGAAGAAGTGGAATATTTGTTGAATGCTCTGCGTTCCGTATTTCCATCCCTATCTTTAGATAAAAAAGATGTAGAGTCTACCTGGGCTGGTATTCGGCCTCTCATTTTTGAAAAAGAAGAGAATCCGTCTGAGATTTCAAGAAAAGATGAAATTTGGACTTCAAAAAGCGGATTAATGACTATCGCAGGGGGAAAGCTCACTGGGTATCGTCTAATGGCGGAACAAATTGTTGATAAAATCGTGAAGAAACATCGTTTTCGTCATGCGACAAAATGCAAAACAAAAACTTTATCGCTTTCTGGTGCTGAGGGTCTTCACTCTAACAATTTTGAGGCATTTGTAAATCACAAGGCAATGGAAGGGGCAAAGGTTGGACTCCCTTTCGAAGAAGCAAAGATGCTTGTCCGCATGTATGGAAGGAATGTCGAACGGGTATTTGCTTTACTAGAATCACAAGAACCGACTGATAAACTTCCAAAAACGTTGTTTGCTCAGTTGCTTTATAGCATTTATTATGAAATGGCATACACACCAGCTGATTTTTTCATCCGCAGAACAGGCCTCATGTATTTTGATCTTGCACTCGTGGAACGAACAAAAGATGTGGTCATTGAAATAATGAGTAAAAGGCTTGGCTATTCTGAAAATGAAAAGTTATTTTATTCCATGCAGTTAAATCAATTTATTCAAGATGCGAAGGGTGATGGCGGTGAAAAATGCACGATGGATCACTATGAGTGACGGAGTACAAATCTACACAAGAATTTATGAACAAGAACAGCCAATCGGAAACTTTTATATTCTTCACGGCATGGGAGAACATGGAGATCGCTACGATGAATTTGCCCGTATACTGTGTCAGAATGGATATCGAGTGGTTGTACATGACCACCGAGGGCACGGGAAAACGGGTGAAGCGAGCGGAAAGTTTGGCTATTTTTGTGACGAAGATGGTTTTGAGCGAGTTGTGCAAGATGTGTATGAAGTCATGAATGAAACGATGAATGATGAGCTTGAGTGTATTTTATTTGGCCACAGCATGGGTTCCTTTATTGCCCGCCGATTTATTCAACTTCATTCAAGTCTCATCCATCAAAGTATTTTATGTGGAACGGGCTCAACAACAGCTTTACATTATGTTGGGAATGTCCTTGCCAAATTTCTTGCTCGTTATCAAGGAAAAGAGATGGAAAGTAAATGGATGAATGAATTAACTTTCACAAGCTTCAACAAACAATTTGAAAACGCTAAAACCCCATTTGATTGGTTAAGCAGTAATATAAAAGAAGTGGAAAATTATTTGGAAGATCCTTATTGCGGATTCATCCCAACCCATCAATTTTTTAAAGATTTAACAGAAGGGCTGCTGTTAATTCATCAAAAAGATGAAAATAAAAAAATACGAAAAGACTTGCCTGTTCTTTTAGTTAGCGGCAGTGTAGATCCGGTTGGGAACAATGGTAAAGGGGTGTTTAAAGTCGCAAAAGAATTAACAGATGCAGGCCTTCAGCATGTTGCGGTTTATTTGTTTGAAGGCATGCGACATGAAATATTAAATGAACAAAATAAAGAAGTAGTATATCAAGTCCTATTACGGTGGTTAAAAAATGGAAAAACAAATTGATGTAGTAGCAATCGTTGGCCCTACCGCTTCTGGAAAAACGGCATTGAGCATCAAAATGGCGAAAGCTTTTGAAGGTGAAATCATTAACGGCGATTCAATGCAAGTTTATAAAGGTCTTGATATTGGGACTGCAAAAATCCGAGAAGAAGAAATGGAAGGCATCCCTCATTATCTATTAAGCTTTAAAGAACCGACTGAAAGCTTTTCCGTAGCGGAATACCAACGATTAGTAAGAGAAAAAATAGAGGAAATTCAAAGTAGGAGAAAACTGCCAATTATCGTTGGCGGAACAGGTTTATATATTCAGGCTGTATTATACGATTTTCAATTTACTGAAGAAAAAGTGGACGAAGAAGCGCGCAAGAAATATTACGAGGAACTCGCATTAGTGGGGCCAAAAGCAATGCATGAGAAACTTGCAGCACTAGATCCGGAAACGGCCAAAACAATTCATCCGAACAACACACGCCGCGTCATTCGGGCATTGGAATTAATTGAACTGCACGGAGTTTCTAAACAATCGGAGGAACTGAATCGAGGTAATGTTCCATTGTACAACCATTTAATTATTGGTATGAATATCGACCGGGAAGAATTGTATAGAAGAATTAACAAACGGGTCGATTTAATGATGGAACAAGGGTTGCTTGAGGAAGTCAAACGCTTATGGGAGAAAAATATTCGAGACGTACAATCCATTAAGGCAATTGGTTATAAAGAGTTATATGACTATTTTGATGGCCATATTTCCTTGGAAGAAGCGGTGGAACAAATTAAGCAAAATTCCCGTCGATATGCAAAAAGGCAGCTAACGTATTTTCGAAACAAAATGGATGTGCAATGGATAGGAAATGATTGGGAAAACATAATAAAAATGTCTAAATTTTTTTATAATAAAGAAGGAAAATAATCCATTTGCATCGAATAATTTACACTAGAGAAAAAAATAGATGAGGTGTGCGGTGTGAAATCAATGAATTTACAAGATGCTTTCTTAAACAATTTGCGTAAAAGCAATACATTTGTAACTGTCTTTTTATTAAATGGTTTCCAATTAAAAGGAACTGTTAAGTCTTATGATAACTTTACGGTGTTAATTGAATCGGAAGGTAAACAACATTTAATTTATAAACATGCCATTTCAACATTTTCACCATCTAAATCAATTTCTCTTCAGTCAGAGGAGTAATCCTGGGAAAATCGGCAGTATTCTACTCGCCGATTTTTATTTTGTGGATTATAATATTTGGCAGATGAAAGTTTGGAGGTTTAAAGTATGAAAACAATGACAACGGAAGAATTAATTAATTTATTAGATGCCAATGAGGATTTAAATATTATTGATGTACGCGAAGATTTTGAAGTGGCAAACGGAATGATTCCAGGTGCTGTTCATATTCCTTTAGGATCTATCCCTGAACGCATGAAGGAATTAGATCCTACAAAAGAATATATTATTGTATGCCGTTCGGGTGTTCGCAGTGCTAATGCTTGCCAATTTTTAGAATCAAATGGGTATAATGTGACAAATTTAGAAGGCGGCATGGAAGCCTACGATGGAGAATTAGAGTTTAAATAATGAATTATTCGGTGGAGTTCTTGAGAGGACTCCCCTTTTTTATTGAGCGAGTTGATAACTCCAGGAATTTTGTCCAGTGCAGCATGTATTTGAGGAAAAGGCGAAAGTATTTAAATAAATTCAAGTGTTTAGGTTGTCTATTTCCAGCAATACAGTTGACTCCTTTCAACGAACTGATAAGATGGTAAAGGATAAAAATAAAAGAAATTCCTTCAAAAGCAAAAAAGACAGGAGTATCACAAATGTTCGTATCTAACTTAAAACCTGAAATTGTAGAACTTGCAAAAAAAATCGAAGTAAAAGTAAAGCCTTACCATGAAAGAGTGGATGAAACAGCTTTTTTCAATCAACAAAAGGTATTAGCTGCTTTTCGTAAACATCAAGTAAGCGATTTTCATCTTAATCCATCAACAGGGTATGGATATGATGATGAGGGACGAGATAATTTAGAACGAGTTTATGCGGAAGTGTTCGGTGCAGAAAGTGCCCTTGTTCGAAGTCAAATTATCTCTGGAACTCATGCGATTACGTTAAGTTTATTTGGTGTGCTACGACCTGGAGATGAATTAATCTATATCACAGGGAAACCTTACGATACCCTCCAATCGATTGTTGATGGTGGTGAAAAAGATACAGGTTCTTTAAAAGATTTCGATATTCAGTATCGACATATTGATTTAATTAATGATCGTGAAATTGATTGGGAAGGTGTTCGACAAGCCATCAATGAAAAGACGAAAATGGTTGCAATCCAGCGCTCAAAAGGTTATGCAATCAGACCTTCCTTTACAATTGATCAAATACGTGAAATGTGTGAAAAAATAAGAGAAATCAAACAAGACGTCGTAATCTTTGTTGACAATTGCTACGGTGAGTTTGTAGAAAGATTAGAGCCGACAGAAGTTGGGGCTGATTTAATGGCAGGTTCACTTATCAAAAATCCAGGAGGAGGACTTGCCAAAACAGGTGGATACATTGCTGGTAGAGCTGATTTAGTTGAGAAATGCGCTTATCGTATGACGAGCCCTGGCATTGGTGGAGAAGCTGGCGCATCTTTAAATACACTAATCGATTTTTATCAAGGCTTTTTCTTAGCACCTCATATTGTGGCGCAAAGTTTGAAAGGAGCAATCTTTACATCTGCCATATTAGAGGAAGTTGGAATGAAGACAACTCCTCATTATACGGAATACCGCACGGATTTAATACAATCCGTATCGTTCCAAACTTCGGAGCAGATGATTGCCTTTTGTCAAGAAATCCAAGCAGCCTCTCCAATTAATGCCCATTATGCACCTGTTCCGTCATACATGCCTGGATACGAAGATGATGTCATCATGGCGGCAGGCACTTTCGTTCAAGGTTCAAGTATTGAACTAACAGCAGATGGTCCAATACGACCGCCGTATACTGCATATGTACAGGGTGGCTTAACATACGAGCATGTAAAATATGCGGTTTGCAGCGCAGTTCAAAAATTAAAGTCTATTTAAAGCAGTTCATTAAGAGCTGCTTTTTTTCGTTTTATTGAAAAATCTACTACGTTAGCAGGTTACTTGCAATTAGTAGGAAACACCTGAACAATCAGTCATAAGTTTTCTTAACCTGCTGTATTGTTTGTTCACTTAAACTTCGATTTGTGTTAACTTACTTAATAGAGTAGTCAAAAAGAGGGAATAGAATGATAACACTTGAATGTATCAAAAATTATGGAGAATTTATTGCAATTGAAGCGAATGAACCCATGCGCACGTTTAGTTCAGCTATGCACAATCCTGGTTATGGTCATTATCAATATTT
Organism: Ureibacillus thermosphaericus; assembly: GCF_012396605.1. Classification (GTDB taxonomy): domain Bacteria; phylum Bacillota; class Bacilli; order Bacillales_A; family Planococcaceae; genus Ureibacillus; species Ureibacillus thermosphaericus. Next base: position 96,897 of record NZ_JAAXPW010000001.1, read on the forward strand.
TATTAATCGTACTGTTGATAAATCCTACTTTCCTCAGGATGCCCATGAGGAAATGAAACAATTTCTTCTATCCAAAGGCTTTCCACTTGATAAAACCGTAGCGATGATGACGGCTGTCGATATGAAATTTGCATTTTCACGTTTTTACGAGGAGGGTGAAACTTCCATCGTTTTACTTGTTACTGCTGGATTGAGTAATGCGGTGGATGTTACAAAATCTCATGCATATTCTTATAAACCAGCAAATGGCACAATCAATATCTTTATTTTCATAAACGGTTATTTAACGGATGAGGCATTAATTCAAGCATTATGTTGCGCTATTGAAGTGAAAACAAAAGTGCTCGCGGAACGAAACATTATCGATTCCAATTCCGGCACGATTGCGACAGGTACTTCTACTGATAGCGTTTGCATTGCCTCCACTCAAAAAGGGGAATTTCATGAATATGGAGGGTCCATTACAAAACTTGGTTCGTTTGTTGGAAAAGCCTTATATGAAACGTTAACAATGGCCGTTGATGAATATATTGCTTATACGAAAGGAATATCGAAAACATGACGATTGTTGCAGTGATTGTTGGACAATTGCTAGATGCTTTTATCGGTGACCCTCCAAAATTTCCACACCCTGTTCGGTGGATCGGTTCATTCATCAGATTCCTTACCTATCGTTTCAATAAAGGATCTTACCGCTTTCTTAAAGGAATGATTACCGGTATTCTCGTTGTATCTGTTGTAGCTATTACAACTTTTCTTATAGTGTATTTAGCTTATAAAATTCATGTAATAGTAGGCATACTCATTGAAGGGGTATTGATTGGGATTGGACTAGCCCAAAAAAGTTTAAAAGAAGCAGCAATGGAAGTATATAATGCGTTAATTGCAGGAGATTTAAATGAAGCTAGAAAAAAACTATCGTGGATTGTGGGGCGCGATACCGAACATTTAGAGGAATCGGAAATTGTGCGCGGTGTTGTAGAAACAGTCTCTGAAAATACAAGTGATGGGGTAACAGCACCACTATTTTACGCTTGTCTTTTTGGAGCAACTGGATTATGGGCTTATAAAGCAATTAACACGTTAGATTCCATGATTGGTTATAAAAATGAAAAATATATTGAGTTTGGAAAATTTAGTGCAAAGTTGGATGACGTGGCTAACTTTATTCCAAGTCGATTAACAGGTTTGATTATTTTATTGTTCACGAAAAATAAAACCCATCGCTCGTTAACTGAACGGATTCGTTTATGGAGGATAGATGCAAAAAAACATCCTAGTCCTAATAGCGGTTATTTAGAAGCTGCTACCAGCTATCAACTTGGAATTAGACTAGGAGGCTACAACTCTTACCAAGGTGTACAATCCTTTAGAGCTTATATGGGAAAAGCGGATGTGCCGTTAGAGGTAAACCATATTAAAGAAGCAATTCGCCATATGTTTATCGTTTCAGCACTATTTACGATTATCATGGGAGGTGGCGTCGTTGCAATTACCGTCGCATGGGGCTAATTACAAAACACTTTATCAACGTTTTCAGATTCCAATTCCTGAAAAAGTATATGATTTAAGTGAAAATGTGAATGCATTTGGCTTTCCTCAGAAAGTGAAAGATGCTTGGCCCCAATTCATTCACCATATTTCCACCTATCCGCATCCAGAAGCAGAACCGTTAAGAACAATGCTAGCAAAGAAACTAAATGTTCAACGAGAAAACCTTATCATTGGAAACGGCGCGGCAGAATTATTAACCTTTTTTGCTGGAAGATTTACTAATCGACAAGTAATCATCGTTCATCCAACCTTTTCTGAATATAAATCGACGTTGGAAGCGCAAGGAGCCAAAATCATTGAATATGTGGCTCATGAAATTACGACATACAAACTTCCAATGAATCAAATCAAAAAGAGCATGCATGATGCTTCTTGCCTCTACTTATGTAATCCGAATAATCCAACGGGTTCCCTTATTTCAAAGGATATAATTGAAGAACTCTTGATTTACGGAAGAGAAGTAGGTTGTGAGCTGTTAGTTGATGAGGCCTTTATGGATTGGACCGATGAATCTGAATCTGTTATCTCCCTAATAAAACAATATTCTAATCTTTCGGTTATGAGATCGATGACGAAAATGTACGGTATTGCTGGCATTCGATTAGGATATTTAGTTTCAAGCGAAAATGTTATCAATCAGTTGAGAGAAAAGCTTCCTCATTGGCACGTAAATGCTTTGGCAATCGAAATCGGCAGATTGTGTTTAGAAGATGATAAATTTCGAAAAGAAAGCATTGAAAATCACCAATCATTAAAAAGAAATCTAGAAAACTATTTGCACAAACAACAATGCATCATAACGAAAAGCGTTGCGAACTTTTTATGCTTTCAATTGAAAGAATCGCAAAAAACAAGAGATTTTTATTTTTATTGCCTTCGTAATGGAGTTGTCTTAAGACATACAGAAAATTTTGTTGGTATGGATGGCAAATGGCTTCGAATTGGAATTAAAAGCGAAAAAGCAATCGAAAAATTTCAGCAAGTTATGGATGAATGGTATGGAAAATAAATTAGAACTTTATATCGTGCGCCATGGAGAAACAGAATGGAATAAAGAAGGGCGGCTGCAAGGGTGGCTCGATTCAAATTTAACGAAAATGGGCATTGAGCAAGTCATGCGTTTAAAAGGGCAACTTCAAGACATTTCATTTGATGCGGCTTTTTCTAGTCCTTCAAAAAGAGCCTATGACACTGCCGAAATATTAGTAGGTCATTATTTAACGATTGAAAAAGATGCTAGATTGCAAGAAATTCATTTAGGTAGTTGGCAAGGAAAGCGGATTGCAGAAATTCAAAATGATGATGCAGAAAGATACGAGGAATATTGCTGTTATCCAGAACGATACACCCCTGATACCGGGGAAAGTTTCCAACAAGTTATTCAACGAATGGACGAGTTTGTTCAATTTTGTGCAAGAAAATTGAGCTCGGGGAAAATTCTTGTTGTATCCCATGGTGTAGCCATTCGCGCCCTAATATTATCGATTTTACGATTACCAATTCAACATATATGGGACTTTGAAATTGAAGGAGCAAGTGTCACAAAAATTATCGTGACAAAGGAAAATCGAATGATTGAATATACCGGAAAGGTCTTTTAGTTTGAATATACAACTCCAATGAAAAATATATTGAACTAAATAAGATAAACGGAGTTGTTTACATGTACGCCCATCATTTAAGACTTGTATTACAACATTTTGCTTTAATGTGGGGTTTAACGGCCATTGGTTTATTGATTGGAATGTTATTGCCATCTTCAATTGTTTTGCCCATTGCAATTATGAATATTATCTTGTTAATTGTCGTCGTTTTTGTACGCAATGTATATTTAGCGGGTGGAATTTTATATACTGTTCCATTTTTAACAGGTATTATGTTCTTTTGGTTAGGTCAGTTTTTTATAGAGGCACTAGGAGCAGCATTTTTGCTTTCCGTATTTTTCGGAACGGTAATTCTATTTATTATACTTGCGTTAGTGGGATTAAATATACCACGGGATCTTTCTAGCTGGGGAATGTATTTAGTGGCAATTTTACTTATTGTTATTATATTTTCCCTTATTTATTTCTTTATCTCAGTTAGCAGTGCAGTACATATATTTATTGCAGCTTTAATCGTATTGGTATTTGCTCTTTTCACTGTGTATGATTTTAATTTAATTCGGAATCATTATGTAAAAGAAGATGAAGTTGTAAAGATGGCTTTGAGTTTATATTTAGTTTTTATCAATTTATTTATCCATTTATTAGAATTGATTTACCGATTGAAAAAAGGATAATGATAAAGGAAAAAACTGTGGAAAATGACAATCAATTTTCCCACAGTTTTTTTGTTTTGCGTCAAAATAAAAAATAAACAATTTTTCTTAGGATAAATGGCAATTTATCTCGAATATACAATAAATTACTGATGTTAGGTTTTCTAACATGACATTGACAAATAAAATGACAGGTAGTAAAATTTCCTCATTGGGGAGGAGTGACATGTCAAATCAAAAGAAACGGACGAGTGAAATTCGAAAATCTATGCCTTTATTGCCAATTGGTACGGTAATTCAATTAACGGATCTTACGGCGCGCCAAATTCGTTATTATGAAGAACATGATTTAATTCGTCCACATCGTACAGAAGGCAATCAACGAATGTTTTCATTAAATGATGTTGATCAACTGCTAGAAATTAAAGATTTACTTGAACAAGGTTTAAACATTGCGGGAATCAAAAAAGTCTTTGAAATGAAAAAAGAGGAAAATGAGCATAATAAAATCGGAAAAGAACTATCAGAAGATAAAATCCGCAGCATTTTGCGGGAAGAAATGAAGATTGCTCAATCCCGTTTGCAAAAACCTTCCTTGCGTTATGGAGACGTTAATAGGCTCTATCAATAACAATCCTCAAAGCAAAGTTAACATAATTAGGAGAGTGGATTTTTTGAGTCGTTATACAAAAGAAGATATCTATCGTTTAGTAGAAGAAAAGGAAGTAAAATTCATCCGATTACAATTTACTGATATTTTAGGAACAATCAAAAACGTGGAAATTCCTGTAAGCCAATTGGATAAGGCATTGAACAATAAAATGATGTTCGACGGATCTTCCATTGAAGGATTTGTGCGAATTGAAGAATCTGATATGTATTTATATCCGGATTTAGATACATTCATGGTATTCCCTTGGACAACTGGGAAAGGGAAGGTAGCTCGTTTTATTTGTGATATTTACACTGCTGATGGCGAACCATTCTTAGGTGACCCTCGCACAAACTTAAAACGAATTATTAAAGAAATGAAAGAAATGGGCTTTACCGATTTCAATCTAGGGCCTGAACCAGAGTTCTTCTTATTTAAATTGGATGAAAACGGCGAACCTACTTTAGAAGTTAACGACCATGGTGGATATTTTGATTTAGCTCCAACTGACCTTGGAGAAAACTGCCGCCGCGATATTGTATTAGAGTTAGAAGAGATGGGCTTCGAAGTGGAAGCGTCTCACCATGAAGTGGCGCCAGGACAACATGAAATCGACTTTAAATATGCAGACGCAATTACTGCTTGTGATAATATTCAAACATTTAAATTAGTAGTTAAAACGATTGCAAGAAAACATGGATTACATGCAACGTTTATGCCGAAGCCATTATTCGGTGAAGCAGGGTCAGGTATGCACTGCAATGTTTCTTTATTCAAAGGAAATGAGAATGCATTCTATGATCCATCAACAGAACTTGGATTATCCGAAACGGCGATGCAATTTATGGCTGGTGTATTAAAACACGTACAAAGCTTTACGGCCATTACAAATCCAACAGTGAACTCTTACAAGCGTTTAGTACCTGGGTTTGAAGCCCCTGTATATGTCGCTTGGTCTGCACAAAATCGCTCTCCATTAATTCGTGTACCAGCTTCTCGCGGAGTGTCAACACGTATTGAAGTGCGTTCTGTTGATCCATCAGCGAATCCATATTTAGCAATGGCAGTTATTTTAGCGGCTGGTCTTGACGGAATTAAAAATAAATTAACGCCGCCAGCACCAATTAACCGAAACATCTATATCATGACAGAAGAAGAGCGTCGTGAAAATGGAATTGAAAACTTACCAGCACAATTAGATGATGCCCTTCGTTTATTAGAGCAGGATGAAGTGGTGAAAAACGCACTTGGACCACATATTTACCAAAACTTTAAAGAAGCGAAGGAAATCGAATTCGAAATGTACCGCTCCACAGTTCACCCGTGGGAGAGAGAGCATTATTTGAAAATGTATTAATTAGTTAAGTATACAAACACAGCAGCCTCAGAATTATCTATTGGCTGCTGTTTTACATTTTTACATTTGTTTATCTATATATCTCGGTATGTCAACATTGTAGATTAGTTCTTCTGTTCGATTTAATTGAAGATATGTGGCAACTACATCTTCGTTATAATGAACTTGCAAACGTGAGTGGTATTTATAGCATTTTTGTTGGTTATTTTTATTCGGATAACTACAGCGAGAATCATTCGGATATTGATACGAATTGTAAGTATCATAATCATCTTGTTTTTCACTTATTAAGAAATAATCGCTTCCATATTTTTTACTATTCGAAAACGAACTTTCACTAGATTTTCCCCTGATAGCATGTAAAGTAATTCTATTCCCATAAATACCGCCATGGATTTTCATATTGGATCCTACACCGTATATTTCAAGTTCTTGATCTGAATAAAGATAACCATAAATTTCACTCGGATTATCATGATCAGACCATAATGAATTATTAGCTAATTTTACTTTTCCTTTTGAGAAAATAACTAACGTACCATTTGAATTTTCGCCATTATCATTTTTGTAAGTAAGGCTGTTTATTTTCGAATATTGAATATCAACTCCTGATTGACCATTTACATAAATTAATGCATTAGCTGATAAGTCAGAATTATTAATAATGAGTTTTCCATTCACAAAGATACTACCTTGCAGTTCAACTTTACCTGTAATCGTTAAATCACCATTTACATACAAAGTATCGTTTATATTGACTTTTGTAGAAGTTTTATCTCCACCTTTAATTCTTAAATTCGCATTAGTAGCAAGGCGATCAAACTCAAAATTACCGTTTAATTCAAAGGTTTTTGTATTATTTGGTTCATAGTATCTTGTTTTTGTACAAAGGAATAATCCACACCAATCTAAATAAGTTTCTGTATAAACTAAGTATCTATTACCTTTATAAGTACCACTTGATATGTTGTAACTATCTGAAATTGATTGTAAATCTGTTGTATTAGGTGAATTTCTTTCGTATTTATAAGCAGATTTTTTACTCTCTATATCCACTGGTTTTATTTCTGAATCGGTAGTTATAATCGAAGGAGCAGTATCAAATACGCTAGTATCAAATAAATCGCTTATTTTATCTTTTTCGATGTTACTTAATACGCTATTATTCAATAAGTGAATCCCATCGTAACGTTGACTATTAGTTAGTTTGTCTACCACTTGATAAAATTTACTATTATTACCTACTACAATTTTTGGGCTACTACGTTTACTTGTTGATTTCATACTTGGCTTTAAGCTTTCAACCCAATAGTGACTAGAATTATTTATTATATGAGCTTTTTCGTAAGTGGTTAAGCTTCCGTTAAACCTTAGATCGCCAGTTATTTGTACCGCACCGTTTAAATGAATATTTCCTTGTGAAGTGAGTGCATATTTTAACTGTTCAGGAACTTTATCTGCTCCAATTTCTACAAATGTTGTTAATTGTTTTCTTTTCCCATTAACATTACCAATACTTACTATTTCTAATTTTCTTTTTAATACATTTAATTCCCCGTCTTCATCATAAACTGGATGTACATCTTTAATACAAGCGATAGATTGATCGGAAGCCTTACTTGTTGTAACGACTAATCCGCTAATAAGATTCCCATTAGAGTCGAATGTACATCGATATTTCGGATGATTTTTGTCATATTTTTCTAACTCATCAATAAAATCATCTTTTGATTTTCCGCTTTTTGTAAAATCGGCAAGGCTAGTATTGATATCATTTACAATATAATCTAAACCCTTTTCTGCTAAATTTAATGATTGAACACTTTCTTCGCGAGTAGTGTTTCTTACGGTCCCGTTCATTGATAATGTAACTAATGAAAAAGCTATTACTGAAAATAATATGATAATCGCAAAGGTAAGGAATAGGGTGTATCCTTGTGAATTGTTAATATATTTTTTTAACATACTAACCCTCCTCTTCTTCTTTTTTAAGATCATTGATTGATCGAACTTCAGTTTTAAAGGTTTTTTCAAAATTGTTTTTGGTAGATTGTAAAGTCAACATGATAGTATATGTACGATTAAGATTGGTATCCTCAGTGTACTCAATATCGCTTTTTTCCCATACAACTTCAACGATTACATCATTGTATTGAAGTGTTGAACCATTTAAATAAATTTGCCCATTTTTAAATCCAGTAATAGTTGAAGAATCATCAATTTTTTCAAGATAATAATTATTGTGACCAGGATCTTCTATAAATTTAAATTCTGAATTTTTTGAGGTATATATTTCTTTTATTAGACTCGACATAATAAAATCCGCTGCGTCCCTTATAGCAATTTCGGAGGTTACCTTTTCTTGTGTTTTAAAAGAATTTATTAAAAGGGTAGTAGAAAAAAGAAGTACAAAGCTGGAAATTATGATTGCTGCAAGTAGCTCAACCAAAGTGAGACCTCTTTGATTATTCATATATTACGTACCCCTCTACAGTACTTTTTTTACCGTTATATTCGACAGTAACAATAACGTTAATTAATTTGTTGTTTTTTTCTTTGTTATTTTGTGTTGCAATAATTTCGAGGTCGTAAGTATCGCCGCCCGAATATATTTCTTTTGTTTTTCGAATAGTTTGATTATAATTTACTGAATGATCTACTGGGGGTAAATTACCGGTTTCAAAAGGAGATAACTTTATTCTTTCAAGTTCTGCTTCAGCTAAATTGATAGCAATTAACTTGTCATTATTGTAATTAGCAGTATTAAACGAAGAAATGAATAATGAATAAAAGCTAAGTAAAGCGATTGTAATTAAAACAATTGATGCGACAGCTTCAACTAACGAAAAACCTTGATTATTCTTAATAATATTAAAAATTTTTAAATACAATTTCTTCACCTACCTGTCATAACAACAAAAAATGTCTTTGATGAATAGAGATTGATCAATGAAAAACGAATGCATAAAGTATGGATTTGAGTAGCAGTGATATTATTTATTGAATGAATGATGCCAAATATTGAAGAAATCTTTTTCAGTGTATTTTATGAGTAAACTTTCAGATTTGATGAAATAGTAGTAATAAAGACATATTTTAAATAGAAAAGTTTTAAGATTAATTATTAATATAATACAAATGTAATAGGTGGTTGAAAATGGGTATAAAGTTATAAAAATGTTATGAACTCACATTTATGACTTAGAAATTAGTAATAATTTCTTTTGGAGTGTAGGTCGTTCCACTTCTTTTTTTTTCACATTTTTAATATCCAGTTTGTTTGCAACAATAAATGTCATTGTGTGTAATAAAACAATATATTTTCACGTTAAGGGATGAGTAGTAAAATTTTCTTATTCAATATCATTATATGTGAAGGATAAATGAAGAAAATTACATTTCTATTGAAATATTGACAATAAAGTGATTTTTTCTGCTCACTCATTAGAGATCCTTAAAATGTTTATATTAATATTGAATCAATCCAATAAAAAAGGGGGCGTCTGAAAAGTCATTTCAAGACGCCCCCTTTGCGGCTGTCGCACAAGCTTTCGCCGCAGATAAATTGCGGCTGTCGCACAAGCTTTCGCCGCAGATAAATTGCGACGAGGAGGCGTGTTTGATGTGACCACTGCAGGAACAAAGTTTTTAAGAGAAGATTACTATAAGAAGTAAGGCTGTTCAGAAAGTGTTCGACTTTCTGGACAGCCCCCTTTTTTTTATTCCTTTCCTTCCGCTTCCCATTTCAAAACATTTTCTTTTTCAACAATAAGTGCTCCGTTTTCTTTATCAAAAACTGAAACATAAACTCTTGTAAGATTTTCATATTCAGCATGTGGTTTCATTTTTAAAATAACGTAAAATTCATCTTCTTCTTTATATTCTTTTTCAAAGGTGAAGATGGCATATTCTCCTTCCTTTGGTTCGCGATAGCCGATTGATTGGATTGCTTCGAATCGCTTTTCAAATGGATATTGTTCCGCAACAGCATAGGCTTTATTAAGTTCCGCTTCTGCCACCCTTGTAGCCTCAGCTATCACTTCTTCAGAAAATTCGATATTTCGATCTTTAATTGTAAAATAAATCATTGCACCGCCTGAAATAAGAAAAAGTACACAAATCGTGATTACTGTAACAACTAGCGATTTGCCGCCTCTTTGATTGAATAGATATTTCACTATAAGCACCTACTTATCATGTAGAATGAATTCTAATTTCAATGTAATGAAAAACGTTGAAAAATGCCATAGAAGTCAGTGAATTGTGCTTTCATTGTCACAATATGTTGATGTTTTGATTTATCTTGCTTACAAAACATTATGGAATCATAACATATTGTTTTTGTAACAAAAATGAAACATTTTTTACAAATCTTATATACATATAACAAAGGTAATCAAAAATATAATTATAGTAGAAGGGAACTATTATTTATCTGGAATGGATATATATTATAAAATAAAAAATTTCCAGTAAAATGGATGATTTTTGGTCTATAAATTTATTGTACAAAAAAATTTAAGGAAAATAGGTATAAAGAATCATACTAAAAATTGTAAATTAATGTATCCTATTTTGTGTGAATTTGATTAGGGGATTATTTACTATGAGATATAGTAAATTATGATTAATATTGGTACAAAAAGTGTTGTGTAATGAGGTGGATACGTTGAAATATTTACAATCTCACAAAGCATTCACCTTCATCCTAGTGATTATTGCAATGATTTGCATATTGATTCTGATGCAAACTTCACTAAAAGCTTTTGCAGATGGAAAACAAACGAACGGTTCTACAATTGGTGGAGTTAGCGTTTCTGGATTAAAAGAAGATGAAATTAAAGAAATACTAGAAAGTGCAATTGTTGAATGGAAATCACAACCAATTATCATCAAGGGTGGCGGTGCGGAACTTTCAATTGATCCGCAAGAAATACAATTTGACATTGAAAGTTCGATAGCAAACTATCAAAATTTAATAGTCAAGCCATTATTCTTATTTTGGACATCGGATAAAGTCGTTCATCTACCTCTTTACATTTCTGACAGTGAAGTTATAAAAAATCGACTTTCCAATATTTCGATTTGGGACATAGAAGCAACATACAATCAAGTTATTATGCGAGCTTCTTATTTAAAATCTCATGAAGTAGAGGCTACTGTTATCGATACGACTCTACTTGAAAATGAAAGAATCGCATTGTCCATTGAACAAATTCCAACTGAAGCAAGAGGCGTACTAGCATTAGCAGAATCGTTAAACGATTATATATTAAAACCAAACGAACCATTCTCTCTATTAACCTATTTCGAGAGTTTAAATCTAACAGATGAGGCAAATTTGGAAGGATTCAATTTCTTTAGCTCGTTAATTTACAATACCGTATTGCAAGGAGAAGTTGATATTTTAGAGAGACATTCTCAAAAAGAAATTCCTACTTATTTGCAACCAGGAATGGATGTATATGTAGATGCATTTTCCGAAAAAGATTTGCAATTTGTCAATGTTTCTGAACATCCTTATCTACTTAAATCAACAGTCGAAGATGACCAATTAAAAGTAGCGTTACATTCTGCTGTAAAAGATTCAACTATTCACATTTCTGTTCACCAACAATCTATTAATCCTCGAATTATTAACCGCTATTCAAACGATTTACCAATGGGAACAACAAAGCTTATTCAGGAAGGAGAACAAGGGCTTCGAGTAACGGTTTCGAGAAAAATTTCCAAAAATGGGGACGAAAGAATACAAGAGATTAGTAGAGATTATTATCCTCCAAAAAATCGTATTGTTTTGATTTCAGCAAAAAAACCAGTTTTTGAAAACAGCGATGTGATGGAAGAACAAGGTAATTTATCAAGCTTTAATTTCGTGGAGAATGTGGATTTAAATGGTGATGGATTACCGGATTATGACGACCGTTACGAAGTTGAAAATCATAATTTCGAGGATAGGTTGCCTCCTGGAAGTTACTATGATAAAGGCGGAAATTTAGTAACTCCATAGAAAGGAGAGGGCAAAATGATTACAAAAAATCGGAAGCGATTAGGGGATTTGCTCGTAGAAGCAGGGGTTATATCACCTGAGCAGCTTGAATACGCACTAAAAAATAAATCAAGCAACGAAAAATTAGGGGATTTCTTAATTCGAGAAAATTTTTTAACAGAGCAACAATTAATTGAAGTGCTTGAGTTTCAATTAGGTGTTCCTCATGTAAACTTAAGCCAATATCGAATCGATCCAGAAGTACTTCAGTTAGTGCCTGCAGAGTTGGCAAAACGAGCTCAAATTATGCCTATTCGCCGAGATAAAAATCGATTGTTTATCGCAATGGCTGACCCGATGGATTACTTTGCTATAGAAGAAGTTCGAATGGCAACCGGATGTCACATCGAGACGGGGATAGCTGCGAAAGATGATTTATACAGAACAATTGCTAAATATTATGATTTACAAGAATCGATGGATGCGGCGATGGCCGATTTAAACATTGCTGCATCGGAAACGGTAGATCAGCAAATTACCGATGACGATTCACCGATTGTTCGATTAGTAAACCAATTAATTTCCAATGCGGTATTGCAAAAGGCGAGTGATATACACTTTGATCCGCAAGAGACGGAATTTCGCGTAAGATACCGGGTAGATGGTGTGCTTCGAACAGAGCGTTCACTTCCAAAACATATGCAAAACATGGTGACAGCCCGCATTAAAATTATGGGGAATTTAAATATTACTGAGAATCGTATACCACAAGACGGCCGCATTAAAACGACCATTAATTTCCGGCCGGTGGATATTCGCTTATCGACATTGCCGACGATTTACGGTGAAAAAATCGTTATGCGTATTCTCGATTTAAGCAATGCGGCTACAAATATCGATAAATTAGGATTTAGTAAACAAAACGAACAATTATTCCGTAACATGATTTCAAGACCAAATGGCATCGTGTTAATCACCGGTCCAACCGGTTCAGGTAAATCGACGACATTGTATGCCGCTTTATCTGAACTTAATCAAGAAGGGGTAAACATTATTACCGTTGAAGATCCAGTGGAATATCGACTCGAGGGAATCAATCAAATTCAAGTAAAAGAAGAGGTTGGTTTAACATTTGCGGCAGGGTTGCGATCCATCCTCCGTCAAGACCCAGATATTGTAATGATTGGGGAGATAAGGGATACCGAAACAGCAGAAATTGCAACTCGAGCGTCCCTTACTGGTCACTTAGTTTTAAGCACCCTTCATACTAATAGTGCCGTTGAATCGATTTCTCGACTTGAGGACATGGGAATTGAACCGTTTTTAATCGCTTCTTCCGTCGTAGGAGTTATTGCACAACGATTAGTAAGAAGGGTATGTCGCGACTGCGCTGAAACAGTATCTGCAACCCTTCGAGAAAAGGAAATCTTTTCTAGGGAAGGATTGCAAATTGATAAGGTGCTTCGAGGTCGAGGATGTCCCGCATGTAACCACACGGGATATAAAGGCCGAATTGCAATTCATGAAATCTTACCAATTAATCGTACGGTGAGAGATTACATTTTACAACGAAAAGGAATTCCAACCATCATGGACTACATGAAGCGGGAAGGCTATCGAACTTTACTTGGAGACGGATTTTTAAAGGTATTAAATGGCTTGACAACTACAGAAGAAGTACTACGCGTAGCAACGGTCGAATAGAAAGGGATATGCCATGGGGTATTCAATCCAAGATTTACTACAAAAAACTTATGAATACAATGCTTCAGATTTACACATTACGGTTGGAACTCCACCAGTGTACCGAATTCACGGTCAATTAGAAAGGTTTGGAGATTCCGAGTTGACTGCTGAAGAGATTATTGACATGGTGAACGCTATTATTCCGGATAACAAATTAGAAGAATATCGTTCAAAAGGAGATGCAGATTTTAATTACGCTTTTAACGAAAATTTTCGATTCCGTGTCAATGCTTATCATCAACGAAATGCACCAGCATTAGCTTTTCGATTAATTCCAACGAAAATCCCGACCATTGAATCGCTCGGAATGCCGAAAGTGTTATATGATTTGGCGGATAAACCACAAGGACTTGTGCTCGTAACGGGGCCTACAGGTTCTGGTAAATCTTCTACGTTGGCAGCAATGATTCACCATATCAACGAAACGAAGGCAAAACACATCATTACGCTAGAAGATCCGATTGAATTTATTCATCAACATAATCAATCCATTGTCAATCAACGGGAAATTGGAATTGATGCAAAAGATTTTGCAACAGGACTAAGAGCTGCTCTTCGTCAAGACCCAGATGTCATTCTCGTTGGAGAAATGCGGGATTTAGAAACGATATCAACTGCAATTACTGCTGCAGAAACAGGGCATTTAGTGTTTGGTACACTTCATACATCCAGTGCACCGACAACGATTGATCGTATTATCGATGTTTTTCCACCACATCAGCAAAATCAAATTCGCAATCAACTTGCTAATGTGTTGCAAGGAGTAATTTCCCAACGACTTTTCGTTCGAAAAGATAGAAGCGGCCGTGTAGCAGCAACCGAAATTCTTGTGGCTGTGCCGTCAGTGACAAATTTAATTCGCAACGAAAAGATTCACCAAATTCAAAATATCATGCAAACGAGCCATGCACTAGGCATGCATACGTTGCAACATTCAATTCAAGAGTTGCTTTCAAGAGGCATCGTGTCGTTTGAGGAAGTGAAACCTTACATGAACGTTGGTGATTACCATTGACCATTTACAGGTATGTAGGAAGGACGAAAACAGGTCAAGTAATAAAAGGCAAAATCGATGCAACAAGTAAAAAAGCTGCGATTGCAAAACTTCGGGAGAAAGGCATCAACCCTCGGGAAGTCAATCAATCGTCGAGCATCCTTGACAAAGAGCTGAATTTCGGTGGGGGAAAAGTAAAAAACCAGGAATTCGTCATCTATTGCCGACAATTTGCTACGCTGATTCGCGCAGGTGTATCGATTGTTGATTCTACAAATATATTATCTCGCCAAACAAAGAGCAAGCCATTAAAAAAAGCCTTGGAGATGGTGGAGGAGGATATTCGAACGGGGATTTCCTTCTCCGATGCGACAAAAAAACATCCGAAAGTGTTTCCCGAATTGTTTACTAACATGATCGCTTCCGCAGAAGTATCGGGGAATATGGATATTACTTTGGATAAATTGGCTACAACCTTCGAAAAGCAATACAACTTAAAGAAAAAGATTCAATCGACGATGACTTATCCGTTAATATTGCTTGTTTTAACTATTGCAGTAGCCATATTTATGATGGTCTTTATTGTTCCTTCATTTACTGAATCCTTTGAAAGCATGGGGGCAGAGTTGCCAACAGTTACCATCATCACCATCAAAATTAGCGATTGGTTACGAAATTTTTGGTGGGTAGTACTTGGTATTCTTGTAATCGCAATTGTGCTGTTTTATTTCCTTTATAAAAACAATAAAGAGTTTCACTATACGATGAATTATTTATTGTTGAAATTTCCAATATTTGGTCCGCTATTGCAAAAATCTGTTATTGCACGGATGGTATCCACTTTGTCTTCATTGTTTAGTAGTGCAGTACCGATTTTGCAAAGTCTAACGATTGTAGAAAAAGTGGTCGGGAATCCGGTGATTTCACAAGTTGTAAGAGAAGCAAGAGATAGTCTTGAAAAAGGGAGTCCACTATCAGAACCTTTAGCGAAAAGTTGGTTATTTCCACCGCTTGTCACATCGATGATATCGATTGGAGAATCTACGGGTTCCCTCGATTATATGCTAGAAAAAGTTGCGGAATTTTATGAGGCAGAAGTGGAACGCAATGTGGATACGTTAAAGTCGTTAATTGAACCTATCATGATTCTATTTCTGGCAGTAATTGTAGGTGGAATCGTTGCAGCAATCTTCTTGCCGATGTTTAGCTTGTATGAACAAATGTAGGAAAATAGATTAATAGTTTCGGACTATTTTAAGGGGGTGAGGTTAACGGGTAAAAGTGTAGTCCGAACTAAGTCATAACGAGTTACATACTAATCCTAAAGGAGGTTTTTATATGTTAAAATTATTGAAAAAACGTTTGAAAAATGAAAAAGGTTTAACATTAGTAGAATTATTAGCGGTAATTGTTATTTTGGCCATTGTTGCGATGATTGCGGTTCCGGCAATTGGAAATATCATTGATAATTCAAGATATAAAGCAGCAAAAGCGGATGCCATTATGATTCTGGAAGCAGCAAATATATATTTTACAGATAATCCTTCTAAAACGGAAGTTGCAATTAAAGAGTTAAATGAATCAGGTTATGTAGAAAATTTAGGAACATTTAAAAGGGAGTCAGGTGGTAAGGTTAACAATGGCAAGCCATTAACATTAAATGGAACGGCAACAATCTCAGGTGAAAAAACAGTTAAATTCACCAATGCAACGATTGAAAAAATAAGTGAAGATGAGAGAAGCGCAAAAGAAGCATTTAATGGTGGAACTAGTGCTGAAATTTCTGGTAGTTAAGTTCAATCTGGTGGTAACAGTGGTCAATCTGGTGGTAATGAATAAATTTTTTTAATTGCCTATAAGACAACTAACCTGCACTTGGTTAGTTGTCTCAATAGGTAATTAAATATCTGTCTAATAGTATTTGAAAATAATTCAAAGGAGCCCTGCGTATGTTTAGAAGAAAGAAAAAATCTCATGTATCCATTGAAATCAATGATTACGTACTTCGCTCCCTTGTGATGAAGGGATCAGATCTATCGCAGGCGAAAGTAATGGAGATTGCCATTCCAGAAGGGGTAATTGAAGAATCTGACGTAAAAGATGAGTTGACTCTGTATGAACTCTTAAAAAAATACGCTCCCAAATGGGGTGGGAAAAACCAACATGTTCGTTTTCTCGTTCCGGATTCTTTCATTCTATTAAAATCGTTTGAACATCCGAATGATATTGAAGCAACTAAATTAAGAGAATATGCGGAAATGGAAATCGGTTACTCCATTCATCTCCCATTTGAAGAGCCCCTTATTGATGTGTTTGACCCGGAAGAAGGGGACGGCAAGGCGATGCTGTTTGCCGCAAGCTCTGAACAAGTGAATAAATACATACATTTATTTTTAGATATTTCGATGCATCCGGAAGCGGCGGATGTTCGGGCACTCTGTAATTTACGATTGCTTGAATCGTTGAATCTATTAAATGAACAAAAAACCTATTTGCTGACAAATTGGTTACTTAATGAATTATCCATTACGATTTATTCTAAAGGGAATGTCGAATTCCAACGTTTTCAACCCATTGATACGGATTTGAGCCGATGGAAGGCGGAAGAAGTGGGTGAGCATCAACTAGACTTCTCCTATTATGGAGAGTTTGAAGATTATCGCATGCTCATTTCAGACCAGGTGTTAGAGCTCGATCGCATCATGAATTTCTTCCGTTTCTCTTTAAATAAAGGAGAAAAGGGAGTCGATGAAATCATCGTCATGGGGGATAACCCCTATCTTGATGAAATTCATTCTTTTCTGCAACAAAGTTTTGATTTACCTATGCAATTAATTAATGATTCGTTTATTCAACAATATTATCCCGAATTGAAGGCAAAACATGCATCGTTAATGGGACTGGCCTTAAAGGAGGTTAAATCATGATTCCAGATATTAACCTGTTGCCGAGAGTCGATAAAAGGCAGTCCGCATCGAAAAATCTCTATATTCTCTTAACAATTGTTGTTTTACTTCTCGTTGCTTTTTTTGCGTTCCAATATTTTAAAATTCGAGGCGAAATTGCGCATTTGCGAAGCGAAGAACAACAAGTGATTGCAGAGCGGAATCAATTGCAAGAAGAACTCGACAGCATGACCGTTAACACAGGTTCGTTAAAGCAATCCATTGAATTTGTTGAGACAATTTCGTATCCAGTTTCACCCATAATCGATGAAACGATTCGTTTGCAGACGGGACATTCTTATTTAAGGGAATATACATTTGACGCAAAGACAGCAGAGGTAACAATGGACTTTGAAACATTAAGCGACATAGCGAACTATTTGTCTCGACTAACAGGAAGTGCATATTTCCAAGATGTGCAAGTGTCTTCCATTGAACATTTTGATCCTAGTGATCGTGAGGAAGAGAAAGACACGACGAACTTCAACGAAATCCCCCGATATGAAGTAGTATTTACACTCTTTATTAATCAACAATATTTAGCTGCTGGAGGTGTTGAATGATGAAATTAACTAGTGGCAAAAATTCATCCACCTTGTTGATTATTGCCCTCGTAGCAGCACTGTTATTTGCTGTATATTATTATGTTATTTTACCAAAAAAAGAGGAAGTCGCCTCACTCGAATCGTCCATTACTTCGACTCGCTCTGAAATTACCACAATTCAACAACAAATCGAGGAAGTTAATGCTAGTAAAAGCATTGACGAAGCAACGCTTTTTGAAATGCGTCAGAAAGTTCCTGCTACAAGAAATTTAGATGATCTCATATTAAATATAGAAGAAACTCAATATGTATCGGGCACAAAAATTTTATCGGTTGATTTTAACAACTACGATACGCTTGTTTCTAATTCCGAGTTGGAAGACCCTAACGCTCCAACAGAAGACAGTGAAAATGTAGATGACTCTGGGGAAGAAACGTCTTCAAACGAAAGACCTGTTTCGACAATTGCAAAAGAATCTTTACCTCCAGAGTTAAAATTAATTACATTTGAAGTCAATGTGGAATCCCCAGATTTCCAGCATCTAGTCCATTTTATTAAAGAAATTGAAAAAATAGAACGTATTATGCATATTGATATTATCGATTTTTCTCTGCCTGGGGAAGAAAATGAATTCGCTGAGGATCCAGTGGATAGCATCGAAGCAACTGTTCAAGTGACAACCTTCTATTATGAAGGAGATGAATAGTCAATCGATTTTGTGAGGAGCGCTTTACATGGAAATTGTGTATGGAATTTTTTTCTTTCTATTTGGAATTGTGTTTGGGTCATTTTTTAACGTTGTAGGCCTAAGAATTCCTAAGAAAGAGTCAATCATTACTCCACCATCCCATTGTCCGAATTGTCAAAGGCGACTGACTGCGATTGATTTAGTTCCTGTATTTTCATACATATGGTTACGAGGAAAATGCCGGACGTGTGAAGCGAAGATTTCGCCGATTTATGTAGTTTCAGAGCTTGCAACAGGTTTACTGTTTGCATTTAGTTATATTCAGCTCGGATTGTCCATTGAATTGGCCATTGCGCTTTTCTTTATTTCATTATTAGTGATCATTGTCGTATCTGACCTAAAATATATGATTATTCCGGACAAAGTGCTTCTTTTCTTTTTACCATTGCTAATCTTAGGTCGCATTCTTTCGCCGATTGAACCGTGGTGGGATGCTTTTCTTGGTGCGGTGATAGGTTTTGGAATATTGCTTTTGATAGCGGTAATTTCAAAAGGAGGAATGGGTGGCGGCGACATTAAACTATTTTTCTTAATCGGTCTGGTTTTAGGGACTTTGAAAACCTTGCTAACTTTATTTTTAGCATCCGTCATCGGCATGATTGTCGGTATGATTGTGTTATCGGTGCGAAACCAAGGTCCCAAAACTCCTGTTCCATTTGGCCCGTCCATTGCATTGGCAGCGGTCATCGTGTATTTTTACGGCGGTACAATCATCCGGTGGTATTGGCGGTTGTTTCATTAAAATTCATCAAGGAGAGTATCACCTATTTTGGGTGGTGCTTTTTTGTTTGGGTTAAAACAATAGTGTGTGAGGTTAGGTTTTTGAAGCTTGATAAGGTGGCAACTCGTGCGTATAGGGTGTCCGCTCGTGTAGATAAAGTTGAAGCATGTGCGAATAGGGTGTCTGCTTGTGTAGATAAGGTGGCAACTCGTGCGGATAGGGTGTCTGCTTGTGTAGATAAGGTGGCAACTCGTGCGTATAGGGTGTCTGCTTGTGTAGATAAGGAACCAACTTGTGCAGATAGAGTGTCCGCTTGTGTAGATAAAGTTGAAACATGTGCGAATAGGGTGTCTGCTTGTGTAGATAGGGTACCAACATGTGCAGATAGAGTGTCCGCTTGTGTAGATAAGGTGGCAACTCGTGCGTATAGGGTGTCTGCTTGTGTAGATAAGGTGGCAACTCGTGCGTATAGGGTGTCTGCTTGTGTAGATAAGGTGGCAACTCGTGCGAATAGGGTGTCTGCTTGTGTAGATAGGGTACCAACATGTGCGAATAGAGTGTCCGCTTGTGTAGATAAGGTGGCAACTCGTGCGTATAGGGTGTCTGCTTGTGTAGATAGGGTACCAACATGTGCGAATAGAGTGTCCGCTTGTGTAGATAAGGTGGCAACTCGTGCGTATAGGGTGTCTGCTTGTGTAGATAAGGTGGCAACTCGTGCGGATAAAGTACTTGCTTGTGCAGATAGAGTGTCCGCTCGTGTAGATAAAGTTTGAAACATGTGCGAATAGAGTGTCTGCTTGTGTAGATAAGGTGGCAACTCGTGCGGATAAAGTACTTGCTTGTGCAGATAGAGTGTCCGCTCGTGTAGATAAAGTTGAAACATGTGCGAATAGAGTACTTGCTTGTGTAGATAGAACAGCCACTTGTGCGAATAAAGTGCAAATAATACCAACATGTGTGTATAAAAGGGGTGTCCACTTGCGCAGATATGAAGTATCAGGAGCAAATAATTCGTTTCTCTTGTGTAAAGATTCACGATTATGCAAAGAGTCTCCCATAAAATGAATACTCAAAAAAATTCCAAAATATTCCTATACAATTCAAATATAATAAAATATATTACATAATATAATGGCAAGGGGGATGACTATATGAAACCAATTATAGGTATAACAATGGATTGGGAGGGGGGAACTTATCGGGTAAATGAGTCATACGTACAAGCCATTCTCAATGCAGGTGGAATTCCAATTTGCCTTCCGTATATTGCAGAAGAAGATGGAGAGCAATTGATAAATAAAATCGATGGATTATTGCTCACAGGAGGAGGAGATATCAATCCCATCCTTTTTGGTGAAGAACCGCTTCCTAAATTGGGGAGAGTTGTAACAAAGCGTGATGAAAGGGAAATTCAATGGACAAAGATTGCACTTCAACGAAATATCCCGATTCTTGCAATTTGCCGTGGATTGCAAGTGTTAAACGTAGCGCTAGGTGGGACAATTATCCAAGATATTTACTCACAAAATGAAAGAGAAATTCTTCTGCATACCCAAAATTCTCATCGTTCCGAAACATCCCATTTTGTTCATCTTCAAGATAAGTGTAAATTGCAGCAAGTTGTAAGCTCCACAAAAATAGCAGTGAATTCCTTCCATCATCAAGCTGTAAAAGAAATTGCGGAAGACCTGACAATTGTCGGAGTGGCTAGCGACGGCATCGTGGAAGCGGTAGAACATAAAACTTCACCATTTTGCATCGGCGTTCAATGGCATCCAGAAGAGCTGGCTTTTAATGGTGAGGAAGGAGCAATAAAATTATTCAAAGCATTTGTTGCTGCTTGTACAAAAGAATAATAATGAAGAAAACTCGCATTCAGATGAATAGTTTGCGAGTTTTTTCTAGTAATTAATGAAATTTTCTATATAAACCAACTACAATTCCTAAAATCGTGACATTATCAACAATGATTGGTTCCATAGAAGAGTTTTCAGGTTGTAAGCGGAAATAATTCTTTTCTTTATAAAATCGTTTCACAGTCGCTTCATTTTCTTCCGTCATGGCAACTACAATTTCTCCGTTGTTTGCAGTAGATGCCTTTTTCACAACGACGTAATCTCCATCTAAAATACCGGCTTCAATCATCGAATCTCCCATTACTTCTAGCATGAACAGCTGATCTTCACTTGTTCCGTATGTAGCAGGTAGCGGAAAATATTCTTCTATATTTTCAATCGCTGTAATTGGACTACCAGCAGTTACTCTACCGACTAATGGCACATGGACAACTGGCTGTTTTTGAACCACTTCGTCACTATCCAATATTTCTATTGCTCGAGGTTTAGTAGGATCTCTCCGAATATATCCTTTTTGTTCTAGGCGCGTAAGGTGACCGTGTACTGTTGAGCTAGAGGCAAGCCCAACTGCTTCACCTATTTCGCGAACGGATGGAGGATACCCTTTTGCTCGAACTTCCTCTTTTATAAATTCTAAAATATCCTTTTGCCTTTTTGATAATTTCTCCATGTTGGTCACCTCTAATGTGAATAGTTTTACATATTTTACATATAGTATAACAGCACATCTCGAACAATGCAAACACAAGTTCGAAAAACCTATTGACAAAAACGTACGTTCGTATTATATTAAGAACAGATATTCCGAACAAGTATTCGAGAAAAGGGGAACGGAAAATGAGTTGGTTAGAGAAGAATCATTATATTAAAATTCTATCTATTGTAACATTACTCATTATTGCTTATATTTTCATTACAGATGATGGAGATATGACGTTTGAACAAATTACAATTAAAGAAGGCGATACGCTTTGGACATTAGCAGATCGCTATAAAGGATATATGACGACGGAGGAATGGATTCGAACAGTAGCGAAGGAAAACAACATCAACGTTGATTATATCATTGCAGGTGAGACATTAATGATTCCTATTCCGAAAGATGCAATCTATATTGCGATGAATGAAGAAGAAATTCAATCAATAAAGGTAGCTGTAAAAGACAATGAAAGAAAATAAAGCGGTTATATATGCAAGGGTAAGCACTGAAAAAAACGAGCAAGAAACTTCATTAGAACGACAAAAAGAGGAACTCTCAATCTATGCCCAACAATTAGGGTTTCAAGTAGTCAACATTTTCGAAGATCAACATAGCGGTTATGATGTAAACCGAGAAGGATTGCTCGAAATGATGGATTATATTGTGGAACACAATATTGGAAGTGTTTTCGTTCAAGATGAAACGCGTTTAGGCCGTGGACATGCCCGCGTTGCAGTATTGCATTTGCTAAAAAAAAGCGATATAGAAATATATTCTCTTAATGATGCCGGTCCATTAACAATGAATGAAATGGATACGATGCTGTTAGAAATTTTAGCCATTGTTGAAGAATATCAGCGGAAAATACATAATGCCAAAATAAAACGAGGAATGCGTCGAGCAGTGGAAAACGGATATCGCCCTGAACGGAATTTTAAAAATAAACATAAACGTGAAGGGAGAGAACGGATTGATGTTCCGATTGAAGAAATTGTCAATTTGCGGGAAAAAGGATTAACATTCCAAGAAATTGCTTCAATTCTGAGAGGTTTAGGATATGAGGTAAGTAAAGCAACTGTTCATCGCAGATATATGGAATATAAAGAAAGACTCGAAGATTAATCTACTTGCACTTCGAGTCTTTTTTGCATATCCTTTTATGTATTGAAAAGGAAAGGTGTGAATGGAATGTTGTCTAAAGAAAAAATTGCCCGCATCAATGAATTAACGAGAAAAGCGAAGGAGGGCAAATTAACAGAAGAAGAAGCGAAAGAGCGCACAATGTTAAGGAAAGAATATTTAGAGGCTTTCCGTGAGTCATTTAGAAAGACGATTGAAAATGTGCAAGTATATGATATCGAAGGTAACGATGTCACACCGGATAAAATAAAACAGCTTCGCCGCAATAAATTAAATTAACGAGTTATAAGTATATTGCTATCTAAAGTAAAAAATATGACATTCCTAAAAATTAGATTGTTTTCTCTGTAAATGTTGTCTAAACTGAATACGGAACAAATATTTAGCACGAGAAAGGATGTCAATCATATGACGACTACAGCGGATTTACTTGCAATTAACGCAATCCGAACTTTATCAATTGACGCCATTGAAAAAGCGAACTCTGGGCATCCAGGTCTTCCAATGGGTGCAGCTCCAATGGCATACACATTATGGACGAAACAAATGCGCCATAATCCAAAAAACCCAAAATGGTTTAACCGCGACCGCTTTATTCTTTCCGCAGGACACGGTTCCATGTTATTATACAGCCTTCTCCATTTAGGTGGATATGGCTTAGATATGGAAGAAATCAAAAATTTCCGCCAATGGGGTTCAAAAACGCCTGGGCATCCTGAATACGGTCACACAGTAGGGGTTGAAGCAACAACTGGCCCACTTGGACAAGGTATTGCAATGGCTGTTGGTATGGCGATGGCTGAACGTCACTTAGCAGCTACATACAATAAACCTGGTCATGAAATTGTAGATCATTATACTTTTGCTCTTTGCGGTGATGGAGATTTAATGGAAGGTGTTGCTGGCGAAGCTATTTCATTAGCAGGACATTTACAACTTGAAAAATTAATCGTACTTTACGATTCAAATGATATTTCATTAGACGGCGATCTTTCAAAAGCCTTCTCTGAAAACATTCAACAACGTTTTGAAGCTTGTGGATGGAACTATATTCGTGTAGAAGATGGCACAGATGTGGATGCAATTAATGACGCGATTGCACAAGCAAAGCAGTCAAAAGGGAAACCAACATTAATTGAAATAAAAACAGTAATTGGTTATGGTTCGCCAAATAAATCTGGAAAATCCGATGTTCACGGTGCACCACTTGGAGCTGACGAAGTTCAGTTAACGAAGGAATTCTATGGCTGGAAGCACGAGCCGTTTAAAATTCCGGAAGAAGTGTATGAAACATTCAAAGCAGCTGCTGAAGTAAACGGTGTACAGGCTGAGGCAGAATGGAACGAGAAATTTGAAAACTATAAAAAGGAATATCCAGAATTAGCAGAGCAATTTATTAAAGCTATGAATAATGAACTTCCGGAAGATTTTGATGAAGAGATTCCTGCATATGAGCCTGGAAAATCTATTGCGACTCGTTCATCTTCTGGCGATGTAATTAATGCATTAGCGAAAAAAGTGCCTTATTTCTTTGGAGGAAGTGCCGACCTTGCTGGTTCTAACAAAACAACAATTAAAGGTGGAGGCGATTTTTCAGCGCAAACACCTGAAGGTCGCAACGTTTGGTTTGGCGTGCGCGAGTTTGCGATGGGTGCTGCTTTAAACGGTATGGCGCTACATGGTGGTTTAAGAGTATTTGGTGGTACATTCTTCGTCTTCTCTGATTATATTCGACCAGCAGTTCGCTTATCTGCATTGATGGGACTACCAGTTACTTATGTGTTCACGCACGACTCAATCGCTGTAGGGGAAGATGGGCCAACACATGAGCCAATTGAACATTTAGCATCTTTCCGTGCTATGCCAAATGTTTCTGTTATTCGCCCTGCTGATGCAAATGAATCAAAAGAAGCATGGAAACTTGCAATTCAATCAACAAATCAACCAACAATTTTAGTGCTTTCACGCCAAAACTTACCTGTGCTTGAAAATACAGCAGCTCTAGCTAAAGAAGGTGTTGCAAAAGGTGCATATGTCGTATCACCAGCGATAAAAGATACACCAGATGCTATTCTAATTGCTACAGGTTCTGAAGTAGCATTAGCGGTGAAAGCCCAAGAGAAATTACGTGAAGATGGTATCGATGTATCGGTTGTATCTATGCCGTCTTTTGATCGATTTGAACAGCAGTCTGATGAATATAAAGAATCTGTCTTGCCAAAAGCGGTGACAAAACGATTGGCTATTGAAATGGGTTCTTCTTTAGGCTGGCATAAATATGTTGGCACAGAAGGAGATGTACTTGCGATTGATAAGTTTGGTGCAAGTGCCCCAGGTGAAGTGGTAATGGAAAAATACGGATTTACTGTCGACAATGTAGTGGCAAAAGTAAAAGCTTTATAATGCTGAAAGAAGGATATCTTCTATTTAGAAGGTATCCTCTTTTTTATGGAATAGAAGGGTTAAGAAGATTTTAGAGGTGGTTAAATGTTGAGATGGATCTTCTGGGCGAGGATAGTGACCGCAGGAGAAAAGGAGAGGGGGTGTTTTCCTCTTTCTAGACACCCCATATCTTGTTATTTCACCAGCCCATTTTGGAATGCATATACCACTGCTTGGGTTCTGTCTTGAACTTCCAATTTCGATAAGATATTGCTCACGTGCGTTTTTACGGTTTTCAAAGCGATAAATAATTCATCTGCAATTTCTTGATTTGATTTACCTTGGGCTATAAGTAATAATACTTCCATTTCCCGATCAGTTAATTGTTCATGAAGGGGATGGCTATTTGTATTTCGCATCCGGTTAATCATCTTTGAAGTGACTTCAGGTTCCAACACGGATTCGCCGCTAACGGTTTTTCGAATCGCTTCTGCAATTTGTTTGGCATTGGAAGTTTTTAAAATGTAGCTGATAGCGCCAGCTTCTAGTGCAGGGTAAACTTTATCATCATCAAGAAAACTTGTCACCATCATAATTTTTGCTTCCGGCCATGCTTTTAAAATTTCTTTCGTCGCTTCAGCACCGTTCATAACTGGCATCACATTATCCATCAAGATAATATCAATGTCAGGCTTAAGCTGGAGAATTTTTTCCACTGCCTCTTGACCATTACTTGCTTCTCCGACAACGGTCATATCTGTTTGGGCTGATAGGTATGCAGAGACACCGATGCGAACCATCTCATGATCATCGGCAATGAATACTTTAATCATCTGATTCACCTCCCGAATTTTTCTGTTCCATCAAATGCTTTTCCCGTATTTCATCAAGTGAAATCTTTTCTTCCATCTCATCTTGTGCTTTCAATGGTATTTTTACTTCAACAATCGTTCCTTCGCCAGGCACCGAAACTATTTTATATTTTCCTCCAATTTCCACAGCACGCTCCGCGATGTTTCGTAAACCATAAGAAGTCGTATTGGATTCTTTATTCATATCAAATCCACGGCCATTGTCTTGAATTCTTAATATTGCCAGTTGATCTCTTTCAATCAGTAGCAGTTCCACTTCCGTTGCTTTTGCATGGCGCAATGTATTCGATAACGCTTCTTGAGCGATGCGGAATAAATGGTCTTCCTCAGCTTTTGAAAGCTGAATCTCTTCAATTTCATATTCAATTTCAACGTTGACTTTTTGCTTTAATTCGTTAATTAATTCTTTTAACCCTTGAGCAAGGGTATTGTTTTTTAATGCGATTGGTCGGAGATGTAATAACAATGCACGCATTTCTAATTGGGCTTGCTGCACCATTTTTTCAATTTGTATTAGCGTATGTTTTGCATTATCCGGTGGAGTCTCCGTTTCTGTTATGGAAGATAACAACATCGACGCAGCAAACAATTGTTGAGAAACGGAATCATGAAGTTCCCTTGCAAGTCTTTGTCTTTCTGCGATAATACGTTCCTGAATGATTTTGTCACTTGCTTCTGCTTTTTCATTGGATAAACGTTGCAGACTTTTTCGTTGCGTTTCGATTAATTCATTCGTTTCAATTAAAGCTTTTCGGAGTGGATAGGAAACGTTTCGTTTAACAGTTAGCTCAGGCTCAGCCAATTGCTTTACATAATGTAATGTAGTGAATTCTTTTGATTTTTCTACAATCATCCACCATAAGCTTATGAAAAAGCTGATAATGAACGTACCAATTACAATAATTGCAAAAAGCGGCAGCTCGTTATAATAATTTTCCCATATAGGACTCCAAGTTGTTTCATTTGGTACACCATATAATAAATAGAAAAGTCCAAAAAAC
Source organism: Ureibacillus thermosphaericus (assembly GCF_012396605.1). Lineage (GTDB taxonomy): Bacteria > Bacillota > Bacilli > Bacillales_A > Planococcaceae > Ureibacillus > Ureibacillus thermosphaericus. The sequence goes on from NZ_JAAXPW010000001.1 coordinate 124,360, forward strand.
ATACCTAAAATAATCAGTGAAATCGTAAAGGTGCGGAATATCAGTGAAATCATTTCCGAATCACCTCCACATCCCCAAGCCAAGTAGCGACATGAATAACTAGTTTTCGTTTTGCTTCATTCGGGTCACCATCTTCAAAAACAAGCCGTTCATTCCACAATCTTTTCGGTGAATAATGCAATAATTTTGCCTCACCAATTAGAGCAGAATATTGAATGCGGAAAGGAATTTCATAAGGTAAAATAATTTTTATTTTTCCTATCCCTTGGCGAATCGTTATTACAGAAGTACCTGCTGGTAAAATCGTTTCTGTCACATCAATCGTGTAATCGCCTAAAAAGTTTTGGATTTGGATATCTTGCCATTTATAATTTTCCATTGGAATGGATGAGGTGTGTAGAAAATCATTTTTCTGAACTGTCCCTAATTCAAAGTCTTTTGCTAATATGGTTACTTCTTTATGATGTTTTGTTAAATGTTTAAAGAGAATATAAATGATTACGCAGACGATAAAGAATCGCAAACTCCAAATGGTGATAATAGCTAAAAAGATAAAAAAAGCACCTAACCAAAAATACAGCTTTTTCTCTTTTACAAAACTTTTATAAAGAAGAAATGCACCAATAATTAGAAAGAAGGCACCACCGTTATTGAAAATGGTTAGCTCCGCAAAAACAATAAGCAACATCATAATAAAAATGGTTGTTAACTGCTTCGTCGTCAAACTTTTCAACGTGGTTCCTCCTTCATGTTGCACGATAAATGTTTAATAATAATAAAGAAGGGAGATAATTCCCTTCTTAATTTCTCATCTTTTTCATTATAGCATGTTCGATTATTCCTTTGATGAAAGTATCGATGTTTCATCGTTATTTTTGGTTGATTGTTGTTCTAATAGGGCTAAGCGAGTTTCGAGTTGAGTATATTCGTAGTTTTTCTCAATTTTATTTGATAGTTGATCTATATAAGTTGATAGCTCATGGAAGTTCATATCTTCAGAATTTAATACACGATTCATCTTTACATTCGCTCGCACGACATTTTCTTTCCCCATTAATTGCAATTGTCGAACTTTCATATCTTGAATCTTATGCTTCATCATTTCAAATTTTTGTTCTAATTGAATGACTTCCTCATTCGCTTGATTTAAGCTTTCTTGTAATGTCATTTGGCGGCTTTTGTAAGTTTCCACTTCTTGTGTCGCAAAGAGAATTAAATCTTCTTCACCGCTAGCTTTTGCTAACTCCAATTGATTTGTTCTTCTCTCCAGCATTTTGCCAGTTTCTTTTAAATTTTGTTCCAATTCTTCTTTTAATAATCTTTGTCTTTCTAATAGTTTCCCTGTTTGTTCTGTTTGTTTTTCAGCTTCGCGAATATATTGATTTAACATAGCAATTGGATTTTTCGCTTCTTTTTTGTCAAACAGTGCATGTAAATCTGCTTCTAATGTATAGCGGAAACGTTTTAATAAACTCATCATTTAAAATCTCTCCTTATTTTGTAATTTTTGACCATTCATTTTCAAAGTTTGTGAAAGGATCATCCTCTTCTTTGATAGGAAGTGTAATATCTTCATTTTTCCATTTTTTATATAGCGCATATAAGAGGACGATTGCTACAAGACCAACTAAAGCAGGGATATTGGATACAGCCATCAATAATCCAATTAAACCAATGAATATCCAAATCACCTTGCTAAAAACAGAATTACTTTTAACGTAATAGTGCATTCCTAGGAATACAAAAGCTAAGGCAAAAGCTAGCCCTAATAAAGGTCCTAATGTTCCAAGGATAATGAATACTAGAACCACTGCTGCAAGCAATAAGAGTAATTTTTTCATTTTCATTCTCCTTTCTCGTTTGTACCTTAATGTTACAATGCATCACTATTTCTCAAAATGACCTTGAATTGTATTTTCGACTAAGACTCAAGACCGAGATTTGGAATATAAAAATAGAAGAAAGATTTTATCGGAATTTGGCAAAAAAATATCGATAATTGGGACAAGGTTTGACAAAAAATTCAAAATCTTTCAATTATAATGAGGTTAGGAAGGAGGACAGGCAGATGAGAATATATTCAATATTCATCATAAAAAAACAATATCAATCATTCGTTTTTGGAAGGGAAAGAATGCTGTTAGAAATGGTTGCAAAAATAGATGATCAACAGGAGTCCTCTGCAAGAAAACAATTAAGTTATCTATGTGAACCAATTGAAGGGGATGTAGAGGGAAAAATTTATCAGCATCTTCAAAAATGTTTTCCTGAAATGCATTGGATGGATGATTACTTAGGGTTTGAACATAAATTAAAAGGCCGAATTAAAATTAAAGTGTTCGAATATTATATTGAAGCCATTTGTGAAGGATCGCGAATGCTTGATTTAGATTTGTTCCAAAGTTTAAGCCAAATGAATGATTCTTTTCTTGCATTTAATAAAGAGGAACATGAATGTGGTTGGTTAAAGCCGGTGAAATATGCGTCGTATTAGAATGAAATGAAAAACCCTGTTGGCAACATGGGACAACAGGGTTTCAATGGGGAGTTAGGGGATTTTTTTAATTAAAAGGGGATTTAACTATAAGTTTAGTAGGAAAAATTATTCTGCAACTGCCAACAATTTTTTATGAGTTTCTTTTAATTGATTAGCAATTTCTTCAATTTTATTTAATGTTTCAATGCGTTCTTGTTTTTGTTGCTCGATTGCTTGTTGAAGTGTTATTTCGATTTGTTTTTGCGCATTTGTAAATAAATCAAGAAGTGCGTTGTTTGGTTTCCAAGCTAAATTTTGTGCTTTGTCTGTAATTTCTTGAACGCTTTCCAACCATTTCGAAATGTCATCGAATTGACCTTCTTTACCTAATTCTTTGAAGCTATTTTCAAGTCTTTCTTGCCATTCTCTTGAAGCTTTTCTCCCTTCTTCTTCAATGGCATTAATGGCATTTACGGAAGATTCAATAAATTCCTTTTGTACGTTAAATGTTTGTAGAGCTCTTTTTTCAAAGTCTTCTTGGACTTTTTCAATCGTCTTTAAGCTATTTACCCAGCTGTCCCATACTAAATCTACACCTTTTGCAAGTTGCTCTTTTGCCATTACTTGATTTCCTCCTTTAATGTAAGCAGACTTTAAATTTATAATGAATGCATTTTCATGCATTACATCCAAAAATTTAAGATTGTGGTTGCTCTTCTGGTGCATTGGAACTTTGTGCTTTTGTTTTGCGAGTACGAGTGGATTTAGGTTTTGTCGTGGATGCTGTGGATTTTGCTTTCGTTGAAGTGGTTTTCGTAGATGTTTTTTCTTTGGTTGGTACGTCTGTTGTTTGAGGAGTTGCTGCGAATTGTTCTTCTAATCGTTTCGATGTCGTATTTGGTGTGAAAAATGGATTATATAAATTGAAAAATTGATTTAATAAACGTTGATATTCACTTAAAGAATTAGCCCACATATCTAAATATTTTTCGCCAGCTTCTGTAATGGAATAAATGCGTTTTGCTGGTCCTCCAGAACTTGTATCCCAAACAGAAGTTACTAAATTCTCTTTTTCAAGCTGTCTTAATAGGCGATAAAAATTTCCGTGATCCAATGATTCAATTCCAAACTTTGTAATTTTCTCCATCAGTTCATAACCATGAGTGTTAAATTCACGTAAATGTAACAACATGATGGGGATTAAAAAGTTTTTTGGCGCTCCAATACTTGGACTTTTCGGTTTCTTTTTTTCATCTTTCGATACCAATATTTTTACACCGCCCTCTGATATTTACTTATATATGTAATTTACACATAGATGTATTTGTTGTCAACTGTTTTTGTTTGAAATTATTTATTTTATTACAAAAAATTCATAAATTTGTAAATTTTTCATAAGAATGAAATTTCTGCATAAATAATATATTGAAATATGTTATGAAAAAAATAAAAAGATTTGTAGAGGAGATGATCTTCGTTGACCCAATCAACCTTTGATGTTTTTTCTTTATGGAAAGAAATCTATAACAAAACAGAAAGTGCATGGCATGATGCCATTCAAGAAACACTAGAGAAAAAATCTTTTGCTGAAAGTTTAGGACAAATTCAAAGTCAATATGTTCAATTTCAAGAACTTGTCAATAAAATGACGGAAAGCTATTTAAAACAAACAAATATACCATCACGTGATGAAATTGCCAATGTGGCTTCCCTCATTATTGATGTTGATTCAAAAATTGATCAATTGGAAGATGAAATAGATGAGAAAGAAGAGCGCTTAGTAAAAGAAATGGATGCTCTGAAAAAATCCGTTTCTTCATTAGAAAAGAAACTCGATAAGGTCATTGAATTATTAAATAAGTCGATTGAATCAATAGCAGACTCAAATGCTACTGTAGCGGCAACAGCAAACAAAACGGTTTCAAAATAATCTTTATATAAAAATATATTCAGAAAGGGAGACTGTTTTATGACAACTACAGTATTTGAAGTAGAACAAGTGAATTCATTAAAACCATTGGAAGGAAAAGTGGCAATTGTAACTGGTGCATCCCGTGGAATTGGTGCAGAGATTGCTAAGGTGTTAGCCAGAAATGGTGCAACGGTTATTGGCACATATAATAACAGCCCAAAACAAATTGAAGATGTTGCGAAAGTAATTGAAGAAGAAGGCGGCAAATTCCATGCCCTTCAAGCGGATGTATCCGTTTTTGATGATACTGAAAAACTAGCAGCAGAAGTAATAGAGAAGTTTGGAAAAATTGATATTTTAATAAACAATGCAGGAATTACAAAAGATCGAACATTTAAAAATATGTCAAAAGAAGACTGGGATGCCGTAATCAATGTAAACTTAAATGGTGTGTTCAATGCAACGAAATCAGTCATCCAACATATGTTAGAGCAAAATTATGGCCGCATTGTAACGATTAGCTCCATCGTAGGCCAAGCTGGTGCGTTTGGACAAACTAACTATTCAGCGACAAAAGCAGGGATTTTAGGTTTTACGAAATCTTTAGCATTAGAAACTGCTTCCAAAGGTATTACCGTGAATGCAGTGTGCCCTGGATACATCGGAACGGAAATGGTGGCTGCTATGCCGGAAAAAGTACTGAATAATATTGTAGAAAAAGTTCCAATGAAACGATTAGGACTGCCGAGCGAAGTTGCTCAAGCGGTGTTATATCTTGTTCAAGCAGACTATGTAACAGGTCAAGCGATTGCTGTAAACGGTGGTCTATATATGTAAATCGTTTAATTGGAACAATTGTTGGGAGGGATTTTGTGGTTACTGTTGATACAACACCATTAAAAGAATGGTTTGAAAGTTTGCCTAAAAACAAAGATTTCGAAAAATTGCAACGTTTCAATAAAGTATTATTTACCGATCCAGAACCTCAAGTGGGTCAAACGCCAAAAGAAATTATCTGGACAAAAAATAAAGCGAAATTATATCGTTATCAGCCAAATAAAGTAAAAACGAATAAAGTGCCAATTTTAATGATTTATGCACTCATTAATAAACCTTATATATTAGATTTGTACCCTGGGAATAGTTTTATAGAGTATTTAACAGACCGCGGCCATGATGTATATTTACTAGATTGGGGTACGGCTGGTTTCGAGGACCGCCATATGAAATTAGAAGATTATATTGTTGATTATATACCACGGGCTGTAAAAAAAGTGCTAAAACATTCTGGCGCAAAAGAAATCACGATGTTTGGGTATTGCATGGGCGGAACGATGACGGCGATTTTTACTGCTCTTTATCAAAAGAAATTGCCGATTCGCAATGTAGTCTTGTTAACAAGTCCAATTGATTTCGAAGATGCCGGACTTTATACAAATTGGTTAGATAAACGCTACTTCAAATTAGATAATATTGTAGAAACTTTCGGAAATGTACCGTTTGAATTCATTGATTTTGGTAATAAATTATTAAATCCACTTTCAAATACTGTAGGTGTTTACGTCAATGTTGCTTCTAATATTGAAAATGAAGAGAAAATTTTAAACTGGAAGCTAATGCAAAAATGGCTAAATGATGGTGTGCCATTTCCGGGTGAGGCATATCGCCAATGGATACGCAATTTTTACCAAGAAAACAAATTGATTAACGATGAATTAGAAGTTCGTGGTGAAAGAGTATTATTGTCAAACATTACAGCGAACTTATTAAATATTGTTGCCACTCGCGATAATATTGTGTTACCGCAACAAATTGAACCGTTGAATGATAAAGTCTCCAGCAAAAATAAAACATTGCATGTTGTTAATGCAGGACACGTTTCGGTTATTACTGGTAAACGCGCCGTAGCTGAAAACTATCCATTTATTGAACAATGGATTACTGAAAATTCGAAATAACGAATTTTGAATGATCACAGCATCCGAACAATATTTGAAACTCTAGTACAGAGAGTTTCAAATAAGTTCGGATTTTTTTGAGTTGGAAAAGGTATCATTTTAATAAAGTATGAAAATTAAAAATATTTTATTTTGGAAAAATATCTTTATATTATAGAGGAATTTGGTTAAAATACATAAGGTATGTAAAGTGTATGGGTTTAGAAAAATTCGGGAAAAACTAGAATCGCTGTTATGAATAGTGTATAATCCATCGTGGAGAGTAAAGTTTTTCTCGGGAAAAGTTGAGAGGGAGGTAAGTATTTTGGAAACTTGGCTAGCGATATTATTAATTATTGTTGCGTTAGTAGCTGGCGTTGCGTTAGGATTCTTCCTAGCTCGTCAATCAATGATGAAATATTTAAAAGAAAACCCACCAATTAATGAACAAATGATTCGTGTAATGATGGCACAAATGGGCCGTAAACCATCTGAAAAACAAGTTCGTCAAATGATGGCTCAATTAAATAAAATTCAAGAAAAACAAAAATAATCATACAAGGTTGTCCTGTATCGGAATTTTTCTGGAAAGGGATAACCTTTTTTATTGTGGATTGATGAGGTTTATGCATTGGTCATAGTGTATTTGCTATTGAGGAAATATATGCAAATATGACTGTAATTCCACGTGTGAGATTTTGCAGAGTTGATGAGACAAGTGCATTAGCTGATGGATTTTCTACATATGATGAGAAATATTCATAAAAAAGGTAATTAATGCACTAACCCCATTTATAATGGCGCTGGATTTTTAAACAAGCCCTCACTAAATGCTTTATCAATTGAGGGCTTGGTTTTATTTGTCCAAATGATAAACAAAAGAAATATAGAAAAAGAATTTAATGCTATTCAAAGCTCTCTAAAATCTCAATATATATTTCTCTAAGAACTCGCGAACCGTTTCTTCGTATTCTCTTGGGTTTTCATTAAATGATTGGGCATGAGCTCCCATCTCAAATAGTTTTAATGCTTTTGGGCCTTTCTTCAATTCATACATTTCTTCTGTCATTTTACAAGGAATGAATGTATCTGGAATGCTATGAATAAATAGCATAGGTTTCTTAATATTTTTTACTGCTTCTTTCGGTGTGAGATGTTTAAAGCGATAGCCATCTCGGAAACGAATAAAGAAATCTGCTAAATGAATAGGAATATCAGGATTGATGCGGGTTGAATTTTTGACGATGTGACGCAATAATTCTTCAAAATCAGAAAAAGCGCAGTCCGAAATATAAAAATCTACATGATTTCCAACCGTACCTGCATATAAAATCATGGTTGCAGCACCCATCGACTCACCATGAATCCCTAATTTTGCATCTTCTCCAATAACTGAACGAACCGTTTTGACAACAGCATCTAAGTCGAACTTTTCATAATAGCCATAGCTTGTTGTCTTTCCACCGGACTCTCCATGTCTTCGATGATCGTAAACAAAAGAATTAAATCCTAACCTTTCAAACATTCGCGCATATTTAATTGAATTTATTTTATTTTCCGTGACACCGTGACAAATAATCACAGTGTTTTTCGTAGGGCAAGGTTGTAAAAGTATACCTTTAATTGGATAGCCGTTAGGGGAATCGATTGTAAATTCATCTTTTTTCACGTGATTATACCAGTTTTCATCGAATCGATTCGCTTTCAATTCTCGATCTAATATAAAATCGTCATCTTTCTTTTGGATGTACATGAGACGATTTGTTAATGCAAAACCAAAAATTGTAGTCAGTACACTAGCTGTCATTGTAATGAAAGTTGAAAACCAAAGAATTTTACGTTTTTTCTTTTTCATCTAGGACACCTCCTTCGCATTTTTGATAATATGTATAAAGACAATAAATTTTGAAAAGTCGAAAATGAACGCAAATTAACAAAAAAATGTTGATTATGAAACAAAATATAACATATCATTTGGTAGAATAATATTGCACGGTTTTGAATTGTTTTCTACTAATAATACTTTTTAGTTTCTAGGATTCACACAAAATCGTGTATACAATGTAAACTGAAATTGGGGGAGATGTTCATGTTAAATGATGTAGTTATTGTAAGTGCGGTTAGAACAGCAATAGGTTCTTTCCAAGGTTCGTTAAAAGATGTACCTGCCACAACATTAGGCGCGATTGTCATTAAAGAAGCGTTACGTCGTGCAGGAATTCAACCGGATCAAGTGGATGAAGTCATAATGGGAAATGTTCTGCAAGCAGGACTAGGACAAAATCCAGCTCGCCAAGCAGCAATAGAAGCGGGACTTCCAAAAACAGTTCCGGCTATGACAATTAATAAAGTTTGTGGTTCCGGTTTAAAGACGGTACACCTTGCTTCACAAGCCGTTGCAGTAGGTGAAGCAGACATCGTTGTGGCTGGCGGGTTTGAAAATATGAGCCAAGCACCTTATCTATTAAAAAATGCTCGCTCCGGCTTTAAAATGGGCAATCAAAACCTAATTGATAGCATGATTCATGATGGATTATGGTGTGCATTTAACGATTATCATATGGGGGTAACAGCAGAAAATTTAGCTTCTCAATATCATATTACGCGACAAGAACAAGATGAGTTCGCGGCACGTTCCCAAGCTCGTGCAGCAAAAGCGATTGAGGAAGGGAAATTCAAAGATGAAATTGTGCCAGTAGAAATTCCTCAACGCAAAGGGGATCCAATTATTTTCGATGCAGATGAATTTGTACGCCCTGGCACAACGGTAGAAAAATTATCCGCATTACGTCCAGCTTTCAAAAAAGATGGAACAGTCACTGCTGGAAACGCTTCCGGAATTAACGATGGTGCTGCAGCAGTTGTGGTCATGTCTAAGAAAAAAGCGGAAGAGTTAGGAATTAAACCGCTCGCTTCGATTGTGGCAAACGCTGCAGTTGGGGTAGATCCTGCGATTATGGGTATTGGTCCAGCTGAAGCTGTTCGAAAAGCTTTAAAGAAAGCTGACTTAACGCTCGATCAAATCGATTTAATTGAAGCAAATGAAGCTTTCGCAGCTCAGTCTATTGCTGTTGATCGCGAACTTCACTTTGATTCTGATAAACTAAATGTAAATGGTGGAGCAATTGCCCTTGGACATCCAATCGGTGCAAGTGGAACACGTATTTTAGTGACGCTTCTTCATGAAATGCAAAAACGAGATGTGAAGTACGGGCTTGCCACACTTTGCATTGGTGGTGGACAAGGAGTCGCAACAATTATTCAACGATAAGCTGTTGTTTCCACCGCAAAAAAGTAAGCAGGTGAGAATATGGCTAAAAAGAATAAGAACACTAATCATCAAGCAACAAATGAAGGGATTACTCTTCAAGATCAACTAGATAGCGAGTTAATCGCAAAATTAAAAGAAGCAAAGAAAGAATTAGCCGCTGAGGAAAAAAGAAAAGAGGAAGAACGACAAGCACAGCTCGAATTTGAAAGAAAACAGCGGGAGAAAAATATGAGCTTTGCAGAATTGCTTGAAAAGTATGGAGATAAAGGCTCTAAGTACTAATAAAAAGGTGTCGCAAAATAATGCGACACTTTTTTCATTTAGTGTGCTTAAAGATTGATTCGTATCTCTGTCTCGGTAATGAGTTCTTCAATCATCATACCTCAATCTACGTATCACATACATAAAAGGGAATTTCCAGAAAAAACGCCCTGCGCTTATTTTTTCTTGCGAAGGGCGTAAGTAATAAACAAAATAATAAACCAAATCGGAGTAAGTAAAACCGCTATTCTTGTTTCTTCGGAAATCAACATCACGACTAATACAGCCACAAAAAATATCAACACAACATAATTTACAAATGGTGCAAGAGGAGCTTTAAAAATGGATGTTTTATGTAAATCCGGTCTTTTTCTTAAATAAATTATATGAGTAATTAAAATAATGCTCCAAACCCAAATAAAACAGATAGCACTAATTGTGGTGACAATACTAAAAGCTGTATCTGGAATAATATAACTTAATAGAGCCCCTATTGAAACAACGATGGAAGAAATGAAAAGTGCATTTCCAGGGACAAAGTTTTTATTTAATGTTGATAGGAATTTTGGCCCTAGATGGTTCTTACTTAAATTGTACATCATCCGGCTTGTTGAAAATAAACCGCTATTTCCGGCAGAAGCGGCTGATGTTAACACAACGAAATTGATAATGCCGCTAGCCAGTGGAATTCCTGCCAAAGTAAAGACTTGTACAAACGGGCTATTGGTAGCACTTAATTCAGTCCAAGGATTAATGCATAAAATGACAAAAATTGCTCCTACATAAAACAGCAATATACGAATGGGAATTTTATTGATAGCAGAGGGTATATTTTTTTCGGGATTCGAAGTCTCCGCAGCCGCTACCCCCACAAGTTCAACCCCTACAAATGAGAATACAACCATTTGGAATGCAAAAAGGAATCCAATCATACCATTTGGAAAAATTCCACCATGACTCCAAATATTGCTTACTGACACATGACCAGTATCCGTTTCAAATCCAATAATGATTAAGAAAATACCGATTACAATTAAAGCAATAATCGTAATTACTTTAATAATTGCAAACCAAAATTCCAACTCTCCAAATAGTTTTACAGTTAATAGATTCAATAAGAGCAATAAAATAATCGCAATCAATGTTGGAATCCATTGAGGGATATCGAACCAATAACGAACATACACACCAACGGCAATTACATCAGCCATCGCTGTCATAATCCAGCAGAACCAATATGTCCATCCTGTTACATACCCTGCCCAAGAACCTATGTAATCTGTAGCGAAATCGGTAAAGGATTGATACCCAGCATTGGATAACAGCATCTCTCCTAGGGAACGCATCACAAAAAATAGGGCAGTCCCAACAATAAGATAAACTAATAAAATGGATGGACCTGCTTTAGAAATTGCAGCACCAGATCCTAAAAACAGTCCAGTACCGATTGTTCCCCCGATTGCAATTAGTTGTACATGCCTGTTTTTTAATTCTCTTTTTAATTCTTTCTGTTTCATCTCGTTGCCCCCAAGACTCGTTAACTAGGAAAGGAATGACAATTTGCACTTTCCTAATCTTAGTTATCACTTTTTTTAAACAAAATCATCATTTTTTTTGATGACAACTTCAAAATTCTATCAATAAACTATTTTTCTTTCAATATCTTATATCGAAATAGAATTCGCAAACGTAATTTTGAGTAGAAAATACCAACGAGGGCAGAATTTTTAATACAAGAATAACAATAAATGTGGAGAAAAAAGTAGTGATGAATAATAATAGTTCAATTTAGAGAAAACATTTATGATGTGTACGAATCTACATTACTTGGAGGTATCATTTTTGAAATGTCTTCTAGTTTAATGCAGGAATTTACATAAAGGAATTCTATGATTAGAGTGGACTGAAAGAGGGATTGAATGAAGAATCAATCATTAGGATATAATTCCCAATAATAAATATTTTTTTCTGATTCCATATAACCTTCCTCCTATATTATAATTAAACAATACCAATATAGGAGGAATTTAGTATGAATGTAAAACGTAGTATACGAAGGTTGTTTCAAATTACATTAGTCATTGTAATGATATTGCTTTTGACAGCTCCGCAAACATTTGCTTTTACGCAATACAATACGGCTGCATATGGATTAGCCTATCGGAATGGTGATGTCTATTTTACTGGTTACGATTCTGCAATAAAAATTAGCAAAATCTCCAGTGACGGGAATATGACCGATGTCGCAACGAATTTTCAAGGATTAGGACCCATTTCGTTAGATTTCGATTCGGATGGCAATCTTTATTATACGATTCCTAACAGTTTCCAGCTAGGTAAGATATATAAAATTTCTAGTGCAGATTTAGCTGAAGTGACCGTAAATGCAGCAAATGTAGCTACAGAAGTTGTTATAGGCGGCGGGGATTTATTTGGATTAGCCTTCCACCCTATAACAGGTGATGTCTATTTTTCAGACAATTATTCAAAAAAGATTTATAGAATATTAAAAAATGATTTTAATGAATTTCCAATAGAACTTACAGACGAAAAGGTACATGAAATCGGAACAATGATGAATTTATTATTCGATATTGCTTTTGATAGCGCTGGGAACTTATATATTTCTGATTTCAATGGAATTATTAAGGTTTCAAATGATGACCTAGCTGATGGTCATATCGACAATGCGTTGTCATATACACCTTTAACATATGTATTTGGAATAACTTTCACTTCGGATAATCGGCTATACTACTCAACACTTTCACCAGCAGTCATAAAACTACTAGATGATCCTCCTATAGCAAATGACGTCTTAATAACAGGACAAGCCGAAGTTGGAAAAACATTAAGTGGTTCTTATATTTACAGCGATACGGAAGGAGCGCTGGAAGGGGAAACGACATTTAAGTGGTATCGCGCTGATAATGCTTCTGGAGACAATAAAACAGCTATATCCGGGGCAACTGGCAATTCTTACAACCTTACTGAAGCTGACGTGGGTAAATACATTAGTTTTGCTGTAACACCAGTTGCTCAGAGCGGTTGGACACACGGACTCGAGGTGCTGAGTTCATTTATAGGACCTGTAATCGTAACTGCTCCATCTGCACCAAATGTAACAGTAGATGATGTTAATAACATTATTATAGGTATCGATGAGACGATGGAATATAAAATTGATGAGGGCGATTGGACTCCATATAACGAACAAACGCCTCCTAATTTAAGTGGAAACAAAACAGTCAAAGTACGAGTGAAAGCAACAAATGATACACCAGCAGGAGAAGAAACGCAACTCGTGTTTACAGCAAATCCTCCAGGAGCACCAAATGTAACAGCGAATGATACAAACAACATCATTATTGGAATTAATGAAACGATGGAATATAAAATTGATGAGGGCGATTGGACTCCATATAACGAACAAACGCCTCCTAATTTAAGTGGAAACAAAACAGTCAAAGTACGAGTAAAAGCAACAAATGATACACCGGCAGGAGAAGAAACACTGCTTGTATTTACTGCAAATCCATCACCGTCAAAGCCTGATCGGACTCCATCAACTTCACAGTCAACAACAGAACAAATTATTGTAGATGTGGATGGAAATAATGATTTCCATTTAACAAAAATATCAGTAATTCGTTCTAAAGAACAAGATGGGACGATTAAAGATGAAATATTAATGACTGATAGTAATGCAAAAGAAACGGTATTAAAGGCTAAAGAACAAGGTATTGACACTGTACGTATTATCATCCCGGATGAAGACGATCAAGTAGCAGAAGTTAAAGTGGAAATAACGAAAACAGCGTTGGAAGAATTAAACAATGGGAATTTGAAACTGGAAATTGCTACTTCAAATGCGGTCATTTCGATTCCAGTAACATCGATTCATCATTTTAATCAAGATCTATATTTCCGTATCGTTCCAATGAAATCTGCAACTGAACAAAACCAAGTTGAAGAGCGTGCTAAGAATGAACCATTAATTAAAGAGGCAGTTGGAGATAATGCTGTCCAAGTTATAGGGCGTCCAATGGAAATCGAGACAAATATGCAAAGTCGCCAAGTATCAATTATTCTCCCAATAACGGCAAATCTTCCAACAAATCCAGCTGAACGCCAAAAAGTGTTAAATAATTTAGGCGTATACATTGAGCATAGTGATGGCTCGAAGGAATTAATGAAAGGAACTGTAGTAAAAATGAAAGACGGTTCGGAAGGTCTTGAATTTGAAGTAAATAAATTCAGCACTTTTTCAATCGTTTATTTAGAAGGTTGGCAAGATGAAGTAGCAGAAGAAGAAACTGAAACTCCTGAAAAAGCAGCTCACATTCCATACATCAACGGCTATAACAATAACGAATTCCGTCCAAATGCGTTTGTAACACGTGCTCAAATGGCGAAAATGATTGCTCAAAATCTTGATGGATCTTTATCAACAAAAGCGTTTGAAGATGTGAAATCTTCACATTGGGCATTTAATTATGTGTTGGAAGTTAAAGAAGCTGGTATTATGACAGGTGTGAATCAAACAACATTTAATTTAAACGGAAATGTAACGCGTGCTCAAATGGCAAGTATCGTCTATCGTTGGATACAAAAGCAATGTGAAAAAGACTCATCCGCTTATGCTAGCTGTGGAATGTTAAGTGATATTCCAGAAGCAAGTTTCAAAGATGTAATGAGCGACCACTGGGCAGCTGAAGCTATTAATTTTACAAAAGTGGCAGGTATTATGGTAGGTTTTGAAGATCAAACCTTTAAGCCAAATCAAGAACTAACAAGAGCTCAAGCGTTAAAAGTAATAAACATGCTTTTCAAACGAGGGCCATTAACTAATGTAGAAACTCCAACGTTTTTAGATGTTCCAAAAACTCATTGGGCTTTCGGCGAAGTGGAAGAAGCAGTAAGAGAGCATGATATATTATTAGATGATAATAGATAAAAAGAAAAACAACCTAGCATATAGAAGCTAGGTTGTTTTTTTGGCAATTTAATAAGATTTTCGATTCAACAAATATTTTATAAAAAAATATACCTTGAGACAAAAAATAAAAGTAATGGCACCAGCCGTATCAATTAAAACATCATCAAACACACCAGTACGTCCATCTACGAAAGTTTGGTGATATTCATCTAACATGGCAATGAAGAATGTAACTAAACAAGAAATAACCGCTGCAAATGTCCATTTCAATCGACGAAATAGCAAATATAAGAGCACGGCAACGATTCCATAGCCAATAAAATGCAATGCTTTACGAATTAAAAATTCAACAAAATAATAATATCCACGGGTTTCGACAGAAATAGTTCTTCCCCAATATGTTACTTCAATTTTACTTAACAAGTCATAAAAAGGTTGGTTGCTTAGAAGCACTCTTAATTCAGGAACAATAGTCTGCTGTTCATAAGGCATGCTAGAAAGATAATATAAAATGATTAGTGCGGTGATTACGAAAAACAAATATTTCTTCATCGGTGATCAGTATATATTTCTTGTTTTGTAATACTTTGAATAAAAGAAATGTCGGTGATGTTTTGAGCTTCTTCATAAGCTTTCATATTTTTCAGCAGTTGTTCCTTTGTTCTAGCTCCAACAACAATGGATGCTACAGCAGGTTGACTCAAATTATAAGCAATCGCAGCAGGGTGAACCGATCCGTATTGCGATTCAATTTTTTCTAAAATAGAGACAAGCTCTTCTTTCGAGTAATTCAAATAGGAATCAACATTTTCCACTCGTTTTTTCCACTCATCTGTCAGTAATCCCTTTGCAATGGAACCTCGTGTAACAATCGAAACGCCTTTTTCTTCAAAGAAAGGTAGCCATTCCTCTGGTCGTCTATCCAAAATGCTAAATTGCATCATATTGGATACGGCTTGGCTGCGTTCAAAAAAGGATTGAAAAACATTTGGACGAATGGAAGATATGCCGTACTCCCGAATGAGTCCTTCCTTTTTTAATTTCTCAAAAGTGTCGATGATGTCATCCCATGGATCGTCGATAGTGCCGCCATGAAGTTGATATAAATCAATATAATCGGTTTTTAATCGGCGTATACTTTCTTTTACTCCTTCTTCAATATGTTTTTTTGATGCATCCCAATACCAGCCATCACCGTTAGCATTCCAGCGATTTCCGACCTTTGTAGCAATGAATACTTGGTCTCGATAGGGCTTTAACAGTTCACCGACAATTTCTTCATTAATACCTTTATTATATAAATCAGCTGTATCAAAATAATTAATGCCACATTCGATAGCCGTTTCAATTACTGGTTTTGCTTCTTCTAAGTTTGTTGGAAGGGACATGCACCCTAAACTGATTTCGGAAATTTCAAAAGCACTTGTACCTAATCTACGTTTTTTCATCGAATCCCCGCTTTCTTTCTTACATTTACTCAAACGATTGGATATAGAAAAATTATCATAAAACATGCTCGAAATCTAGTAATATCAAGGAATGTAGGGGCTTGAAGTTATGCTCTAAACCCGATTTTAACTCCATTTTGATTTAAAAATGTCTATCAATGCACGATAAAGGCTCAAGACTTAGAGTATGCCAATACTTGGAATAAAACAACAATCTATTGTGGTATATTTTACAAATTTATAATTAAATGTTAGAAGGTTTTATAGACTACAACATTGTTTAGACTTTCGGAAATCTAATTAAATGGTATTTTTCGTTGTCTGTAAACGAAATGCATCGTTGGTGATGGGAAAAATATCCAACACTTACCTCCAAAATCTTCATAAAAAATGATAAAATATACAAAATTTTAGAATGGTGGGGGTTATGAAATATCTTTTAAATATTAGTTTGTTATTGATTGTGATGTTGGTAGGTTGTGAATCGAATTTTGATAATCGTGTTAGTGAGGTTGAATATGTAAAAGAAATCATACACGAAGAACTAGATAATGAAAAGGATACTGAAGAACTAGATAAAAGATTTCAATCACGATTTCCAGACGCTAATGTATATAATAAGATTTGGTTTGATGTAACAAATGATGGCGTTGATGATCTAATCATTGTGTTTGACACGAATGATTAAAAAACAAATTTTGCTGTACTGACAGAAGGAATGTTTAATGCAGTATCTTTCAATGATATGAATAGCGATATTGTTTTTAGTAAAGGTAGTGAGTCAATAAAATTATTAGAAAATCCGAATCGGTTGTTTTTTTTCCATGCATGATAACAAGAAAAATTTTGATTTTGAACTTGAAGTAACAGTTGAATATGACAAAGAGAAAAATGATTCGAATATTGTAATAAAATCCATTGATTAACGATATTCTTGTTTTTATTTTCGATATTGCAGTTAAACTTTTCGATTTCAGTCCATTCTCTTTGCAGATATCATAAATGCTATTAGTGGAATGGGAAGATTATCTTGATTGGGCATGAAACAACAAGACATTCAAAATATTAATCTTTTTCATTCATAGTGTTTTGCCTTCGCGAGAAATCGAAGTTCCAACTACCTTGCGATTGGTGGTATCGGTGTTTTTTTAGTCATTACTTATTATAATCCTAAACCTTAAAAATGGAAGGCGACCCTATAGAGTGTGAGGTGCCTTTCATTTAATATATCTTTTCGGCTACAACAAAATTCAGAAAATATATAATTTATTTATATCAAAAAACACCCTCTAAACCTTTTTAGTCTCAACTTTCTTTCAAAATATTCAATCATACTTCTCCCTTCTACATTTGTTGAAGTAGATATCATCGCTCATCATCTAAATCATTATCAAAAAATGATTTTTTCTTTTCCTCTGTAATACCAAATTTCTTCTCAATTGCTTGTCCAACGATTGAACTGTTAATCCCTCTTCTAACTGCAGTTTCGATAACAACAAAAAGAATTATTAAACTAACTATATATAGAATTATTGAAGCCATAGGTATCACAAAAATCCCTCCATCGTCATTTTGTTAAATCCACTAATAGCATCTTATTTAATGCTTAAACTCTTAATCGAAATAAATAATTTTCCTGCAGAATTCATAATTGTATCCCTAATCCATTGGAGTTCATTCATAGTAGTAATTTTTGCCCGTACGGAAACTTCTGTTTTTTCACGGAGAATGCTATCAATTTCAAATTGACTTTCTAGTAACATATCTAAAAATATCTGTAATTTATCCTCTCTTTTTTCCCGATATAAAATATAATTTTAATTTTATATTTTCTTTCGGAAAGTAAATACTGATTCAATGCCCAAATGTAATTTTTTGTTTTTTCATCAAAGTGACTGGGATCACTAAAAATTTTTGCTTGTCCACAGTGCTGGCAAATGGCTGAGTAGCGAACATGATATACACCAATACCTGGCTCTTCAACATTTACATATACTTCATAAGGAATGAACACATCATAGGTACAGAAACTGCAAATAATTGGCTCATCAAAAATCGTAATTCGGCTTTTTAAGGGACGTAAAGACTCATCTGTTCTGCTCATTTTTTATCACTTCCGTGTACTCAATAATCGATATGTGTTTTTGCAAAGAATGGTCATACCGAAATTTTTCTTGAAACAATCGAATATCACCACAAGATGTACAGGTAAAAGATTGCAATGTCAGTTTCTCTTTTTCATCCTTATTGAAAGTTACTCTATCCAAATAAACCTCGCGATGTGTAAATTCATTGTTTTGGCAAAATGAACAAATCAGTTGTTGATTACGAATTTTTATTTGATAAATGCCTTTTCTTCTAACCAACTTATCACTCCTACACAAAACCTATACTTTATTTTACCATATTTTGAATAACTTGGATTTCTAGTGATGTAAAAATAGAATCTAAGGCTTTCAATTGTTAAAACTCATATGAATGTATAAAACTACCTAAATTACTGTAAAAGTGGGATTTAGAAGACGATCACTGTTTTATCAATTTGCGACAAAGCAAGTTCTATTAACAAAATAGCATCCAGAAATTTTACCATCTTCACCATTTTAGAGAATCTTGGAAAAATTTAATGATTCGCTTTTGGCGATTTCTGTTATACAAATTACTTTTCATTTAAAGAACTAATGGTACAATGAATTCTGTAATAACGACAAGCGAGGAATTAGTATGAAAAAATTTGAAGAAAAAACGATTCATTCGACAGAAATTTTCAAAGGGAAAGTAGTTTCTTTAAAAGTAGATGATGTATTATTGCCGAATGGAAAGCAGTCGAAGCGCGAAATTATTCATCATCCAGGAGCAGTTGCGATTATTCCAATTACCAATGAAGGAAAGATTGTTTTAGTAGAACAATATCGAAAAGCGTTGGAACGTTCAATAATTGAAATTCCAGCAGGGAAGTTGGAACGAGGAGAAGATCCAGCCGTCTGTGCACGAAGAGAATTGGAAGAGGAAACAGGTTATGGTGCAAGACAATTGACGTATATTCAATCTTTTGCAACATCTCCAGGATTCGCAAATGAAATCATTCATCTTTATGCGGCAAAAGATTTATATAAAATAGAAGAAAAACGAGAATTGGATGAAGATGAATTTGTATCCATCATAGAAGTAACGTTAGAAGAAGCGGAAGAAATGGTAAAAAACCAGCAAATCTATGATGCGAAAACAGCATTTAGCGTGCTTTGGGTAAAATTAAACGAAATGTAAAATTATGAAGAGCGAAATTTTGATAGAATTTACTAAAATTCGTACTAATAAACCCCGTGGACGAGCATAAGCTGTAACAACGAAAGGAGAATGCTTATGTTTCGTTCCGTACAAGTTATACAATATGGATTTTTACTAGCAATAGGTTTTGTTAGTGGGGTTATTTGTTTCCAAGCTTTTTCTTTGGACAAGTCTATGAATCTTATTAAGTTAGTGGATCCGCGTGTGTTAGAACTATCAGATGTCACTATGTGGCAAACGATATTACCAATTGTTGCATGGGGATTATTTGTATTATTTTTTACAACTCACCCATATCTCCATTTTTTTGCTAGACTAGTAGTAGCTGTAAAGGCCACATTTTTTGGTTTCGGATCGGTATTTTTGTTAACTCAACAAGAATCGATTCTTGTCTATAGTGTTTGGTGGTTTCCATTTCAGCTAATTTATTGTATCTTACTATTAGCGCTATGTTCTGTATTTGGAACTAGAAAAGTAGGGCCGAATCGTAAGTTTGTTTTTAATAAACATTTATTTATTACATTAATGGTTGCTTTTACAGTGATGTGCGTTGGGGAAATGTTCGTTATTTCATATATCATTAATTAGTCCCCTAATCTTGTAATTAATTTTAGACTTTTGTTATAATGGAATGTGTTTAGGAGGGCGTCATATGGAAAGCCGTATTGATCGTATAAAAAAGCAATTACATAGTGCTGGCTATAAACTGACGCCACAGCGTGAAGCGACAGTTGCAGTACTATTAGAACATGAAGAGGATCATTTAAGCGCAGAAGATGTATATCTATTAGTAAAAGAAAAAGCGCCTGAAATTGGTCTAGCTACCGTGTACCGCACTCTAGAATTATTAACAGAACTAAAAATTGTCGATAAAATTAATTTTGGAGATGGCGTTTCCAGATATGATCTTCGACAAGAAGGTGCAAAACATTTCCATCATCACCTAGTATGTATTGAGTGTGGTTCAGTAGATGAAATTCAAGAAGACTTATTAGAAGAAGTAGAAATGGTAGTAGAAAAGCGATGGAATTTTATAATTAAAGACCATCGTCTCACATTCCATGGAATTTGTCATCGTTGCCAAGAAAAACATGATCATGAAGATGAGTAATCCCTAAATAGGTAATCCTATTTAGGGATTTTTTGTCGAATAATCGTTAGAAATTCAAATGCTTGCGAAATCGGTCTAAAAACTTGCAGAATTGTAAAGTTTGCACGATTTTTCGCAATAAAATGCAAAATGATGATTATAGAGAATATCAATTATTTAGGATTTCTTGCATCTGATTCCTAATAAAAAAATGTTAAATCTTGTATGCTTTCATAAAAATCTCTATCATTTTATATAAAGGAAGGGACAGGTGAGAAAATGAAAGAAGCGCAAGAAGCCGTCCTAGATTATCTCCATTTTCTAAGAGTAGAACGGCAATATTCTGAAAATACGTTAGCATCTTATAGAAGGGATTTAGAAGATTATATTGAACATTTACATAAAGGGCAAAAATTAGAGAGGTTAAATGATGTTGATCGTACTAGAATTCTAGTCTATTTGGAGCATTTAAGGGATAATGGCAAATCTTCTCGAACGATTGCCCGCCACATTTCATCAATCCGTTCATTCCATCAATTTTTATTAAGGGAAAAAATCACTGATCATGATCCTACAGTACATTTGGAAATGCCTCAAATTGTAAAGACATTGCCGAAAGTGTTATCCATTGCAGAAATCGAAGCATTAATACATGCGCCTGATCGTTCAAAACCCCAAGGCATCCGTGATGTGGCTATGATTGAATTGCTCTATGGTACGGGTATGCGGATTAGTGAATGTATTGAACTTAATTTAGAAGATGTGCATTTATCGATGGGATTTGTGCGCATTTATGGAAAAGGTGGAAAAGAGCGAATTGTTCCTCTAGGAAAGAGCGCACTTTATGCATGTGAAACATATTTGCAACAAGCTCGCCATCTGTTGCAAGGGAATTATCCAAAAACAGATGCGTTCTTCATTAACCGTAGAGGAAAACGTTTAACGCGGCAAGGATGTTGGAAACTACTGAAACAGCATGCTTTAGCTGCAAATATAAAAAAGGAAATGACTCCCCATACATTACGTCATAGCTTTGCCACACATTTAATTGAAAACGGAGCGGATCTTCGCTCGGTACAAGAAATGTTAGGACATGCGGACATTTCTACAACTCAAATTTATACACATATTAGTAAAACAAGACTTTCAGAAGTATATAAGCAATTCCATCCTCGTGCGTAGATTGTCAATGATAAGGAGGAAAAAAATGAAACCATTTAAAAGAATTCATTTAATCGTATTGGATTCAGTAGGAATTGGGGAAGCACCAGATGCAGAAAAATTCGACGATGTTGGAAGCGATACGTTAGGTCATATAGCAGAAGAGATGAATGGTTTACGCATGCCCAATATGGAGGCGTTAGGTTTAGGAAATATCCGAGAAATAAAAGGTATAAAAAAGGTTTCTAGACCGAAAGCCTATTACGGAATGATGCAAGAAGCTTCAGCAGGAAAAGATACGATGACCGGTCATTGGGAGATTATGGGGTTGCGAGTAGATCAACCTTTTAAAGTATATCCAAATGGATTCCCAGATGAGCTAATTAAGCAACTAGAAGAGAAAACGGGTCGGAAAGTAATTGGGAATAAACCTGCAAGCGGAACCGCCATTATTGAAGAACTAGGACAGGAGCATATGGAGACGGGAGCAATTATTGTCTATACATCCGCTGATCCAGTTCTTCAAATTGCTGCTCATGAAGACATTGTCCCATTAGAAGAACTTTATAAAATTTGTGAAATTGCACGAAATCTAACTCTAGAGCCGGAGTATTTAGTTGGGCGTGTGATTGCTCGACCTTTTGTAGGAACACCTGGAAACTTTTCTCGTACTGCGAATCGACATGATTATGCAATCAAGCCGTTTGGAAGAACGACGATGAATGAACTTAAAGATCATGGTTTTGATGTGATTGCCCTTGGGAAAATTTCGGATATCTATAACGGTGAAGGAGTAACGGAAGCCATTCGCACGAAAGATAATATGGACGGAATGGATAAATTAGTAGAAGTGTTAAAACGAGATTTCCACGGATTAAGTTTTTTAAATTTAGTAGATTTCGATGCGTTGTATGGACATCGACGAGACCCAATTGGCTATGGAAAAGCGTTGGAGGAATTCGATCAGCGATTACCAGAAGTGTTCGAGTTGTTAAAAGAAGACGATTTATTCATCATTACGGCAGATCACGGAAATGATCCAACCTTTAAAGGAACAGACCATACTCGTGAATATGTACCATTGCTCGTATATTCGAAAAGATTCAAAGAAACAGGAGATTTAGGTTTGAGAGAGACTTTTGCGGATATTGCAGCAACAATTGCTGAAAACTTTAACGTTCCCGCACCGGCAAATGGTACGAGCTTTTTGTCTAATTTAATTTAACGGGGTGAGTCAAATGAGAATGGTGGATATTATTGAGAAAAAGAGAGATGGTAAGGAGCTTTCAACGGAAGAAATTCAATTTTTTGTAAAAGGATATACAGAAGGTTCAATCCCAGATTATCAAGCTGCAAGTTTACTGATGGCCATTTATTTTCAAGATATGACAGAAAAGGAACGAACAGATTTAACAATGGCGATGGTAGAATCAGGGGATACCATTGATTTATCCGCCATACAAGGAATTAAGTGTGATAAACATTCTACAGGTGGTGTTGGAGATAAAGTGACCATTTGTTTATCTCCTATGGTGGCTGCTTGTGGAGTTCCAGTTGCGAAAATGAGTGGGCGCGGGTTAGGACATACTGGTGGAACGATTGATAAACTTGAATCTATTCCTGGTTTTCAAGTGGAACTATCTAGCGGGGAGTTTATTCAACAAGTCAATAACATCAAAATGGCAGTTGTTAGTCAAAGCGGAAATTTAACGCCCGCGGATAAAAAAATCTATGCTTTAAGAGATGTGACAGGTACCGTACCTAGTATTCCTCTCATTGCGAGTTCCATTATGTCCAAAAAAATTGCGAGTGGTGCTGATGCCATTGTTTTAGATGTAAAAGTCGGTGAAGGGGCATTTATGAAAACAGTAGAAGAGGCAGAAAAGTTAGCCCATGCAATGGTGAAAATCGGCAATCAATTAGGAAGAAGAACGATTGCCATATTATCCGATATGAGTCAACCGCTCGGCTATGCTGTCGGAAACGCCCTTGAAGTAAAAGAAGCAATTGAAGTGCTAAAAGGGAATGGCCCGGAAGATGTAAAAGAGCTTTGTTTAACCCTTGGCTCACAAATGGTTTATCTTAGTGGCAAAGCACAAACCCTAAAAGAGGCTAGGACGAAGGTGGAAAATGTATTAGCAAACGGAAAAGCATTGGAAGTGTTTAAAACATTTATTGCTTCTCAAGGTGGAAATCCATCAATTGTGGATGACCCAACTTTATTACCACAGGCAAAATTTCAAGTTGAGATTCCAGCAACTGAGTCAGGTTATGTAGAAAAAATAATTGCCAACGAAATCGGTGTAGCCGCTATGATTTTAGGGGCTGGAAGGGCAACAAAAGATTCCGAAATTGATTTATCTGTTGGAATCGTGATAAATAAAAAGGTTGGAGACTATGTTGAAAAAGGTGAACCACTAGCAACGATTCATTCAAACCGAGAAAATATCAATGAGATTAAAGAAAGAATATATTCGAACATCTTCATATCGAATCAAAAAGTAGAAGCCCCTTCTTTGATTAAAGGGATTGTTGCAGAATGAAATATTAGCTTGTAGTAATACACGCAAAATGAATAGACGATTTAAAAAGAGTGAATGGTGAGTTTTCCAATTCGCTCTTTTTCGTTTTCTTGCAATTTGTGATGGTTATTAATAAAAGGGTTCGATAGTCTTAATTTAAGAGACTAAAAAAGTTCTAAATTTTTCATAAAAAATATGACAAAAATATGAAAAATGTATATTATTAACTTAATAAAGCCATAAAAGAGAAAATTAAAGAAGGGATAAGAGTGGGTAAAATTTGGCGGGGGAGATTTGAAGGGTATTCGTTAAATTCTTTTAAAAAAGATTTAGTTTCAGGGACAATTGTTGGAATAGTCGCTATTCCTTTAGCGATGTCTTTTGCGATTGCCTCTGGTGTGAAGCCAGAGTATGGAATTTATACGGCAATTATTGCGGGGATTCTTATTTCACTATTTGGGGGATCGAAATATCAAATTGGTGGACCAACAGGTGCTTTTGTTCCTATTTTATTAGGCGTTGTACTTGTATATGGCTATGAAGATTTGCTGCTTGCCGGTCTGATGGCGGGAATTATGCTCGTATTAATGGGTGTATTGCGACTAGGAGTGCTTATTCAATATATTCCTAGACCTGTTACAATCGGTTTTACTGCTGGGATTGCAGTAATCATTTTTACTGGACAAATTGCTAATTTTCTAGGATTGCAAGGTTTGGAGCAGCATGAGCGTTTCATTGATAACATGCGAGAAATCGCCTCTCATTTGAATACAATGAATGTCTATAGTATTTTTATTGCAATATTATGTTTGGCTATCATCCTCATTACTCCAAAAGTGTTGCCAAAAGTGCCGGGGCCATTAATGGGCATTGTTATTTCGTCAGTTGTTGCTGCTATTTTCTTTAATGGACAAGTGGCTACCATTGGTTCTACTTACGGAGCTATTCCTAACACATTGCCACAATTAAAATTACCGGAAATTTCCCTTGAACGATTGGTGTCCTTGTTGGGGCCAGCTTTTGTCATCGCCATGTTAGGTGCAATCGAGTCATTGTTATCTGCAGTAGTTGCTGATGGCATGACAAATAGTAAACACAATTCAAACCGTGAATTAATTGGACAAGGTATAGCGAATATGGTGACGCCACTATTTGGTGGTATTCCTGCAACTGGTGCAATTGCCCGCACAGCAACGAATATTAAGTTCGGAGCTACATCGCCTATGTCTGGTGTTATTCACGGACTATTTGTTCTCATCATATTATTGTTATTTGCGCCTTTAGCGGTGCATATTCCGTTAGCAAGTTTAGCTCCTGTGTTAATGGTTGTTGCATGGAATATGAGTGAGCGTAAACATTTTGCTCATGTATTAAAACTAAAATCAGGGGATTCACTTGTATTAATTATTACGTTTTTACTGACTGTTTTTACAAGTTTAACAATCGCAGTGTTTGTAGGATTGTTGTTGGCCATATTGTTATTTGTGAAACGAATGAGCGACATGTTGATAGTGTCGAAAGTATTGCCCGACCATAAAAATAACGGAAAAGTTCAATCCCATGTCGTAAGTGAATCTCGGGATTGTCCTCAAATTAGTATTTATACGATTGAAGGTCCACTGTTTTTCGGTGCAGCCCAAACCTTTGAAGAACGAATTTTAAAGTCCCTTCACTATAAACCGCAAATTCTTGTACTTCGAATGGGGAAAGTGCCATTTATTGATGCAACTGGTGAGGCATATTTGAGAAATATTGTTCGCAATTTTAAATCACAAGGTGGACGACTGCTTGTAACAGGCGTACAACCAAGTTTGAAAACATTATTAAATAAAAGTGGTTTAACAAATGAAATAGGTGAACATAATTTTTTCGAACATACTGGAGATGCCATTAATTGCGCATTAGGATGCGTTAACCGAAACAGTTGTATTGGATGTAAACATTACGCTTTCCGTGAATGCGAAGAATTATCAACAACAAAAATTAGTTAACATGATTGAAAGGACAGATTTGACCATATTTTGGATCAAATCTGTCCTTATTATGTTTAAAATTCTTCCTTTTTTTCCATACTAAAGCTGATTAGGTAATCTCTTCTTAACTTGACGTTTCATGATGACGCCAAATTCCAGTGCAAAAAAGCATAGGTCAAGTGGAATAAGGGAAGGCGGGTTGGATAACTGAATTGTAGGATTGAAGCATTATTTGCTTTAATGACAATTGCATGCTGTGAATTAATAGATTTATGAATAGATGACGCCTTTCCAGATGAGCTTGCAATCCGTTTATCGACTTCTACTAGCGTACTTCGTTATTTCGCAAGCTCGTCAAATTGATTCGTTTGTATAGGTGGTGGATGAAGAAAACATAAGAAACGAGTAAAACATATTATTAAAAGATTTTGTCGTATTTTTACTAGTTTCGGCGAATTTCTTCTACTATTGTCAACCGAAAGGGATTTTGACGTGCTATGTGGAATTGCGAAGGGAGGAGGCGATGTAACGGATGAATTTTGAAATAAATATGGAAAGAGATATTGCCATCATTCGACTATATGGCGAATTGGATCATCATGAAACCGAAAAAATTCGTACTCACATTTCTCAAACGATTTTAAAAGGAAATCTGCACACTATCATTTGGAATTTAGAGAGATTAAATTTTATGGACAGTTCAGGGATTGGCCTCATCTTAGGCCGCATGAGAGAGTTAAGTGCGGTCAATGGACAAACCATCATTTTAAACCCTTCAAATACGATGAAAAAAATATTTCAATTTTCGGGGTTAAGCAAGTATGTGATGGAGGGTAAAGAAGAAGAGGCGATCTTATATGCAAGGGGGATTGTGAATGGATAATGAAATGACACTTTCATTTGTAGCTTTAAGTGAAAATGAGAGCTTAGCGAGAATTGCAGTAACAAGTTTTGTGGCTCAATTAGATCCAACAATTGATGAACTATCTGAATTCAAAACGATTGTTTCAGAAGCTGTATCCAATGCAATCATTCATGGATATGACGAGGATGGCAAAGGGATTGTCACTGTCCATGCAGTTCGCGAAGGAGATGTCGTTTCAGTAGCTGTGAAAGATCAAGGAAAGGGGATTCCAGATATTAAAAAAGCTATGGAGCCTTTGTTTACGACAAAGGCAGATATGGAACGGTCTGGAATGGGCTTTACAATCATGGAAAGTTTTGCAGATCATCTTCAAGTGGAATCTGAACCTGGTGTTGGTACGGTCGTTACTTTTTCCAAAAAATTTCACTCGATGAAAATGACGCAAATATCTTAACAACATGAGTGAAATTCAACACCTTTGCGTTTTAAAAGAATAATTTTTGAATTGGATGCCAATATTAAAGGTATTTGGAAGAAGTAAGGGGGATGAGGACAATCGAACAGCCGTCCAATGTTTTGTTAACGCAAGAAGAGATGCGGGAGCTCATTAAGCTTGCTCAGGCCGGCGATATGGAAGCACGTAAACAGATGATTGAAGGAAATACGCGGCTCGTTTGGTCGATTGTTCAACGCTTTGCTTCTCGAGGAGTAGAGCTTGAAGACCTATTTCAAATTGGTTGTATTGGATTAATGAAATCGGTGGATAAGTTTGATTTATCATATGATGTAAAGTTTTCAACCTATGCTGTTCCCATGATTATCGGAGAAATTCAGCGCTTTTTGAGAGATGATGGAATGGTGAAGGTTAGCCGTTCCATCCGAGAGTTAAATTATAAAATACGTCAAGTCACCGATGAATACTTAAAGACCAATGAGAAGCCGCCTTCAGTCTCAGAATTAGCTGAAATGCTTGGTGTGTCACAAGATGAAATTTTAGTGGCAACTGATGCAATGAGAGATCCGGCGTCTCTTCATGAACAGTTGTTTGAGTCAGAGGGAGACTCCATTACGTTAATGGATCAAATGAAGGATGAAAAATCTGAATTACCGTTTCAATATATTTCATTAAAAGAAGTATTGAAAAAGCTTGATAAGCGAGAACAAGCAATCATTTACTTACGTTATTATTTAGATTTAACGCAAACGGATATTGCTGAAAGGCTTGGCATATCTCAAGTTCAAGTATCAAGGCTAGAAAAGAAAATCTTAGCCCAATTAAAACAATGGATGGATACTTCATCAAATACATCAAGTAAAACAAAAAAGACGGTGAATAAATGACGAACAAAATTTTTGCATCATTGGATGAAGCGAAAGAGTTCTTATATTCAAAATTTGGTAAAGATGAATCTTTCGATGTCTGCATTAAAGAAGTTCATGTCAAAGATTTGCCTGTACTATGCGTATATATCAGCGGTCTTGTTGATGGAATGACGCTCACTGTGCAATTAACACCGCTTTATTTTGATAGTGAAGAAAAACAATCTGCTCATCCGGTTAAAAATGACGACATCTATTTTGACAATATGTTCAACTTTTATGGAAAAGCTGAGCCGAAAGATAAAGAAGAATTTCTGCTCGGCGTTTTAAGTGGTCAAGTTGGGTTTGTGACACAACAAGGCTACGCCTACTTAACAGAGATAAGAAGTTATCCAGGTCGTCAACCGGATGAACCGGATAATGAAAAAGTTATTCGAGGTTCCCGAGATGGGTTTGCTGAAAACATTATGCTAAATACGGCGCTCATTCGCAGGAGAATTCGAAGCCCAGAGCTGCGTTTTGAACTATATAAAATCACAACAAACGGAAGAACTGATGTTGCAATTGCCTATATTAAAGATATTGTCAATGACAAACATTTAAAGTGGTTGAAGCAACGTTTAGAAGAAATTAACCACGATGGATTGACGATGGCAGACAAAACATTAGAGGAGTGGATTTTTAAACAAAGGTTTCACCCAGTTCCGTTTGTTCGGTATTCGGAAAGACCAGATATTGTTGCCGCCCATTTGCTTGAAGGCCATATTGCCATTATCGTTGATACGTCTCCGTCGGTTATTTTGCTGCCGATTACGATCTTCCACTTAATGCAGCACGCCGAGGAGTATCGACAATCACCCTTTGTTGGTTCAACCGTTAGATTTTTACGTTATACTGCAATTCTTTTAAGTTTAACATTTATGCCGATTTGGTATTTGCTGGCCACCCATGAGCAATATTTACCGGAAGCACTTGATTTTATCGGTTCAAAAGAAGAATCGAATATTCCATTATTATTGCAAATCATCATTGCCGACTTAGGTTTGGAATATTTGAGAATTGCGGCAATCCATACACCAACGCCACTATCCACTGCAATGGGGTTAGTAGCGGGTGTAATCATTGGACAAATTGCCATTGATGTAGGTTTATTTTCACCTGAAGTTGTACTTTATGCAGCAGTTGTCGCAATATTTACTTTTTCCATTCCAACCTTCGAATTAAGTGTTTCCATAAAATATTTCCGTTTTATCGTATTAGGTTTAACAGCCTTATTTGGACCAAGTGGATTTTTCATCGGCTTCTTCTTCATCTTTTCGTATTTTTGTGCACTAAGGCCGATGCAAATTCCTTACATGTGGCCACTAATACCATTTTTCCCCAAAGCCTTCTTAAGGGTATTCATTCGATTCCCGATGGCAGACGATGCCCTCAGGCCATATATTGTTGGAGCAAAGCAGCGGAAACGTGTTTAAATTCAGTTGCGAAAGATGTGCGCCTATGTTAAAGTTCAAACATAAAACTAAAAATTTAAGGCTGTCCAGTGTCAAAATATTCAATCTATATTGTATAGATGATTTAATTCAAGGAAAGTTGGCGAAATTGGGCTTTCCTACCATTTTATCTGCTGACTGGTAGATGGAATTCATAAAGTTGAAATGGAATGCTTAGTGTTTAGCCGATCCTTAGAGGAAAAAGTTAGAATTTTTGACATGGACAGCTTATTTGTATACGGAGGGGAATCTATGCACTTATACGGAACTCAAACAATCGGAGAAAATGGCCATTTACATATCGGTGGTGTTGATACAGTTGAGCTAGCTAAAGAATATGGGACTCCACTAATCGTTTATGACCTAGAATTAATAAGAAATCGTGCTCGCGCATTTAGAGACACTTTTATTAAACATGGTGTTGAAGCACAAGTTGCATATGCATCGAAAGCATTTTCATGTATTGCAATCTATCAATTTGTTAACGAAGAAAATTTATCGCTAGATGTTGTGTCTGGTGGAGAATTATATACTGCTATAAAGGCAAACTTCCCCGCTGAACGCATTCATTTCCATGGAAACAATAAATCTTATGATGAATTAATCCTCGCCTTTGATGCAAAAATTGGTTGTATCGTTGTAGATAATTTCTATGAAATTGAACTATTAAAAGAAATTTCAGAATCTCGAAAACAATCGATGAATATTTTATTGCGTGTCACTCCTGGTGTGGAAGCACATACTCACGATTTCATTACAACTGGACAAGCAGATTCTAAATTTGGTTTTGATTTATATAACGGTCAAGCGGATGAAGCATTCAAGCTAGTTGCGAATCATGAATATTTAAATTTACTAGGTTTACATTGTCATATTGGTTCTCAAATTTTTGAAACGGACGGCTTTAGTTTAGCTGCAGGGAAATTAATTGAAAAAATTGGCGAATGGAACGATGCATTTGGCTTCCAATGTAAAGTACTTAATTTAGGCGGTGGCTTTGGCATCCGCTACACAGAAGAAGATCGTCCTCTTGAACCCCATGTGTATGTTGAAGAGATGGTCAAAACAGTAAAAGAGGAAGCTTCAAAACGTCGTTTAGCAATGCCTGAAATTTGGATTGAACCAGGACGTTCCCTAGTTGGAGATGCAGGAACTACATTATACACTATTGGTTCTCACAAAGTCGTACCAAATATCCGTGAATATATTGCAGTTGACGGTGGAATGAGCGACAATATTCGTCCAGCATTATACAATGCAAAATATGAAGCTGTCATTGCTAATAAAGCAAATCTGCCAAAAGATTACACTTATACTGTGGCTGGAAAACTATGCGAATCTGGTGATAAACTAATTGAGGATGCTCCTCTCCAACAAGCAGAACCTGGTGATATACTCGCAATTTTCTGTACAGGTGCTTATGGCTATGCAATGGCTTCTAATTATAATCGTGTGCCGAGACCAGCAGTTGTCTTTGTGGAAAAGGGTGCATATCAACTAGCAATTAGAAGAGAGAGCTATGAAGATATTATTTTAAACGATCAAGAATATCATTTAAACAAGGTGAATAAATTGTGAAATTTTCAAAATGGACATTGTTAGGATTTTTTGTCGTTTTTTGTTTAGTATGGGCATTGTTTTACATTTTTGTACTTATTCCTAAACTTCAGTAAATGAATTGAGATGCTGGTAATTTCTGGGTGAAATTTGATTCTTAATTTGAAATCGTGTACGATAGTAAAGAATGTTTGTATGCGATAAGAAAACGAGGGAATGATACATGTTAGTACGTTATAAAAAATCACTCGAAAAAATTGCGATGGGTTTACTTTCGTTTATGCCCCAAGAAAAGGACGTCAAAAAATTAATGGAAACAATGCAGTCTTATGAACAAGAAGACAATTGGCAATTATATTTATGGAAAAAAGATGATGAGTATGTAGGAATTGTAGGCGTATTAGAGGAAGATTCTGTAGCGACGATTCAGCACATTACGGTTGTTCCTTCCTATAGAGGTGAGGGAATTGCCAAGCAAATGTTAAAAGAATTAAAAACATGTGGTGAATATACAGAAATCAAAGCTTGTGAAGAAACAGAACCCTTTGTTAAGAAATGCTTACATAGCTTACAAGAGGCAGACGAAAATTAACGTCTGCCATTTCTTTTTTCTTCACGCATTGTTAGAATATCTGAACGATCGCGCAGCATATGCTTATGAAGAAGAAATTCATGGGACAACGGTGGAAGTGATGAAATCTTGCCATTGACTTTTTCTATTAAATCACGATTCATCAATTTGATTTGAATAGCTTTGTATGGTTGATTGTTTTCTATGGCATCAATACTTTTTAAACAATCGTTACATAATTGCTGAAAATCGATATAATCAAAAAATGGATGTCCTTGATTGGATAAAAATTTTTTGTAGGCTTTTCTCATTATGCGATGAGCGCCGCGAAGATTTCCTCTTCGCCAATGATATAAGCCGGTCGCCAATTGTATATACCCAACGAGAGGATGTTCTTTTTTTCCAGGTGCAATTGTCTTCCAATATTCCTCTAAAACTTCGTGACATTCAAAATAATCTTGATTACCATTGAAATATGCGCAAAAATCGATAAATAGCGGATGAAATAAGGGATGCATAGTGAATATGAACCTCTTTTCTCTATACTCATTTTTTAATATGAAACGCAAGGTGTGTGACATATGTATGAAGTAAAACTAGATGCTTTTCAAGGACCACTTGATTTATTATTGCATTTAATTCAACGTTTGGAAATTGATATATATGATATCCCGATGGCAGAATTAACCGCTCAATATATGGAGCATGTTCAAGCAATGAAGGTGCTGGAGTTGGATGAAGCCAGTGAATATTTAGTGATGGCTGCAACACTCCTTGCAATTAAAAGCCGGATGTTACTCCCGATTCATGAAGGGGAGATGGAAGAGACAGAATTTGAGGTGGAAGAACCCGATCCAAGGGAAGAATTAGTCCTAAAGTTAATTGAATATAAAAAGTATAAAGAAGCAGCAATTGAATTGAAAAAGATGGAAGAAAATCGACCAGAGAACTTTACAAAGCCGCCAAGTGACCTGTCTCCATTTATGCCGGATGAGCAACTTGCATTGTTTAATGCAGACGTCAATATTTATGATTTGCTGTACGCATTTCAAAAAATGCTTCGAAGAAAACAATTGAGAAAGCCATTAAAAACGACTGTAAAAAAACAAGATATTCCAGTTAAAGAACAAATGTTAAGAGTTGTGGATGTGCTGAAAAAACGGGGTGGTAAATCCAGCTTTTCAGATCTCTTCCCTTATGAAGATAGATCCACAATCATTGTTACCTTTTTATCGCTGTTAGAATTGATGAAACGTCAAGTTGTTTTCGTCGAACAAGAAAGAAACTTTGAAGATTTGACCGTGATTTTGCAGAAGGAGGAACGATTAGGTGAACTCGAAGATCTTGATGGCTAGGATGGAGGCATTACTATTCGTTGTAGGAGATGAAGGACTGACGGTTAAACAACTGGCGGAATTATTAGATGTAGATGAAGTTGATATCGAAGCTGGATTAAGTGAGTTAAAAACCCTTTATGAAAATAATGATGCATCTGGTCTTACAATAAAACAATTGTCTGATACATATTTATTAACAACAAAACCAGAATTAGCAAATACGATCAAAAAATTAGTTGAAAATCCAAATAGTCAAGTACTTTCAACAGCCTCATTAGAAGTTCTTGCAATTATTGCATACAAACAACCTATTACGAGGACAGAAATTGAAGACTTGCGCGGTGTGAAAAGTGAACGTCCTATCCAGACTCTCGCATCACGAGGCCTTATTCGGGAAGTCGGACGAGCAGAAGGTACAGGACGAGCTATTCTTTACGGAACAACAAAAGAGTTTTTAAATTATTTTGGACTATCCGATTTATCAGAGCTTCCTCCATTACCTGAAGGTGATGAAGATGTTGAAAATGAACAAACAGATCTCTTTATGACAAAGTTCCAAGAAGTATTTCATAATGAAAATGAATAAAGGAGTGGCTAAGTGAAATTAGCTAAATTTATCATTACTTTCGCTTTTTCATTGATGTTTTATTTCTCGCTCCATCATGTTGTAAAAGCATCTTATGTTGTCATTGATGCAGATACTGGAAGAACATTGATTGGAAATAATGAGCATGCAAGAATGCCCATAGCAAGCCTTACAAAAATTTGGACTGCACTTATTGCTATTGAAAATAGCAATTTAGATGATGAAGTTGTTATTTCTCGAGAGGCTACAATGAGTGAAGGGTCATCAATTTATTTAGAACCAGGCGAAGTGGTCACTGTAGAAACATTGTTGTATGGTCTTATGCTTCGATCAGGGAACGATGCAGCGTACGCTTTAGCGGAACATGCAGGCGGATCTGTTGAAGGATTTGTCGATTTAATGAATGAAAAAGCACTATATTATCGCTTAAATCAAACATATTTTACTAATCCTTCAGGCTTGCATCATGATTTGCATTTATCCAGTGCCTATGATACTGCCCAAATGTTAAGAATTGCTTTAGAAAATGAAGATTTTTTAAAAATTGCATCAACGATTCAATATAAAAGTAATACGAAAAATGGAACGACGTGGTTAAATAAACATCGCTTACTCCGAGAGAATGTTGGCGCTGTAGCAGGAAAAACTGGATACACAAAAGTAGCTGGAAGAACTCTTGCAACGTATTTTGAAAAGGAGAATGAACGCATTATCGTCGTAACATTAAACGAAGCCAACGATTGGCAAGTACATAAACAACTTGCAAATCAGGTGTTTGAAGAGTATGATGTGAAAACGATTGTAAAAAAAGGAAAGTATAAAGCGAATGATAATATTACAGTTCAGCTGAAGGAACCAATTAAATTACTGATCTCGGAAGAAGAAGAAGATCAATTGCAAAACGTGTTGCATCTATCACGAAATCAAGATGTTAAATTCGGCATTTGGCATGTGTTTTTAAATAATGAAAGTATTTATTCAACAAAGGTAAAGTTAAAATAATAACATAAAAGCTGTCCGAAACGCTCTTATTTTTCGGGCAGCTTTTCACTTGTATAAACTGAGTTGTTTTTCTTTAATATTGAGACAAAATATGACATAATTTTCATCAGTAAAGAAGCTAATGAATTATAGTTATATGTATTTAGAGGTGAGTCATCAAATGGAAAGGCTTCAGAAAGTAATTGCTCAAGCAGGTATTGCTTCCAGAAGAAAAGCGGAGCAATTGATATTAGAAGGAAAAGTGAAAGTTAACGGTGAGGTCGTTACAACACTCGGGACAAAGGTTTCAAGAAGCGATGTTGTAGAAGTGAATGGTATAAAAGTAGAAAGGGAAGAAAAAGTTTACTACTTATTCTATAAGCCAAGAGGTGTCGTATCAACGGTATCCGATGACAGAGGACGAAAAACAGTATTAGACTTTTTTCACGATCACGTGGAAGAGCGAATTTTCCCTGTAGGTCGACTAGATTTTGATACATCGGGCTTAATATTACTAACGAATGATGGCGAATTTGCTAACTTAATGACCCATCCGAAATACAAAATTGAAAAGACATATATTGCAAGGTTAAAAGG
Source organism: Ureibacillus thermosphaericus (assembly GCF_012396605.1). Lineage (GTDB taxonomy): Bacteria > Bacillota > Bacilli > Bacillales_A > Planococcaceae > Ureibacillus > Ureibacillus thermosphaericus. The sequence goes on from NZ_JAAXPW010000001.1 coordinate 159,945, forward strand.
GATTCCGAGTTTTGAAGATATCAAAAAATTGCGGAGAGGTATTATGCTTGAGGACGGTATGACTGCTCCTGCAAAGGTGAACATCAAAAAAGTTGATCGAAAAGCAAATAAAGCAATTTGTGAAATTACCATTCATGAAGGGAGAAATAGACAAGTACGACGCATGTTTGACGCAATTGGAACGCCTGTTGTCAAATTAAAACGTGAAAGATTTGCTTTTCTTGACTTAAAAGGATTAAATGCAGGAGAATTTCGGGAACTTACTGCCCATGAAGTGAAGCAGTTGCGCGTGTTGGCAGAAACAGGGAAAATCGGTTGATACTATGTTCATAGTGATAACCTTCATAAACATTTCAAATTTGGCCTTTAAATATTTGCTATAATGAAAGAGATTGGAATGTTCTCTTCAAGGAGGTTGCTGAATGGAAAAGAAAAAGAAACGTTCGATTATTAGAGGAATCATACTTGGAGTATTGGCTTGTGCAATTATTTATACAATATACAATACTGCGACAAAAGATACAGTAGAGGTTTTAGCTGATGGAGATACAGCTCCTGATTTCGAATTAGTAGATTTAGAAGGGAACACACATCGTCTATCTGATTACAGAGGTCAAGGGGTATTTTTAAATTTCTGGGGAACATGGTGTGAACCGTGTAAAAAAGAAATGCCTGCGATGGAACGACAATATCAACAATTTAAGGATCAAGGTGTACACATTTTAGCAGTAAATATAGCTCAGTCCAATTTTGAAGTAGAAAATTTTGTTGAGCAGTATAATCTTACTTTTCCAGTAGTCATTGATAAAACAAAAAGCGTGATGCAAGCTTATAATGTTGGGAAATTACCTGCAACTTATTTAATTACTCCGGAAGGAAAAGTGAAAAGAGTTCCTCCTGGTGAATTGTCAGAAGAACAAATTCAATCTCTTATGGAGTCAATTAAGCCAGAATAGGAGTATTTAAAATTATGGAAAAAATCTCATGTGTTTGTGGTCATGAAAACCCATTTGGTACAAAGATTTGTGAAAAATGTGGTAGACCATTATCTGAAGAAGCGAAAGCTCAAAAAGTTCTTGATATGCGATACGATGGTACAGCCATTCGTTCTAAAACATACAACAAATCCATTATTGATAAAATCTGGAATTTCTTTTCGAGTGTTAAAGTCGGTGTATCGTTAATTATTATTACACTAATTGCATCAGCTCTTGGTACGATTTTTCCTCAAGAATTTTACGTTCAAGTGGCTACACAAGAAGAGAAAGCGCTTTATTATAAACAAAACTATGGCGTTTTTGGTGAACTATATTACAATTTAGGTTTATCTGATTTGTATAGTTCGTGGTGGTATCAGATTCTAGTAGGGCTATTAGGAATCTCCATTATCGTAGCAAGTCTTGACAGAGGTCTTCCTCTATATAAATCGTTAAAAAATCAACGTGTAAAGCGCCATGAAAGCTTTATGAAAAGACAGCGAATTGTTGCTCATGGGCCAGTAACAGAAGGCGATTCTTCAAAAACCCTTGATTTAATTGAAGAAAAAATGAAAAATTTACGTTATAAAGTTCGTCGAGATGGAAACGCTTTATTGGCAGAAAAAAATCGCTTTGCCCGCTCTGGTCCATACATAAATCACCTTGGGCTTATTATCTTCTTGTTAGGAGTAATGTTACGATTCCTACCGGGATTCCACGTAGATGAATCGATGTGGATTCGCGAAGGAGAAGTTCGTGCGATTCCTGGAATGGATGGATATTTCCTAGAAAATAAACAATTTATTTTAGAAACTTATGACAATGATCCAACGAGAGCACAAATTGAACAAGGTGTTGCTGCCATTGCGAAGAACTATCAGACGGATGTAAAGTTATATAAACAGGCTGAAGGTGCAGTGTTAGGGGATACGGAAAATATGGAACTCGTTAAAGAGTATTCCATTCGTGTTAACTACCCATTAAAATATGATGGTTATGCTATTTATCAAATGGATTATCGATTAAATGAATTAAAATCAATGACGTTCGAATTAACCCATAAACAATCTGGTGAGTCTCTTGGATCGATGAAAATCGATTTGACAAATCCAGAAAAAGAATATGTTTTAGGTGAAAATACAAAAGTTCAAATCTTGAACTACTACCCAGACTTTTCTGGACTAAAAGATGGTGTTCCTCAAACTGCATCCCAATATCCAAATAACCCTGCTTTTGTGTTTAAAATGATGACACCGGATAAGCCAGAAGGGGAAGTAAGTTTCGTTTCAATTGGTGCTTCTCCAATTGAAGCGGGGGAAAATGAATATAAAATGACCTTTAAAGGTGTAGAAACAAGAAATGTATCAGGATTAACAATTCGAAAAGATGTAACGATTCCTATCTTGATTATTGGTGGAGTTATTTTCTTATTAGGATTAGCAATTGGTTCTTATTGGAATCATCGTCGCCTGTGGGTACAACAATTAGAAGATGGCAAAATTATGCTTGCTGCCCATACAAACAAAAACTGGTTTAGCATGAAAAAAGATTTAGATGTTGTGACAGAATATGCGCATTTACCTCAATATATTGACCAACTAGAAGAAAAAGATGAGAAGGATAAGGAAGGTGACGGTGCCGAATGAGTTTAATTGATATTAGTGGTAATTTACTTTTTATAGCATTCTTTGCATATATTATAGGTACGGTTTTCATAGCGGGTTCCATTAAAAGAAACGATGGTGCTGCTAGTAGAGCCGAAAAATGGGGAAAAATAGGAATTGTGATTGCAATTATTGGTTTCATTTCCCAGCTAGGCTATTTTATTACCCGTTGGATCTATGCGGGACATGCTCCTGTAAGTAACATGTTTGAATTTACTACAGCCTTTGGAATGTTCCTCGTTGGAGCATTTATATTAATCTACTTTATGTATCGTGTTACGGTTCTTGGTTTAGTGGCATTACCGATAGCAGTACTATTTATTTCTTATGCAACAATGTTCCCAACAGAAGTAACGCCACTTGTGCCATCGCTACAAAGTAATTGGCTAACTATTCACGTTGTAACAGCGGCAATTGGACAGTCGATTCTTGCTATTAGCGCAGTGGCTGGACTTGTTTATTTACTAAAGGAAGTAGATCCAAAAACAAGCTCAAGGGAACGTTTTTGGCTTGAAGCCATTTTATATTTCTGCGTAGTTGTAATCGGCTTTGTACTTGTAACGATTACATTCCGCGGCATGGGATATGAAGCACAATTTACTTATGTTAATAATAATGGTATGGAATCTGAAATCGTTTATAATATGCCGGCATTATTCGGAATGAATGAATCTGAATTAAAAACGGAAGGCGTTATGGAGCCGCTAGTCGAAATGCCTGCGATTATTAATGCGAAGAAATTAACGACTGTTGTATGGTCATTCTTGGTTGGAACGATTCTATACTTGTTATATCGCTTCATTGTGCGAAGACCGATTTGTGAGTTGCTTCATCCTTTAGTGAAAAAAGTAAACTCTCATTTAGTTGACGAAATTGGATATCGTTCTGTATTAATCGGATTCCCTGTCTTCACATTAGGGGCTCTCGTCTTTGCCATGATTTGGGCACAAGAAGCTTGGGGCCGTTACTGGGGATGGGATCCAAAAGAAGTATGGGCTCTCATCACTTGGTTATTCTATGCAGCTTATCTTCATTTACGTTTATCTAAAGGATGGGAAGGAAGAAAGTCTGCTTGGCTCGCATTAATCGGATTTGCAATCATCATCTTTAATCTCGTCTTTGTAAACTTAGTGATTGCAGGACTCCATTCATATGCATAATTTCTATATACTATAATAAACGTATAAATATTAATAAAATGTGAAAGCTCTCCTCAAAACTGTGGAGAGCTTTCTTAATAGTCTTTAATTTTTATTCATAAAATTGTACAATGAATGTAGGTAGAGATTGCAAAGAGAGGGGTTAGACATCGTGTCTGAAAAAGTGTCTATTTTAGTTGTAGATGATGAAGATCGCATTCGTCGCCTGCTAAAAATGTACTTAGAACGGGAAGGTTACGAGGTAGATGAAGCTGAGAACGGTGAAGTAGCGTTAAAAAAGGCACTAGATAATGATTATCATTGTGTCATTTTAGATATCATGATGCCGGAGAAAGACGGATTACAAGTTTGTGAAGAGTTGAGAGAGAAGAAATCTACTCCCATTATTTTACTGACAGCAAAAGGCGAAGAAGCAAACCGTGTGCAAGGTTTTGAATTAGGTGCGGACGACTATATCGTAAAACCATTTAGTCCACGAGAAGTGGTGTTGCGAGTGAAAGCGATTTTACGCCGCTCAAGTGCATTAAATCAAGTTTCTAGTACAACTACATCTCGAGATATCGTTGTGTTCCCTCATTTAACTATCGATAATGATGCACACCGAGTAACATGTGATGGACAAGAAGTAAACTTAACACCGAAAGAATATGAGCTACTTTACTTCTTAGCTAAATCACCAGATAAGGTATTTGATCGCGAACAATTGTTAAAAGAAGTATGGCACTATGATTTCTTTGGTGATTTGCGCACAGTCGATACGCATATAAAGCGCTTACGTGAAAAGTTAAACCGCGTATCAGACAAAGCAGCTAAAATGATTGTAACCGTTTGGGGCGTAGGTTACAAATTCGAGGTAATCAATGACTAGAATATGGAATAGTATTGTCGGGAAGCTATGGGCAACCATATTGCTTCTCGTTTCGTTTGTGTTATTTATTTTCACAGTTGCCATGCTTGAATTCTTAGATGATTTCCATATGAAACAAGCGGAAAGTTCGCTTAAGCAAACAGCAACGACCATCTCGAACATTGTTGCACATACAGATATCGATCAAATCACCGATGAGTTGTTGGAAGACTTATTAAATGGAGATACAAATGGATTTATTGCACTAAATAATCAAACTGTTATATCCAGTTATCAAACTGGAATAAATCAAGAAAAAATTCGAAATGCTTTGTTAAATTCTAAGGAATTTCAACGAGTCTTAGATACGAATGAACCGCTTATAAGACAAATGATTTTATCTTCTCAAGCGGATGAAGATAAAATGGAATCCTATTTTGTTTTAGGCTATCCATTATCGATTGAGCATGAAGTGCAAGGAGTTCTATTTATTTATCAAAACCCTTCTGCTCTTCACGAAACGACGAATCAAACGACGAAGATTGTCTTTCTCTCAGCATTTATCGCCTTTGTATTAACAACATTTTTTGCCTTTTTCTTATCTTCCAAAATTACGTTACCTCTCCGAAAAATGCGTGCCTATGCATTTGATATTGCAAAAGGTAAGTTTGATGAGCAATTGCCAACAAATCAAAGCGATGAAATTGGTCAATTAGCTGTAGCTTTCAATCAAATGGGGCGTCAGTTAAAACATCATCTCGAAGTCATTAATCAAGAAAAAGAACAGTTGTCTAACATTCTCACTTCAATGACAGATGCGGTAATTACGTTTAATCGTGATAAAACGATTTTGCTGAGCAATCCTCCAGCTGATCGATTATTACAACGTTGGTTTATTCGAAATGGGGTCGATAAAGAATTATTCTTACCAGAAGAAATTTATGCCATGTTAGATCATGTTCTAACTTTTGAAGATAAGTTGGAAGAAGATTTGGAAATAGACGGTTCGTACTACCGCATCACCATCAGTCCATTAAAAAGCAGTGGACAAGCAATCCGTGGCGCGATTGCAGTCATACGTGATATGACTGAACAAATTAAATTGGATAAATTACGTTCAGACTTTATTGCTAATGTTTCTCATGAATTAAGAACGCCAATTGCCATGTTGCAAGGATATTCAGAAGCAATTATTGATGGTGTTGTTGAGTCAGAGGAAGACAAGAATGAGATGATTAAAATTATTTATGATGAGTCTCAACGAATGGGTCGCCTAGTAGCGGATTTATTGGATTTAGCTCGAATGGAATCTGGACATACGACGCTTGTAAAAGAGTCTGTACCAATCAACCCTGTCTTTGAACGAATTACGCAAAAGTTTAGTCAAGTGGCGAAAGAAAATCATATTCAATTAATGTTCCATACGGAAATGTCAGATGATGTATTGATAAATATCGATGAAGACCGAATTGAACAAGTGTTAACAAATTTAATTGATAATGCGATACGTCATACACCAGAAGACGGCAGTGTAACGGTGTCATTGGAACAAGAATTATCTTATTTGAAAGTGCAAGTATCTGATACAGGAGAAGGAATTCCGAAAGAAGATTTACCATTTGTGTTTGAACGTTTTTATAAGGCGGATAAGGCGAGAACACGCACGAGGAAAGTTGGCACTGGTTTAGGACTAGCTATCGCTAAAAATATCGTTGAAGCCCATAATGGTAATATAAGAGTTGATAGTGAAGTTGGAGAAGGAACAACTTTTACTTTCTATTTGCCTTTAAACTAAAATAGTTTTTGGATCAGAATTCGTGGATATTCTAGGTAAATGAGTTGCAGAAATTTGGAAAGATAGGACTTGCCATTCTGCAAAAGTATGGTACTCTTTTACCTGGAGTAGAAGCGAATTCTTTTTTTATATAAATGTTGAAGAACATTTAAAAGAAAAATAGCTCTCCAAATGAAACATTTTACGATTTGAAACGACAAAATTAATAAGGATGGAGGTGGCATGGATTTGAAAGAATCCATATTCCATCGACTGTATGATCAATATCATCAAGATGTATTCCAATTTTTAATCTATTTAGTAAAAGATCGATCGGTTGCGGAAGATTTGTCTCATGAAGTATACGTTCGTGTTTTAAAATCATACGAACGTTTTCAAGGGAAAAGTTCTGAAAAAACTTGGCTTTTTGCTATCGCAAAAAATGTGGCAATCGATTATTTTCGAAAAAATGCAGTTCGCTCAGCCCATTCTTTTACCGCCTTTGATTGGGAAACAGAACAACTAGTATCACCAACAAAATCACCAGAATCTTTCATAGAATTAAATGATGAGACAAGGCAAATACTAGAGGCGCTGGAAAAATGTACAGGTGATCAACAAATGGTGATAATTATGCGCTATTTTCAGGAATTATCGATTGCTGAAACTGCAGCAATTTTAAATTGGACAGAAGGTAAAGTCAAAACAACACAACACCGTGCAATTAAACAATTGCGAGAATTACTATCACGAAACAAGGAGGCGAGTCAAAATGAATCATGAACATTGGGATGAGGATCGAATTGAAGAGCTATTAAAAAATGTTCCAAAAATTCATGATGTCCGTTCAAAAGAAGAAGTATTTGAACGATTAAAAAGAGATGGAGTATTTGATGAAGAGCCTCCGAAAAATTCACCAATTATTAAAAAGAAAACGAAAATTATGCCATGGTTGATTGCTGCTTGTGCTGCGTTATTAGCAGCTGTTCTCATACCATCTTTGACGAACAATTCAATGGAGGAACAAGCAATATTAAATAGTGAACAAGATGATTCCAGTGGAGATCAACAGGAAATGGAAACTTTTGCTCTTCCGAATGACATGGAAGAAAAGGAAAACTTTGTACCTATGTCAACATCGGACGCTGATATTAAAACTGCTGTATATCCTGAACAATTGGAAGGAAACACTCTTTTCAAGATTGGTCTTGCAAGCGATGAAGCAGAAAGCATTCCAGTAACAATCTTAATCCCAAATGAAAAAATTGTAGAAGATTTTGGGAAAGACAATCCAACACAGGTGGAGTTATACAATGAATATGCTCCGCAGTTAAATGAAAAGTTACTAGGGTTTAATGAATATCATCCATATGTGGGTGAAATAACAGAAAGTGAAGGAAAGGTTATTCATAAATTACCGAATAATCATCCATATGATGAAGATGCGGCAACTTATTATGCTACTTTAACAGATACCTTCTCTGATTACAGTGAAATGGAAATTGTTGATGAAAACAGCGAACCGGTAATTTTGGAAGATATTGGGGAAGAATATACCCTATTAACTGAAAAATCAAAGCAACATAGTTACTTTAAATATGTGCAAAATGATGGATCGGAGTTTTTAGCACCGAATTTTAGAGAAACTTATTCAACAGTAGAAGAAGCAATGGAAGCGTTAAAGGTAAGTACAAATGATATTTACAAATCAGTGATTTTACCCAATGCTGATTATTCCGTATCTGTCAATCATGATGTAGTAATAATTACATTTAAAAATCGCTTAGATTTATTTGAGTATAATCAAGTGGAAGCGATGCAAATGATTGAAGCGATGTTATTAACAGCAGCTGGATATAATAAATCGGTACAATTTGAAAACATTGTACAAACAGAATGGGAAGGTTTCGATTTTACAAAACCGTTGCCAATTCCAGTTGGACCGAATGAGTTGCCATATACTGTATTAGAAAATAGATAAAGTTTTCCATTTGGGTATTTTGAAATTGATTGAGAAGAAGTATTAGAAATGCCGGGATAATATATTTTTATATATTTAAAAATTGATTGGAGTGCCGGGGTGAGTGCCTCTGTCGCAACGCTTTCGAGGCAAAGCGTACCCGGTTCGAAAATCATTTTTTAGATTTTATCCAACCTTTTTATATTTGATATGTGAGAAAGTATGCGAAAAGACAAGGATATTGCTTTTCGCATTTTTTCTTTTATCGCATTTATCCATAGACGATTAATATAGCAAATAAGGGTATCAAAGTATTGGTATTTTGAATGGTAAAGTGCACTTGTTCATCGAGGTACAATTGCTTTATAGGACTCAAGAGCATGTAATAGCTCCAAATAATGAATGTTTGGAATTTAGATGAGATAAAGTTGCTCGTTAAACCAAGAAATGCTCCACTCATTCCAAGTGTTAAGGAAAAAGCTTGATTTTTTAATGTCATCGATGCCCATTGCTGCAATGGAATGATGGTAAAACAAGTCAATGATGTACCCAATAAAAAAATGAATAGTAATTCGTAAGGTACATTTTCAAGACCTTTATACATACCAAATGCCCAAATGAATAAAAATTGACAAATGCTTACAAATAATAAAAGGATTGAAGAACAAAAGAATTTTGCGAAATACATCTGTTTTTGATTCATCGAAAGGGTAAGTAACAGTTTCCACGTATCCCCTTTATGTTCCATATCACATATACGAGAAACGCAAATGGCCGATAAAATTGGCAAAAAAACACAGTTTAATGAAGAAATTGTTAATATCATTAACTCCCATTTTGCAGTTTCAGCGTATTTATCAAGCAACAAACTGTGAAGAAGCAAAGCAAATTATTCAATTGATTAAGCCTGATCTAGCAATTTTAGATGTGATGTTGCCAGATGGCGATGGTTTTTCTCTCTTATCGACCATTCGCCAATATTCGAATATACCTGTTATTTTTTTAACGGCAAGAGGAGAAGATGAGGATCGTTTGCTTGGGCTTGGACTAGGAGCTGATGATTATATAATAATAAAGAATGATTGTTTTAATACTTCATATTAATTCCTTTACAAATACTCGGAATACTCCTATAATATTACTAAATTAATAATAAAATAATGATTCATCTTCGGGGCAGGGTGAGATTCCCGACCGGCGGTATTAGAACGGTTGTTCTTAAGCCCGCGAGCTCTTTTTGAGCAGGATTTGGTGAGATTCCAAAGCCGACAGTATAGTCTGGATGGGAGAAGATGAAGGTACGGTCGTTTTTCGTTATGTAACCTAGACACGTGGCAATTATTGTGTTGGAAATTTTTGTATTAATCCAACGCGCTATTTTCCTATTCTCTTTTTGTCATGTGTAGCTTTTCGTGTACCCGTTTTCTCCCTTATGCTAGTTTGGCATAAGGGATTTTAATTTTTAACGAAGTCGACTATGTGCCTTTCTTCTTGCGAGTTGAATCAGCAAAGAGGAGAGAGTGCTAATGAACAAAATGAAATTGCGTTCTTTTGTAACAATCGCAATGCTATCGAGTATTTCATTTATTTTAATGTTTTTAAATTTTCCATTACCGTATTTTCCGGTATTTTTAGAGATTGATTTTAGTGATGTTCCTGCATTGATTGCGGCAATTACGATGGGACCTGTTGCAGGAATTTTAGTTGAATTCATTAAAAATATCTTGAATTGGCTATTTATGGGTGCTCCTACTGGGGTGCCAGTGGGACATATGGCAAACTTCGCAACAGGGATCTTGTTTATCATGCCAGTTTACTATGTATATAAAAGAACTAATTCAGTAAAAGGGTTAATCTTTGGACTGATAGCTGGAACATTTACGATGTCAATTGGCATGAGCGTATTAAACTATGTTGCTTTCCTGCCAATGTACACATATTTCTTAGGAATGGGTACATTTGATGTAAAAGAAACTATCGTTCTAGGAATTTTGCCATTTAATATTATCAAAGGTATTTTGTTGATGGTGTTAGTATTGATGTTATTTAGAACGATGAGAAATTGGATTGAAAATCAAAGAGCACAATATTTATTGCAAAAACAATAATAGAACATAGATCATTAGGGGTTTGCTGTTTTGTGCAAACCTCTTTTATTTTGAGTAAATTACGAATACACTTTTGAAGGAATTGTATGATTGCTTACATTATATTTCCGTTCGATCAATATTATAGAAAGTTTATATTGTTTTAAAAAATTGATATGATGTAATCATCATGTTTATTAGTTTAAAGTCATAAAGGAAGGAATTTTTACAATGGATCAAAATAAAGGGCAATGGACGAGTAAAATTGGATTTATATTAGCTTCGGCAGGGGCAGCCATTGGACTCGGCGCTATTTGGAAAATGCCTTATGTGACAGGGCAAAGCGGAGGGGGAGCTTTTTTCTTAATCGTTGTTATTTTCACCCTTCTCATAGGATTGCCAATGCTATTATCGGAATATATTATTGGTCGTAGCACTCAAAAAGAAGCAGTAACAGCATATAAATTATTAGCCCCCCATAATCTTCGCTGGTCTTGGATTGGGAAGTTAGGAGTTATCGGTTGCTTTATTATGCTATCCTTTTACAGCGTTGTAGGTGGATGGATATTTATATACAGTGGCGTTTCATTGGTTGGAGGAGTCATTGAGCCGAATGCCAATCCAGGAGATTTTTTTAATTATGTTATAGGGACACCATGGATTACGTTGTTAGGTCTTGCACTATTTACTTTAGCAAATGTATTAGTCATTGCATTAGGAGTGCAAAACGGAATTGAAAAAGCCAATAAAGTTATGATGCCGTTATTATTCATTCTATTTATTATTTTAGTAGTACGCGGCTTAACTTTAGATGGAGCAGTGGAAGGGGTAAAATTTTTCCTATGGCCTGATTTTTCAAATATTACTGGGGAATCGTTATTGTTTGCTCTTGGACAGTCCTTTTTTGCACTGGCGGTAGGATTTTCGTGCCTTGTAACTTATAGCTCCTATTTAAAAAAGGAAGTTAGCATACCTCAATCGGCAACATGGGTTGTTGTGTTAACCATTTTGGTTTCATTTCTTGCTGGACTAGCAATTTTCCCAGTTGTCTTTACATTTGGAATGGAGCCAACTGAAGGACCGGGATTATTGTTTATGGTTTTACCTGCTGCTTTTAGTCAAATGGCTTTCGGTGAAGTATTTTTGGCGATGTTTTTGATATTATTTTTATTTGCAACGCTCACTTCATCTTTTAGCATGTATGAGATTATCGTTGCTGCGTTAATTGAGAAATTACATATTCGCCGCACGAAATTAACTGTCATTTTAGGAATCATCGTTTTTATTGTTTCGATTCCATCTGCATTATCTTTCAACTTATTAAGTAATGTGTCAATTTTTAATAAAAGTATTTTTGATGCCACGGATTATCTTGTTTCCAACGTGCTCTTACCTTTAGGAAATATATTAATTGCAATATTTATTGTATATGTGATGGATAAACAATTAGCAAAAAAGGAATTATTGCAAGGAAGCCAAATGGGGGAAGGTTATTATCACGTTTATAGAGCATTGATGACGTATGTTGTTCCGGTTGTGATTATAATTGTGTGCCTTGCAAGACTGTTTGGATTTTGAAACAGCAGCATACATATAGTAAAAATGACAACCGTTATAAGGAAGGTGTTATGGAAAAATCGAAAGTATCCATTTTCTTTCTCTTGCTTATTCTCTGTGCATTCACTTGGACGATTTATTCGAAATTTATAAAGAATGAAAAAGGTCTAGAGGAGTCTTTTACAGAAGACGAGTTTATCGATTTTCTTTATCAAAATTTAGGTTTAGAGGATCCACACGATGTTGACATTCATGAATTTGAATATGACATGATTGAAACTACTTATCAAGTGGTGGATGTTGAGGCAAGCGATTTTCAACTAAAAACAATGCAAAATGAAACAATTAAATTGTCTGATTTGAAAGGGAAAAAAGTTTTCATCAACTTTTGGACAAGTTGGTGCCCCCCTTGCAAAGAAGAAATGCCTCATTTAAATGAGTTCTATGAACAATTTGCAAAAAAGAACAATATCGAAATATTGGCCATCAACATTACCGATCAAGAATTATCAATGGATGACGTGAAAAAATTTGCTGACAAATATCAAATAAAGTTTCCTATATTATTTGATGATACCGGTGCGGTTTCGACGGAATATAAAATCATTACGATTCCTACAAGCTTCATTATAGATGAAGAAGGTAAAATAACCGAAAAAATTGTCGGCCCTGTCACAAAAGACATATTATTAGAAAAATTTCAGATAAATACATGAATACTTACTAAAAAACATAAACAAGACTAGACAGTATTAATACAAAAAAGACGTAAGTGATGAATATCCAGTTGAAATCAGGGGAGTCCATACTGAGTCATTTTGCTGATGGCAATGTGTTGATTATTGTTCGGAGCGGGGTTGGTTCATTTAATTGAACAGGGAATAGCTGAATTAACGAGGAAATCGATATTGCAAATGGATTCGAAAGAGAAGCATAGTTTAAAAGAATATTATGGTTATGTAAATAAAAGAGTGGATTACGATTTTAAGCCTCCTTTCTGGGGAAAATTTTTAAATAGTTGTAAGTAGGTCATTCGTTTAGAGAATGGCCTTTTATTGTGAGAAAAAAAGTAGCACAAACCAACAATTGATTTGTACTACAGCTAGTGAAAGATTATCCCATAATATGATAACCTGAGTCAACGTAAATCGTTTCTCCTGTAACGCCGCGGGATAATTCGCTAAGCATTACGACTGTCATATCTCCAACTTCTTCTTTATTTGTATTGCGTTTCAATGGAGATACTTCTTCATATCGGTGAAGGGCTTCGTTAAAGCTTGGAACACCTTTAGCAGCCAATGTACGAATTGCACCAGCGGAAATGGCATTAACGCGAATACCTTCTTTGCCAAGATCCGCAGCTAAATAACGAACGCTTGCTTCAAGCGCAGCTTTCGCAACACCCATGACATTATATCCTTCAAGAACTCGTTCTGCACCCAAGTAAGACATTGTAACGATAGAGCCACCTTCTGTCATATAAGGACGCGCTGCATTAGCAACAGCAATTAATGAATATGCGCTTGTATCTTGGGCAAAGGCATAGCCCTCTCGCGAAGTTTCAACAAAGCGATTTTTTAAATCTTCTGCATGAGCAAAGGCTACAGAATGTACGATACCGTGGATGACACCGAATTGTTCACCAATTTGTTTGAATGCATTTTGAATCGATTCGTCGCTGTTAACGTCACATTGAATAATTGCTGTTTTGTGGTCTTGATAGTCTTCTAAAATTTTTTCTAGTTTTGCTTTTGAACGATCTTTTCGATACGTGAAAATCACGTTTGCTCCAACTTCTAATAGTTTCTTTGCTGCTCCCCAAGCGATGCTTCTTTCATTGGCTACGCCCATCACAACGATATTTTTATCTTTTAATTTTAATACATCCATGTACTTGACCCCTTTAACATCAGTTATTAGTACCAACTACTAGAAGTGTAACAGCATTTCTAATAAAAATCAATATAAACTATTGACTGCTATTTTGTAATACAATATAGTTATGTATAGCTACTTTGTTTTACAAGATAGGTGCGTATCATTCCAACAATTGAGGTGGTGAAGTCTTTGTCTATTCGGAGTCAATTGTTAAAGGGAGTGCTCGATGGATGTATATTAGCAATTATTGAAAAAGATGAGGTCTATGGATACGAATTATCAAAAAAGCTAGAACAAGTTGGCTTAGATATTAGTGAAGGCACAATTTATCCAGTGCTATTACGGCTTCAAAAAAATGGATATATTGTGGGGGAAATGAGGGCGTCTGTTTCAGGCCCAAATCGAAAATATTATTCTATTACGGTGAAAGGAAAAGAAGTACTTGATAATATTCGAGACGAATGGAGAATCCTATCTTCTTCCATCGAAGAATTGTTGGGGAGTGATAATAAATGAAAGTTTCAGTGAAAGAGTTAATACGACAAAATAACGAAAAAAGAAAACAGCTTACACCAGAAAATCAGCAATATTATGAAAATCTCCTTGTTTACATTCGCGCAAATTTATCGAGAAATGAGCGAGCTACAGAGGAAGTTTTACTTGAAATGCTAGAACATCTATTAGAAGCACAGAAGGAAGGAAAAACAGCATCTGAAGTTTTCGGGAAAAACCCAAAAGATTTAGCGGATGAAATAATTGCCTCTTTACCAAAAGAATCTTGGAAGCGCCAATTAGAATTCGCTTTTGAAATCCTTTTTACGTTATTCGGGTGGTATTTGATTGTACGTGGAATATTTCCTTTACTAAATAAAGAGAATCAAATAATTTATTCTGGAAATCTTGTTATCTCAACTCTTCTTCTAGTCGGTAGTTTATTGATGTTGATTTATTTAATAGTGAATCTATTGAAAAAAGAAGCTTTTCAAGAACCAAAAACAAAACAAAAAATGACAATTTTATTTGGATTCATCACTATTGTTTTATTTGCGATGAGCTTTTATGTAAGATTTGCGATTCAACCATTTGGACCTTCATTTGAGGTTTCATATTATACCATTTTTGGCCTAGGGTGCTTCATGTTGTTAGCTTCTTATTTATTTAAGAAGATGCGGGAGCAAAAGGTATAGTAACGGAGCAAAAAACTAATTGTAAAATTCTAAGGGAAATAAAAATCAGGTGCATCCATTATCGGTGCACCTACTCTTATATTCTATTCAAATTTCAATGGGTCGCCATCGAAAGGTTCATCTGCCACTTTAATAGAATCTGTAGGGCAACCTTCAAAGGCATCTTGCATATCTTCCAGTAAATCTTCTGGTACTTCAGCAGTACCCGTGTTATCATCTAAAATAACGAAGGCAATTCCTTCATCATCGTAATCATAAATGTCAGGGGCAGCTGCGCCACAAGCACCACAAGCGATACATGTATCTTTATCTACAATTGTGTATTTTGCCATTTAATAATCTCTCCTTTTTTCTATCGCGCTTCCAAGTTAAAGCTACTTTATTATTCTAAAACTGTTTATTATACTTTTCAACATTAAGACTGTAAAATTGGAGGTTCTGATTTGCTATTTCAGTATTTAGTCTTAGATATATTAAAAAACGTAGAAAATGCGCGCACAATTTCTTCACCTTATCATTTGCTGAAAGGGAAGCGCTCTGGCCAAACGATTCAAGATGTTGGTATATTTCGCTTGCATTCATATTTTGGTATTTTACCAACATTAACAAGGCAAGTTTATGATAATGAGATTCAAAAACTTGTTGAACATCAATTGATTGTTGTATCAGAAAATAGTTTTCAATTAACAAAACAAGCAATCGAACTTCTTCAGAATTATGAGCCTCTTCCTTTGAATGGATGGCAATATAGAGGAAATGAACAAATCTTTTTTTCAAGACTCTCACTAACAGTACAAAGTTTGTCCCATGCAAGAGAAAATAACATGGCATTTTCTCCTATTCAAAAAGACGAAGAAATTCAGCGTTGGGTGCGACATTTCCTTTTAATCAATGATTACAAATCAGGACTTCTAAACCATAGCTTATATGATGAAATCCTACAAAGTCTTGAAAGTACACAAATCAATACACAGGCAAAAGAAATCGTTGTAAAACGATTAGCGGGCTATCAAGAAACCGGATTTACTTGGGAACAAATTAGCTTGGAATATCAAATGGCAGAAATAGATGTTCAAATCATATTTGTAGCTTGTCTACATCAATGGTTGAATGAAATACTATTGAACACGAAACAATATCCATATTTATCTCAAATTGCTGATAAGATTCGCGTAGAAATCCCGTTAACGGGTTCTGCTTATCACACTGCAATGCTCTTTAAAAAAGGATATTCGATTGAACAAATCTGCAAAATTCGGAAGCTAAAACAAAGTACTATTGAAGACCACTTAGTTGAATTGGCAATCAATGATCCAACGTTTCCAATTGAACAATTTGTAAAAAAAGAAGATATACAGCTCGTGCTTACAACGACAGAAGATTACAATACGAAAAAGTTGAAAATTCTTCATGAAGTGCTACCGCATTTATCTTATTTTCAATTGCGTCTTGCACTGGCGAGAGGTGAAAATTCTTGCAATTAGAACAGCTGTTACAAAATCATTTTGGATACACTTCATTTCGACCAGGACAAAAAGAAGTCATTGAACAGTTAATGAATGGAAGAGATACAATCGCTTTACTTCCCACTGGAATGGGGAAATCCTTATGTTACCAGCTTCCAGCATACATATTTAAAAAACCGGTATTAATTATTTCTCCATTACTTTCCCTCATGCAAGACCAAGTTGATCGGATGAAACAATATGGTGAAAAACGGGTAGTAGCATTGAATTCTTTTTTGAATCGAGAACAAAAACAACGAGTTTTACAATTTTTACCACAATATCGATTTATTTTTAGTTCACCAGAAATGTTGATGCAGGAACAGGTTAAAAGCAGACTGAATCAGATGGAATTGGCGTTAATTGTGGTTGATGAAGCACACTGCATTTCCCAGTGGGGATTTGATTTTCGACCGGATTATTTGAAAATTGGAGGCTTAATTAAAGATAGGCGACCTCCGATTTTAGCATTAACTGCAACTGCAACAGAAAAAGTGCTAGAAGATATAAGGCATGTTTTAAAGATGGATGACCCTTATGAATACATACATTCCGTTGACCGTCCAAACATTCGTTATGGGAAAAAAATATTTCACGCAAAGGAAGAAAAAATGGAATGGCTCATTGAACATGTTTTACATACAGAAGGGCCGGGCATTATTTATACGCGTTCGAGAAAAAGAACGGATGATATCACAACACAATTATTGAATCATGGGCTTTCTGTTTCTTCCTATCACGGGGGAAAAGATGCGGTAGACCGACAATTTATTCAACAGCAGTTTTTAGACGGCTCATTGGAATGGATTGTTGCTACGAATGCTTTTGGCATGGGCGTACATAAAGAAAATGTACGTCAAATTATTCATGATTCAATTCCATCAAACATTGCAGATTATATGCAGGAAGTAGGAAGAGCTGGTCGGGACGGCAAAGACGCAGTTGCTATTTTGTTGTATGGTGATGGGGATGAAGATGTAGCTCACTATATTGCAGGGGAAGATTTGCCGAATGAAAATCAAATTGAGTTGTACGTTGAATATGTAAGAAGGCAAGTTAACCCGAAAGAAATGGTTCATGATGGACTGATTTCTGAAACGTCTTTTCGCGTGTTGCACTATTGGATGGAGCATTATTCGATGGATGAAGTCAAGTCTATTTTTCGACAAATGATGAATGACAAATATCGTTCTGTGGAAGAAATGTTGAACATTGTAAAAAGTAATCAATGTATTCGAGAACAACTTGTCCATTACTTTGGCCAAACATTAAATAGTAAACCAGAGCATTGCTGTGAACATTGTGGTTTAGAATATCAGCATTTTCTTCTTCCAAGAATAACAAAAGATACAAAAAGAAATTCGACCACTTGGCAGACGAGATTGCGACAAATTTTGTTAGGAACTGACTGATTGTAGTAAAATAATCTTAATTACGACAAAAATCTTTGAAAATAAAAATTTCCTCTCATTTACTTTTTCCCTCATTTTCGTCATAATTAGATATGATTGCAAATGGAGGTGCATTATGAGTAAAAATGATTATCGAAAAAAGATTGAAGAACATCGCCAATCGATTGAGATAAAAGATTCAAATACGAGACTAAGTCGTTCAGAACGTCGACGTAAAAAGAAAAAATCGAAAGAAACTCCATTACTCACCACTTTAACCGTTATTCTAATCGGTATTCCATTAGCGATTTTAATATATGTTTGGGGCTTTTGGAATCCAGGAGATAATGAAGAAGTTGCGGTTAATAAAGATGAAAATTTAATTGAAGTCCAAAGAAATAATGCAGTAGCAGCTAGTAATAAGGATGAAAAAGATAAAGCGGATGAAAACAAAGAAAAAGAATCTTCATCTGAAGCAACGGAAAAAGAAGTAAAAAAGGATTCTGAAGCTAAATCAAGTGAAAAAGAACCAATAACCGATTCTTCACATAAACAAACAGAAAAGGACGATTCTTCAAAGAAAAATGAAAATAGTCCTCCTCAACAACATGAAAAGCAAAAAGAAAATGTAAAAGTACATACTGTTAGTGCAAATGAAAACTTATTCCGTATTGCAAAGCAATATTATAGTGATCCTATGAGTGGTGTTGAAAAAATTAAAGCGGCAAATAATTTATCATCCGATATCATTAGTCCAGGACAGTCGCTCGTAATTCCGGAATAAAAGAAAATATTTTATCAGTTGAATAAAATCCAGTAAAATATTATACATTACTGTAGGCTAGTGGATTGAAAAGACGATGGTATATTCACCACGTCTTTTTGTTTTATCAGGAGGGGTACAACTTACATGATTGTTTTGGCAACGGTCCTCATCTTCGGTTCAATCCTTTCCTTTATGGTAAAGGAAGCTTTTGAAAATAACGTCATTCATCATGAAATATCATTAAAAGGTAAAAAGGAAAAATACACGATATTTTTCATTTCTGATATTCATACCCGATTAATTAGCGACAAATTGATTCAAGACATAAACGCTCCAATCAATGCTGTTATTATTGGAGGAGATTTAGCAGATAGGAGAACAAAAATATCGACCATTTACCGCAATCTTCATCTTCTAAAAACATTAGGTCCTGTTTATTTCGTTTGGGGAAATAATGATCGGGAAGTGGGAGAGGAGCGATTAAGAGAAATTTTTCAAGAAACGGGTGTACAAATCGTAGAAAACGATGCAGTGTTACTCCCGAATACGATAAATCGATGTTGGTTAAGTGCGGTCGATGATCTATCATCACGCAAAGCTCAACCTGAAAAAGCATTTAGTAAATGTCATCCTGAGGATATCGTTATTTTCGTTTCTCATAATCCAAATCTATTTTCAAAATTAAAAGATTATCATGCTGATCTATGGTTGGGCGGACATTTCCACGGAGGCCAAATTCGATTAGGGCCTTTTGGTATTTATCCTGTTGGCTCGTTTAGCGCTAAAGATGGCAAGTACACACTCATTAGTAATGGTTATGGAACATCGATGGTACCCTTACGTTTTGGTGCAAAACCTGAATGTCACATAATTGACTTAAACTTCCATAGTGAACTCCAAACAAAGGGTTGACAATTCGCGTTATAATAAAAGTTGGTAGTTTGTCGAATTAAGGAGATGTATTTCAATGCAAAAAGTAGATGCAATTATAGTTGGAGGAGGCCCTTGTGGTTTATCGGCAGCAATTGAACTACAAAATATTGGGCTTAAACCCATCGTGATTGAGAAGGGGAACATCGTAAATGCGCTTTATCATTACCCAACCCATCAAACATTCTTTTCAACAAGTGAGAAATTAGCCATTGGCGATGTTCCGTTTATTGTTGAACAACGAAAACCAAGCAGAAATCAAGCTCTTGTCTATTATCGTGAAGTCGTGAAATTAAAAAATATTCATGTGAACCGATTTGAGAAAGTACTTTCTGTGGAAAAAAGACAAGATGGATTATTTACTGTAACATCAGATAAAGCACAATATGAAACACCTTACGTTATTTTGGCGACAGGTTATTACGATCATCCAAATTATATGAATGTCCCTGGAGAAGACTTACCAAAAGTATTCCACTATTTTAAAGAAGCCCATCCATTCTTTGATACAGATGTGTTAGTTGTTGGTGGGAAAAACTCAGCGGTTGATGCAACTTTAGAATTGCATAAGGCAGGAGCACGTGTTACGGTTGCTTACCGAGGTAGCGACTTCTCTCCTAGCATTAAACCTTGGATATTACCAGAATTTCAATCACTTATCCGAAATGGTGAAGTGGTTATGCACTTTAATACGACCGTTAAAGAAATTCGTGAACATGAAGTTGTTTTAAATATTCATGGGAAAGAAAAAGTAATTAAAAACGATTTTGTTTTTGCAATGACTGGATATCATCCAGATCACTCTTTTATTCGAAAAATGGGTGTAACGATTGATGAGGAAACAGGTCGACCTACATATCATCCTGAAACGATGGAATCAAATATTGAAAACTTGTTCATAGCTGGAGTTCTCGCTGCCGGCAACAATGCCAATGAAATTTTCATCGAAAACGGTAAATTCCATGGATCCTTTATTGCAAAAGCAATTCAAGAAAAAATGCGAAAAAGTAAGGGCTTATCCAAAAAGTAAAAATTATTGCCTACAAATTGTTTTGTCGATTTTCGTTTCTGCGGGCTTTCTGCGGGGGGTATTCTTAGCCTCGCAGGAGCTCGTTCTTCACTTCTGTGGGTTGTTACGCTTTTCCTATAGAAAGTCTTGCTTTGCTACGGAAGAGGAATGACGGGACAAGCCGCCTTCACTTAAATGGACATTTCAAAAAACATTTCTAAAGTAAACGAGTCTTTACGCACAAGCTTTACATTTTCATAAAACAGATTTTATATTAATAGCATGAAATCAAGTAATGTTTTTTCATAAACGGTTTTTTGGATAGAGGAGGAATTGGTTTGAGAATTTTAGTTGTAGGAGCTACTGGTACAATTGGAAAAGCAGTAGTTGAAGAAATGAAAGATAGAGCAGAAATTATATGTGCAAGTCGCAGTAAAGCGGACATAAAAGTCGATATTACATCAGTTGAAAGTATAAAACAGATGTTTAAAGAAGTAGGCGAAATCGATGCTTTAGTAAGTGCAGCGGGAGGAGTGCACTATACGTCCCTTGAAACATTGACGCCTGAACTAAATCAAATTGCAGTACAAAGTAAACTTTTAGGTCAAATCAATTTAGTATTACTAGGTTTACCTTATATTAAGGACAATGGATCAATTACTTTAATAACTGGAGTTCTAATGGATGATCCGATCAAAACTGGAGCTTCTGCAGCCATGGCAAATGGTGGCGTACATGCATTTGTCAAAGCCGCAGCTATTGATATGCCAAGAGGAATTCGAATTAATAGCGTTAGCCCAACAATTCTAGAAGAATCATTTGAAGATTATGGATCTATGTTTGAAGGATTTGAGCCAGTTCCCGTAAAAAGAGTTGCTCTTGCCTATAAAAAGAGTATTCTAGGTGCTCATACGGGCAAGACATTCTATGTTTATTAATAAATCGTGTCATTTTAAGCATTACCCTCGCATTTAATGAATGGGTAGTGCTTTTTTATGAAAAATGGATTGAATACTTTTATATGCAATAATTACAATGCATATTTCGATAAGTCGAACTTTTTAAATTTACTTCGAAATGAGGATATAACAAATTTTAAATTATAGAAATATTTCTGATATGAGGTAATATATAGGATATGATGATTTGCACTTTGAAAAAGAAAGAGATTTGTATTGGGGATGCAACGATCTACAGTACATTTTAGTGTTGCAGCGCAAAAAAGGGGTTTTAAAAAAATTTTTGATTTCGTGAGGTTTTCGCGACGGATAATCGTCGCTTTATTTATTGTTAGAAATTTTATGGTCCTAAACTTTAAAAAAGGTAGGTAATACTATAAAATATTATGTATAAGGAAGGGAGCGTCGATATTGTTTATTTTACTCTCTGCAGCGATTGCTCCAGGATTAGCATTATTTAGCTACTTTTATTTGCGAAATCAAATGGCGACTGAACCTCGAAAAACACTTTTTCGAACATTTATTTTTGGACTATTAATTACTTTCCCTATTATGTTCATTCAATATGTCTTGCAGGAAGAACAATTAATTACAAATCCATTTCTCCTCAATGTTGTTTTCTCAAGTACTATGGAAGAATTTTTTAAATGGTTCATTATTTTTGCATTTATTTATCGCCATGTTGAATTTGACGATCCATATGATGGAATTTTGTATGGAGCAGCTGCTTCGCTTGGGTTTGCCACAATGGAAAATCTCCTTTATTTGTTGACATTTGGAATAGATACGGCATTTATGCGTGCGTTACTACCTGTATCAAGTCACGCATTATTTGGTGTGGTGATGGGCTATTATTTTGGGAAAAGTAAATTCACAAAGAATAATCGTTCAATGGAATACTTAGTTCTTTCTATTGGAGCGCCGCTTCTATTGCATTTTGCCTATAACTCTATTTTGATGTTTGAAGATTATTGGGTTTATTTAATCGCACCATTTATGTTATTTTTATGGTGGTTTGCGTTAAGGAAAGTGAAGTTAGCTCACGAGCATTTAATTAAGCATTTAATAGAACAAAATAAAATTTAGCATGACCTAAAAGGAATGAGATTGCTTTTTAGGTCATTTTTTATTTTATTTGAAAATAACAATAAAATTTCATTCACTGTACATAATAACTCCTGAATGGTCGTTTCGATTGTTGATTCGACCATTTTTTCATTCGAATGTGCATAAATGATGCTAAATTTAACATGCTATGAAAAAGGAGTGAAATATATGGTAAGAAAACTTCTGATCTCAATGCTCATATTAATGACCACAATCGGTACATTTACTGTCATGAAGCCTGAAGAATCATTCGCTTTTTCTAACCAAGTTTTAGAACGGGGAGCCTTCGGTGATGATGTGATTGAGTTACAAGCAAGATTACAATACTTAGGATTCTATCATGGAAAAATTGATGGGAAATTTGGCTATGGTACTTATTGGGCTTTACGAAACTTCCAAGAAAGTTATGGCTTGAAAGTGGACGGCATTGCAGGAGCACAAACAAAAAGAGTACTTGTTAACAACAGTGATTTTGATCGTGAATGGGTTCATGCTCAAATCAATGCAGGTAGAGATTTTACTTATTATGGTGGAATTCCTCTGAACCAACAAGTAAAAGGCAACAAAGGATCATCAGGAAGTACAAGTTATCAACTACCTCCGAAATTTACAGAACAAGATTTACAACTAATGGCGAATGCAGTTTATGGTGAGGCAAGAGGAGAACCGTACGAAGGGCAAGTTGCAGTGGCAGCAGTAATTCTAAATCGACTTGAATCTCCAGATTTCCCGAATACCATCTCAGAGATCATTTTCCAACCAGGTGCATTTACAGCAGTAGCTGACGGACAAATTTGGTTAACGCCAAATGAAAGAGCAAAACAGGCAGTACTTGATGCAATGAGCGGATGGGATCCATCTGAAAATGCTCTTTATTATTTCAATCCTAATACAGCTACAAGCAAATGGATTTGGTCAAGACCTCAAATTAAACAAATTGGTCAACATATCTTTTGCTATTAAAGGAGCGACAATATGAAAAGTGCAGTTTACTTACTTTCCATTGCTGTTATCGCACTAGGATTATATGCTTTTGATGTCAAAGAAGATAATAAACAATTACAACAAGCTATTCATGCTCAATATACAAACTCATTATCCAATGCCAGCGAAAAATTATCCTATTTGCAACGGTCTGTAGCTCAATCCCTATTGTTCCAAGATGAGAAGGCGTTACAAAATGAACTTGATAATATTTGGCGTACTAGTAATGAATTACGTTCATCTATTAGTGGGTTGCCTTTAAATCCTGACGTAGCAAATCAATGGCTACGATATATTGGGAAAATAGGAGATGAAGCAAAAAGAGCTTCGACAAATGGTGATTATGAAACTTGGCAATCCAAAATGAAAGTTGTAAACAAAAATTTAGAGCAACTAACAGATGAATGGGCTGTTGCAACAGCTCAATTTTATGAGAATGATGGGAACTTTGATAAATGGCAACAAGTTGCAAAAACAGAGCTTGAAGAATCACCATTTAAAAACCTCGCATCAAACTTAAAAACTTACACGGAAAAGGACTTCCCATTAACAACGAGTGAATCTGATTGGCTAAAGAAAAGAGACTTAAAACATATAAGAGATCGTGAAATTACGAAGGACGAAGCAATTCAAGTATTAGAGAAACTAGTTCCTGGAATTGAAGATGCTACGTATACTGTATCGAAAAGTAAAGATGATGCACCTTATCCGTTTTATCACATTCAATTTGTAAAGGGTAGTCGGGTCGGATATGCGGACATTACTGTAAAAGGTGGCCATTTAATTTCCTTCTTATCTGAACGTCCGGTACAGCCAGACAAAAATATTACACAAGAAAAAGTGAAGGAGTTAGTACAACAATTTATAGACCGAGCTGGATATGATGATTTAGCGTTAGTTGAAATGCGAGAAAACCATGAAGCTTGGCATATTCATCTTGCTCGAGTGGCTGGCAAGCATAATGCGTTTGTGTATCCTGATGGAGTACAATTAAAAGTTTCTAAAGATAGCGGTGAGTTATTAGGGCTAAATGCAATGGAATATGTACAAAGAGAAAACATTAATGAAAACCAGCCAGTGGTACCGATCGATTGGAAACAATTCTTCCGACCAAATACAGTAGTGGAAGAAGAGCGGTTTATCTACACAGAAAATGAAGCATATGAATTAAGATTATGTTATGAAGTAATTGCTCGTTTTTCAGACAATATCAATCAAACATATCGAGTTGTTGTGGATACGGAAAATCATGATGTCATAAAAGTGGAACAATTACCATAATTATCAAAATGCTCTAGAAATTCGCCTTAATTCGTGCAATAATAAAATTACAATTATTGTGCGAGGCGAGTAAGTATGGATATTAAGATTGGGACAGTTCTCACATTGGAACCAACGTCATCAGAAAAAGTTGAAAGATTTAAATGTAAAGTAATGGAAAAGAAAGACAATATCATTTTTATCACTTATCCCGTAGATACGAAAACGGATAGAACAGTTTATCTAGTTGACGGTTCCCAGTTTCGTGCAATTTTTCGAAACGATGATGATATCAACTATGCATTTCAAACGGAAGTTGTCGGTCGTAAAATGGATCGAATTCCTATGATAATGCTTTCTTGTCCTCCAGATGATGAATTCATCAAAATCCAAAGAAGGGAATTTGTTCGAGTAAAAACACCTGTAGACGTTGCAGTAGAGCATTTAAATCAATTTTATCAATACGTAACGGATGATATTAGCGCAGGTGGAGCCGCTATCAAAGTGCCTATATCCCCTCCATTTTCAGAGGGAGATAAGGTCAAACTAACGATTGTATTGCCTTATAAATCTGGAGAAATTCAATACATTCAAACGGATGCAGAAGTGGTTCGTATATTTGAAAAGAATGACCAAACGCTTGCATCTCTTCAATTTATCGATACGGACGAACTAGATAAACAATTCATTCTTCGATTCTGTTTTGAACGCCAAGTGATGCTGCGTAAGGAGACAAAGGACCTCCAATAAACGATATTGGAGGCTTTTTTTATGGATAAAAATAAAGGATTCGACAACAATATGTAATACAAACTAGTTGTTTTTATTTACACAAACTATGAAAATAGTAAAAGTAAAAAACTTTGTTTATGTTACAATGTTGAAGGAAAGTAGGGATTGTCATGGGAAAAAACATACAAATAGCCATCGATGGACCTGCTGGTGCAGGAAAAAGTACAATTGCAAAAATCGTGGCAGAACAATTAGGATTCACTTACATTGATACTGGAGCGATGTATCGAGCTGTTACGTATAAAGCGTTAAAAGAAAACATACAATTAAATGATGAAAAAAAACTAGAAGAAATGTTGCTAAAGACTAAAATCGACTTAAAGCCATCTCCAAATGGACAACTAGTTTTCTTAGATGGAGAGGATGTGACAAAAAAAATTCGTTCCAATGAAGTAACAGCGAATGTTCCGCAAGTTGCTTCTCTTGCAAAAGTTCGTGAAATCCTCGTAGCTAAACAAAAACAATTAGCAAAAGACGGCGCAGTTGTCATGGATGGACGAGATATAGGTACTCATGTATTAAAAGAAGCTGAATTGAAAATTTTTATGTCTGCCTCTGTTGAAGAAAGAGCAAAACGAAGATTGCTTGATAATAAAAAACGAGGCATTCCTTCTGACTATGAACAGCTAAAAGAGGAAATAGCGCTTCGCGATCAGCAAGATATGGAACGTAAAATATCGCCATTAGTTCAAGCGGAAGATGCCATTTATTTAGACACTACTCACTTATCAATTGAAGAAGTTGCAGAAAAAATTTTACATTTAGCGAAAGAAAAGATGGAATAATAATCGTTTCTTTTCGCGTATTTTATTCATAAAAAAGGAAATATTTAAACTATAAGGAAAAAATTTTGTGTTTAAATGCAATTTCTAATAAAATAGATATTGTAAGATGCGAAGGAGGGTTACATATGTCCGAGGAAATGAACTTAGGAGTTGGCCAAGAATTTCGTGAAGGAGACATTGTAAAAGGGACTGCTGCAAAAGTTGAAGACAAAGCAGTAACCGTTACAATAGAAGGTGCACCATTTGATGGGATTGTACCAATTAGTGAACTTTCTAGTTTGCACATTGAAAAAGCATCCGATGTGGTGTCTGTTGGCGATGAGCTAGAATTAATGATCACGAAAGTAGAAGAAGAAAACTTTGTTTTATCGAAACGTAAAGTAGATGCTTTAAAAGCTTGGGATAAATTAGAAGAGCTATACAAAAAGGGAGAAGTTTTTGAAGCAGAAGTAAAAGATGTTGTAAAAGGCGGTTTAGTAGTTGATTTAGGAGTACGAGGATTTGTACCAGCATCTTTAGTAGAAGATTATTTCGTAGAAGACTTTGAAGATTACAAAGGTAAAACGCTAACATTCAAAATTACAGAGTTAGATAAAGAAAAAGGAAGATTAATTTTATCTCACCGTGCAGTTGTAGAAGAAGAAAAAGCAAATAAAAAGAAAGAATTGCTAGAGAGCCTAAAGCCAGGAGACGTATTAAATGGTAAAGTTCAACGATTAGCTCCATTTGGTGCCTTCGTTGACATAGGTGGCGTTGACGGGCTTGTGCACATTTCACAAGTAGCCCATGAACATGTAGATGATATTAACACAGTTCTTCAAGAAGGGCAAGAATTGAAAGTAAAAGTTTTATCTGTTGACCCGGAAAATGAAAGAATTTCTCTATCCATTAAAGAGACATTACCTGGTCCATGGGCAAACATTGCAGAACGTGTTTCAAAAGGTCAAGTATTGACTGGTACGGTGAAGCGTTTAGTGTCCTTCGGTGCCTTTGTTGAAGTGTTCCCAGGTGTTGAAGGGTTAGTTCATATTTCACAAATTTCTCATAAACACATCAATACCCCTCACGAAGTGTTGAAAGAAGGTCAAGAGGTTCAAGTGAAAGTGCTTGATGTTAATGAGCAAGAAAAGCGCTTATCACTAAGCATGAAAGAACTTGAAGAAAACCCAAAGCATCAAGAAGAATTTGATTATCAATTACCAGAAGAGACAACAGGATTCTCCATTAGTGATGTAATAGGGGAACAATTGAAAAAATTTACAGATCAATAAATTTTATTTCGAATAAAAATTGCGTGCTTTAAGGAGTGCGCTTTTTTTATGTCCATTTATGTCAAAAAATGATATATAATTGGATATCGTGTATAATACAAAGGATAAGAATTTGGAAGGATGAAGGACAGATGACAAAACCAGTAATCGCCATCGTAGGTCGTCCGAATGTAGGAAAATCAACAATTTTCAACCGAATTGTTGGTGAACGCATTTCCATTGTGGAAGATATACCTGGGGTGACCCGAGATCGCATCTACAGTTCGGCAGATTGGTTAAACCATGAATTTAATATTATTGATACAGGTGGAATTGATCTTGGAGATGAACCATTTTTAGAACAAATTCGTGCCCAAGCACAAATTGCCATGGAAGAGGCCGATGTGATTATTTTTATGACGAACGGTCGAGAAGGAGTAACTCTTCAAGATGAGCAAATCGCAAAAATGCTTTATAAAACAAAAAAACCAGTTGTACTGGCAGTCAATAAAATTGATAACCCAGACATGCGTGAATTAATATATGATTTTTATTCTTTAGGCTTTGGGGAGCCGATTCCAATTTCCGGTTCGCATGGATTAGGGATTGGGGATTTATTGGATGAATGTGCAAAATATTTCCCTAAAGAATATGAAGATGAATATTCAGACGATGTCATTAAGTTTTCATTAATTGGTAGACCAAATGTAGGAAAATCTTCATTAGTAAATGCAATTCTCGGAGAAGAGCGGGTAATCGTTAGTGATATCGCTGGAACTACTCGAGATGCAATCGACTCTCCTTATACGTATGACGGACAAGATTTTGTCATTATCGATACGGCTGGAATGCGGAAAAAAGGGAAAATATATGAAAGCACAGAAAAATATTCCGTATTAAGAGCATTAAGAGCGATTGAACGTTCAGATGTGGTGCTTGTCGTATTAAATGCAGAAGAGGGAATACAAGAGCAGGATAAGAAAATTGCAGGGTATGCTCATGAAGCGGGTAAAGGTATCGTCATTGTCGTGAACAAATGGGATGCCATTGAAAAAAATGAACGAACAATGAATGAATTTACCCAAACGATTCGCGATCAATTTTTATTTTTGGATTATGCTCCGATTGTGTTTGTTTCTGCTAAAACGAAACAAAGGTTGAGTCAAATTTTACCATTAGTGAAGCGGGTAAGTGAAAACCATGCAATGCGCATTCAATCTTCTTTATTAAATGATGTAATTGAAGATGCTATTGCAAGAAACCCAGCCCCTACAGATAAAGGAAAACGTTTACGCATTTATTACACGACACAAGTATCTGTTAAGCCACCTACATTTATCACTTTCGTAAACGATCCAGAACTCATGCATTTCTCTTATCTTCGATTTTTGGAAAACCGCATTCGTGAAACCTTTGATTTTGAGGGAACGCCGATACGTATCATACCACGGGCACGTGAGTAAAAGAGTGAGGGATAAATAAAAATGAAAAAGGTAACAGTGTTAGGAGCAGGTTCATGGGGAACTGCCTTAGCAATGGTGTTGGCTGAAAATGGACACGATACATTAATTTGGAGCCACCGACATGAGCAAGCGAAAGAAATAAATGAACAACATACGAATGAAAAATATGTTCCGAATATACAACTACCTGAAAATTTAAGGGCAACAAGTGATTTGAAAGAAGCGGCAGAACATGGAGATATCATCATTTTTGCGGTTCCGACAAAAGCGATTCGTGAAGTAGCAGAAAACATTATGAATTATTTAAATAGAAAAGTATTAATTGTGCACGTATCAAAAGGGATAGAACCAGATTCTTTAAAACGCATCTCAGAAATTTTAGAGGAGTCTATATCCCCGCATGTGATTGAAGATATCGTCGTATTATCAGGTCCTAGCCATGCGGAGGAAGTGGTGTTGCATCATCCAACAACGATTACTGCTGCTTGTACAAATCTCCGTTCCGCTGAAAAAATACAAGATTTATTTATGAACCAGTATTTCCGTGTCTATACAAATACCGATGTAATCGGCGTTGAACTAGGCGGTGCATTGAAAAATGTAATTGCCTTAGCAGCAGGGATTTCCGATGGCCTAAACTATGGGGACAATGCAAAGGCAGCATTAATTACCCGAGGACTTGCGGAAATTGCTCGTTTAGGTGTGCGAATGGGAGGCAATCCCTTCACCTTTGCAGGATTAACTGGTATGGGCGATTTGATCGTTACTTGTACGAGCGTTCATTCGCGTAACTGGAAAGCGGGGAACATGCTTGGAAAGGGCATGAAGCTGGCTGAAGTATTAGAGAGCATGGGTATGGTCGTTGAAGGAGTTCGCACGACAAAAGCTGCTTACCAGCTTGCCAAAAAATACGATGTTCCGATGCCAATTACAACTGCATTGTTTGAAGTATTATTTAATGAAAAAGAACCGAAAGATGCTGTTGATGAGTTAATGAATCGCTTAAAGAAAAGAGAAATCGATTATTTACAATAAAAGGACAAGCATTTTCGTTGCATCAATGAGCGGGTATGAAAGAATTCAAAGTCGAGTTGAGTATCGGGAACTACAAATAATACCCGTTCATGTGCAATGAAAACGAACGCATGTGCGTCAGTGTGTTTTGTGCCATATCATGCAAATTTGTATACATACCGCTTCTTGAAAGGAGGAATTGCAATGAGTCATCCGTTATTAATGGATATAGATAAATTCGTACTTGGTGCTGCACGTGGTCCATTAGCGAACATGCACCCGATGGATGTCATGTGGGTTTCCTTTTACTCGATAGCCGCAATGATTTTATCGATTCTTATGATAACAGCAGCTCGCAAATGGGTGAATAATGCTATATTATCCTTTTTCATTAGACTGATTGCATTTATTATTTTTATATTTGGCACATTATTAATGGTTTTAGTAATCTTTACGTGGCCATCATAAACAAAGGGGTGAAAATCATGAAACAGAAACGGAAATTCATTTTTTTCATACTATTACTCTCGACATCCCTTTTACTATCTGGATGTTTGTTTCCACAGGAAGAACGTGTTGAGAATCAAATACCTGATGAAGCTCAACTGATTGCTGTGCAAAATGCCATCGATCAATATCGAGCGGAAACAGGTGTGCTGCCGATAAAAAATAAAGATATGGATACAGATATATTTATTAAATATCCCATCGATTTCTCGAAATTGGTTCCAAAATATTTAGCGAATATCCCAGGGAATTCCTACGAAAAAGGTGGCATATTCCAATATATTATTTGGGACCCGGAAAACAATCCAACTGTAAAATTAGTAGACTTACGTTCAGCAGAAACGATTCGAGATTTAAATATTCGTCTTCTCTCAACAAAATACATGCCTTATAAAGACAGGATTGCGGATTATGTATATTCAATAGATTTTAAGAAATTAGGCTTTGCTAAAGAACTAACTGTGCCAAGTCCATATTCGAATAATCATTTACCATTAGTTGCTTCAACAGAAGGACAAGCCTATGTAGACTACTCCATCGATTTAGCTCAGTTTATAAGAGAAAATCATTTGAAACCTGAGCCAGGAGAAGATATTCGTATGTTGCTTGTGGAAGCTTATCCAGTAGTACCGGCCTATTCACTGCCATATACTGTGAACGAGAATAATGAACCGGTATTTATGTTTGATCCAATAAAAAAATAAAAAAATTTAAGCCTTGTACGACTTTTCGTGCAAGGTTTTTCATATTTTAAGTATATAATTCATAGATTGAAGTACGTAAAGGAGGAACTACAATAGGCGAACAAATCTTTCAACAAATAGCAGAAAGAACAAATGGTGATGTATATATTGGGGTTGTAGGGCCTGTGAGGGTTGGTAAGTCCACTTTTGTGAAAAAAATGATGGAGTCAATCGTCCTACCAAACATCGTGGATGAAGAAGAACGGAAAAGAGCACTGGACGAGCTACCACAAAGTTCACCTGGCCCAGTCATTATGACTGCAGAACCAAAATTTGTTCCTGCTCATGGTACAGAAATTTGTATTGGGGAAAGTGAAATACCTTTCCGGATTCGTTTTGCTGATTGTGTTGGTTATGTCATTGATGGGGTAAAAGGGTATGAAGATGAAAATGGACCAAAGTATGTGCACACACCATGGAACACTGAAGCTATTCCATTCCAAGAAGCAGCTCGAATCGGAACAGATAAGGTGATCCGCGACCATGCAAACATCGGTGTAGTTGTAACGACAGACGGCACTGTTAATGGGATTTCACGAGAAGCTGCACAAGTGGCGGAAGAACAAATTGTTGAACAATTGCAGGAAATCGGTAAGCCATTCGTCATCATTTTAAACAGCCAATATCCAAACAATCAAAATACGCAAAAGTTGCGTAATGAATTGCTCTCCCGTTATAACGTTCCTGTCATTGCAATAGCTATTGATCAAATGACGTTAAATGATATGGAGTTTATTTTAGAAGAAGCTCTGTATGAATTCCCTGTGGAAGATATTGAAGTGGAAAAACCTGATTGGCTTGATGTATTAGAACCGACTCACCACGTCAATGCAACGCTTTCAGAAGCAGTTGGAAATGTGCTGAATTCTGTAACGAAAATTCGCGATGTCCATAATGCAGTAGAAGATTTAAGAGAAATTGATTTTATTGAAAGCTGCGAGATTGAAAGAGTTGATGCAGGACTTGGTGTGGCAACGGTGCGTATCACATTAAAACCGGAAATTTATAAGGCGGTTTGCAATGAATTTTTAGATGCGCCGATAGACACGAAAAAAGATTGGCTGCTCTTCATTAAAGAGGCACAAGAAGCGAAAAAAGCACAAAAACGCTTCCGAGATGCGATTGAAGAAGCGACAATCAATGGCTATGGTGTAACGCTTCCGACGATGGAAGAGTTTGAGCCAAGTGAGCCAGAAATAATTAAACAAAATAATTTCTACGGTGTTCGCATGAAGGCGAAAGCTCCATCTTACCATATCATACGTGTCGATATGGAATCTGAGTTCTCGCCATTAATTGGGTCAGAGTTCCACAGCCAACAGTTATTGAAAGACTTGCAGTATGCATATAAACATGATCGAGAAGCGTTATGGCAAACACAATTGTTTGGAACGCCACTGCATGAAGTGTTGACGGAAGGAATTCGATTCAAAATGAATGCTGTGCCGCCAAGTGCAAAGAAAAGAATGCGTCAAACAATTGAAAGAATGGTGAATGAAGGAGAAAAAGGACTCATTACGTTTATTATTTAAAAAAAGTGAGATAATAAAAATAATGGAATTTTATTAGAAGGACTTTTTGTCATATAGACGAAAAGTCCTTTTCATTATCCAAAGTGCCAAAAACTCAATTTTTCTTGGACAAACATGAATAAATACAGTTGCACCGCTTATTTCTATATGTTACTCTTTTTACATGATTTAGCTTTTTTAACCCTTTGAGAGGAGGTGAACAGTGTGAACAAAACAGAATTAGTAAACTCTGTTGCTGAAGCTGCAGGTCTTTCTAAGAAAGATGCTTCTAAAGCAGTAGATGCAGTATTTGATACAATTCAAAACACTCTTGCAAAGGGTGACAAAGTGCAATTAATCGGTTTTGGAAACTTCGAAGTTCGTGAACGTGCTGCACGTAAAGGTCGTAACCCTCAAACTGGGGAAGAAATTGAAATTGCTGCAAGCAAAGTGCCAGCATTTAAACCAGGAAAAGCACTTAAAGAAGCTGTAAAATAATAGCTTCTTTAAAATTACATAGAGCAGTCGTCATGAATATGATGACTGCTCTTTTTACATATTATAATATTAATGAAAGATAAATCAATTCTACCATTGGAGCAAAAAAGCAACACATATAGAGTACAATTTGAGTGAAAGCCTTTTGCGATTCACGTCTGTATGTGCTA
This sequence comes from Ureibacillus thermosphaericus, assembly GCF_012396605.1. Classification (GTDB taxonomy): domain Bacteria; phylum Bacillota; class Bacilli; order Bacillales_A; family Planococcaceae; genus Ureibacillus; species Ureibacillus thermosphaericus. The sequence goes on from NZ_JAAXPW010000001.1 coordinate 193,680, forward strand.
CGATTCATTTTGACAGTGTTGTGCTTTGTCGATTTAGGAGGAACATATATGTCAAATGTTGATTTAAAAAAAATAGAAGAAGCTGTAAAAATGATTTTAGAGGCCGTAGGTGAAGACGTTAATCGTGAAGGACTCATCGATACACCAAAACGCGTTTCAAAAATGTATGAAGAAATGTTTAAAGGGCTTAATGAAGATCCGCGAAGTTATTTTGAAACGGTCTTCCATGAAAACCATGATGAGCTAGTTCTTGTGAAGGATATTCCTTTTTATTCGATGTGTGAACATCACTTAGTTCCATTTTACGGGAAAGCTCATGTTGCATACATACCTCAAGATGGCCGAGTTGCTGGTTTAAGCAAAATCGGTCGATTAGTGGAATCCGTAAGTCACAGGCCTCAATTACAAGAACGAATTACAACAACCATTGCAGATATTTTAATGGAAAAATTAGAACCGCAAGGCGTTTTTGTATTGATTGAAGCTGAACATATGTGTATGACGATGAGAGGATTAAAAAAACCTGGGACAAAAACAGTGACTTCATGTGCAAGAGGAATTTATGAAGAAGATGACATAAAACGACAAGAAGTGATTTCATTTATTCAAATGTCTTAATTAACAAAATAGATTGTGATATGATAACAAAGAATATGTAAATGTGAGGGAGAAGTATGAACCAATCTGATTATGTCGTAATTGAAGCAGAAGAAGATGGCGTACATGTAATTGGGTTAACTCGTGGTGAAGATACAAAATTTCATCATTCAGAAAAATTAGATGCCGGAGAAGTGATGATAGCTCAATTTACTGAACATACGTCGGCCATGAAAATTCGTGGAAAAGCGAAAATCTATACATCGCATGGAATCATTGAAAGCCAATCAAAAAAATAAACCGCTCATTATGATGACGACTGTAATAAGTGCAGTAGATTGTGCTTACATTGGAATGGAGTAATACCTATGGATGCAACATATATAAAAAACCATATTGAACAATTAAAAAAGGATATTTATCGTTATGTGCAACATAAAACACTTCTGAAATATACTGGAAATCCATTGGTGGATGAAAATCAATTATTTTACATGCTGTTGCCATTTTTTAATGGAGACCATTGGGATGATGAAAAATATGAAGGAATCATTACTGTCGGAATTGTACAAGCATCTTTAGCGGAACATGGTCTCATCAACGAGTATGATGCAACATCGAAAGAGCAGCAGCTAACAGTTCTGTCCGGCGATTATTACAGTGGTCGTTATTATGAAATATTAGCAAATTCAGGTAATATTTCTTTGATACGTCAACTTTCTGAAAGTGTTGTATTAAGATCTGAACATGAAATTCGAGTATATGAACCGAGACAATACGCCATCGATGATTGGTTAGATAGTATAACGGTTATTGAAACAGAATGTATTAGCAGATTTTATCAACTTTACAATTACGATCAATATTTAAATATAATGCAAATCAATTTATTGATTCTACGATTACAAAATGAACTATTAAACTATAGAGAAGGTAATAGTTCGCTCCTTTTACAAAAAATGATAGAAAGCTTTGTACCCGTTGATCATTTGAATTTTGAACAATACCTTCTGAAAAAATTGGATGTTCTTATTCAACAATTGCAAGAATTGTTACGTATCTCTTCTATCAAAGCTGAACTTAAACAATATATTGCAGAACGGTTGATTAGATAGAGTGAAGAAAGGTTATGAAAAAGATGGAAAAATCCAAAGAAGAACGCGTCCATGAAGTGTTTGAGAAAATTTACGAAAACTACGACAAAATGAATTCGGTGATTAGTTTCAAGCTTCATGTCAAATGGCGTGAAGATATTATGAAACGCATGAATGTAAAACCGGGATCTACATGTTTAGATGTTTGTTGTGGCACAGCTGATTGGACAGTTGCATTAGCAAAGGCAACAGGTGAAAATGGAGTTGTTAAAGGGCTTGATTTTAGCAAAAATATGCTAAAAGTTGGAGCTGAGAAAGTAAAGCCGTATCCTCATGTGGAGTTAATACATGGGAATGCAATGGAACTACCTTTTGAAGATAACACTTTTGACTATGTCACAATCGGTTTTGGTTTACGAAATGTACCGGATTATATGCAAGTATTAAGGGAAATGCATCGTGTATTAAAACCTGGTGGGATGGCTGTTTGTTTAGATACATCTCAACCAGAAATGCCTGGATATAAACAATTGTTTCGTTTTTATTTCCGATATATTATGCCGCTTTTCGGGAAAATTTTTGCGAAAAGTTATGAAGAGTATTCATGGTTACAAGAATCCGCAAGCACTTTCCCAGGGATGAAAAAGCTTGCAAAAATGTTTGAAGAAGCTGGCTTTGTAAACGTCACATACAAAAGTTATAGTGGTGGTGCAGCAGCAATGCATATGGGATTTAAGAAAGAAGTTTAGGGAGAGGTTCGCGAGTGGAAAAGATGAAGTTAAAAATGATCTATTCCGATTTAAAACCGGATATAGAAATCATCGAAAATGAATTAGAAAAAGCACTTTATTCAACGTCGCATGTATTAAATGATGCCTCTCTCCACCTTTTACGTGCGGGCGGAAAAAGAATTCGCCCACTTTTTGTTTTAATGAGTGCAAAATTTGGTCATTATAATATCGACAGAATGAAATATGCTGCTGTACCTCTCGAATTAATTCATATGGGTTCCCTTGTCCACGATGATGTAATCGATCATTCCGATATGAGAAGAGGGCGTCCTACCGTTCGTTCTCAATGGAACAATCGAGTTGCAATGCATACTGGTAATTTTATTTTCGGTAGAGCAATTCAATATGTATCCCAAATTAAAGATCCGAAGGCGCATCAAATTTTAGCAAGAACGATGGTTGAAATTTGTAATGGTGAAGTCATTCAAATTGAAGATAAGTTTCGACTAAATCAAAACTTAAAAGATTATTTCCGTCGAATAAAAAGAAAAACGGCACTTCTTATTGAATCCAGTTGTGAAGTGGGAGCAGTAGTAGCAAATGTTGATCCTGCTGTTACAATGCGGTTAAAGAGATTCGGTTATTATGTGGGTATGAGTTATCAAATCGTGGATGACGTGTTGGATTTCGTATCAACGGATAAACAACTTGGAAAACCTGCAGGCAGTGATTTATTGCAGGGAAACATTACTTTGCCTATATTGCTCATGAAAGATCATCCCAAAATTATCCAATTTATTGAGCGGGCTTCAAAAGGAATTGTGACAGAAGAGGAACGGTTAGAAATGCTTCAAATTGTACGCAATTCTGATTCAATTCAAGAAGCCTTGAAAGTAAGCGATCAATATTTAGCGAAAGCAATGAAAGAAGTAGAGCAATTACCAGAACATCCAACAAAGAAAAAACTAAGAGATATTGCATTGTTTATCGGTAAACGTAAGTTTTAAAAAATATATCTATTTCTAATATTGATAGTTGAAGCTTGAGCTTGATTTTGGTAACATTTAGCGGTAGGTAATAAAGCTTAATTGAGATTTAAGGAGTTGTTTAACTTATGGCAATTGAAAGAACATTTCTTATGGTAAAACCTGATGGTGTAAAACGCCAAGTAGTAGGAGACATTATTGACCGTTTTGAGCGTCGTGGATTTGTAATGCGCGGAGCAAAGTTAATGAATGTTCCACGTGAATTAGCTGAAAAACACTATGAAGAGCATAAGGATAAACCATTCTTTGGTGAATTGGTAGATTTCATCACTTCTGGACCAGTATTTGCAATGGTTTGGGAAGGAGAAAATATTATTAAGTTAGCTCGTGTGATGATGGGCGCTACAAAACCTGAAGAAGCACAACCAGGTACAATTCGCGGCGATTATGCGGTAACAATTTCTGAAAACGTTATCCATGGTTCCGATTCACCAGCATCTGCTGAACGTGAAATCAATTTATGGTTCAACAATGAAATCGTTTAATACACTGTAAATTTGCTATCCCACAGCAATTGTGCTGTTGGGATAGTTTTTTTATTAATATGGTATTGCAAAAGGTTAGCCAATAGAAAATTTTTGCAGAAACCGTAAATTTTGATAATATGAATATAATAAGCATAAGACTGTGACTTCTTTTTTACACAAGCAAAGGGAATAACACGAGTATCGATACAATGCAAAGGCAAGGAATAACCTTTAAGGACGAACATGCGGAAAGCATTCGCCTGTAGTGAAATTCGAAAGTAGAAAAATACTAACTACGAACAAATTTAATACTGCTTTAGAAATTTACTTTTTGAACTTTTACATATTTCAGAAAAGAAAAATTTTGTATATAATAAGTGTACGTCATTAGAGGGGATCGATAACTATGACAGACTACGAACTGTTTATTAATGGTATAAAAAAATTAACAGGTATTGATTTATCGCTATATAAAGAAGCACAAATGAAACGCCGTTTAACATCCCTTTATGAAAAAAAAGGCTTTAAAGATTTTGTTGATTTTTTGCACGGGGTTGAAAAAGATCGAGATTTATTGAATGAATTCCTAGATCGAATGACGATTAATGTTTCAGAATTTTATCGTAATGGGAAACGGTGGGAAGTACTTCAACATAAAATTTTTCCAAAACTGCTTGAAAAAAATAACCGTTTGAAAATTTGGAGTGCTGCCTGTTCAACAGGCGAGGAACCGTACACAATTTCCATGGTGCTCTCTAACCATGTACCATTATCTTACATAAAAGTATTAGCTACTGATATAGATGAAAACTGTCTTCAAAAAGCAAAGCTAGGCATTTATCCTGATCGTTCCTTAGCAGAAGTTCCTCCGGCTATAAAAGCAAAATATTTTATTGAAGAAGGGCAGTTTTATCGTGTAAAAGATGAAATTAAAAATACTGTAACATTTAAAAAGCACAATTTATTAAGTGACCCATATGAGAAAAACTTTGATTTAATCGTTTGTCGCAATGTTATGATTTATTTCACTGAAGAGGCAAAGGATCATATTTATAAAGAATTTAGCAATTCTTTACGACCAGGTGGCATTTTGTTTGTAGGATCTACTGAGCAAATATTCAATCCTGCTCGTTATGGTTTTGAAGTGGAAGATACGTTTTTTTACCGAAAAATATGAGATTGAAAAAAGGATTGGGCGCTTTTCGACTTGTGCGAAAAGCGTATTATATTTTCGTTAAATTCTATATTATATTAAAATTATTTATTCACAATGTTTTTTTACTAGCTTTATGTTATATTAAAAAATACATACTTTAACGAGTTGAAGGGAGAAAGTGTTTGATGAGATATTTAACTGCTGGGGAATCCCACGGTCCACAATTAACGACAATTATTGAAGGGTTGCCGTCCCTTTTACCGATAACTGCAGAACAAATTAATTACGATTTAAAACGACGACAAGGTGGTCACGGTCGCGGACGCCGTATGCAAATTGAAAAAGATACTGTTGAAATAGTTGGAGGAGTTCGTCACGGAAAAACATTAGGTTCACCTGTTGCATTAGTGGTAAAAAATGATGACTGGAAACATTGGACAAAAATTATGGGAATTGAACCTCTCCCAGAAGATGTAGATCCTTCAGAAATTAAGCGTCAAATTTCCCGACCTCGACCTGGACATGCTGATTTAGTCGGCGGAATTAAATATGGTCATCGTGACTTGCGAAATGTGTTAGAGCGTTCGAGCGCTAGAGAAACGACTGTGCGAGTGGCTGTTGGTTCCGTTGCAAAAGCTCTTTTAAAAGAATTAGGTATTTCCATCGTAGGACATGTTACTGAAATTTACGGCATTAAAGCAGATACATCAAAAGTTGCAGGCAAATCAGCAGATGAAATTCGCCAAATTGTTGAAAATGATCCTTGCTATTCAGTGGACCCAGAAGCTTCTGCGAAAATGGTAGAAGCAATTGATGAGGCGAAAAAAGCAGGAGATTCCATCGGTGGTGTTGTCGAAGTCATTGTGGAAGGTATGCCGCCGGGAGTAGGATCTTACGTTCATTATGACCGTAAATTAGATGGTAAATTGGCGCAAGCGATGTTATCCATCAATGCATTTAAAGGGGTTGAGTTTGGTATCGGCTTTGAAATGGCTCGTCGTAGAGGCTCTGAAGTTCATGATGAAATTGTTTGGGATGATAAACAAGGCTATCATCGTCGTACAAATCGTTTAGGTGGCCTTGAAGGTGGCATGTCTACAGGAATGCCAATCATTGTTCGCGGTGTAATGAAACCAATTCCTACACTTTACAAACCTCTTGAAAGTGTTGATATCGAAACGAAAGAACCATTTAAAGCAAGTGTGGAGCGTTCCGATGCTTGTGCAGTACCAGCTGCATCTGTTGTAGCTGAATGCGTCATCGCTTGGGAAATTGCCAAGGCGATTGTCGAACAGTTCCATAGCGATCAATTACCACAATTAAAAGCACAAATTGAAGAAGCACGTAAATTGGCGAAGGAGTTTTAATGATGCGAATCCCAGTAAATACCCAAAGCCATTCCTACGAAGTGTTCATCGGAAGCGGTATATTACGTACCGCTTGCGATTCATTAAAAGAGAAAATTGAAAAAGCAGATAAACTCGTCGTTTTTACCGATGAGAATGTTTGGCAAGCACAACAACAATATTTTAAAGAAAACTTCCCTTATCCTTTCGAAGTGTTTGTGATGCCAGGTGGGGAAGCTTGTAAAAGTTTTCAAAATTTCGAAGATGCCCACACTTTTTTAATTGAAAAACATTGCTCGCGCAAATCCTTTTTATTTGCCTTTGGTGGAGGAGCAGTTGGTGATTTGACTGGGTTTGTAGCAGCAACATTCATGCGTGGAATCCCATACATTCAAATTCCAACGACCATTTTAGCTCACGATTCAGCCGTTGGAGGAAAAACGGCAATTAACCACCCGCTAGGCAAAAACTTAGTTGGAGCATTTTATCAACCGGAAGCGGTCATTTATGATATCAACTTTTTAGATAGTTTACCAACAAAAGAGATTCGTTCAGGAATGGCTGAAGTAATTAAACACGCGCTGATTTCAGATGAAAAATGGTTAAAACAATTGATGCAAACTCCATCAATTACGAAAATTGACAAAACAGCTTTAGCAAACCACTTGAAATCAGGCATCGAAGTAAAGGCGAAAATCGTAGGGCAAGATGAAACTGAACAATCTGTCCGAAAATATTTAAATTTGGGGCATACATATGGTCATGCTATTGAAGCAGCAGCTGGTTATGGCGGCCTTGCCCATGGAGAAGCGGTCATGATCGGGATGGTGTATGCACTTCTCTTGAGCGAACGATACGGTCAAATTTCTAGAGAATTTACGATTGATTTTCTAAAGTTTGCATATCGAAACGACTATCCATTCGAAGAAGTAAAGAGATTCTCTTTTGTAGAATTATATGAATATTTAATGAAAGATAAAAAGATTGAATATGGCAAATTAAAATTTGTTTTATTACAGGAAATCGGCCAACCATTCGTAAGAGAAATTGGGGAATCGGAATGTAGAGAAGTAGATAGAGAGCTTCGCTATCTGCTAGAGGAGGTATGTAAATGATTCGCGGCATACGTGGAGCGATAACGATAGAATCGAATACGCCCGATGCGATTTATAGTGAGACGGAAAGATTAGTGTTAGAAATGGCGAGAGTTAACAATATCGTTCCAGAAGATATTGCTTCGGTGATTGTCACGACAACACCGGATATTAACGCCGCATTCCCAGCAAAGGCCGTGCGTTCAATTGATGGGTGGAAATATGTACCAACGATGTGTACCCACGAAATGGATGTTCCTGGATCTTTGCCTTTATGTATTCGAGTGTTAATGCATGTGAATACATCGGTACCTCAAAAAGAAATACGCCACGTTTATTTAAATGATGCGGTGAAACTAAGACCAGATTTAGTCAATGAAAATCGATAAAAAGGAGCGTCAATCATGAAATTTAAAAAACAAATTTACGGTATGAAAGCTTACCAACCAGGTAAACCCATTGAGGAAGTACAAAAAGAATTTGGTTTAAAGGAAGTTGTTAAGCTTGCTTCAAATGAAAATCCTTTTGGCTGCTCTCCTAAAGTGAAAGATTTTATTGTAAATAATGGAATGAATTTTGCCATTTATCCGGATGGTTATGCGCAAGAACTTCGTACAGCAGTGAGTCAACATCTTGGTGTAGATGAATCACAATTGCTATTTGGAAACGGTTCAGATGATATAATCGCAATCATTACGCGGGCACTTCTTTATCCCGGTGTTAATACAGTCATGGCAGATCCATCTTTCTCTCAATACAGTCATAATGCAGAAGTTGAAGGAGCAGAAGTTCGAAAAGTGCCATTGAAAGATGGTAAGCATGATTTAGAAAAAATGTTAGAAGCAATTGATGAAAACACGTCAATTGTATGGGTATGTAATCCAAATAACCCAACAGGAACTATTGTATCGGATGAGGAATTAAGCTCCTTTATAGAGAAAGTACCAAGTGATGTACTAATCGTATTAGATGAAGCTTATTTTGAATATATAACAGATCCTGCTTATAAAGATACGTTGCATTACGTAGAGGAATATCCGAATGTATTAATCATGCGTACATTCTCTAAGGCATACGGATTAGCTGCCTTCCGAATCGGATATGCAATCGGTCAATCGAAATTAATTGCCACATTAGACCCAGTGCGTGCACCTTTCAACAACACGGTATTAAGTCAAAAAGTAGCGATTGTTGCATTGGAAGATCAACCATTTATTCAAGAAACAGTGGAACAAACGGAAAAAGGTAAACAGCAATATGTTGAATTTTGTAACAAACATGGACTTAAATATTACCCATCACAAACAAACTTTATTTTATTTGAAGTAAAAGCAGACAGTGATGTGATCTTCCAAGAAATGATGAAACGCGGATTTATTATTCGAAGTGGGAATGCCTTAGGTACACCTGGATTCATTCGAGTTTCTATCGGTACAGAAGAACAAAACCGAAAGTTTTTATCACTTCTTGAAGAGGTATTAAAGGAGCAAGGAGTATTGGCATGACCCGTAATGTGTTAATCATAGGATTAGGCTTAATTGGGGGCTCTTTGGCATTAGCTCTACAAAAAGCTCCCAAAACAAAAGTAGTTGGCTATGATCTTTCTGGAAAAACGAGAAATCTTGCAGAAACTTTAAATATTGTACATGAAGTGGTGGAGGATGTAGAGGAAGCGGCTAAAAATGCGGACTTTATCATTTTTGGAACACCGGTAAACGCAACGCTACAATGGATGGATGAATTGAAGCACTGGTCGTTAAAGCAACATGTTATTATTACCGACACAGGAAGTACAAAAGGGTTAATTATGAAGAAAGCTGAAGAGCTAAGAGAAAAAGGAATTACATTTATTGGCGGACATCCAATGGCTGGTTCCCATAAAAGCGGCATCACGGCTGCAAAACCCTACCTTTTTGAAAATGCGTACTATATTTTAACTCCTTTTGACGATGAAGATGGAAATAATCTTATCGCTCTAGAACAGTTGTTAAAATATACGTTAGCAAAATTAGTGAAAATCAATGCGGAAGAACATGATCATATGACGGCGGTAGTCAGCCACTTTCCTCACATCGTAGCTGCTTCCCTTGTTCACCAGTTAAATGAGGAAAATAAAAGATTTCCAATGACAAGTATGCTTGCCGCAGGTGGTTTTCGCGATATTACTCGAATTGCATCATCGAACCCGATGATTTGGAGAGACATTACATTGCAAAATCGAGAAGAGCTCATCGGGCAAATGGATGCTTGGATTGATGAAATGCAACGAGTAAAGAAAATATTACTGGAAAATGATGATGAATCTGTTGAAGAGTATTTTAGAAAAGCGAAAGATGTTCGTGATGCATTGCCAATTTCAACAGGGGCATTCTATACTACATACGATTTATACGTAGATATTCCAGACTACCCTGGTGTAATTTCCGAAATTACTGGCTACCTAGCAGACGAAAATATCAGTATTACAAATATCCGAGTAGTCGAAACGAGAGAAGACATATTTGGTATTTTGGTGATTAGTTTCCAAAATGAAAAAGATCGAGAAAAAGCAATGAAATGCATTCGTTCACATACGAACTTTGAAATGCACGTTTCTTAACTCGTATGTGGAAAGGGGTAATAAAATTGACTTCAAGAGTATTAGTTTATAATAAACCACGGTTAGAAGGTATTATAACCGTACCGGGTGATAAATCAATTTCACATCGTGCGGTAATGTTTGGAGCTATTGCGGAAGGAAAAACAACTGTTACAGGTTTTCTTCCCGGTGAAGATTGTCTAAGCACGATTGATTGTTTCCGAAAACTCGGTGTTGATATTCAAGTGGATGGTACAAATGTTGAAATTAATAGTCCAGGAATGGACGGTTGGCAAGAACCGAAAGAAGTATTATATACAGGCAACTCAGGTACGACAACAAGATTAATGTTGGGCATCCTTGCAGGGACAAACTTTCATAGTGTGATGACTGGTGATGCCTCTATTGGAAAGCGTCCTATGGGTCGCGTCACGAATCCATTGAAACAAATGGGAGCAAAAATCAATGGACGTGAAAATGGACAATATACGCCAATTGCCATTCAAGGAACAGCATTAAAAGCTATTGATTATACGATGCCTGTTGCCAGCGCTCAAGTGAAGTCTGCGATATTGTTAGCTGGACTTAGAGCAGAAGGTACTACGATTGTAAGGGAAAAAGAGATTTCTCGGGATCATACAGAACGCATGCTACAACAATTTGGTGCAAAGATTGACGTAAAGGATGGCGTTATATCCTTAGAAGGCGGTCAACGACTTCATGGAACGCATGTAGATGTGCCGGGCGACATTTCATCTGCGGCCTTTTTCTTAGTAGCTGGTGCGATTGTTCCAAATAGTGAAATCGTTCTGAAAAATGTCGGCATTAATCCTACAAGGGCTGGCATTATTGAAGTCATGCAGCAAATGGGAGCAAATGTAACGGTTGATCAAGAGTTATCCGATGCAGCAGAACCAACAGCAACGATTACGATTAGGACGTCCAATTTAAAAAGGACAACGATAGAAGGGGATATTATTCCGCGTCTTATCGATGAAATTCCAATAATTGCGCTACTAGCTACTCAAGCGGAAGGAACGACAATTATTCGCGATGCAGAAGAATTAAAAGTGAAGGAAACAGATCGCATCACAGCAGTCGTAACAGAGTTGAAGAAACTTGGCGCAGATATTACAGCCACGGATGATGGCATGATTATCAATGGTCCAACAAGTTTAAAAGGAGCGAAATTAAGCACATACGGCGACCATCGAATCGGGATGATGGCAGCAATTGCCTCATTAATTACCGACTCGCCAATTGAAATTGATGATGCAGATTGTATTGCCGTTTCCTATCCAACATTTTTTGAGCATCTTGATTTACTATTAAAATAATTGATAAAAAAGGTTCATCTATTAGTGATGAACCTTTTTTCTTGTCTATTGAAAATTAGTTTTGTAGCATATTAATAGATAAAGAAAGTAAAGGTGAGCAAATTGAATAACATCACAAAGGACTTAATCGAAGCAATTGAAGAAGGAGAAATAGAACGCATTGATGCCCTACTAGAGACATTTTTTCTTAACGAAACACCAGAAGTTCAATATGAAATTAGCGATTTGTTTTTGCAATATGGGTATATACAGCATGCAAAACGAGTGCTGGAACATTTACGTTTCATCTTTCCTGATGAAGCACAAATTGCAATCGACTACGCTTCGGTGTTAATTGAGCTTGGTGAGGAAGAAGAAGCGCTCAATATTTTAACTAGCATTGAAGAGAGCGCACCAGAGTATCCCCAATGCTTGCTAATTCTTGCTGATTACTATCAAATGCAAGGGTTGTATGAAGTGGCGGAACAACGGATCAACGAAGCGTTGGAAATACTTCCCGATGAACCGCTAATTCATTTTGCAAAAGCGGAGTTATTATTTGAAATTGGACGTTTTACAGAAGCTGCACGAATTTACGAAGACTTGCATAAACAAGAAAAAACCATTGCGGGTGTATTACTGGCAGAAAGGCTTGCTGAAGTATACCGTGCAGGCGGGGGATATGAAACGGCCCTTGATTATTACATGGAAGCATTGGAAGAGAAAGTAACTGCTGATTTGTTATACGGCAGTGCTTATAGCGCTTTCCAATGCGAAAAATATGAAACGGCTATCAGGCAATTAGAAGATTTAAAAGAACTAGATCCAGATTACTTTAGCAGTTATCTATTACTTGCCCAAAGTTATGCCATGTTAGAGGATAATAAAAAAGCATATAGTATAATAAAAGAAGGAATTAAACGAGATGAATATGAAAAATCCTTCTATTTATTTGCAGGTAAAATTGCATTAAAAAATAACCTTCCCGAAGAATCCATTGAGCATTTGCAAAAAGCTATTGCTCTAGACCCTGAATATATGGAAGCAATCCTTGTACTAATGTCTATTTACCATCAAATGGAACGCTATGATGAAATCATTGAGCTGTATGAAAATTTACAAAAGGAACAGTTTGAGTGGATTTCGCTATATCCTTTCATTGCGGATGCTTATGCAAAAAATGAAGAGTACACACGAGCATACGAAATTTATAAAGCAGCATATAATGAATTAAAGGATGATACATCTTTTCTAGAAAACTATTGTTATTTCCTTATTGAAGATGGTAAACGAGATGAAGCGAAAGAAGTAGTACAACGATTAATTGAGTTACAACCTGCAGAAGTACAGTGGTTAGATTTGCTTGAGAGTCTAGAATAGGGGAGGGACACTCATGACTTCTTCCGTACCAATTGTAGACAAAAAGAATTTTGTGCGCTGGTTTTTAAAAAATTTCCAATTGAAGCGACGAGAATGTGTATGGATATTAAATTATTTGCTTAGTAATGATCAGTTGCTTGAAAATATTCATTTTGTAGAAGAAGCTCATTATTGTCCGAGAGCGATTGTAATGTCGAGTGTTGATTCAAATGGTGTGCCGTTCAGATTTTACAAAGGCAACATTATGACAAGTGATGCTGAAAAATCCTTTCATGATTTAAGACTTTATCCAAATGAAGATATGTACATTCAGCTAAACTTTCCGAATGTGCCACCTAACCAATTGTATTTGGCAGTATTGGAAGAAAATCCGTATATGCCAAAATACTTGCATATTAATGAAAAAGACCGGTTAATTGCAGAAGAAATACTGAATACGAGCATGCTAACGTTCCAAGAAGAGAAATTATTAAAAGAAATAGATGAAGCGCTTGACCAAGGAGATAAAGAAAAGTTTTTAGAACTTTCGAATCTATTACAAGCATTAAAAGAAACTTCGAAACATCACTAGCGAAATTCAGTCGAAAGAGACGCTCTTTTCGACTGGATTTTTTATTTTCATCATCTTTTTCTAATAGAGTGGGGTATAATGATTTATGATTGATGAAAAAATGATTATTTGGAGGAAATAAAAATGTATTTTCAAGTAAAAGATGTACAACAATATCAACAGAACAAAGAATTTATTGATACTGCAATCGTTCCACTAGTTTATTTAGATTTTGCTGAGGACAAGATGGTAAAAAGCAGCTCGGATGTAGAGTTTTTAATGTCGCTTACATCCTTTATTGAACAGCAATTTAAAGGCCGCTTAATGTTAATTCCTCCATTTTCTTATACAGAAAGCACAAGAAGCGAGCAGGTTGTCCCAATCTTGAAAAAAAATATACAAGAAGGAGGATTTAAACACGTCATCTTTATCACTTGCGATCATTATTGGACAAACCTTCAAAAAGAAGTGGATGTTATTTGGTTGCCTGCAATACCAATTGAATCGATGGACAAAGATGTGAAGAAACGAATTTTAGAAGAACAATTAAAACAAGTAATCCCAGTTCTGACATCTAAGTGGACTCAACAGTAGAAATTATTTCAATAATTGTTCACATTCTAAATAAATACGAGATATTGCAATATTGACCTGCCTATTTTATTGATATATCATAGATATGTCCTAGTTTATACTATTATTATTATGTCTGTTGGACTGACCTTAAGTTAGAGGGGGGAAAAGGATGGTTAACAAAAAGGTTTCAAGACGTCAATTTCTTAACTACACTTTAACTGGTGTTGGTGGATTTATGGCGGCAGGTATGCTAATGCCAATGTTACGCTTTGCAATTGATCCAGCTTTACAAGTTAAAGCTGAAGGCGATTTTATACTAACTAGCCAAAAAATTGCTGACTTAACTGATGTTCCCGTACGAGTTGACTTTACTTATGAACAAGTAGACGCTTGGTATAAGTCTGAAGTTTCGGAAATGGCTTGGGTTTACAAAGAAGGAGATCGAATCGTAGCTCTTTCACCTGTTTGTAAACACTTAGGTTGTACGGTTAACTGGGAAGGTGACCGCCCAAATGAATACTTCTGTGCTTGTCATGGTGGACGTTATGAAAAGAATGGTAAAAACATTCCAGGTACACCACCAACAGGTCCGTTAGATGAGTATGAAGTATCTGAAAAAGATGGTTATTTAATGCTTGGGAAGAAAATACCAAACACATTAGTTTAATTAGTTAGGGGGTACAACACAAGTGCTAAATAAATTATATGATTGGGTCGATGAACGTTTAGATATCACCCCAATTTGGCGTGATATTGCCGACCATGAAGTGCCAGAGCACGTAAACCCTGCACATCACTTCTCTGCATTCGTCTACTGTTTCGGAGGACTTACATTCTTCATTACGGTTATTCAAATTTTATCTGGTATGTTCTTAACAATGTATTATGTACCAGACGTAGAGAATGCATGGAAATCAGTATACTACTTGCAAAACGAAGTAGCATTTGGTGAGATTGTGCGCGGTATGCACCACTGGGGAGCTTCATTAGTTATCGTAATGATGTTCTTACATACGCTTCGTGTATTCTTCACAGGTTCTTATAAGAAACCTCGTGAATTAAACTGGATTGTAGGGGTATTAATCTTCTGTGTTATGTTAGGTCTTGGATTCACAGGATACCTACTACCTTGGGACATGAAAGCGTTGTTTGCTACAAAAGTAGGTCTTGAAATTGCGGGTTCTGTACCATTTATTGGTGAACTAATCAAAATCTTACTTGCTGGTGATGCTACAATCATCGGTGCTCAAACATTAACTCGTTTCTTCGCTATTCACGTATTCTTCTTGCCAGCAGCTTTATTTGCGTTGCTTGCAGTTCACTTTATTATGATTCGTCGTCAAGGTATTTCAGGACCACTATGATTTAATTTATAGAGTTGTTATTCAAAAGGAGGGGACAACATGCATCGCGGAAAAGGAATGAAATTCGTCGGCGACTCTCGCGTTAAGGCCTCAAACCGAATGCCGAATAAGCCGAAAGATTATTCCGAATATCCAGGTAAAACAGAAGCCTTCTGGCCAGACTTCTTATTAAAAGAATGGATGGTTGGTTCTGTTTTCCTTATCGGTTATTTGATTTTAACAGTCGCTCACCCATCACCATTAGAGCGTCCAGCTGATCCAACTGATACAGGTTATATTCCATTACCAGACTGGTATTTCTTATTCTTATATCAATTATTAAAATATTCATTTGCTTCTGGTGACTATAACGTTATCGGTGCAATTGTTATGCCAGGACTTGCTGTTGCAGCATTATTATTAATGCCTTGGTTAGATAAAGGTCCTGAGCGTCGTCCATCAAAACGACCAATTCCAACTGCAATTATGTTATTGGTAGTAGCTTCAATGTTCTATTTAACATGGGAGTCTGTTGTAAACCATGACTGGGAAGCTTCAAAAGCTCAAGGTCAAATTACACCAAAAGATTTAGGACTAGTACCAGATATTGAAATTGATGAGAATTCTGAAGGCTATCAAATCTTCCAATCTCAACAAACTTGTGTTGCTTGTCACGGCGGTGATTTAACAGGTGTTGGTTCAAACCCTATGTTATTAGGTAATGAACTAACAGCTGAAGAAGTTGAAGAAGTAATTCGAAATGGTCGTGGTGCAATGCCTGGTGGACAATTCTCTGGTACGGATGAAGAATTAAAAACATTAGCAGAATTTATTGCGTCATTAAAAGAAGAATAATGTTTTTGAAGGGAGTTAGTTATTATGCTAGCTCCTTTTTTCTTTATGGCGTATGTATATAAAATTCGGAAATAATTCACAATCTGCTGTCATATTTGGTATTATTACTTATGAAAAATAATAACCATATATGCCTATTTTTTCAAAAAGGAGAAACACAATGAAAACCTTATTGCCGCAGTTTACGTACGTGTTACAACATCGCACCTTTTTAACTTTGTTATTCATTGTTAATTTCTTAGGTACCATCTACGGATATATTTGGTATATTCCTCAACTTTCAAGAACGGCACCACAATTTCTCATTTTTGTACCGGATAGCCCTACTGCGAGCTTATTTTTCTGTTTAGCTATTATAGGCTGGTTATTGGGCACGAACTTTAAATTAATCGAAGCTCTTGCATTAATAACGTTAGTGAAATACGGTATATGGGCAGTAGTGATGAATATACTAACATTGATGGAGATAGGTTCAATTGGGCTTGCAGGATGGATGTTGATTATTTCTCATGGTATGATGGCAGTTGAAGGAATTCTATATATGCAGAAATACCGCTTTACAAACATTCATATTGCCATTGCTGCTATCTGGACTTTGCATAATGATGTCATCGATTATGTATATGGACAAATGCCAACGTACAGCAGTTTATACAAATATGCCAACCATATTGGATATTTCACATTTTGGTTATCAATTGCCTGCATAGCTATTTCCTATTATTCTTTAAAGAAGCGTAATTATTTGCATATAATTTAATAAATAATTAGAATAAAAAGTAAGATGAACAGTAGGAAAGGGGACTAAAGTCAACAGGATGTATATTCTATACTTTCTAATCATTTTATTATTACCAATTTATGCACAATTTAAAGTTCGAAACACTTATAAACGTTTTTCAAGTGTACATGCGTCAAAAGGCTTAACAGGTGCTCAAGTAGCGCGAATGATTTTAGATAGTCATGGACTTTATGATGTTCGCGTCGTTCCAACACAAGGTGTTTTATCCGATCACTATAACCCGATGACAAAAACTGTGGCATTATCTGAAGATAACTATCATAATGATTCATTGGCTGCAATTGCAGTAGCTGCCCACGAATGCGGACACGCTGTTCAACATAAAGAAGCATACTCTTTTTTAACTTTACGTTCAAAACTTGTACCAGTTGCAAACTTCTCATCTAGTTTATCTTGGATTTTTGTACTAATCGGTATTATTTCGTACAGTGCCAATATGCTTTTATTAGGTATTATTTTACTTGGTGCCGGCGTATTGTTCCAACTTGTAACATTACCAGTGGAATTTGATGCGTCGAAACGCGCTATGAATGAAGTCATTCAATTAGGAATTATTAACAATGATGAAGAACGTGGTGCAAGAAAAGTATTAAGTGCAGCAGCATTAACTTATGTTGCAGCAGCTGCAGTGGCTGTACTAGAGCTATTGCGTTTAATTTTAATATTTACAAATATGAGTTCTAATGAAGATTAATGAACTGTAAAGAGCGAGTTGGTCAAATGCCAATTCGCTTTTTTGCTTTTTAGAAGAATAATTAGTTGGAATATACGGGTGACAAAGATTCCATTTAACTTGAACAAATAAATATGTAAGAAAAAATTCAAATTTTCCATGAATAAATTAATAAGCCCTCCCTTTCATTAATAAGATATAGCAAATCGGCTTGAACAGGAGGGGAAAGATGAAGATTAGTTATTCGAAACTGTTTTTGTTCGGGTTTCTTGGTTTCATTATTATTCTATGTCTTGCAATATATTCCATTAAATTATCTTTAAGCTATTTAGATAATGAAGATGAAGAAACGTATGATGGTTTTAGAATTTCAGATATTAAAGAATCAGATTCAACAGAGGAGAGCATTTCAATCGAATTCGAAGAAGATCATTAATATACTTGACATTTTTTGAGGCTGTCTTATGGAGCAGATTTGCCTAGACAGCCTTTGAATGTACGAGCTGAATGTAATGGAATCAAGTAAAGGCTAAAGCATTTTATTATTCTTCAATTCGGAAGCCTTCTCCTGTTACATCTTTTACATCAACAATCGACACGAAAGCATTTGGATCGAGTTTACGGATAATGGATTTTAGTTGAACGATTTCATTTCGACTGACGATGCAGTACAACACATCTCTTGACTGCTTTGTATAGTATCCGTAAGCATGAAAAACTGTGATTCCACGATTCATTTTTTCAGTTACGGATTTTGCAATTTCATCTGGTTTATTGGAAATAATGAATGCCCCTTTAGCAGAATATGCCCCTTCTTGAACGATATCAATCACTCTAGCTCCCACAAATACAGCCACAAGCGTATACATCATTGTGATGGAACTTAAGAAAGTTAACCAAGAGGCAACTAGTACTAAAGAGTCGAATAGAAACATCGTTTTTCCCATGCTCCAACCAATATATTTATTGGCAAGGCGGGCAATGATATCAACGCCACCAGTAGTCCCACCACAACGAAAAATGATACCTAAACCGACACCTACAAATACTCCTGCAAATAAAGACGCCAGTAGTAAATCGTTGTGCAAATCTAGCGGAAATTGATAGCTTTGAAAAATTCTTAAAAATACAGAAACGCTTATGATGCCGAGAACCGAGTAGAAAAACTCTTTACGTCCAAGCAATTTCCAACCTAAAATAAACATTGGAATATTTAAAAGGATGTTCATAATTGCCGGATCCCAATTAAGTGTAAAAAATAGAATTAAAGTAATTCCACTAAATCCGCCTTCTCCCAGCTCATTTAACATATTAAAATGGACGAAACCGAAACTGAAAATGGCAGTTCCTATAATAATTCCAATAATTTGTTGGATTTTAATATCCTTCAATCTATTACCTCCTTATGAAGAAAGGGCGTTATGGCAAGACTGCATTTTAATTATGTTTTATTTTTCTACTTTTGACAACTAAAGCCCTTTTCATTACGATTGTTAAGAAAGAGTGATATGATAATATAATAAACTTTTAATAATAACAATATTCGACTTAATTTTTTTGTTGGATGCAAACATTCGAGTAAAATAGGAGTAAAGACATTAGCAAGTAGGGGAATAGAAGTACCATTTGAAACCTTATAAGAAGAAATAAACATTGATGATATGAAAGGACGAATGCCAATGACAATAAGAGTAGCAATCGCAGGTTGCAGAGGGAAAATGGGGAAGGAAGCTGTCAACACTGTTGTCAATCAAGAAGGAATGGAGTTAGTAGCAGCTCTTGATTACAAACATGTTGGAGAAAGTCTTGCGGAACTTGAAATGTTCCCACCCGATTTAGATGTACCGATTTTTTTGAATTTAAAACAATTAATTGAAGAAACAAAACCTGATGTATTAATTGATTTAACAAGCCCTCAAGCAGTGTATGACCATGTAAAGGTATCTCTTTTACATAACGTTCGTCCAGTTGTTGGAACTACAGGATTTACAGACGAACAACTAGAGGAATTAATTCAGCTTGCCGAAGAACAAAAAACGGGTTGTATTATTGCACCGAATTTTGCCATTGGTGCTGTGTTAATGATGAAGTTTGCAAAAGAAGCGGCAAAATATTTGCCTAACGTTGAAATTATCGAATTACATCATGATCGCAAATTAGATGCTCCTTCTGGTACAGCAAAGAAAACCGCTCAAATGATTGCAGAAGTTAGAGAAGCGCAAAAACAAGGACATCCATTAGAAGAGGAAACGATGAAAGGTGCAAGAGGAGCAGATTTTGAAGGGATGCGTATTCACTCTGTTCGCCTTCCTGGATTAGTCGCTCACCAAGAGGTAATTTTTGGCGGAAAAGGTCAATTATTAACCATTCGTCATGATTCCTTTAACCGAGAATCCTTTATGGATGGCATTGTGTATTGTGTCGAAAAAGTCATGGAACTAGACAAATTAGTTTATGGAATGGAAAATATTTTATAAATCGGGAAGATTGGAATGAGTGAATATGAAAATTGCATTAATTGCCCATGATCGTAAAAAAGATAGTCTTGTCGAGTTTGCCATTGCATATAAAGAAATATTACAGCAACATGAATTATATGCTACAGGAACAACAGGTCGCCGCATCATTGAAGAAGTTGGATTAGAGGTTACGTGTTTCCGATCAGGTCCATTAGGGGGCGATCAACAAATTGGAGCGATGATTGCAAACAACGATATGGATATGGTATTTTTCTTCCGCGATCCGTTAACTGCGCAACCTCATGAACCAGACGTCACAGCCCTCGTGCGTTTATGTGATGTTTATCACGTTCCGCTTGCAACGAATATGGGAACGGCAGAAATCTTATTAAAAGGGCTTCAAAAAGGTTTCGTTGATTGGAGACTCATTCAAGAAAGAAAATTTAATTAAACAGTGGCTATACTGTTGATTTCCCTTATTTGAATGCCATTGTTCAGTTTAACAGTTTAGTCTTTTCGTTATGTTGGTATAAATTAGTGAATATAATGAATACGCATAAATTGAAAGGACGTGTGTCGGTGAGAAAATTAAAGATAGGTATTACATGTTACCCTACTGTGGGTGGCTCAGGAGTGTTAGCGACAGAGCTTGGTAAAAAACTTGCTGAGCGCGGTCATGAAATTCATTTTATCACTTCTAGTGTTCCTTTTCGGTTAAAGAAAATTTACCCGAATGTCTTTTTCCACGAAGTAGAAGTAAATAATTATTCCGTTTTTCAATATCCTCCGTATGATATCGCTTTGGCAAGTAAAATGGCCGATGTCATTTTAGATGAAAAATTAGATGTATTGCATGTTCATTATGCGATACCGCATGCAGTGTGTGCAGTCCTTGCCCGCGATATGTGTGGAGAAAATATTGGAATTGTCACAACGTTACACGGAACAGATATTTCTGTATTAGGCCAAGATTCCACACTCTCCCAAGCCATCAGATATGGAATTGAAAAATCCGACATAGTCACAGCAGTATCCAACGCATTAAAACAACAAACCTATGATATTATTGGTACGAATAAAGAAATCGAAACGATATATAATTTTGTGGATGAATCCGTATTTAAACCAATAGAAAAAGCTACTCTGTTAAAACAGCAATATGGTATTCGTGATGATGAAAAGGTCATCATTCACTGTTCAAACTTCAGAAAGATTAAAAACTTGCCAGACATTGTTGAAACATTCATCGAAATTCGAAAACAGCTTCCAGCAAAATTACTGCTCGTTGGAGATGGCCCTGAAAAACACCGAGTGATGGTTCAGGTGAAAGAATCTCCATATAAAGACGATATTTTATTTTTAGGAAAACAAGAAAATGTGGAAGAATTATTTTCTATTAGCGATTTAAAATTATTATTGTCTGAAAAAGAATCGTTTGGTTTAGTGCTATTGGAAGCAATGGCATGTGGTGTTCCGGGTATTGGAACGAACGTTGGAGGAATACCGGAAGTAATTGAGCATGGTGTTAACGGCTATGTTGTTGAGTTAGGTGATGTGCAACAAGCGGCTGCATATGCGATTGAATTGTTATCAGATGAAAATAAACATGAGGAATTTAAACTAAACGCAATACAAACGGTTCAAACAAAATTCCACGAAGAACCTATTATCGATCAATACGAAGAATTATATTATCGATTGGCGGCATTAAAAGTATGAAACAGGTAAAAGATTGGGATGTCGCATTGCGCGTCATTGATAAAATTGAAAAAGCTGGATTTGAAGCCGTCATTGTTGGCGGCGCAGTACGCGACCATTTGCTGCAACGAGAAATACATGATGTCGATGTGGCAACAAGTGCACTACCGATGGAAATTAAAAAAATATTTTCCAATACAGTTGATGTAGGAATTGAGCATGGCACGGTGGTTGTTTTAGACGAAGGGAAACCTATTGAAGTAACAACTTATCGTACAGACGGAACCTATACAGATTTTCGCCGACCGGAAGAAGTCACATTTGTACGAGATTTGCCAAAAGATTTAGAACGGCGTGATTTTACGATTAATGCCATGGCTTATACAAAGGATGGTACCATTATCGACCTATTTGGTGGGAAAGAAGATATTGAGAATCGTATAATTCGAGCAGTAGGGGATGCCAATTCCCGATTTCGAGAAGATGCACTTCGAATGCTTCGAGCAGTACGTTTTGCTGCACAATTAGGTTTTGATATTGATGAATTAACGATGAAAGCCATCCAAAAAGATTGTGATTTAATTGAATTTATTGCCCGTGAACGAATTCATATGGAATTCTCAAAAATGTGGGTAGCAGATTATGTATATTTCGGTGTTAAAGCTCTAGTCGACAGTGATTTAGCCCTTTACTTACCTGGCAACTTTAGAGAGAATTTAGAGGCTTGGAAGGAATTTCACACAAAGCAAGAGGAAGTTGGATGGGCATACCTCTGTTTGCTAAACCGTAATGATATGGAGAATATTATTGATTTTTATAAATTATCCAATAAACAAAAAAACTTTACGAAAAAAGTGATTCAAGCGTATGACAGTCTCTTAAAACGTTGGGATGAATATGATTATTTTTCAAATGATCTAATAATTTTAGAAACAGCTTATGATTTTGCAACATGGCAAGGAAAAAATGTTCCATTTGAAAAAGAGCATATTGCGAAGGTGAAAGAACATTTACCAATTCAATCAATGGAACAATTTGCACTGAATGGCAACCTCTTAATGGAATGGTCAGGTTTAAAGGGCGGACCTTGGTTGAAAGAAGCATTAAACAAAGCGTTATATGCAGTATTATCAGGCAGAGTAAAAAATGATGAAGAACACTTAAAGGAATGGTTCCACAATGAATTTATCGATGAAAGACAAAATCATTAAACGTTTTTTAGAAGCAAAAGATGAGCCAATTTCGGGGCAACAATTGGCAGATGATTTAGGAATTTCTCGTACAGCAATTTGGAAACATTTACAAAATCTGCAAGAAGAGGGATATGAATTTATTACGATTAAGAAAAAAGGGTATAAATTAATTGCTGTACCTGATCGTGTAGATGCTGCTAAAATTTCATCCTATTTAAAAACGAAACGCTTTGGCCACACGATTCATTATTTTGAAGAAATAGATTCGACACAAAGGCTGGCTCACCAGTTGGCAAGAGATGGTGCGAAAGACGGCACGATCATCATTGCTGAAGAACAAACTGGTGGAAAAGGAAGAATGCAAAGAACATGGTATTCTGCAAAAGGGAAAGGGATTTGGATGACAGTTATTGTTCGTCCAGATCTTCTCCCTCACCAAGCGCCTCAATTAACATTAATCGCTGCGGTTAGCATCGTAATGGCAATGAAATCTTTATATACTAACTTTACACCAGAAATTAAGTGGCCAAATGATATTTTAATTAATGGAAAAAAATGCGTTGGGATATTAACGGAAATGCTAGCAGAAATGGATCGGGTGGACGGTTTGTTAATTGGAATTGGCATCAACGCCAATCATGAACAGACTGATTTTCCAGATGAACTGCAAGAGATTGCAACATCAGTTGCCATAGAGGAAAAGCAAAAAGTGGACCGTGCACAACTTGTTGCGGAGATTCTATCATATTTAGAACGATATACAGATGAGTATATCGAAAATGGTTTTAAGTCCATTAAGCAATTGTGGGTAGAGCATTCTTGTACAATTGGAAAACGAATTAGAGCATCAACGATTAGGGAAGTTATTGAAGGACAAGCAATTGGAATTACCGATGAAGGCGTACTGGAAATATTATTGGATAACGGTCAAATAAAGAAAGTTTATTCTGCAGATATTGAGATTCAAAATCAATAGCTATTTCAAACGCCCTGTCTTATATTTCATTCAACGCTTTACAAACTAGGCTTTTTTCTGTATCTTTTTAATAAAGTTGTGTAGTTCGATGGGCAGTATCGTAACGAACTGTACCTGTACGCAACTTGATAAATGGAATCTGCCTTGATCTAGTAAGACAGGGACGGAAGAAAACAAGTTCGAAACATCCGAACAAATACTATCCTTCTGTCCATTTTTGGAAGAAGGATATTTTTTTGTTTTCTTCCTCCGAATTTAATAAGGAGGAAACAATATGAAAACAACGAGCGATTTTTTAAAGATGAAGCAGAATCGTGAGAAAATCGTTATGGTTACTGCTTACGACTATCCTGCTGCAAAATATGCAGAAGAAGCAGAAGTCGATATGATTCTTGTCGGCGACTCGTTAGGGATGGTTGTTTTAGGCTACGATTCTACAGTGCAAGTAACTGTGGAAGATATGATTCATCATGCAAAGGCGGTTCGTCGAGGAGCTAAAGACACATTTTTAGTGGTGGACATGCCTTTCGGATCCTACCATGGTGATCCGAATGAAGCGTTAAAAACAGCAGTTCGCATGATGCAGGAAACAGGAGCAGATGCACTGAAATTAGAAGGTGCCGGTGAAGTGTTATATGTGATAAAAAAATTAGTTCAAGCTGGAATTCCTGTTGTAGCTCATTTAGGTTTGACACCTCAATCGGTTGGGGTTCTAGGCGGATATAAAGTCCAAGGGAAGACGGCAGAACAAGCTAAAAACTTAATTGAAGATGCCCTTCGTTGCCAAGAAGCAGGAGCCATGGCTCTAGTATTGGAATGTATTCCTCATCAATTAACAGAAATTGTATCCAATAAACTAGTTATTCCAACAATCGGCATTGGTGCTGGTCCTGAAGCAGATGGACAAGTACTAGTATTCCATGACTTATTAAGATATGGAAATCACCATATTCCGAAATTTGCGAAGGAATTTGCAAATGTTGGGGAACACATTCAGAAGGGGATTGAAGGGTATACAAAGAGTGTAAAAGATGGCTCGTTCCCAGCTCCTGAACATTGCTTCAACATGAAAGATGAAGAATTATTTTCAATTTATGGAGGCAAATAAACCGATGGAAGTCGTCACAACAATAGCCGAACTAAAAGAGATTGTAAGAAAGGCAAAAGCAGAAGGAAAAACAATCGGTCTTGTACCAACGATGGGCTATCTTCATGAAGGTCATATGGCGTTGGCGAAAGCGGCAAGAGAAGAAAACGATTTTATCATCATGAGTATTTTTGTGAATCCTACTCAATTCGGACCGAATGAAGACTATGAATCTTATCCAAGGGATTTAGAACGAGATCAAAAAATTGCCGAATCGGTAGGAGTAGATGTTGTGTTTGCTCCATCAGTTGATGAAATGTATCCAACTGATGGCGGTATTCGAATTCATGCAGGCAGACAAGCAACGATTCTTTGTGGTGCATCAAGGCCAGGGCACTTTGATGGTGTGTTGCAAGTAGTTACAAAGTTATTCCATTTAGCAGAACCGACAAGAGCTTATTTCGGCCAAAAGGATGCACAACAAGCTGCCATTATTTCTACTCTTGTTAGAGATTTTAATTTCCCATTAGAAATTCGCACAGTGCCAATTGTTCGAGAAGAAGACGGACTTGCGAAATCTTCTCGAAATGTGTATTTGTCTGAAAATGAGCGCAAGGAAGCTCCGGCAATTTATCGAGGACTGCAGCTTGCGAAAGAGGAATTTTTATCTTCCAAAGATGCAGAAAAAGCTATTGGCGTTGCAAAAGACTATATCTTAAAGAACACAACAACAGGGCGTATCGATTATATTGAATTGTTAGCTTATCCAGATTTAAAACCAATCGATGACAGCACAAAGCAATATTTACTTG
The DNA here is from genome assembly GCF_012396605.1 of Ureibacillus thermosphaericus. Taxonomy (GTDB): domain Bacteria; phylum Bacillota; class Bacilli; order Bacillales_A; family Planococcaceae; genus Ureibacillus; species Ureibacillus thermosphaericus. Next base: position 219,509 of record NZ_JAAXPW010000001.1, read on the forward strand.
CAGCAGCAGTATTTATTGGAAAAACTAGACTAATAGACAATATTATGTTTACGAATAAAGGGGATACAGAGAATGTTTAGAGAAATGATGAACGCAAAAATTCATCGTGCACAAGTAACAGAAGCCGATTTAAATTATGTCGGTTCTATTACAATCGATGCCGATATTTTAGATGCAGTAGGCATGCTTCCAAACGAAAAAGTGCAAGTGGTAAATAACAATAACGGTGCTCGTTTTGAAACATACATTATTCCAGGTAAACGAGGTAGCGGCGTTATTTGTGTGAATGGAGCTGCTGCTCGCCTCGTTCAAAAAGGGGATATTGTAATTATTATTTCATATGCTTATGTAGAGCAAGAAAAACTTTCGGAACATAAGCCTACTGTGGCAATTATGGATGAAGGAAATAAAATTAAAGAAATTATTCACTACGAACCTGAAGCTACTGTACTGTAATCTTGTAGAAAAGAGAGCAAATTGGAACGACATATCCTATTTGCTCTTTTTTATTTTTATTTAAAATGAAGAATATTTTTCTGAAAATGGCAAATAACATAATGAAATTGCAACTATTCCAAAATTGCTGTTTTTGCATAAGAAAAATTCCTTCATTTACATTGATTTACAATTTTTTAGGTGATATTTTTGTTAAAGAGGTGATGAAAATGAAGAAATACGACGTTGCCATTATTGGAGCAGGTGCAGGAGGCTATGTTGCAGCAATTTATGCGGCTCGAAGCGGATTAAACGTTGCTTTAGTAGAAAAAGGGAAAGTGGGAGGAGCTTGTTTTAATCTTGGGTGCATTCCGTCCAAAATCATGATTGAACATTCGAAACTCATTCAAAAAATGAAGCTAGGAGAGCAGTGGGGGATTTCGACTAATAACATTGAAATCGATTTTCCAAAACTAATGCAACGGAAAGAAGACTTGATTCAGCAATTACTAGAAGATATTCATCGCTATATTGGTAATAATACGATTACTTATTACTCTGGAAAAGCTGAAGTTACAAAAGATTTAGTTGTTAAAGTAAACGGAGAAGAGTTTGAGGCGAAAGACATTATTTTAGCGACAGGAAGTAAACCATTCGTACCTCCGTTTAAAGGGTTAGAGACAGCAACATATTACACAACTGATACGATTTTCAATATGAAAGAGCTGCCAAAGCAACTCACAATCATTGGTGGTGGCGTGATTTCAATTGAGATGGCTTTTAGCTTAGCACCATTGGGCACAAAAGTAACGATTTTAAATCATAGCCGTGACATTTTGCAGACAGAAGAACCCGATGCACGACCAATTATACGGAAAAAGTTGCATGAGTTAGGAGTGGAACTTGTACTCGATTTTGAATTTGAAGAAATTCGTGGAAATGAAATTGTGACTTCAAGAGGGGTTTATACATATGAAAATTTATTATTTGCAACAGGTAGAAGACCAAATGTAGAAATTGCAGAAGCACTTGGATTAGAAATGGACGGCCGTTACATTAAAGTTAACGAATATTATGAAACAAATATGCCACATGTATATGCAATTGGCGATATCATCGGAGGTCATCAATTGGCACATGCAGCGAGCGCAGAAGGGATTCATGCCATTGAAGCAATTTTAGGAAATAAACCAGAACCGATTGATTTATCTACCATTCCACGTTGCGTCTATTCAACTCCTGAAATCGCGACATTTGGGGCATTGGAAAATGAAGTAAGTGCAGACGAAGTCATTGTTACAAAATTACCATTTAAAACAAATCCGAAAGCATTGATGGAAGGAAATGCAGATGGATTCATTAAATTTATTTCAAGCAAAAAGGACAATAGCATTTTAGGAGCATGCGTTGTAGGAGATGGTGCGACGGAAATTCTTAATTCCATGCTTGCAGTAAAAGTGGCTGGTGGAACAGCGGAAGATTTAGCTAAAATCATTTTCCCGCATCCTACAAAAAGCGAGCTTATTGGAGATGCAGCAAGAACTGTATTTTGGAAAGGAATCCATATTTAAAAACATTAACTTAGTGAAAAGGTTTCATATCCTTTTCGCTTTTTTTTATGTGGCAAATGAGTGCCATCAAAATAAGATATATTTTTATTCGAAAATACTCAAAATCCGAAGCGAATTAGCCAAATTAACGATAAGCATTCGTAAAATATGAATTTCGATGAATGATGTAAAACAAGACCATGCATTCTTATGTTATGATAAAATTCGCTTATAAATTATAAACATATGTAAATGTGAGTTGAGATTCAAATGGAAAATCAAAAATATGTCATTGTCGATTTAGAAACGACCGGTCATTCTCCTAAAGAAGGAGATCGAATGATTCAAATTGCGATGGTCATTATGAAAAATTGGGAAGTGCAAAAAACTTTCACTACCTTTATCCATCCAGGAAGAACGATTCCTTTATTTATACAAGATCTAACAAATATTTCAGACCAAGACGTCAAGGACGCATTACCATTCGAATCATATGCAGAAGAAATATATGAAATATTGCAGGATGCAGTTTTTGTAGCTCATAATGCCGACTTTGATTTATCTTTTTTGCAATCGGAATTTGAACGTGCGGGATTGCCGAGATGGAAAGGGAAGAAAATTGACACTGTTGAACTATCTAAAATACTGTTTCCTATGGCATTAGGCTATAAATTAGCGGATCTTGCCAGCGAATTAAATATTCCGCTCAATAATGCACATCGAGCGGATGATGATGCGATGGCAACGGCTTTATTATTCAAGAAATGTTGGGAAGAAATGTTATCACTTCCCATTCCAACTATTGAACAATTGCATAAACAGTCATTTAAATTAAAATCGAATATTTCCCATTTATTATTCCAAGCATTACAAGTAAAACGGAAAACGATCGAGAACGAATCGGATTATATCTATTATCAACAATTCGCATTAAAGAAAAAGGCGCTAAAAAGTGCTGAAAAAGATTTGAAGGGAAGTTACCCATATTCTACTGATGAAAAAGTTGAGCTTCTTTCAAAACACTTTCCCAAATTTGAAAAACGCCAAGAGCAATTTCAAATGATGGATGCCATTTGGGAAACTTATCAAGCGAAAAAAGAAATTATGATTGAAGCATCCACAGGGATTGGGAAAACGCTTGGATATTTGTTACCTTCCATTATCTATGCAAAGCAACGAGGAAAGAAAATATGCATTAGTACTTATACGTCATATTTACTTGAACAAATCTTATATAAAGAGATTCCTAAAATTGAAAAGGTTTTAGGAATAAAGGTAAATATATCTCTACTAAAAGGAATGAAAAATTACATCGATTTAGAGTTATTTGAACAGCTCATTCAACAAGATGGACATTCCTACGATGAAACGTTGACGATTTTGCAAATTATCGTATGGCTATCAAAAACGAATACTGGTGATTTAAGTGAATTGAATCTATCCGGCGGAGGGCAATTATTCGTTGAAAAAATTCGCAAAAAAAATCGCAATCACCAAAATTCTTTTGATTTTTTTGAAAAAGCCATTAAGGAAAGCTTAGAGTCAGATATTATTGTAACGAACCATGCAATGTTGCTAGCTGATTTAGTGCGTATTGAGCCGATTTTCCAATCGATTGACGGATGGGTAATTGACGAAGCGCACCAATTTGTACAAGCAGCAATTCAACGTGATCAAATTATGTTTTCTTATGCTCAATGGAAATATCTTTTTGGTCAGATTGGAATTTCTTCTGATTCAGGTCTATTCCAAGCTTTTCGAAAAGCAGCAATACAAACAGGAAGAGTCTCTGAACAACTGTTTTTCCAATTAGAAAAGTCTTTTGCAACAACTTTGGAACGTATTGAAAGGGCAATGCAAACACTCGCAATTTCAATACAAAATCAAAAACCTCCTTTATTAGATTATAAACAGACGGCATTTTTAAAAGATTTATCATTAAATATGCCATTGTTGAAAGATGTTTCGAGAACTTTGCAAAAATGGATTGATTTAGCGGAATATGTTTCAAACCAAGTTCGTCAAGATGTTGAAGAACTTCCAAAGAAAAATAAGCTGCTGTTAGAACGTTGGGATTATTGGATTCGAGAATTAAAAATCAAATTAGCAGAGTGGGATGAACTATTTTTTGTAAAAAGCAATCAATTTGCCGTTTGGGTTGAAATAGATAAACGGCATATCCCAGGCAGCCTTCAAATATACAAGAAGCCGATTGAAATAACAGAAACAGTCGATGTATTGTTTAATAATTTAAGGAAAAACGCAGGTGTTATATGGACGTCGGGCACTTTGACCATTCCGAATAATGAGCGATTTATAGCAAAACAATTAGGAATCGCCGACAATGTCCCGATTCTTAAATTGGAAGCTCCCCAAAACTATTACGGTGGAGCGAAAGGTTATATCGTATCCGATATGCCAGATATTCAAGGAGTATCGCAGTCGGATTATATTGAATCGGTTGCAGCGGCTGTAACTCAAATTATTCAAACGATTGAAGGTCGATGTTTTGTTTTATTTACTTCGCAAGATATGCTAAAGAGAACGGTTGAGCTTATTCAAGAAGCAGAATTATTAAATGACTATTTGTTATTTGCACAAGGTGTTACGAGCGGTAGCCGAATGCGGTTATTAAAATCATTCCAAAAATTCCATCGATCTGTATTGTTTGGTACGAACAGTTTTTGGGAAGGGGTCGATGTACCTGGAGAAGATTTGAGTGCTGTCATCATAGTAAGGCTACCTTTTTCTTCCCCTGATGAGCCAACGTTTAAAGCAAAAGCAACGATGTTAACAGAAAAAGGGCAAAACGCTTTTACAGATTTATCTTTACCTGAGGCAATATTACGATTCAAGCAAGGATTCGGGAGACTCATTCGCTCGTCAAAAGATAAAGGAGTGTTCATTGTACTGGATCGACGAATTGAAACGAAATCGTATGGTAAAGAATTTATAAAAGCACTTCCTAACATTAAAATTGAAAAACTCCCTCTACAACATATGGTGAAAGACTTACAACATTGGTATAATAACAAAGGTGAGGAAGGAAAGCAGGTAGACAACAATTGAAAAAAAGAAAAAATTATTCCATAAAATATAAGGTGTTTAAATGAAAAATTGGATTATTTTTATCACAAGTTTTATGTTAATATTAACTATTGGAATATCTGTTTTAGTCTTCTGGAAAGCGTCAAGTCCATTTGTAAAAATAGAGAAGCAGGCTGTGGAGTTAGCAATTTCATCTAATTCCATCAAAGCGGCCACTGATGCTTATGTTTACAATGGAAATAAACCGTATGTCACCGTTTTCGGAGTAGATGAAAAGGGTGAGGAAAAGGCTGTTTTTGTACCGATTACATTAGATGATAAATCGATACAAATCGTTAGCTTAAAAGACGGTATAACAGAAGATGAGGCTAAATCATTTTTAGATGAACAAAATGTTAAACAAGTGCTTCATACAAAATTAGGCTATGAGGAACCAGGCGCTGTTTGGGAAATCGCTTATATCAACAAATCGGATAAACTCAATTACGTCTACATTTTGTTTGAAGATGGACAATGGTGGAAACGCATTTTGAACTTATAGGGGAGAAGATTACAAATGAAAGAATTATTAGCCAATCGTGTAAAAACTTTAACACCATCTACAACTTTAGCAATTACAGCAAAAGCAAAAGAAATGAAAGCGCAAGGCATTGACGTGATTGGTCTTGGAGCTGGTGAACCAGATTTTAACACTCCACAAAACATCATGGATGCAGCCATTGATTCAATGCAACAAGGGTATACAAAGTATACGCCTTCTGGAGGTCTTCCTGCTTTAAAACAAGCGATTATTGAGAAATTTAAACGAGATAATCAATTGGAATATAAACCTAATGAAATCATTGTTGGTGTTGGAGCGAAGCATGTTCTTTACACATTATTCCAAGTGATTTTAAATGAAGGCGATGAAGTTATTATTCCAATTCCATATTGGGTTTCATATCCAGAGCAAGTAAAACTGGCTGGTGGAGTACCAGTTTATATTGAAGCAACAAGTGAACAAAACTACAAAATTACTGCTGAACAGCTAAAAAATGCTATTACGGATAAAACAAAAGCGGTTATTATCAATTCACCAAGCAATCCTACGGGAATGGTTTATACTCGTGAAGAATTGGAAGACATTGCGAAAATAGCATTAGAAAATAATATTCTGATTGTATCAGATGAAATTTACGAAAAACTATTATACAATGGAGCGGAGCACTTCTCTATCGCACAAATTTCCGAAGAAGTGAAAGCTCAAACGATTGTTATTAATGGTGTTTCAAAATCCCATTCAATGACGGGATGGAGAATCGGTTATGCTGCAGGTAATGCAGATATTATTAATGCGATGACAGATTTGGCATCTCATTCAACTTCCAATCCAACAACTGCATCTCAATATGCAGCGATTGAAGCTTACAATGGACCACAAGACTCTGTAGAAGAAATGAGAAAAGCCTTTGAGTATCGATTAGAAACTATTTATCCAAAATTAAGTGCAATTCCTGGTTTCAAAGTAGTGAAACCTCAAGGTGCCTTTTATTTATTGCCAGATGTCAGCGAGGCAGCTCAAAAAACTGGATTTGCTTCAGTAGATGAATTTGCAAGTGCATTGCTAACGGAAGCAAACGTAGCGGTAATCCCAGGTTCTGGTTTTGGAGCGCCAACGACAATTCGAATCAGTTACGCAACATCTTTAAACTTAATTGAAGAAGCCATTGAACGAATCGATCGATTTGTTAAAGATAAATGGCAAGAATAAGCAGTTTCGCAATACGTAGCGTCCGTATATTACGGACGCTTACTTCATAATGAAAGGAGTCAAGCATATGAAGGAACAAAATCATCGACTCCGTAACTGGATAGAGCAAAAAAATGTAAGCATCCCAGAACTATTTTTTCGATATTACAAAAGATTGGGGATTTCTGATGATGAAGCATTGCTATTACTCCAACTTATTGCATTCCATTCCGACAACATTGATTTTCCTCCCCCAAGTGCATTAGCGGACAGAATGCATTTTACGGAAAATGAAATTACTGCGAAGTTACAACGATTGCTTCAAAAAGGCTTTATCGAAATCACTCAAGGAATCGACTCAAGCGGCAAAATTTATGAGAAATATTCAATGTTCCCTCTATGGGATAGAATCTTAGATTTAATGGAAGCACAATCCATGAAGCAAGAAGAATTCCAAAAGAAAAATGAGGAAGGGGAATTATTCTCCCTTTTTGAACAGGAATTTGGTCGTTTACTATCACCGATTGAGATTGAAACGATTTCTTTATGGTTAGATCAGGATCATCACCCTCCAAAAATTATACGAGAAGCTTTGAAGGAAGCAGTGCTAGCTGGAAAATTGTCTTTCCGTTACATTGACCGTATTTTATTTGAATGGAAAAAGAAAAATATTCGAACAATCCAGCAAATTGAAAAGCAGCGGGAGCAATTTGCAAAACATAATTCACCTTCCGCCCCTCCGAATCAAAGTGCAACAGAAAATCGAAAAAAAGTACCATTTTACAATTGGTTAGATGAAAGAGAATAGGGGAGATAGAATGTTGACAAAAAAACAGTGGGAGCATTGTTTAGAAGTAATCGACGAAATGTTCCCAGATGCCCACTGTGAGCTTGTACACAGCAATGCATTTGAACTAACAATCGCAACTCTTCTATCTGCCCAATGTACTGATCAACTTGTCAATAAAGTGACAAAAAATTTGTTTCAAAAATATAAAACACCAGACGATTATTTATCGGTACCATTGGAGGAGTTGCAGCAAGATATTCGTTCCATTGGGCTTTATCGCAATAAAGCAAAAAATATTCAAAAGTTGTGTGAAAAACTTATAAAAGAATTTAATGGAGAAATTCCAAAAACGAGAGAAGAGTTAACTTCATTACCTGGAGTTGGAAGAAAGACAGCGAATGTTGTGATGTCAGTGGCTTTTGGAATTCCGGCTTTCGCGGTAGATACCCATGTAGAAAGAGTAACAAAACGGCTTGGGCTTTGTCGATGGAAGGACAGCGTGTTAGAAGTAGAAGAAACGCTAATGAAAAAAACACCTAAAGAAAGATGGTCCAAAACCCATCATCAATTAATTTTCTTTGGCCGTTACCATTGCAAGGCACAAAACCCTCAGTGCCATCAATGTCCATTGCTTGACTTATGTCGCGAAGGGCAAAAACGGTTGAAAAAAGGGTTGGTTAAACAATGATACGGGTAAGGAAAGATGCTATACAAAAGGAACAAATCGAGCCTTATTTTGAAGCTTGGGAAAAGTTATCAAAAGAAATTTTTGATGCGCATGACGAACGCAATGGAAAAAAAGCTCAAAGTTTAATGGAGCAAGGCATTGATTTGTTTGAGGAGTTGATTGTCAAAACTTCAGAATCGCAAGTTCAACAGTTCTTGCTCTCTGAAGAATATGAGGCAATGCCATTGAATGGGATGGAGCGTTTTCAATTCATCAAAGGAAGACCCGGACAATACGCATGTTTTGTGCAGTTAGATGAGTTATTTAAAGAATTGAAGAAACGATATGCGCGGTTAAGGGTACAGAAATAATGAATGGAACAATAGTGGCATAGGCGAGTGTAATCGTTTGTGCCACTTTTTTGTGGCGAAATATTAACAAACCAATAGAAGTTGATTATATAGAAAGTGCAAAATTTTATGCTTTTTCTTTTAGCACTTATTCCATATGTAGTATTGTTTATAGTTGCATATCTTTTCTTTAATTTAATTGTTCAAATAAAGAAAAATGTTGACAAGATAGTAGAACAGAATCAACGAATCCTTTCTTTATTGGATGAAATAGAAAAGAAAAGTGACAGGATTAATCCTGTCACTTTGATAAATGAATGATTATTGAATTTTAGTCGTGTTTTGAAGCTTCCCCAGGTGGTGTTGGTCCATTAGGGGGATTTACGACATTGCCTTCTCCTCCTGGTGAGAACCAATCATCAAAATCGTTGTTGTTTCCATTGTTTGGATTGCCATTGTTATTTCCGTTGTTGTTTCCATTATTTCCGTTATTACCATTATTACCATTTGGATTTCCTTGGTTACCGTTGTTTCCGTTATGATTTGGTGGATGGTCAGTTGAAGGTTCCTCAGCATCATCAGGTAATTCAACATCCGGTTCTGTTATTCCACCATCAATAGTAATGGATACAGATGCTGGTGTGCTTCGGTTTTCTCCAATAATTGCAACAACGGTGAAAGTATATGTTTTGCCAGCTTCTATACCTGATATGGAAGCATGTTTATCTGCTGTAATTGTGACGACGGATGATTTGCCATCATCGGATTGCATGGATACTTCATATTGAACATCCGAACCTTCATAGTCTTCCGGAATTGTGTAGTCCCATGTTAAATCAACTACTCCAAATACTTGGTTAACTGCTTGTAAATTAAACGGTGCTCCTATATCCACTTCTTCATATGCATCAGAAACTTCTTTTGGTTCTGTTCCACGTACAAACAGCTCTGTTCTTCGAAGTTCACTAGGTGTATTTTTACTTGCGAGTTTTAACGGTTCTGTACCAACTTCAATTGTTACTTCAACGACTGAATTTGGTTTTGCAAATCGTTTCGTCTCTTTTCCTTGAGAAATTTCCCCCATGATTTTACTAAACAATACTTGTGGAAGGCGGCGTTCATCCCAAGTTGTTATAGGCTCAGAACGTTTTTCGTATCCACTCCAAATAGCAATGGAATAATTCGTTGAATATCCGACAAACCATGAATCTGGCACTGCTGTACTTGGCAGGTTATATTTTCTAAATTCATCGGCACCATAGTTTGTTGTACCAGTTTTCCCGGCGATATCTAATCCTGAAACTCTTGCTGCTGTACCTGTTGCGTTTCTTTTTGAACTTACTACATCACGAAGCATATCTGTAACCATATAAGCTGTATAGTCATTCATCGCCACTACCGGATCAGGTTTGTACGAGATTTTAGAGCCATCTCGGAAAACAATTTCTTTAATGGCATATGGTTTGTTATAAACACCGTTATTACCGAAAGCTGCATATGCCGCAGCGATTTCGATAGGCGATAATTCAATTTTACCGCCACCAATAGCATCTGCTTCTACAATTTCATCTCTTTCAATACCCAATTTTGAAATGAATTCTTTTGCTTGATTTAGCCCAACTTCTTGCAATATTTTTACTGCTGGGATATTTCGAGAAGCATATAACGCTTCCCTAATAGTAATTGGTCCAAAATATTTTCCGTCCCAGTTTCCGAATTGTTTACCATTGGAATACGTATGTGGTTCATCCACAATGGTTTTTCCGGTAGACCATTTGAAATATTCAATGGCAGGACCATATGCGATTAGCGGTTTCATTGTTGAACCAGGAGGTCTTTTTGCGTCGTCAGCGTAGTTATAGCCTCTACCTGCACCATAATTGCGTCCACCGCCAATTGCTCGTAGTGCACCAGATGTTGTATCAACAACTGCCACCCCGGATTGAATCGTTTCTGTCGGGAAATTGCTTGCGTTATTCATGATATTTTCAACGGTAGTTTGTGCTTTTGGATCCAACGTTGTATAAACTTTTATACCTTCAGATAATAGACTTGGATCCCGATCTTCAATTTCATTTAATACAATGTCTAAAAAGGCATCGTATTTTGTGCCGGCAACGCCTTTTCTTTGTTCTTCCGGTAATAAGCGTGAAGCCACATCGATTTTCTTTGCTTCCTCAGCCTCGGCTTCCGTAATTTTTCCGTGTTGAACCATTAAACTTAATACGATATTGCGGCGTTTCTCCGCTCTATCTGGATTTTTAAACGGATTGTAATTGTTTGGGCTTTGTGGCATACCGGCTAATAGGGCAATTTCATCTAGATCTAATTCATTTAATTCTTTGCCAAAGAAGTATTCAGCTCCTGTAGCAAATCCATAAATGTTCCCTGAAATCAAAACTTTATTGAAATACATTTCAAATATTTCTTCTTTGTCATACATGCGTTCTAATTGAATCGATAACCATGCTTCTTGCGCCTTACGTTTTAATGTTTTTTCATTGCTTAAAAAAGAGTTTTTCACTACTTGTTGAGTAATCGTACTTGCTCCTTGTGAACCAAATCCGCCGGTAAAGTTCGCGATTACCGCACCACCTAGACGGAATAAGTCAATTCCAAAATGATCAAAAAATCTTACGTCTTCTGTTGCAAGAATCGCATCAACCATTTCTTGTGGAATCTCGTCATATTCAACATATTTTCGGTTCTCAACACCGATTGTTGCAAAGAGTTCTCCATTCATGTCGTAAAACTCTGCAGAAATCGGATCTTTCAATAATTCTTCATTCAACTCAGGCGCTGAACTTGCGTAATAAAAGAACAATCCTGCTCCAAAAACTAAACCGGCGAAAAAGAGAGTAAAAATGGAGATGATTCCCCATTTCAACCATTTTTTTATAGGTTTTTTATGATTTTTTTGTTGAGATTCTCGTATTTTTCGTATTTCTGTTCGAGAGCGTCTATTTTCACTCAATTCTATCTCCTCGCTTCATGTCTATCATTCTCCATTGGAAATGAGTTTTTTTATAGCATTTATATAATCGATTCTAGGATTATAACCTGGAATGATTTCATAGCTTTTCTCCTCAAAAGTATCGATTGGTATCGATTTTCGTCCTCCGTTTTTCATGTTGCACCACGCATCATATAAAACGGAAAAAGGTAGTAAAAAGTATCGATCCAGTTTAGAAAAACGCACAATGGTAAATGCTATTCCTTGTTGACTAGTTACATTTTTCATGTGGGTGATTTGATGTTCATGTACATTTTTTAAAGGGAAAGAAGTTTTACTTTCCGTTTCTTTTGCTTCAAAATCAATGTAGTAGCCGTTCCACACCCCATTATAATCTGTAGTAGATGGAGTACGAAAATATGCTTCTCGAATGACTGCCGCACTCCTTTTTGGATACTCTACTTTGACGATTTGGATGGGAACAGGTTTCTTATGAATGATTGCAATTTGTCTACTTAAATAGTACGCATTTGTCTCATTGATTTCATCTTCAAGAGTTTTTCCTCGATTTCCAAAAGAAAAATCTTTGTTCTTTTGAATAGGATTCGCATTTGATGTTGTACTTTTCGGCTTATATGGTTTTCCGTTCGGATATTTGAGCATCCTAAAATCACCCTCTTGAAAATGATATCCAAATCTAGAAATAAGTTTAACATAAAAATTTATCGAAAAAATTGTTCTTTTAGCTAACGATGTCTAGTTTTGGCTAGATGAAAGGTTTTCTCCTATATATATTGAATTAACAAATATAAGGAGGGATTCGTATGAATAAATTTCAATTGCTTATATCTCAATTGGATTGTTTAGATGAAATGATGACCGCCAAACTAGAAAATGAACGAGCTATGATTAATGACTACTTTTTCGGACAAATTGTTTCCACTCATCAAAAAGTAAGCTTAGCAGAAAAGAATGTTCATGTAAAGAATGCTTGTTCCCCTATTGCTAGTGAATTAGAATAGATTTTGATACACTAAGAATAAGAGGGTAATCTCTATGAAACTGCTAGAACTGACGAAATGGTTATTAGATGAGTGTGATGCGTCAAGAAAACGTTTTTTTAAAATGAGAGAACTTGACGCAACACCTCTATTTTTTGAAGAAGTTAAACCGCATTCGGATGATGTACACCAATTCCTCATAGACTGGAAAGAACTGGCCATTCAATGGATTGAAGAAACTAAGCCAAAATATGTGCATATACAACAAATTTACAATGTCGTAGAATCGATGGATCAGTTCGTCGTACAATCCTTTTATAAAGAAACGAGCAAAAAAAGATTCCTTCAATCTGTGCATTCGGTACAATATACACTTTCAACATTGTTAAGGTATTTGGAGGAGAAGAACGGTGAAGAAAAAAAGAACGATTGATGAGTTAGTTAGGGAATGGCAAGAAGATGAGGAAATAAAACAAAATATTGCTCATATCGTGACAATGGAAGGTAGAGAAGGGCAGTACGCAGATTTTCCCGAACATCTTCATCCTTCTATAAAAAAAGCGCTACAAGAGCGAGGAATAAAAAAATTATATACGCATCAACGCCAAGCATTTGATTTAGCTCTTGCAGGAAAATCTTTTACTGCAATTACGCCAACCGCTTCCGGAAAGTCTCTCTGTTATCATTTGCCCGTATTACAAAAGATTTTAGAAGACCCTTCATCAAGAGCGATTTATTTATTTCCGACAAAAGCGTTGGCACAAGATCAAAAGACAGATTTAAATCACTTGATTGACGCCATGGATGAGGAAATATACAGCTATACTTATGATGGTGATACAGCACCAAATATTCGGCAAAAAGTAAGAAAAGCTGGCCACATTGTAATGACGAATCCCGATATGTTACATTCAGGCATTTTGCCCCACCATACGAAATGGGTCTCGCTTTTTGAAAATTTAAAGTTTATAGTCATCGATGAACTCCATACATATAAAGGTGTTTTTGGCAGTCATGTAGCCCATGTCCTTCGGAGATTGCTTCGCATTTGCCATTTTTACGGCAGCAATCCTGTTTTTATTTGTACATCAGCAACGATCAAAAACCCAAAAGAGTTGGCTGAAAAATTAACAAATACGAAGCATGAATTAATTTCTCAATCAGGTGCACCGGTAGGAAAGAAAACTTTTATTTTCTATAATCCTCCAATTATACATACAACTTTTGGTGTTCGAAAAAGTTCTATATTAGAAGCAAGAGATTTAGCAGCGAAACTATATCAAGCTGGGATTCAAACGATTGTCTTTGCCAAATCCCGTGTCAGCGTCGAAAGGCTCGTTACGTATTTAAAACAGCTAACAAAAAATAAAATTGCAGATGAATCAATTCAAGGCTATCGGGGCGGATATTTACCTTCAGAGCGGCGTCAAATTGAAAAAGGTTTGCGAGATGGCACAATCCAAATTGTTGTAAGTACGAATGCCCTTGAATTAGGTGTCGATATCGGACAGTTACAAGCCTGTATTATGACAGGATATCCAGGAAATATCGCCAGTGCATGGCAACAAGCTGGACGAGCGGGGAGAAGACAAGATTCCGCATTGGTAATATATGTAGCAAATTCTACTGCTCTTGACCAATATGTCGTCAACCACCCGGACTATTTACTGGGCAACGCTCCGGAAGAAGCACTTATTAATCCAGATAATATTTTGATTTTGATGAGTCATTTAAAGTGTGCTTCATTTGAATTACCTTTTTCGACGAATGAAACTTATGGAGAATTTGAAGTTCAAGAGTTGTTAGAGTATTTGCAAGAAGAGGGCGTTCTAGTGAAAACAAATGCTCATTATTATTGGATGAGCGACCGTTTTCCAGCTCATGATGTAAACTTGCGTTCAGCTGCTGGCGAAAATGTCGTCATTATTGACCAAACCATTCCAGCGGGCACGAAAGTAATTGGTGAAATGGATACGTATTCTGCTATGACGTTATTGCATGAAGAAGCGATTTATCTTCATCAAGGAGTTCAATACCAAGTGGAAAAACTCGATTGGGAAGAGAAGAAGGCATATGTTCGTGAAGTCGATGTAAATTACTACACAGACGCCAATTTAGCTGTGGAACTAAAAGTGTTAAGTGAAGATAAATCAGCTATGTATCAGAATGTGACGGTTAGCTACGGAGATGTAAGTTTAGTCGCTATACCTACTATTTTCAAAAAGATTCATATGACAACATTAGATAATATTGGATCCGGAAAGATTCATATACCACCTATGGAGATGCATACAAATGCTACGTGGATTTCCTTTGATTTGCCGGAAAATTGGTCAGAGGAGATGCTGACAGATGCATTAACTGGGGCTGCGTATGCCATCGGATCATTCATCCCGTTGTATATCCAATGCGATCGAAATGATGTCACAGTTGTTCCACAAGTAAAGTCCGTACACAATGAAAAACCGACTTTGTTTATTTATGACAGCTATCCTGGGGGAATCGGTTTAAGTGAGAAAGTATATGATCTTCTCGTACCTATTTTAGAATTAACGATTGAACATGTCTTATCTTGCCCATGTGAATATGGTTGCCCGTCTTGCATCGGTGCACAAGATAATTTATCCGATGGAAAATCGAGAGTATTGAAAATATTAAAGATTTTATTTAATGAAATGATGTGATGGTATGAGTTACGAAAATAAAATAATGCAACTGAAAAAAATGCTTGGAAAGAAGAAAGAACAGCATTCTGAACAACCTTCATATCAAAAACCAGAAAAACCAGCCTATATTTCCAATTGGGAAAAGGCTGGGCTTTCTATCGTAGAAAATGACTTTGGAGTGGTGTTTCATCGACAAGTCCGATATCCATTTACTTATCAGCATGGATGGTATCAACTTCAACAATTTTTTCAGGCAGTAGAGAAGTGGGAACAGACTAATTTTCACCATCCATATGCTATATCCTCAGAGGAAACAGTGTTGTTTTTTGATACAGAAACAACGGGCTTAAAGGGAGTTGGAACTCAAATTTTTCTCATTGGTTTGCTTGGGATTGATGAAGAGGAATTTGTGTTGAATCAATACGTATTAGCTGATCCAGCAAATGAAGCAGCATTATTATTTGAATCAAAGCTATGGCAATGGGGGAATACAATTGTATCATACAACGGGAAAAGTTTTGATTGGCCGCAGCTTGAGATGCGTTGGACCTTTCATAAAAACTTTTTGCCGAAATTACAAACGCCTAGACAAATCGATTTATTACATAGTTCAAAGCGAATCTGGAAAAACCACTTAGAAAAAGTAAAGTTGACGAAAGTGGAAGAAGAAAAATTAGGTTTCAAAAGGGAACATGATATTCCGGGATTTCTTGCTCCGATTATTTATGCAGATGCGGTGAAGAGCGGAAATGCTATCGAACTAATGAAAGTTCTTCAACACAATGAATGGGATATATTATCATTATTGACGCTTTATATTCATTCAACAAATCTTCTTCTTGACCATGCGTTACAAGATGATGCAGTTACATATATAAATATTGGAAAATGGTACGATGATTTAAAGGAACGTCAACAAAGCGAGAAAGTATTATTATCTGTAACAAATCAATTTGATGTAAAAGAATCAGGACTCGCATATTTCTATTTAGCATTTCAACAAAAACGCAATAAACAATTTCTAGAATCAATTGAATCTTTTCAAAAGGCAATACATATAATTGACGAGAGAAAAAAATTGAAAGCTTTTGAACAATTGGCAATGCTCTATGAACATCAAATGAAAGACTATTCAAAAGCATTACAGTATACAATAAAAGGAATAGATTTGCTTCAACAGGCAACATTTTTCAATGAGAATCAAAAGAAAAAACAGCTAGAAACTTGGGATAAACGTTTGCAGCGTATAAAAAAGAAAAATGGGAAATTATTTCATACTTTTGAATAGAAACTTTCATTTCCCAGGTAAGCGCAAATATTGACAAAATCTTTTCGTTCAATGAGTCGAAAATTGCAAAAAATATAATTATAAGATGTTTATTTGTCCTTTTATAACGTTATATGTGATATAATATAGGATACGTATGTATCGATGGAAGGGCGATGTGCATGAAAATAAAATTAAATTCTAAAATGATATTGGAAAAAGAATTTAAAAGACAAATGAAGGGCTACAATGTCGATGAAGTAGACCAATTTTTAGATATTATCATGGAAGATTACGACAATTTCAATAAAATGATTGAAGAATTACAAGCTGAAAACGAACGTTTGAAAAAAGAACTAGAAAATGCGACTAAGAAACAACAGATACCTCAACAAACTTTAGGAAATACGAATTTTGATATTTTAAAACGGTTATCGAATTTAGAGAAACATGTGTTTGGAAGTAAATTGTATGATTGATAAAATCCTCAAGTTGTTTTTGAATTAATTGTCTAGTATAATGATTTTTAGATCATAGTGGTTTCGAGTAATCGCTGCAAACGATTTTCGTTTGTAGAGGAAAGTCCATGCTCACACGGATCTGAGATGACCGTAGTGTTCGTGCTTACCGAAAAAATAAGGTAAGGCAAAGCTTACGCAGCTTTGACGGCGGAAGGAAGACCTAAGTCCTTTTTGGATATGGTTGACACTTCCTGAAAAGTGCCACAGTGACGTAGCTTCATCGGAAACGGTGAAGGTGGAACGCGGTAAACCCCACGAGTGAGAAACCCAAATTATGGTAGGGGCGCTCTCCCGAAGGAAATGAACGGAGGGAGGGACGAGAGAAATACTCTCGTAGATAGATGATTACTACCTGACAGTACGAGGCAATCGCCGTTTGAGTACGCAGGAACAGAACATGGCTTACAGAAATCACTATGATAAGGAAAACAAATACATTTTTAAATGTTCATCGTATGCTTCAATTAAAATTATCGTCATAAGCTCTCCATTAAAGGAGAGCTTTTCTTTATATAATCGATGCGGGGGAGAATGGATAATGGTGGGGAAAAATGAAAATCAATCAATAGATAAACAGATAACCGAGTCAATATCAGCGAAGGTATTAAAAATCATTATGGATAATATTACTGAAGGCGTACTCGTAACGGATGAAACGAAGAGAATTATATTCGTTAACCCAGCCTTTGAATACGTAACTCGCTATCATTTTGATGAGGTTGTTGGAAAAAATCCTACAATCCTCCAATCTGGCATGCATGATCACAGATTTTATCAATCTATGTGGGAATCCATTCATCAACAAGGGATATGGCAAGGAGAAATATGGAATCGAAAAAAAGATGGCGAAATTTATCCTGAGTGGTTAAAAATTAAGGCCATTAAAAATGAACAAGGGGAAATTACAAACTATATCGGGATATTTTCTGATATATCAGAGAAAAAGATTATTGAAGATGAATTAAAAAATAAAATCTTAACCGATACACTTACCAATGTGAATAATCGATATTCTTACTTAGTGAAAATGAATTCTCTTTTGGATTCCAACACTTTGAATAATAAAAAAATGAAAGTACAACATGCTTTGATTTTCATAGACTTAAATCGTTTTAAGCAAGTAAATGATACGTTAGGTCATATAATTGGCGATGCTTTGCTTGTGGAAGTAGCAAACCGCTTAAAAAATTTAGTGAGTGAAAAAGATATAATTGCCCGCCATGGAGGAGATGAATTTATCATCACTTTAGTAAATATTTCTCACCCGAGAGACGCTGCGCACTTTGCAGAAAAAATTATTCGTAAAATAGAGGAACCTTTTTTTATTGATGGTCATGAAATCTATATGTCAACGAGCATTGGCATTAGCCTTTACCCCATTGACGGCCAAACGACAGACGAGCTCATCTATTGTGCAGATAAAGCAATGTATTATGCAAAGCAAAAAGGTGCGAATCATTTCTCCTTTTATTTTGATGAATTAAATATGAATAAGGCCAAATTATTAATTCTCGATAATGAAATGCGGAAAGGGATAGACAATAAACAATTTACTTTAATGTATCAACCAAAAGTATGTTTAACTACAAATCAAGTAATGGGTTTAGAAGCGCTAATTCGTTGGGAAAATGAAAAATTAGGATATGTTTCGCCAAATGAATTTATTCCATATGCAGAAGAAAGCGGCTTAATTATCCCTTTATCAGAATTAATCATTGATTTAGTATGTAATGATATCAGTTATCTTCATCAATCAGGCTTTCCAAATCTCCAAATCTCAATTAATATTTCCGGGCTTCACTTTCAGCAATATAATTTTTTACAATCAATCCAAACGATATTAGAACGAAATAACATATCAGCAAAAAATTTAGAGTTGGAAGTAACAGAACGAACAATTATGAATAACGATGCGGATACGATTAGAAAATTAGTTCGATTAAAACAACTTGGTTTTAAAATAGCCATTGATGATTTTGGCACGGGTTATTCATCTCTCAGCTACTTAGTAAGATTTCCGATTGACTTTTTAAAAATTGATAAAAGTTTTATTCAACATATTACCGCTTTTGCTGATAAACAAGCTGTTGTTGATGCAATTATTCAAATGGCTCATCGCTTGAATCTTCAAGTTGTTGCTGAAGGGGTAGAAAGCATTCAACAATGCAACTTATTAAAGAATATGGGTTGTGATTATATTCAAGGATATTATTTTTGTAAGCCTAAACGAATTGATGATATAATAGACTTCTTGAAAATATGGGAAATTGAACATCAAGGATGGATGTAAATGACAAAATTTCAACTAGTAGCAACATCTGCAATGGGATTAGAATCAATTGTTGCAGACGAAGTAAAAGCATTAGGATACGAAACGAAAACAGAAAACGGCAAAATCTATTTTGAAGGTGATGAAAGAGCGATTGCTCGAACAAATCTTTGGCTTCGAGTTGCCGATCGAGTAAAAATCGTTGTTGCACAATTCCCTGCAACGACTTTTGATGAATTATTTGAGAACACAAAAGCCATTGAATGGGAACAATATTTGCCTGTTGATGCAAACTTCCCTGTCAGCGGAAAATCAGTGAAATCAACTTTATATAGTGTACCGGATTGTCAAGCAATCGTAAAAAAAGCGATTGTGGAACGGTTAAAACATGCTTATAAACTTATTGGCTTTTTAGAAGAATCGGGAGCAACTTTTAAAATTGAAGTATCAATTTTGAAAGATTTGGTAACACTGACAATTGATACAAGTGGTGCGGGACTCCACAAAAGAGGATATCGGGTAGGCCAGGGTGATGCACCTTTAAAAGAAACATTGGCTGCCGCTTTGGTAAAAATCTCAAAATGGTCACCTCACAGACCTTTTGTAGATCTTTTTTGCGGATCAGGTACGATTCCAATAGAAGCAGCGATGATTGGCCAAAACATTGCTCCTGGATATAACCGAGAATTCATTTCGGAAGAATGGGATTGGATGAATAAGTCAATTTGGGACGATGCCCGAGTGGAAGTAGAAGACTTAGCAAACTATGATCAGCATCTTGAAATTTTAGGTACAGATATCGACCATCGAATGGTGAAAATTGCACAAGACAATGCAATGGAAGCAGGTTTTAGTGATCTTATTACTTTTAAACAAATGCAAGCAACTGATTTTACGACTACTTTAACAGACGGGGTAATCATCTCGAATCCTCCGTATGGTGAAAGAATTGGTGAGCGTGAGCAAATTGAAAAGGTTATTGTTGAACTAGGTAAAATAATGAAAAATTATCCAACCTGGTCGGTTTATTTGCTGTCTTCAATGGACAATATTGAAGAATTGTACGGCAAAAAAGCAACGAAAAAAAGAAAATTATTTAATGGATTTATTCGTACTGATTTTTATCAATTTTGGGGACAGAAATCCATCAAGTAACAACCTATGAATATCGAATGTTGTTAATTTATGTCGATTTTCTTATAATATAAATATTGTTAGTGATTAGCAAAGATTATGTAGACTTCAATAGGTGTCTTGAATAGTTTCGAGACACTTTTTCTTAATGTCTAAAAAGTAGGCATTCATAAAGGAGATTTGAACAATGAGACCATCATTACCTTTTGAATTATCAAGAGAGAAAAGTTTTTTTGATTCCTTAGGGGATTGGATTGGCGACATTTTTTATGATGTATTACCCGAAAAAGGATTTGAATGTCGGGATGAACAAATTTTTATGAGTTATCAAATAGAGAAAGCATTAAAAGAAAATAACGTTTTGTTTGCGGAAGCGGGTGTTGGAACAGGGAAAACCCTCGCTTATTTATTGCCCGCAATCGCTTACGCTCGTTACAAAGGGAAACCCGCTTTAATTGCATGTGCTGATGAAACATTGATTGATCAGCTTGTGAAAGATGAAGGGGACATCGCAAAAATTGAGAAATATTTAGGATTGAAAATTGATGTAAGGCTTGCGAAATCCCGTGATCAATATTTGTGTTTAAAACGTTTTGAGGAAGCGGAATTGTATGAAGATGATGAATGGATAGATGAGATTGCTTTCAACATTCCAGAAGAAGTGTTTGCTGAAAGTTCAGCTGTACAAATCCCCCTTTATGGTGCAAGAAGCGATTATCCACAAATTAGCGATGAAAATTGGAATAAGGTGAATTACAATTCCATTATGCAGTGTAGTACGTGCGAGAAACGTAATCGTTGTGGTCAGACGCTGCATCGTACGCATTATCGAAAAGCGACTGATTTGATTATTTGCTCGCAAGATTTTTTAATGGAACATTTAGCAAAAAAAGAATCTCGTAAAAGAGAAGGGCAATTAACACTTTTACCTGATGTTTCGTTGATTGTATTAGATGAAGGGCATTTATTGGAATATGCAGCTCAAAAAGCGATGACATATAAAGTGCAAAATTATACCATTGTAAAATTGCTAGATCAATTAATGGTAGACGGTATTCGTGAAAGCACGTTATATGCGATGGAAAAATTGCAAGATGACCACGAATTATTTTTTGACCAACTTCGGGAAGATATCGTACCATCCGATGAAGACAGAAAAACAATTCAGAAATCCGAAAAATTATTGGCATTAGGAAAGCAACTAATCGATGATGTAGAAAAATTATTGGAAGAGTTTGTGTTTGAATCAGAAATGTACGTTATTCCGGAATATGAATTGAATATTGTTGAAGAATTTTTAGAAGAGTATGAGGCCGCTTTAAAAATATTTATTTCAAAAAGCGAAGCAGTTGATTGGCTGGAAGATACGGATGGCGAAGAAACGTTAGTCATCATGCCAAGATTAATTACAGAAGTATTAGAAGAGAAGTTATTTTCGAACAATATACCGATTATCTTTTCATCCGCAACATTATCCGTCAATAAAGATTTTTCTTACATTGCTTCCAGTTTGGGTGTGAAAAAGTATCAGCATTTTAGCGTACCTTCTCCTT
Organism: Ureibacillus thermosphaericus; assembly: GCF_012396605.1. GTDB lineage: Bacteria > Bacillota > Bacilli > Bacillales_A > Planococcaceae > Ureibacillus > Ureibacillus thermosphaericus. The sequence goes on from NZ_JAAXPW010000001.1 coordinate 241,442, forward strand.
TTGATTATGATGAAGTTATGAAAATATATTTACATGAATTGAATGAAGATGAGAAAGTGAAGAAAGTAGAAGAGCTGCTAAAACAAAATAAGAAAACATTGGTACTGTTTAAATCTAGACAATCGATGTTGAATTTTAAAAACAAATTACCAATAATGTCACGGTTAACAGTTGGTTTTGAAGGAGATCGAGAATTAACATCCATTATTCAAGATTTCCAAAACGGCACTATTAAAACCCTATGTTCCTATCATTTATGGGAAGGTGTGGACTTGCCAGAAGAGGCATTGACACAAGTTGTTATTTATGAATTACCATTTCCACCAAAAGATCCGCTTTTTGATGCAAAACGAAAATTTGTTGAGAAACCATTTGAAGAAGTAGATTTACCATTTATGTTACTGCGATTGCAACAAGGAATTGGTCGACTCATCCGCACTTCAAAAGATTACGGTGACGTTCACATTTTATTAAATCAAGAAGATAATGCAATACAATCACGTTTTGTTGAAGTATTGCCAGTGAAACCACAATAATGAACGAACAGATATATGCAAAAAGTCTATATAGATTTTTTGCATATTTTTTTATTTTTAAGAATATAATTTTTTAAAAATTGTTGAAAGTGGTCGTGTCAATGCTGTCTATGTCGATGAATGTCTGTTATTGTAAAAGATGTACGGATTAATCTATTCGAAAAAGGGAGAGAAATATGAGATTAAAAGGAAAAGTTGCCATTATAACAGGAAGTGCAAATGGAATAGGTAAGGCCGCTACCATTAGGTTTTTGGAAGAGGGAGCAAAAGTAGTCATCGCAGATATACAAGCAGAAGAAGGAAAACAATTTGAAAAAGAATTAACTGAGCGAGGTTATGACGTTTTATTTTACCAAGTAAATGTTGCAAAAAAAGAAGAAGTTGAAAAAATGGTTGAAAAAGTGAAGGAACATTATGGCAAGATTGATATTTTAATCAATAATGCAGGTATTACAAGGGACGCGATGCTTGTAAAAATGTCAGAAGAACAATTTGATGAAGTCATCAATGTAAATTTAAAGGGAGTTTTCAATTGTACGCAAGCGGTTTCAAAAGTGATGATTGAACAAGGACATGGAAAGATTATTAATACTTCATCTGTAAGCGGTGTTTATGGGAATGTGGGGCAAACAAATTATGCTGCTGCAAAAGCGGCAATAGTGGGCATGACAAAAACGTGGGCGAAGGAACTTGGAAGAAAGGGTATAAATGTGAACGCTGTCGCTCCAGGATTTACGAAAACAGCAATGGTTGATAAGATGCCAGAGAAAATATTAAATTATATGGAATCGATTACAAGTTTAAAAAGGTTAGGGGAGCCAATCGATATTGCAAACGCTTACTTGTTTTTAGCTTCGGATGAATCAAATTACATCACAGGTCATATTTTACATGTAGATGGTGGAATTATGATGTAAAATTCAAAATACTTATTGAAAAAAAGTTCATAATATTTTAATATTCATAATATGTGCATAAATAACCCTCCCCGTCAATGTGGGGAGGGAATTGTGTTGCATTTTTTTCTTACCATAATCTAAAGCCTTTAGCTCCAAGAGGCGAGTTAGATATAATATCGATGATTGGAATTGTATAAGCGAAGATAATTACTGCAATCATGATGACGCCCCAAAGTTTGAAGTTTTCGATAGCAGCTGGAGTTTTAGCAGCTCCTGGTGCAACTTCTGCAATTGGGAAATCCTCCTCACCTTTAGGAGCAAAGAAACCTACGTAAATTACTAATCCAGTGATTACTAATATTGCGATGAATAGGATTGATCCACCAACCGCTTGAGCAATTTGATAAGAGAGCCATTCAGCCGCTTGTTCTGAACCACCGTAAGTAGAGTAATCAGAACGACGTGGTGCGCCTAATAAACCTGCGATATGCATGGCACTCGACATAATCGTCATACCAATAGCCCATAAAATTCCTGCACAGTTTGCCATGCTATTAGCACGTTTTGTTAAAGTTCTACCATTTAGGTGCGGTATTAACCAGAATGCTGTACCAAAGAATGTTAATGCAACAGCACTAGCTACTGTTAAGTGGAAGTGACCTGTTACCCAAATTGTATTGTGAATCAGTTCGTTCATTTGGTAAGAGGCGTTAACGATACCACCGGCACCGCCAGGAATAAATGCAACCATACCAATGAATGGTAGTAAGAATCTTGAATCATTCCATGGTAATTTTTTGAACCATCCAAATACGCCTTTCGCACCAAGTTCACGTCCTCGCAATTCAAATGTTGCAAACATAGAAAAGGCAGTCATTAATGATGGAACTACGACGAAGAATGTTAATACTGCTTGAATGAACTTCCATAATGGATCAATACCAGGTTCAGTGTATTGGTGGTGAATACCAACTGGTACTGAAAGAATTAAGAACAACATGAATGTTAATTTTGCTAAAGCATCTGAGAAAACTTTACCGCCGATGATTTTAGGAATGATTGTGTACCAAATCATATATGCAGGTAATAACCAGAAATAAACTAATGCGTGACCGAAATACCAGAACAATGTTCTAGAAAGTAGTACGTCAACACGTTCTACTAATCCCATTGACCAAGGGATTAATTGGAATAATACTTCAATTGCTACACCTAATGTAGCGACATACCATAAGAAGTTGTTCACTACAACCATAAAGGATAATAGCGGTGTACTTTGGCCTTTATGTTCTTTCTTCCATTGAACAAAACGCATAATTTGTGCTAAACCTGTAAACCAAGAACCAACAATTACTAATGCTAAACCAAGGTAGAATACCCAGTGGGCTTGTAATGGTGCATAGAATGTGTAAAGAACAGAAGCTTCATTCGTTAGAATCATTGCGGCTGCTGCAACTAATCCAATTGTAGCAATCCAGAAACCAATCCAGCCAATTGTTCGTTGTTTATTTGTAAATGTACCAGAAGTTCGACTAACAGCAGCTGTTTGGAATCCCATAATGAAGAAAGTTGTTAATACAAGTCCGAGTAAAACACCGTGTACTGTTAACACTTGATAGTAATTAAGAAAACTAGGGAGCTGAAGTGTACCAGCACGAACTAATACTTGAAGTAATCCAGCTATACCACCTAATAATACTGCTATAAATGCGATATAAATATATGCTAATGCTAATTTACCATCTCTTCGATCAACCATTTCAAGTTGCTTTTTTAAACTTGTTGATACAGTGCTTTGTACTGTTTCCTTAGTTGCTGTTGTCATTAGGGTCCACCACCTTTAAAGTCGAGTACATTAATGTGTGACCAGTACCACAATACTCGTTACATACGATTGTATATTCTCCAACTTTATCCACAGTTGTAATTTTTTCTGATACATATCCAGGTTCAAGCATCATATTTATGTTTGTTCCTGCAACCTCAAAACCGTGAATAACGTCTTTTGTCGTTGCGATGAAACGAACTTTAGAACCAACAGGTATTTCAAGTTCCATTGGAGTGTAAGCAAACGCTTGTGCAACAAGTACCACTTCATAATCCCAGTCTTTACCTTCTACTTTGTGTATTCCGGGGTTATTGAAAGGTGCGATTTCATCTACTTTTTCGTAGTTTATCGTCCATTTCGAGTTATTTGGATGCGTTCCTCCATGGAATGCGCTTACACCGAGAACAATTAAGAACACGATGAGTGTACCTGTGCCAAATATTAACCACCATTTCTCATACTTGTGTATGTGCATTGTTTTCCCTCCTGCTCAAGTGTTAGAAGCGACCGATGTATAAATCGAATGCAGCGATCCAAAAAATAATAATAATTAGACCTATACCAAAAGTCGCTAAAAGAGTACCTGTTAAATTTTCCTCCGAAGAATTCTTTTTGTGATTTGTCATGTCTCTCCCTCCTATGAAATGAACTCAAATATGGTACTTCACGTTCATCATAATAAAAATCAAACTTCCAAGATGTGATAAAAATCACACTTCAATACTGGAAATGTGAATTTCCTGTGAAAGTCGATGGAAGCAAAAAAATAAAATGTCTCAAAAAAAGAGACATTTTATGCAAAAAACGTAATATCGTTCTATATTTTTTAATAAATTTTTATGAAAATCTATGTATAACTTACTTATTATCGATTGTAAGCAAAACCGTCAACATACCTATATCTTCGATGATAGTTGGTAATTTAATGGCGTTATCGATACCGTGAAGAGTTGTCTTGCCGATGAGTATCGTCGGTGGAGTCACGTCAATAAATAGTTGTTTTTCACTTGCCTGAATACTTAAATTTCCAGCAAACATATTACCGAATTCCCCTGTAAATGATTTCAACATTTCGCCTTCTAAATTCATGCCGAACATTTTCATTCCTATCGCAGAAAAAATAGCGGAAGTGCTATCCAGTATTACTCTACCTTTTATATCACCAGTCAAACCGACTAGAACGCCAATTTCTTTATGGGTAAAAGGCTCGGTCAAAAAGGAGGGAGACTGAATGTTGATATTCATTGGGATGATTTGTTTTAACGTGTAGATTGCACCGTTTAAAATCGTTTGTACATGTTTAGAAGTCATAGACATCAATCTTATCGCATCCTTTTGTATTTATTTACCTATTTTAGCAGAAAAAAAACCGAAATTAAGAAGAATTTTGTATATTTATTATTATTTTATTTTTATTATAATAATTGATAAGAATTCTCATCGAAAAAAGGGGTAAAAACGAATGGTTTACGCATTCATTGCTGGGACGATTGCCATATATTATTGGATCGGTACATACATCTTTAAAAATGTAACGAAATAGTGCCAATCAACTTTTTTTAGCGATTGGCACAAATTTTTTGTATTTTCACACATTCTAAATATACTCAATAAAAACTTCATTTTTCTTGTAATCTTTTTGATTTACTAGCGATTTTACTTGAAAAGCATGTTAATATTATAATTGTGACAAAATGAAGGCAAAGGGGTATTTATTCCATGAGTAGTTTTGACGAAAAAATATCACAATTGTTAGAGCAATCCGCAATTCAATACATAATATTTAAGAATAATGAAGATACAGAGCGAATGGAAAAGCTCCACTTATTTGCTAAAAAACTATTACAAAAAGAATATGTCATTGGATTTGCCGGACATTTTTCAGCTGGAAAATCTAGTATGATTAATGCATTATCCGGTGAAGATATTTTAGCTTCTAGCCCGATTCCGACGAGTGCAAACATCGTAAAAGTCCATAAATCAGATGAAGATTTCGCTATTTGTTATATGAAAGACGACAAGCCTGTCAAATTTGAAGCTGGATATGATATAAAAACGGTAAAAGAATTAAGTAAAAATGGCGACCTCGTTACGCAAATCGAAATTGGGCATAAAGATTCAAAGTTGCCTGTCGGTGTCACTGTGATGGATACTCCAGGAGTCGATTCTACAGACGATGCTCACCGTATGAGTACGGAATCAGCATTACATATTGCGGATATTGTTTTTTACACAATGGATTACAACCATGTGCAGTCTGAATTAAACTTCCAATTTACAAAACAATTAATGAAATATAATCCAAATGTGTATTTGATTGTCAACCAGATTGACAAACATAATGAACAAGAACTTTCATTTGAAGAATATAAAGAATCGGTATATAAATCCTTTAAAGCTTGGGGAGTGGAGCCGAAGGGCATCTTTTTCACATCTCTTAAAGATTTCAACCATCCTCACAATGATTTTGAAAAAGTAAAAAACATTGTGATGGATTCAATGGAACACTGGCAAGATCGCCTAGTAGAAACGGCTGAAAACACATTGAAAAAGATGCAAAGTGAACATTTAGCGTTTTTAGAGGAAGAAAAGAATGCACGATTTGAAGAGAATAGTGAAGTTTTATCAACCGATGAATGGGATAACCGTGAAGATCTTTTAGAGCAATATGAAAAATTAAAATTGCAAACAGAACTATTCTCCATTGAAAATTGGGAGGAAAGCTTCAAGGAAAAACGAAATGACTTGCTAGAAAATGCAGCAGTCATACCAGCTGACTTTCGAGAAAAACTGCGTCTATATTTAGAGAGTCAACAAGAAGGATTTAAAGTAGGTGGCTTTTTCACTTCGAAAAAGAAAACTCAAGAGGAAATCCAACGACGCATTAAGGATGTCTATGACCAGTATCAAACCATCTTACAATCGCAAATCATCGGTCATATGAAATCGTTAATGAAACAGTCATTAAAAGATGTTGGAGCATTAACAGATGAAAGGGCTAGCCAAATCGATGCCATCGCTTTTGATGTGCCGTTTACTTTAATTGAAGAATGCGTTCAAAGAAACGCTATTGTTACAGGGGATGCGGTGTTAAACTTTGCTAATCGAGTAAGAGAGGCAACTCGTCGCTACTTTATTCGTGAAACGGATGCGTGGAAAGACAGTCAAATTCCATTATTAAAAGAACTCGGTGAAACATCACAAGCTCCAGTACAGCAAAAATTGAATAATCTAGAAAAGAAAGTAAAAGCAATTCAAAGCATCTCTGAAATGGACGAACGAAAAGAATTTTTAGAAAGACAGCTCGTTCATGCATCAAAAAATACGAGAGATGAAGCGAAAAAACAAAAAGAGCAGTGGGAAAACAAGTTCGAACAAGAGTTAAATGAAGTTCGATTATTTGACCCATCTATGCTGAAACAAGAGCAACAAGAAGAAGTGGTGGTAGAAGAGGTACCACAACAAATGGGTGTATCAATGCAAGGCGATGAAGTAATTGACAATGCTTTGCATACAGCAAATCTTGTAAGACAAGTGGAAGGCTTTGAAGAAGTAGCCGACTTCTTATTGAAAAAAGTTGAAAGGCTACAACATAAAGATTTTACGATTGCCTTATTCGGAGCATTTAGTGCAGGGAAATCAAGTTTCTCAAACGCATTAATGGGCGAAAAAGTATTACCGGTATCCCCAAACCCAACAACAGCGGCCATTAACAAAATACGCCCTGTAGATGAACAGCATCACCATGAAACAGCAGATGTTCAACTCAAAACGAAAGAACAACTACTAGAGGATATTCAATTTGCATATGAAGCGATTGGAATGACGGTCCAATCGTTAGATGAGGCATACAATCGTGCAGATGAAGCATTAAAAGTCGAACTGAAGGATGAGCGCTTAAATGTTCATAAATCCTTTATTCGCGCATATAAAGAAGGTTATCCTACTTACAGCAATCAACTCGGTGAGATTCTTCGTGTAAACCGAGAAGAATTTGAACGGTTTGTTGCGGAAGAGAACCGATCTTGCTTTGTGGATAATATTAATTTCTATTATGATTGTCCACTCACTCGTATGGGTGTGACATTGGTAGATACACCGGGAGCGGATTCAATCAACGCTCGTCATACAGGTGTCGCATTCGAATATATTCGCAATGCCGATGCAATTCTTTTCGTCACGTATTACAACCATGCTTTTGCAAAGGCAGACCGTGAATTTTTAATCCAGTTAGGTCGCGTGAAAGATGCCTTTGAATTGGACAAAATGTTCTTTATCGTTAATGCCATCGATTTAGCGAAAAACCAAGAAGAAGCTGAAGATGTGAAAGCTTACGTTCGCAATGAATTGCAGCGCTTCGGCATTCGTTTCCCTAAATTGTATGGCGTCTCCAGTTTACTTGCGTTGCGTGAGAAGCAAGAGAAGGCGGAATTGGCATCTGGAATGCAGGAGTTTGAACAAGCGTTTTATCGCTTCTTAAATGAAGACTTGGCATCAATTGCGATTCAAGCATTACATGAGGAAGTTGAAAAAACTCATCAACGTTTATCAGATTTAATTGTTCAAACTGAAGAAAACTTAAAACGAAAAGATGAACGATTAGAGGAATTGGCACAGCTAGAAGATTATGTAGAGAAACATTATCGTTCGTTAGGAACAAGCATGATTGAAAGCGATACGAAGCAAGAACTCGATGAACTATTATATTATGTATTGCAAAGAGTTTATTACCGTTATCCAGACTTCTTTAGAGAAAGTTACAATCCATCGACATTTGCAGCGTTGTCGCCACAAGAAGCTTTAAGTAAAGCGTTAAAAGAAACGTTAAGTTCTTTAAAATTTGACTTTGCTCAAGAACTTCGAGTTACGAATTTCCGCATCGCACAATTAATTCAAAAACAAATGAAAGAACGTTTCAAAGAAGAAAGTCGTTCTTTGAAGGAAATGAACCAAAGTTTCTCATTTATTGCTTATGAGTTTGAAGATGCGGAATTATTGGATTTCGATGGTCCGTTTGATGATTTCAATAAATATGCATCCGTAAAATCATATTTCAAAAATACGAAATCTTTCTTTGAAAAGAACGAAAAAGAACATTTGAAAGCAGCGTTAGAAGAATTAACGAAACCAGATGCTGAGAAATATTTAGAAGAACAAAAACAACAAGTGATGGATTGGGCGCGGACGTATATTGCGAAGGAAGCTGAACGTTTACGCGAACATATTTATCACCAAGCGATGAATCAAATTCAAACAGAACGCTTATTGCTACAAGAAGAAAGCCGATTGGCGACTTGGAAAAATATCTATCAAGAATTGCAAAAAGTAGAAGTCAAATAAAGCGACGGAGTGTCTATTTGAGACGGCTCCCCTTGAGGCTCGACACAAATAATTTGTGGCGAAGGACTGTGGAAATTTGTTCGACTACAGCAGGCGCGGAGAGTTTTAACAAATCAATTAGGTAAAAGAATGTAAGGGTGTCTAGAAAAGTTCCATTTTCTAGCACCTTTTTTATTTGCAAACTTATGTATGTAGAAATTTTTGTGGAAGTTTGTAACCTTTTCCGTCGTTATTCGACTAATTGAACGAAAACAGAATTATGAAAGGAGAGGTGCATGTGAAAAAGAAATTATCTGCTCTTTGTGCATTAGCGGTGCTAAGTAGCTTCACGCTGATTCCTGATGGAAATGTACAAGCACTTGAAGTAAATGACAATTCGGTTATTGAAGCTAAAGAAGAGCACCAATTTAAATATTTTCAAGTAAGCGGAACAATTAGTAGTATTACTGAAAAAGAAAATGGATCATTCTTTGCAACTATAGACTCAAAGGAAAATCCATTCGGCTTTTATTTCAATGAAGACACTTTCATTTTCGATAATAGTGGAAACGCGGTAAAGTTGAAGGAAGGCATGCAAATCACAGCCTATGTTGATAGTCTTAAACCAATGATAATGATTTATCCACCTCAATATTCGCCTGATGTAGTCATTGTTCAAACGGATAATCCAGGTACAGTACAGTTGGATCAATTTGATCAAAATTACTTAAATGTCGCAAAAGATTTAATTATTCATTTGAATGAAAAGTCAAATATTATGAATTTATCAGGTGAAAAACTATCAAAAGAAGATGTTATTGATAAAGAAGTATTAATTTTCTATGAAGTTGTGTTAGAAAGCTACCCTGCTCAAACAGGACCTTCTAAAGTAATTGTATTAGAGAGAAATGAGCAATGGGAACAACCATCAGAAATCGAAAAAGCTTATCAAATCGCTGAAAATGATTTCTACATCGTCAACAATGTTAAAATGGTACCTTTACGATTGATTGCTGAGCAACTGGGCTACCGAGTAGACTCTACTGGCGTTGGAGCAATTGTATCAAAAGGCGAAGTTTCATTTACGATTACTAGAGGAACGAAATCTTACATTACAAATGGAACGACGAAACAGTTTGTAGAAGCACCTGCATTGTTAGAGCCTCGTAAAACATACGTGCCGTACGAATTCATTGAGGAACTTGTGGGGAATTTTTAAATAATTAAATTGGGATACCAACCGTTATAAAAAGGGCGCCTGAATAGTCATTTTAGGGCGCTCTTTTTGCTACTGTGACCGAAGTAAATTTGGGATGTCGCTTAGATAGATTACAGCTGACGTCAGCGCTAACGTCTTAGAAAAATTGAGACGAGGCGGCGCAGTTGATGTGATTGCAGCAGAAAAAGAATTATAATTTAGAGATTTGAGCCTGACTAAAAGGGGCAAACTTTTTGGTCAGGCTGTTTTTTTAATTATTAAGATGAAAAATTGTGAAAAATATGTGACAACGTCATTTTTTTCTAAATTGAAGTATGTGAAAAATATCATATTTAACTAAGCAAAATAGTCTGTTTTCATTTTCACAAATAAATGCTGATAGTATCAACGTTTGAATTGTGAAAAATGCATTATAAATTATATTAATATAATAAAAATTTAATCAAAAAATTAAGAAAAGTTGGTCAAAAAAATCATGAAAGCGCTTTAAAAACTCGGTGTTTTCAATGTGTTTTGAGGTTTCGACAAAATATGTTATTGACTTTAATTAAGTAAAGTAATATTATACAAAATACAATATTAAACAATAATGGTTAGGGGATGATAAAGTATGGATTTAATGAAAAAGTCTTTAGAAATGCATAAAGAATTTAAGGGGAAAATGGAAATTGTATCAAAAGTACCTCTTAAAGATAGCTATGATTTAAGTTTGGCTTATTCACCAGGTGTTGCGGCACCTTGCCAAGAAATAGAAAAAAGCCCGATGCGCGTCTATGACTATACAATGAAAGGGAATTTAGTAGCGGTTGTATCTGATGGAACTGCGGTGTTAGGCTTAGGGGATATTGGACCGGAAGCAGCTCTTCCTGTTATGGAAGGAAAGGCGTTGTTATTAAAACGATTTGCAAATGTTGATGCAGTGCCAATTACATTGAACACAAAAGATGTGGATGAAATAGTTAGAACAGTAAAGGCGATTTCACCTACATTTGGCGCTATTAATTTAGAAGATATTGCAGCGCCTCGTTGTTTTGAAATTGAAGAACGATTAAAAGCGGAATGCAATATTCCAATTTTCCATGATGATCAACACGGTACAGCCATCGTTGTTGCAGCGGGATTAGAAAATGCATTAAAGCTTGTTGGAAAACGAAAAGAAGAAGTGAAAATTGTAATTAATGGAGCGGGAGCGGCTGGTATTGCTACATTAAAGCTGTTAGCAAGCATTGGATATAAAAACATTGTTGTTTGTGATTCAAAGGGTATCCTTTATGAAGGGCGTTCAGGAATGAATGCTGTAAAAGAAGAAATTGCGAAAATTACTAACCCTGAAAAGTTGACAGGAACATTGGACGATGCAATGGTAGGGACGGATATCTTTATTGGAGTTTCCATCGCAAATATTTTAACGAAGGAACATATTGATTCCATGAATCGGGATCCAATTGTTTTTGCATTGGCTAATCCAAATCCTGAAATCACTTATGAAAACGCTGAGCGTTGGGGAGTAAGAATCATCGGTACTGGTCGCTCCGACTATCCAAATCAAGTAAATAACGTATTAGCGTTTCCAGGAATCTTTAGAGGGGCATTGGATGTATTTGCGACAGAAATTAACGAAGAAATGAAAATTGCCGCTGTAAATGCCATTGCGTCTCTTGTTGATGAAAATGAGTTAAGAGAAGATTATGTGATTCCAAAACCATTGGATGAAAGAGTTGTTCCTGCTGTTGCAAAAGCAGTGGCAAACGCGGCAATTGAAACGGGCGTATCAAGGCTATATAGTAATCAACAAGCAAAAGTAATTTAGTGTGAATGTTCGTTATCAATTCTTGTATGGTAAACTGAAAGATTAAAAAATGAAAATCTCTTTTACAATTTGAAAAGAGAAAAAATATGGCTTGGTGGTAGAAAGTAGGGGCTGACTGGTTTTTATCTAATACCAAGCCATATCGTTGATTACATATAATAGCTAAGTCCCAGTAAGACAATGATGATGCCAATGATAACGCCGATTAGAATAAAAATAATTGCTATGATTATAGCAAATATCAATAGTGTGAAAAAGGCCTTCCAATTAGAAAACTGATGAGCTTCAGCAATTGCTGCAATCGTAATGACAATTGACCATATGGTTGCAATGAATGTGAACAATACTCCAATGATTGCAAATGCACCAAAATCTTCGCTCATATTCATTAAACTATTCGGATCAATCAACATCCAAAGCAAGTAAATGGGAATTAACACAATAAACGGCCATACACTTAGGGAAGAAGCTTTGAATAATTGTGCGTAAGTTCCTTTTCCTGAAAACATTTTCCCGATTAGCCAAGTACAAAAAGCTGAAATAGCGTTGCTAATTAGCCCCACAATAGGCGAAAGAATAATGGTAATTAGAATCATTGCCCAAAGAGGAAAGTTTGGATAAATACCTATATCCATATATCCTGTAAACAAACTTCCAATATAACCAATCGATAAGAGAATAATGACATAAAGCCAACTTTTCTCTTGTATTACATAGCGAGTTGTTTTTTTCGGATGTAACCATATCGTGAAAAAAGGATTAATCTTTTCTTGTTGCGGTGTTTCGAACTCGTTCATCTAAAAACCTCCCAATATTTTCTTTTTTTAGTAAAACATATTTGATTAACGAACTTCAATAGGAAAAAAGATAGCCAATTGAAATATGCAAAATAGCACATTTCAATTGGCTTCATTTTCTATATTGAGCCCCTTTTGAATTCATTTCTCCCGATAATAGACGATTAATAAACCCCTTCAGCAATCATTCCGTTCGCAACTTTGATAAATCCGGCAATGTTTGCACCAAGCATTAAATTTCCAGGATATCCATATTTTTCAGAGCACTCTTTACTTGTTCTATAGATGTTTTTCATAATGTCATGTAGTTTTTCATCTACTTCATTAAATGACCAGTAAGTGCGGCTTGAGTTTTGTGCCATTTCTAATGCAGAAGTTGCTACACCGCCGGCATTTGCTGCTTTACCAGGTCCGTATAAGACACCATTTTCTAAAAACTCATTGATCGCTTCAGGAGTTGAAGGCATATTTGCGCCTTCCGCAACAACTTTTACGCCGTTACTAATTAAAGTACGAGCAGATTCTCCGTCAATTTCGTTTTGTGTTGCACATGGAAGTGCGATATCACATGGAATTGTCCAAATACCTGTGCAACCTTCCGTATATGTTGCGTTTGGACGATATTCAACATACTTTTTAATTCGTTCACCTTGAACTTCTTTAATTTCTTTTACAATGTTTAAATCAATGCCCTCAGAATCGTAAATATAACCATTTGAATCGGAGCATGCAACAACTTTTGCACCGAAATGTTGGGCTTTTTCGATGGCATAAATAGCAACATTACCTGATCCGGAAACAACAACAGTTTTATCTAAGAATGATTCTTTTTTATCGCGTAGCATTTCTTCTACAAAGTATACTAAACCGTATCCTGTAGCTTCTTTACGAACAAGTGAACCTCCGTAACCTGGCTGTTTACCAGTAAGAACGCCTGCTTCATGCATCGCTTTAATGCGTTTATATTGACCCCATAGATAACCAACTTCGCGTGCACCAACACCGATATCTCCGGCAGGAACATCGACATCTGGACCGATATGACGGTATAATTCAGTCATAAATGCTTGGCAGAAACGCATAATTTCTGCATCTGATTTTCCTTTAGGGTCAAAATCAGAGCCGCCTTTTGCACCGCCAATTGGCAGTCCAGTTAGTGCGTTTTTAAAGATTTGTTCGAAAGCTAAAAATTTCATAATGGATTCGTTTACTGTTGGGTGGAAACGTAAACCGCCTTTGTATGGTCCGATAACATTATTAAACTGTACACGGTAACCACGATTTACGTGAACTCGATTTTGATCATCCTGCCAAGTTACACGGAAAGTAATGATACGATCCGGTTCTACAATTCGAGAAAGAATATTATGTTCAATATATTCAGGATGTTGCTCAAAAACAGGTACTAATGTAGAAAATACTTCTTCTACAGCCTGCAAAAATTCCGTTTGATATCCATATTTATTTTTAAGTTGATTATATACAGAATCAATATATTCTTTTGCTTTGGATTGTTTTTTTACATCTGTTGTTGTCATGTTTGTTTCCCTCCTCAAAATCTTATGAGAAAATGTTATTATGATTTTTCAAACAATTCAATCATTAATTTTTGAGTTAGGGAAAATAAAATGTAAAAATAAGGGAAAATAAATTATGTTTATATAATAAAAAATACCAAAAATTAGGTAGGGAGTTGAAGGGTATAATATCCGTGTTTATAGATGCAGATGCCTGTCCAGTCGTTGATATTGCTGTATTTGTTTCATCTCAATACGAGATAAAACCATTCTTATTTTGCGATACTTCTCATCTCATAGAAAGGGAGGGTGCGATAACAATTCAAGTTGCCGAGGGGCGAGATTCTGTTGATTTTGCAATAGTGAATGCGGTTTCAAAATTTGATATTGTTGTTACACAAGACTATGGTTTAGCTGCCATGTGTTTGGCAAAAGGTGCCTTTGTTTTAAATCAAAATGGAAAAGAATTTACAGATGAAAATATTGATCAAATGTTATTTTTTAGGCATGAAAATGCAAAATTTCGCCGTGCTGGTGGAAAAACGAAAGGTCCAAAAAAACGAACAGAGAAAAATAATTTGGACTTTGAAATAAAATTTCGACAAATTTGTGAACGAGCAATGTTATTAAAAAAGGAGAATGATAATGCTTAATTTTCAACGCAAACTTTCGGAAATGGAACAAGTTATTCTAGAGAACATGAAGAAACAGAACACTGTACTATGGTTAAATCCGAATAAAACAGATGAATTACCAGAAAATCATTCCTTTTCATTTCAGGAAGTCATCAACGCAGAAAAACGATTGCAACGGTTTAGCCGATATATTCAAGCAGTGTTTCCGGAAACGAAAAAATTACAAGGAATCATTGAATCGGATTTAATTGAAATACCAAAAATGAAACCATTTATCGAGAAGAATGCTGAAAAGCCGCTGTTAGGTAAACTGTTATTAAAATGTGACCATGAGTTAGCAGTTTCCGGTTCCATTAAAGCGCGAGGCGGAATATATGAAGTGTTAAAATTCGCAGAACAATGCGCCATCGAGAAGGGTTTCATTAAAGAAACGGATGATTATGAAAAGTTTAAGAGTGAAGCGTTTCGCCAATGTTTCAGTCAATATAAAATTGCAGTGGGATCTACTGGAAATTTAGGTCTTAGTATTGGCATAATGGCAGCGAAACTAGGGTTTCAAGTGACAGTACACATGTCCATGGATGCGAAAAAGTGGAAAAAAGATTTACTTCGTGAAAAAGGTGTCAAAGTGATTGAATATGAGTCGGATTATAGCTTAGCGGTGGAGGAAGGAAGAAAACAAGCAGAACATGATCCAATGTGCCACTTTGTGGATGATGAAAATTCCATCGATTTATTTAGTGGTTATGCAGTGAGTGCCCTACGATTGAAGAATCAGCTGGAAGAATTAAATATTCAAGTGGATGAAGAACATCCATTGTTTGTATATTTACCATGTGGAGTTGGTGGTGGACCGGGAGGCGTTGCATATGGTTTAAAAGCCCTATATAAAGAACATGTCCATATTTTCTTTGGTGAGCCGACTCAGTCTCCTTGCATGCTTTTAGGAATGATGACAGGATTGCATGATAAAATTGCTGTCAAAGATATTGGATTGACGAATCGAACAGAAGCGGACGGATTAGCAGTTGGTCGAGCTTCCAAGTTTGTTGGGAAGTTGATGGAGCCGATTCTGAGCGGATGTTACACGGTAGATGATGAATTTTTATTTGAGAGTTTAAAAAAAATGATGCAACATGAAGGGATATTTATGGAACCTTCCAGCCATGCAAGCGTATACGGGCCGATACAATTATTGAAGGAAGGAAATGCGTATATAGAAAAATATGAATTAACGAATCGATTACATCAAGCAACTCATATTTTATGGGCGACAGGTGGCAATATGGTGCCGCAAGAACAAAGGGAAGTCTATTTGAATCGATAATAAGTACACTAATTATAATGGTTGAATCAACTAATCTAGCGATTTAAATGTTGAATTGTTAACTGAGTCATTGGCAAAAGAATTGAAGATGATTTAAAAATAGATTCGAAGGTAATAATTGAAGCTACTAATGTAGGTGCTGCGAGTAATTGAAGAAAGGAGGGTGGAAGTGGATAATACAAGATCAAAAATTATTGAGCCAACGATTATTGTAATTTCAATTATTATGATTATCACAGCAATTTTACTTATAATAAACGTTAATTTAAAACATCGAATTGCTGTAGATACAATTAATCAATTTTATGAAAAAGGTGGATTACCAGTTTACTCCGAAAACGCTAATATGACTTTTTCATTTTATTGTGACATGGATAATTAAACAATATCGCTTTTTCCCCCGTTTAGAAACAATTGCATAAAAATATTGAAAGCTTGTCCGAAAAGAGAGAGGGTTTCAATACCTTACTTTTCGGACAAGCTTTATCTTTGTTAATCCACCATCAATTCTTTTACGGTTTCTTCCACTTCGCTGCGGCTCATTTTCTCCTTGCCTTCTTTTAAAGCATTTAATGTTTTATGAGCGAGAGCAAGGGGTAAGCGACAGAACATTAAAATAGAACGTTTTTGGATTGCATCCATATATTGATAAGCTTTTTCTAAATTTTCCTCTGTATAATGGAACAAATCTTCTTTTGTCCAACCTTCAGGGATAAAGCTGACGCCTCGTGTTTCAAAATCTTCCTGTTGGTTTCTTAAAATATTTACCGCTTGCAAACCTCTGCCGTATCCAATGGCTAATTCCCGATCCGTTTTTACTGCACTATCCCATTCCCATAAATCGGAAAGCATGACACCAACAAGTCCGGCTACATAGTATGTATACTCATCTAAATCTTCCTTCGTGCGAACTTGCCAATTTGCTTTTGCCCATTTCGCCATACCGAATGCCATTTCACTTGCAGCATCGCAGACAATTTTTTTCGTTCCTTCAGGTAACAGTAAAATCCAATCATTTAAACGCATCGTTACTTCAGGCATGTATTGTTTATAAGGTTCTAACAGTTGTAAATATTTGTCGTTATTAAAGTTTTCTTCTTTTAATAGTTCGCTTACTTCCATTAATAAGAAATATTTGATTTCATTCGTTACTTCTGGATGTTCATTATCTTCGATTTCATCCAATGCACGCATAATTAAATAGGCATTGGCAACAGCCTTTTTCAAATCTTTTTTTAAAAATGTAATCGGTATATAAAAAGTGCGACTCGTTTCTTTTAATACTCTCATAGCATCTTTTTCAAGCGCTTTCTGATTCATAAGACCAAATTTCCTCCGATCATTAACCTTTCTATTTATCCTACAATAATTTTTCTAAAATGAAAAATAAAACTTCTGAAATTATTATAGACAAAAGGAAAATATTAATTACAATTTATGTTTAACAAACTTTGGCAAGTTTTTTTTACTATTTTACGTGTCATTATTGACTATTTTCGTTACAATGAAATGTGATAGTTTGATAGAAAAAAGGTGAATTCATTCGTGCGAAAGGAAACATATATTTTTTTAGATATTGAGGCAGCCATTGTGCGCGGAAAACAGCACATCATTGAAATAGGGGCAGTGAAATGGTTGCCAAATGATGAAGTTGAATTTTTTTCTGAATTAATTCAACCATATAAATTTAAAAAGCTGAATAGCCGCATCCAAAAGTTAACGGGAATTCAAACGGAAGATTTATTATATGCTCCTTCCTTTAAACAAGTCATTAAACGCTTTATGGAATGGAGCCAAGGAGATACAATTTTCGTTACCTTTGGTGAGTTTGATCGAAAAGTTTTGGAAGAAGAGCTTTTTCGAAATCGAATCCAACGGCATTTTATATATCCCATCGTGGATTTTCAGCAAAAATATATGATTGAAAATCAATTAAAAGTTCAACCAAGTTTAAGTGAATTAATGGAAAAATTTGAAGTGGTTGCTGAACAACATCGTGCTTTGCAAGATGCAAATACCCTTTTTAAAATATTTAAAGCTTCAGGCGGCCATGAAATGATTGAAAAGCAAAAAACGAATCAATTCGCCCTCATGTTAAGTGAAAATCATCATGAAGAAAATGAAGTTGATGTATACTTAACCTATGTAACTGGAGAAGTTTTTCCTTCCCATATTCGTATTCACTCGATTAATTCCTTACATAAATCGTTATCATGCATAAAAACAGAAAAGGAAATTGTTCAAGAAGACGGTACGATTGTTAAATCGGAATATAATGAAATTCTTCCAAATGAGGAATTAGCTCAATTTTTACATACAGTGAGAGATGATTTAGAGAATAAAGTTTTGATAACCCGCTCTGGTTTAAAACAAATTTCTCGCATTTACCGTTTACACCATTGTGTTTTACCAAAAACTGAAGTGATGACGCTGCAACACTTGCTAATGGATGAGGGACTGCTAAGCCGTTTTACAATGAATGGCCAATCCATCGATACATATGAAAAAACAATTTCTAAATTATTATTTCGATATAAACACAAACTAATTGATGAATTTGAAAAAAGAAATTTATTCTCTAATGAGGTAGTAAAAGTTTAATTTTTTAACAAAAATTAATATAATTTTAATATAGTAACCGTTTTTTTGAATAGTGTTAAAATTAGAAAAAATTGCAATCATATGCTTATACAGTTAAAGTGTATAGAGGGAATCTATAAAGGAGAAAGCTTATGCGCAATACAATAGGAATCGATGCAGGAGGCACTTTAACAAAAGTTGCTTACTTGGATGATGAAAATGAATTCCAATTTAAGGTCTTTCCTTCCAAAGATTTAACACTAGTGAAGGAATGGATTGAAGCAAATCCAAACATTGAAGAAATTGGAATTACAGGTGGTCGAACAGAACAGCTATTGGCAAAATTAAAAACAAAAAAATCAATCGATTATGTTGTAGAATTTGATGCAACAATCAAAGGGGTAAAATACTTATTAAAAAAAGAAGGCCATGAAATTCAAAAAAGTATCATAACGAATGTTGGAACAGGCACAAGTATACATTATATGGAAAATGACAAACATGTGCGTGTTGGTGGAACTGGAATTGGCGGAGGTACTTTAACAGGGTTATCAACGATTATTACTGGGCTTTCGGATTTTAATGAAATCACGAAAATTGCAAAGCAAGGTAAAAGGGAATTCATTGATTTATTTGTAAAAGATATTTTTGAAGGGATGAATCCTCCGATAGAAGGCCATTTGACGGCGAGTAATTTTGGAAAAGTCAACATATTAAATCATAACGATTATCCTGTTCCTGATCTATTAGCAACCATTCAAGCGCTAGTTGGTGAAGTCATTACAACTTTAAGCATCCAATATGCAGATACAAAAAATTCTGAAACGATTATATATATTGGATCGACATTGACGAATAATGATCATTTGAAAGAAGTTATTGCAAATTATACGATTTTGAAAAAACACAAGCCAATCTTTTTAAAAGATTGTGGATTTTCAGGAGCGATAGGTGCTCTTTTAAATAAAGTAGAACAAAGAAATATTGCACAATTATAAAAAAGAGCCTGACCAAAAAATGCAAAACTTTTGGTCAGGCTCAAATACATAATGATTGTTTTTTCTTTACTCCTGTAGTGGTCACAATCAATGCCCCGTCTCGTCGCATTTATCTCCGACGAAAGCGTTAGCGAGACGCAAAGGTGTAAAACAGAAAAGTGACTTTTCAGGCATCACACTTTTTTAATTATGGCGAAAATTACATCCCTTTACGAATAGCTTGTCGCGCTAACAGATCAGCTGCTTTATTTTGTTGTTCTGGAATCCATTTTATAAAAAACAAATCAAACTCATCAGCAAGTTTTAAAGCTTCTTCTAAATAGGGTTTAAATTGTTCGTTTTTTACATATTTCTTTTCCATTGAACTCACGACAATTTTCGAATCGGAACGAACGGATACGAATGACGTTCCTAATTTTTTTGCTTCTTCTAGACCTCGAATTAAAGCGATAAATTCCGCAACATGATTGTTTGATTCGCCTATAAATTCTCCAATTTGTATGGAATGTCCTTCTCCCTTTATAAATAAACCGATTCCGCTTGGACCGGGATTTCCGCTACTAGCACCATCAATATAAACTTCTAACATATTGCCCCCAAGAACTTTTTTTACTATATTATACCGCAATATATCAAAAGCGTGTAAAAACATTCTAATCTGTTAATGGTTTTCAGTAATGAATCTAGGAGGCCACGAAAATAAAAATTTTTTATATAAAGTGAGATTTTTTCATGATGAATCTCGTTTTACTAAGTGAAGAAAGAAAGGAGGAATAACATGGATGAGGAAATCCGATACGTTCGACAAATTTTAGCAGGAGATAAAAGAGCTTACATACACATTATTAATCGTTATAAAAATCCTTTGTATGCAACGATTTTACGGATGACAAAAAATCCTCAAACGGCAGAAGATTTGCTCCAAGAAGTATTTTTTAAAGTGTATGAACAATTACCAAAATACAATCCGAAAGGTCCATTTAAAAGTTGGCTCTATCGCATTGCCATTAATTACTGTATCGATCAGCTTCGGAAAAAAAGAATTCAAACGGAACAAATTGAAAATACGATTATACGAAGCAACGATACACCAGAAGTAGTCTTATTACAAAATGAAGAGAGTAGAGAACTGGAGAAAATGGTTTCATTATTGCCGGAAGATGAACGAAACATTTTACTTTTACGTTATGCCAACGAATTGAGTTACGCAGAAATTAGTGAAACATTAGGGATTTCGATAATAGAGGTACGCAATAAATTGTACCGAGCTAAGAAAAAATTACGAAAAAATGCAAAAGAAGGTGGGTATTTATATGGTGTGTCCGAAAGATGATAAGTTATTCGATTATATTGAAGGCATTTTAGAAGACAATGAAAAAGATCTTATGGAACGTCATATACAGTCTTGCCCTTATTGTGAGCAGCAATTAGAACTGCTATTAAAAGAAAATGAACTATTAGAACAAACACTAAAATCTCCAATATTGCCAGATGATTTTGCCGAAAAGATTGTCGATCAGCTGGAACCGCATAAACGCAAAAAAAATCGACCGTTAAAATGGGTGCTGGGTACGGCAGCAAGCGCACTTCTTGCAGGGGGAGTGTTCATGTCGGTGAGTCCGAGTGTTGCAAAACTTGTAGGTGGAATCTTCTCCAGCGAAACGGTGGATGAAGGATTGCGAATGGCAATTGATACTGACATCGCAACACCTGTTAATCTTTCAGCAACAGATGCAGATATAACGCTGCACATTGAGGACTTAATAGCCGATACGTCGCGAATTGCTTTTTCCTATCGGGTAACCAATCAACAAGGTAAAGTATTAAATCCATTTATTGGAGATGCCGATTTATATTCAATCAAAGTATTAGATGAACATCAAAATGAAGTGGAACTTAATTCAATGAGTTGGGGACTTCATGATGACTATGGGATTTATGAAATATCGTTAGTAAATATCGATAACTTTACAAAAGGAACCGTTCGATTGGACATCCATCATCTTGCAGGGAAAGATGGACAATGGCAAATCGATATACCAATTGATTTGACTTCCGCTTATGAACAGCAAAAAGTTGTAGCGTTGAATGAATCTTACGAAGTTGAAGGAGTTAAAATTCATCTGGATAAAGTCAATTACGCTACTTCTACAACAGACATCTATTATCAATTAGAATATACCGAGGAAGTAAAAGAAAGATTAAAACAGCAATTAAAACAAAAAGAGCTACAATTTAATAATGAAATTGTCCAATTCCTATATTTCCCTTCTATTGGCTATCGAATTGAAAACGGAAAAGGGGTAGTGCTAGGTTATGAAAATATTTATTTCTCAAAAGAACGGGGCCATCCTGTTTCCGAAAATATGTTAAGCGGCATGGGACAATGGGATGGAGAGCCTAGTGAACTTGGTCCTTACAAACAAATTGATTCATTCGTTCCAAATAAAAATGCTGAAGAAGAATTATATTTCGTTGTAGATACAATTTATCGACCAAAAATTAGTGAATTCTCAATTACATTCAATCCAAAAGAATTACCTAAAACCTTTGAATATAACGGATATGAATTAACTATTGATTCTGTGCAAGAAAAAACAGATTATTCATTACAGAAATCATGGATGCCAATACAACGTCAAAAAAGTGTTGAAATACAATTATCAGGATTTGCTTTGCAAAAAGCTCCTAACATAGAAAAATGGGCACTAGAAGATGAAAAAGGAAATAAATATACGATTCACCATGGAGGATCAACTTTAGATGAAACGGATCAGCAAGGTCGATTCAAACGAACATTTGAATTGGTTTCTTCCGAGTTAGAAAAGATTCCTGAAGAAATGACGCTCCATATCATTGCTGAAACGGAAGTCATTCCGTTGAAAAACGAAATACGAATTCCATTATTTAAAAATTGAATGAATCATTTAACGTAGAGGAAATCAATGGTTCGTTAAGCAGTAGTTCACCTTTCGAACTGCTGCTTTTTTAGTGCGCCTGGCATGGGTGTAATCTATAGGGTGTAAGTCCCGAACTGTGAAGGCAGAAGTAACAGTTAGCTTAACGCAAGGGTGTCCGTGGTGACGCGGAATCTGAAGGAAGCGAGCGGCAAACT
>NZ_JAAXPW010000010.1 GCF_012396605.1 Ureibacillus thermosphaericus
AAGAGAACAGCTATTCACGGAAGTTATAAAGACTTGCGTCAATCATCTTAATTGAACCGCCGTATACGGAACCGTACGTACGGTGGTGTGAGAGGACGGGAGTTAATCGCTCCCTCCTACTCGATTATCTTCATTAATTTGTTAAAAAACAGATGCTTATTATACTGATTATTCCAATCATGTTTGTTAAATCAATTTGAATTTGCTAAATATCCAATGAAGGTTCCGGTAAATTGAAAAGTTTACGTGTATTCTCTGTTGCATGTTTCGCAACCACTTCCGGTTTGACGCCCATAAATTTAGCGATTTCATTTACGATATGAGGCAAGAAGGAAGGTTCATTTCGCCGATTTTTTGGTCTATTTTCCATATTCCTAGGAAGAAGGTAAGGTGCGTCTGTTTCGATTAATAATCGGTCAAGTGGTATGTATTTTACTGCATCTTGCAAGGCTTGCCCTCTGCGCTCATCACAAATCCATCCGGTGATTCCTATATAGAATCCCATCGATACGTATTTTTTCACTTGCTCTTTATTCCCTGTAAAACAATGGACCACCGATTTTTCGGTCATATCCATAAAGTTTGCAAAAATTTCGCAAAAACGATTGTGAGCATCACGTTCGTGCAAAAAGAGAGGCATCGAAAGTTTTCTTGCTAAATGTAGATGGGCTTCAAAACACTCTTCTTGAATATCTTGGGGAGAAAACATTCGATT
Organism: Ureibacillus thermosphaericus; assembly: GCF_012396605.1. Lineage (GTDB taxonomy): Bacteria > Bacillota > Bacilli > Bacillales_A > Planococcaceae > Ureibacillus > Ureibacillus thermosphaericus. The sequence goes on from NZ_JAAXPW010000010.1 coordinate 716, forward strand.
GAAATCTAGACCGCATTCACCAATGGCAACGACTTCATCATACTGTGCTAATTGTTCCAACTCATCGATTGTGTTATTAGTAAAAGTTTTGGCATCGTGGGGGTGAATACCGGCAGTTGAAAACAACACATTTGGATATTCTTTTGCAATTTCTAAACCCTGTTTACTGTTCCTTAAACTAGTGCCAGTAACAATCATTTGAACTACTCCATTTTGAAGTGCACGTTCAATAACTTCACTTCGATCATTTTGGAATTGTTTATCTAATAGATTAACTCCAATATCGATTAAATGCTGCATTAAATTTCCTCCACTATGTATTCAAAATTAATGTGAAAAGCATTATAAAAACAATATACTGACAAAAAGGTGATTTCAAGAATAATGAGTTAAATCTATGGATATTGTATGGAGTAAATAAAAGGAGAACTTGAGTAAACCCAAATTCCCCTGTCTCATTTTTTGTATTAGAATGCCCAATCGCCTTTGCGGAAAATAGGAACGATGGAGCCATCTCGTGTTATTCCATCAATATCCATTTCTGCAGAACCAATCATAAAGTCCACATGAACGTTTGAAATATTTAAACCTTGGGCACGCAATTCTTCTTCGCTCATTTTTGTACCACCTTCTATTGTAGAGGGGTAGGCGGAACCAATCGCGATGTGATTTGAAGCATTTTCATCAAATAATGTATTGAAGAATGTTACGCCCGATTGGGAAATTGGAGAAGGATCAGGTACAAGTGCAACTTCTCCCAAGCCGGTAGCTCCTTCATTTTCAAATACAAGTTTTTTAATAACTTCATCGCCTTTTTCTGCGGAAATATCCACAATCTTTCCGTCTTTAAAATGAGCTACAATGCCTTCAATTAATTGTCCTGCATAACTTAAAGGTTTCGTGCTGCGAACGACTCCGTCCATGCGGCGAGTATCGGGTGCTGTGAAAAGTTCTTCCGTTGGCATGTTGGCAATAAATTGCTCACCTTTTGGATTATAACTTTCTGCACTTGTCCAGATGTGATTTTTTGGCAACCCTAATTTAAAATCAGTTCCTGGCGCCTTGAAATGCAGGGCTTCAAATTGGTATTCATTTAATTTTGTTGCTTTTTCATTTAATAAACTTATATGTTTGTCCCATGCAGCAATTGGATCGTCCTCATATACCCGGCAAGTTTTAAAAATTTGATTCCATAAAGCATCGACTTGTGCTTCAGTAGTTTCTAAGTGAGGGAACATTTTATTTGCCCAAGCGCTGCCAGCTGCTGCTGCAACGGTCCATTTCAAATCGTTATTTTGTGTTGCTTTTCGTTGAACTTGGAAGGCTTGACTAGCTGCTTTTTGGAATGCAGCTACTTTTGCTGGATCCGCTGAATCAAGTAAACTTGGATCGCTAGAAAGGATGGCAAGTCTCGAAACGCGCTTATTTAACACATGGTCTTCTGATTCCTCAATTTCATATGGAGGAATGTCCGTTAGTACTTCTGTAGGCTGATGAAGATAATGTAATTTAGTAATTTCATCATCATTCCATTTGATAATCACTTTTTCAGCACCTAATTCGTAAGCCTCTTCTGTAATAAGTCGAGCGAGTTGAGCTTGCTCAACGGAAATTGTTATTTTCACCCAATCACCAGATTGAACATTTATTCCTTTTGACACTAATAGTTTTGCATATTTTCTTAAGAGTTCATCGAAATTTTGTAACATATCTATTCCTCCACATGTGTTTTTTCCAATTTTATCATATTCATAATAGAATGATTCAAGGAATACATTGTATGGTTATTTCTTTGTAAAACGATTCGCATAGGTGCTTGCAACAAAGGAGTCTGGTTTAATCTTTGCTTCAATTCCAAGGGAGTTCATTCTCGCAATCATTTCATTGACAAAGACGCTTGTTTTGTTTCGATTTCCGCTTCCAATATCGATATGTCCTTCAATGGTGAAGCTAGCTCCTTTATATACATAAGGTAATACGATATTTATTAACTGCTCTATTTTTTCTTCTGTAAATAAAGAAACGACTTCTTCGGTTAAAGAGGTTTCGTAAGAAATACGTTCATGTAAGTTTGTCATTCTCCTTGGGACAATGACTTTTCGAAAACATGCCCAAACGCCCTTTCCTTTTTGCTGAATGACAATTCCGGTAATAAATTTTGTTTCTTTACTAAATACTTGTGAATCTGTTCCAAACATTAAAACAAAATTACCGGTTGGTTCTTTTCTCATAAACTGTACAATTGCGTCGAAAACTTGCTCGAAAGTCATGTTCTTTTGACTCAAATTTTGAAAGGTTCCGTCTGTTATTCGATCGCTCTCCATAGAGATCTTACCTTTCTTAAGTTGTTATTGAATTAGTACAGTTTATTCACTATTAGGACATAAATGTGCTTTTCCAATAGTACAAAAAAGACCCAATCATTTGGGTCTCTTATTTTATGCACGGTTCAATTTCATTACCTGTTTTGATATCGATAACTTTTTCATTATGAAGAGGAGCAGGAATCGTCTTGCTTTCTGGTGGTTGGATATTTTGTTCTACCCAATCCACCAACAAATTAAATGCTTGATGCGCATACGGCAACAATGGTTGAAGTTCTTTGTCTGGATCTGTTGCTGGATTCCAAACGAGTCCATCTACATGATTACCATTTTCTATAATATATAATCGATGTAAATGTTCTCTTTTCGCTCGTTTCACTAATTTTTCATATCCTTTTGCATGAATTTCTGGGAATATAAGCGTATCTAATGATCCTGTAATACTGATTAACGGGACTTCAATCTTACCTGTATTTTCGATTTCTTTTATATTATCTTTGATTAATTTTCGTCTTTGATTATACTGATAGTTTTTGAAAATATGGTCAAAGGATCGATCACGTAAGCCGTTCTCATCAAATCTTAAGTAATTTGGCCATTCTATCCGATTAGGTGCAGTTGGATCAAAATGGTCACGATAAATGTTTAACGTGACAAACCAATATATTTGGTCATGATAAACCCATAATTTTTCAGATCCTTTTGGAACGCCTGCTTTAAATAATTCTTTTATCGCTTGTTCCTTTGCTTTTCCGCTACCATAAAGGGCTTCTTCTGCATGGTTGACAACAGAAACTAACGAACTTATGAGATTAGGGGCTTTTTCTGTCCAAAGAACACCTTCCCAGTCTACACCGCCATCGAAAAGTCGCGGTTCTCCGGTTTTTTCAGGGTTATCATTTTCCAATGCGAAACGAACAACATAACCTCCATTTGAGATTCCAATGGCATATGTCGGCACTTTATGATCTGGCCGAATTAATTTGCTTGCAGGATTTGAAGCATCATTCGGGTTAATAAGTCGGTCGCTAAAATTGTTTATCAAATATTGATGTGAAGCTTTAGTAATTTGTCTAAAACGAAGATGCCATTCTCGAACAGAATCATCTTCATCAACTAAAGCATTTTTCACTTTTGCCAATGGATCACCTTCGACTTCAGTGCCTTGAGTTCCTTTATCAATCGCTGCAAAAGCATACCCTTTTTCAAGAACAAAATCGCTAAATAAAAGATCTGTTGAGGTTTCATTTCTTGTTGCTGGAATGCCTGAAACGACTAATTTGCCATTCCACTGGTCAGGTACTCGAATGACAAATTGTGCATCATCAAATGCACCGGTTACTTGAGTGCCTGTTATTTTTGCAGGTTTATACATTTGAAACCAACCTGTTTCCTTTTCTGGGTCACCCCAATAAATGGGAGCTATTATATTGTTGCCATAAAGGTTAGCTTTTTCAAGTTGTTCAGGATTCAATGTTGTGAGCCAACGATCATCTTGTCCATCAAAATAAGTAACTTTTACAGAATGTGCTCCAGGGATAATTTCTTCATTTGCATGGGCTGCTGCACCTCCACCAATTGAGTGAGCACCAAAGAAGATCAATGGGGTTAATGTAATTCCAATTAGTTTTCGATACAAAGAAAGGCCCCCTTTATAAAACGAATTTACTCTATTTCTATATTCAATTTTCTTACAATTTATGAGATGTATTCAGCTTTTCTGTAACTATTTGGTAAATGGAGTTAAATGGTTATAACAAATTTGATATAATTTATTCATATTAAAGAAAATTCTTTTAATTACAGGTGAAAAAAATAAAAAAACATCATAAAATATAATTAAAACGAAAATAGGAGGAATGCTGATGATAACCGGTCAGTTAGAGCGGGCATTTCAGTTAGCTGAAAAGCATCGTCTCGAAGTTAGTACCATTTTAGAATTAAACAAAATCATAAGGAAGGAAATTAATTCGACCCCTATGGTAGAAGAAAAAATCCTTCAACAAGTCATTAAGATATTGGAAAATAATAAAAGATTACTTAGGGAGGCAACTTAGGAATTGGAAAAACATGTTGAATTATATGGTGATATAGACGAATTTGATTAAAGGCACTGCTCTGTAATAAGAAATGAGAGCAGTGCCTTAATAATTTATACATATTCTATTATTAATTTGATTTACGCTCTTTTGCCCATTCAGCTGTTGCTGTAAATAATACGTCGGATGATGAATTTAATGCAGTTTCACAAGAATCTTGTAATACGCCAATAATGAATCCAACAGCTACAACTTGCATAGCAATATCATTGGAAATTCCAAAAAGACTACAAGCGACAGGAATTAAAAGCAATGATCCTCCAGCGACACCAGAAGCTCCTGCAGCAGAAAGTGCAGAAAGTACTACTAAGATGATAGCGGTCATTACATCTACTTCAATTCCTAGTGTATGACTAGCTGCAAGCGTTAATACAGAGATTGTAATTGCAGCTCCCGCCATATTAATTGTGGCACCTAATGGAATAGATACAGAATATGTATCTTTATTTAAACCTAATTTTTCACATAATGCTAAATTGACTGGAATGTTTGCGGCAGAACTTCGAGTAAAGAACGCAAAAATTGCACTTTCTTTTAATGTAAGCCATACAAGCGGATATGGATTTTGCTTTGTAAAAATAAATGTGATGAGCGGGTTTATAACTAATGCAACAAAGAACATACAGCCAAGAAGAACAATTAGCAATTTTCCGTATTCAACTAATGTGGAAAGACCACTTGTTGCTATCGCATCAAAGACAAGCCCCATAATACCAATAGGTGCAAATTCAATTACCCATTTCACAATTGTTGAAATTGCTTCTGAAAGATTGTCAATCATGGTTTTTGTTGAATCTGCTGCTTTCTTAAGCGCAATTCCTAGAAGAACGGCCCAAGCCAATATGCCAATGTAATTTGCATTCATAAGAGCATTTACCGGATTACTAACAACATTAAAAAGCAACGTTTCAAAAACTTCTGCAATACCTTCTGGAGGAGACACATCTTCAGCACTCATTTTTAATGTCAGTGTCGTTGGGAAAATGAAGCTGGCAATGACACCGATTGCACCAGCGGAAAAAGTACCGATAGCATAAAGAATTAAAATCAATTTCATATTGGTTTTTGTTCCGCTTCGATGATTTGCGATTGCTTGAATAACCAATACCAATACAAGTACTGGTGCCACGGCTTTTAATGCACCGACAAACAAGTTTCCGAAAATGGATACCCAACTGAAAGTATCAGGTATTGTAATAGCTAGAAGAATACCTAAAATTAAACCGATTAAAATTCGTTTGACTAAGCTAATTTGACTCCATGTATGAAATAGTTTTTTCATAAAAACCTCCAAAGATTAAAATCTTGCTTACAAATACAAATGTTTACACCAAAAGGACATTTAAGATAGATATAGTTTAGCACGAATTTTTAAAATCCAAAGAAATTTGTTATTTCGGAAAAATGTAAATAGTATTTATATTTAGATAAAATAAAAAATCTCCTCACCAGGAGATTTTTATAAATGGTTATTTATTTACTTCCCATAAACCTTCGCCATTTAAGATTCTTTGGATGCCTGCTTTACATACACCATAGGAACGCCATGTACAACTTTCACAAAGAATATCTATATCTTCAGGAGTTGCGAATTTTTGTATGCGAGACTCAATTTCTTCCCAAGTGAGAGTTTGACCAATCTGTATCCCTAACTTTTCCAAAATTTGTTTATCTCTTATGTAGATGTTTTCATCTTGACAATGATATTTTCCGCAGTTTGGGTATTTTTCGCAAATTTGATCGATGCCCTCGATGATGTGAATTAAGGTCTTGGGGTTTTTCCTAAGTTCTTGGTGAATGCGCTTCATATTTTCCGCAAATTCTTTAGAATATCCCATACCTCTAAAGCCAACAAGGCAAAATAAATGATGCCCTCGTATTTTATACATGAAATGCTCCTCCTAAAGTTAACGTTAACTAACTAACATATTAACATACTGATTAGGAGGAAAAAATTAGAATATATGACACTATTGTAATAATGTTACAACTTAAATAATCTGTTTTTTCCAGTGAATCTCAATGTTCCCTACATTTCTAAAGTATTAAAAGCTATAGCTTGAGCATTCTAATGGCACAAGGAGGTGAACAACATGACAAATCGTAGTTCTAACAAACTAGTATTCCCAGGGGCAGAAGCTGCATTGAATCAAATGAAATATGAGATTGCACAAGAGTTTGGCGTAAACCTTTCACCAGATACTTCTTCCCGAGCTAATGGTTCAGTTGGTGGAGAAATTACGAAACGTCTTGTGCAAATGGCTCAACAACAATTGAAAGGAAACTCAGAATAATTGGCAATAATAAACACACCTAAGTTCAAATGTTCTTAGGTGTGTTATTATTGTAACCATTATAATTAAATTTTACTCATATAAAAATAAAGAATCAAAATAATAATAACGTCAAATATAAACCAACTAATGTGAAGAATAGTATTGGAAGTGTCAGGATAATCCCCATTTTAAAATAAGCTCCCCAAGAAATTTTAATCCCCTTGTTTGAGAGTACATGTAGCCACACAAGCGTAGCAAGTGAACCAATTGGTGTAATTTTGGGACCTAAATCTGAGCCGATTACATTGGCATAAATTAAAGAATCGCGAATTACACCTGACGTGGAAGTTTCCGCTATTGCTAATGAGTCAATCATAATTGTAGGTAAATTATTCATAACTGAAGATAAGAAGGCTGCAATATACCCCATTCCAATCGTAGTAGTGAATAATCCTCCTTGCACTGTCCATTCAATAACATAGGCTAGTCCTTTCGTGAAACCTGCATTTCCTAATCCATAAACGACTAAATACATACCGATGGAGAAAAATACAATATTCCATGGCGCTCCTTTTATTACGGCTTTTGTATTGACTGCTGAACTTTTTCGAGCCATCGCCAATAAGAATATCGCCATAATCCAACCAATAATACTAACGGGTACATGAATCCATTCAGCTGAAAAATAACCGGTTAATAAAATTGCCATTACCGGCCACGCTAATTTAAACATCTTTTCATCCCGTATGACTTCCCGTGGGTTTTTTAGCATCATTACATCATACTTTGATGGAATAGATTTCTGGAAGTATAAAAATAGAACGATAATGGTTGCTATTAATGAAAAGAAATTAGGAATAATCATTCGTAAAGAGTATTCCATAAAGCTGATTCCAAAAAAATCTGCTGCGATTACGTTTACTAAGTTACTTATTAAAAAAGGGAGGGAAGTAGTGTCAGCTATAAAACCACTAGCCATAATAAAAGGGAAAATCATTTTCTCATTAAAATTTAAATTTCGAACCATTGCAAGAACAATAGGGGTCAAAATTAATGCTGCACCATCATTTGAAAAGAAGGCTGAAACAAAAGCTCCAAGAACTGTAACGTAAATGAACATTCTAATACCGTTCCCTTTTGCTATGCGAGCCATGTGCAGTGCAGACCATTCAAATAAACCAATTTGATCCAATATTAAGGAAATGATTATAATCGCAATAAATAATAATGTCGCATTCCAAGTAATGTTTACAACTTCAAAGACGTCATTAATATCCACTACTCCAACAATCAATGCAACTATTGCGCCACAGCAGGCTGACCAACCGATATTGATATTTTTTGGTTGGCGAATTACGAGTATGAGCGTGATGATAAATATTAAAATGGCTAATAGTAAATTGAGCAAAATCATATCCTCCAACAAAGTTGAATTGTGACATATTGAAGATAAAAAAATAAGCACTTATGAATTTAGTTAAATGCCTAAAATTCACAAATGCTATTATATCACTATTCATTTTCCTATCGAATATTTTATTTACTTTTCCACCAAGTATTATTTATCAAAATAAAAACCTGCCATTTTCATGGCAGGAGAATATTTATGAAATCAATTGTAATTGTGTATTTCTTAATAAATAATCTAGCATTTTTTGTTGCTCTTCGTTTAATGGCACTAGTGGAAGACGAACACCACCAACTGTTATGCCTTTCATATTTAATGCTGCCTTAACAGGAGCAGGATTTGGTGCAATGAACATCGCTTTCATAATTGGTAACAGGTTTCGATGTTCTTTTGCAGCTTCTTGAATATTTCCAATGAAGAAATTTTTAATCATAGATTGCATTTCATTGCCGATAATATGAGAAGCAACGGAAATTACTCCTGTACCACCAATTGCTAATGTTGGTAATGTTAAGCTATCATCCCCGCTATATAGTGAGAAATGATTTGGCGTGTTTTCGATAATTTGTGCCATTGCATCTAAATTTCCACTTGCCTCTTTAATTGCAACAATATTCGGTATTTTCGCAAGACGAACTACCGTATCAACGGATAAATTGACGACACTACGGCCAGGAATGTTATAGAGTATAATTGGCAGTTTTGTATTTTGTGCAATTGCTTTAAAGTGTTCATACATTCCTTCTTGGTTTGGCTTATTGTAGTATGGAGTTACAAGCATGATGCCATCCACCCCGGCATCTTCTGCTTTTTTAGTAAGCTCAATGGAAGCTCTCGTATTATAAGAGCCCGTACCTGCAATTACAGGAACTCTACCATTTACAGTCTTCACAGTAAATTTAAACAGTTCTACTTTTTCTTCATCTGTTAAAGTAGGAGATTCTCCAGTTGTACCACATACCACTAATCCGTCTGTACCGTTTGCAATTAAATGTTGAATTAGAATTTCCGTAGCCTCAAAATCTACGTCACCATTTTTGTCAAATGGCGTTACCATTGCTGTTAATACTCTTCCGAAATTCATTCTTCTCCACATCCTTTTCAATGTTTTTTAATGGAGAAGGGCAATTTCTTTATAAACGCAAAAAGCAACAACGAAGAGCCTCGTTGTTGCAAAAAGGAAGATTTTTTGCGTAAGATAGCCCTCCATATAGTTTCCTATATGACAGTCCTACACTTATTCAATGCAGAACCAGCCCCTAGAAAAATGAGTTTCTAGAGACTTCGGCAAATCCCCCTTTCCACAATTATCATTGGACCTCATTATCCTCAAACTGTGTACTCTTGGTTTTTGCGCCTCTATCCTTACTTCAAAGCAATATTGAAATAAGTCGATGGATAATTGTATATAATTGTAGCTCCTTTTATTTGGAAAAGCAATAACAATTAAGTATTTAAATATCATTTATGATTGAATTTTATACAATATGCAGAAAAATTTTGAATTTTCAATCGAAAATTTTGTTAAATTGAAAATTTAAAAGGAATTCTAACTTCTTTGCAATAATAATGCTGTTATTTTTATAAAAAGCATCCATACTACTTTCTGAGGTGAAATAGAATGTATAAATTGCTGTCCCACAATGATTTAGATGGAGTTGGATGTGGCATTTTAGCGAAACTTGCCTTTGGACAAGATGTAAAAGTCCGATATAATTCAATTGCTTCACTTGAACGGGAAATTGAATACTTTTTAGAAAATGATTTGCCTGATACTTTTTTATTTATTACAGATTTATCACCTAGTGAAGAAAATGAAAAAAGATTAAATGCACATTTTAAACAATATAAAAATATTCAACTTATTGATCATCATAAAACAACGTTGCATTTTAATGAATATGATTGGGGAACGGTATTAGTCGAAAATGAGGAAGGGAAGCTAGAAAGTGCAACTTCATTATTTTATCAGTTTTTAGTTGCAAACGAGTTATTAAAGCCAACAGAGGCAATTGATGAATTTGTGAAGCTCGTAAGACAATATGATACTTGGGAGTGGGAAAAAAACGATAATCATAAAGCCCATTTCTTAAATTCATTGTTTTTCTTAGTGTCCATCGATGAATTTGAAGAAACGATGATTGACAGACTAACTTCTTCTGAACACTTCGATTTTGATGAATTTGAAAAAAAGCTGTTGAATATGGAAGAAGATCGGATAGAACGATATATTCGTCGCAAAAAAAGAGAGGTAGTGCAAATAAAAAATGATGAGTATTTTGCTGGAGTTGTGTATGCGGAATCTTATCATTCAGAATTAGGAAACGAATTAAGTAAAGAACATCCTCATCTTGACTATATCGCTATATTGAATATGGGAAGTAAAAAAATTTCTTTCCGCACTATTCATGACCATGTGGATGTTTCGGAAATCGCAACAGTGTATGGCGGAGGAGGACATCAAAAGGCAGCGGGTTGTAACTTAACAGAGGAAACATATCAAATATTTGTACAAAATACTTTTCAGCTTGATCCAATGCCTCAAGATGCGAAATATAATCGGTATAATGTAAAGGAATCTTCTTTTGGTACGATGTATGCTGATGCCGATGATAACAATTATTTTATATTACAAAAAGATGGCGTTTGGATGATTGAAAAATCAGAACAATTAATAGAAACAACTTTTGCAAGTTTTGAAGAAGCAGAAAAATATTTAAAAAGGATGTATGAAGCCTATCTAGTACGTGATGAAGTGTTTGTTGAGTATTTAATGAATCGAGTAAAAAAAGAACATTAGAAGTAGATGATTGAAATATTTTTTATGAATGCAAAATTCGCTAGCTCCTTTCAATTTAGCTAGCGAATTCTTATTATTATTTATGTTGTGATAAATATAATGCGGTTTGGAAAACGAACTTTTTATTTTCATCCTGCATCATATTTATTAATTCATCGTGATCAATTAAAAGTATATGGTTTAAGGAAGAAAACTTTTTGGCAGATGGTGTAAAAGATTGATTTGTAATAATCATTGCGCCATCTGCACTGTATGTTTTTATATTGACAGCAACTTGTTGAACCTTTCGGATGTCAACTGCATTTGCCCCTTTTATAATCTGTACTATATATTTTCTCGTACCTTTCCATAAAATAAGATCCACATTGAAAGTTTCAATGTCCTTTGTAATAAGTGCTACGTAACGATGTTTTTCAAAAAGTTTTTTTAATAGATGGATGTACTCCGTTTCTGGCAAATTATTCAATTGTATAAGTTCTTTCTGTAAAAGATCGTTGTCAGTGTGAACGGTTTTTATTAAATGTAATGTACGATTAATTAAATAAAAAATAAAACGAAAACTTGCTATTCTAAAAGGCTTGTAGAATATTACCAAAGTAATGAAAATCATGAAATACAATTTAATATCATATACATTTAGTTCCATGGAAATCAAACTGAATAATGTGATAACAATACCAAAACTGAACATCAAAATCATTAAAAATTCAATTACTTTGCTTTCAAATTTTCTTTCTTTCATCTACATTCATTCCTTGTTTTTTATATTATTTTTAACTTTTGGAGCCGAATATATTCTAAAAAAGGATGAGAATTAAAAACAGAATATTTGATAATCATCCTAATATTTGTGTATGATTACAAAGAAAAATATTTCAATTTCGAGATAATCTTTTTTGTATGTGGAGGGAATGAGGATGGAAATAGGGTTAACGACATTTGTAGAAACGACGCCAGATGTAAGAACGGGAAAAGTGATAAGTCATGCGGAGCGCCTTCGAGAAGTTGTAGAAGAAATTCAACTAGCTGATGAAGTGGGATTAGATGTTTATGGAGTAGGTGAGCATCATCGAAAAGATTATGCTTGTTCATCACCTGCTGTATTGCTTGCTGCGGCCGCAACGAAAACAAAAAATATTAAATTAACGAGCGCAGTAACTGTATTATCTTCAGATGATCCAGTGAGAGTGTATCAGCAATTTGCTACATTGGATGCAATTTCGAACGGGCGTGCAGAAATTATGGCAGGCCGGGGTTCTTTCATAGAATCTTTTCCGTTATTTGGTTATGACTTACAGGATTATGATGAATTATTCGAGGAAAAGTTAGATTTATTACTACAAATACAGAAACAAGAAATCATTCATTGGAACGGTAAACATCGTCCAAGTATTAATGGTCGAGGAGTATACCCAAGACCAGAAAATGAAGTTCCGATTTGGATTGCTAGTGGTGGAACGCCTCAATCGGTAGCTCGAGCAGGTGCGTTAGGCTTACCTTTATGTTTAGCGATTATCGGCGGCAGTCCATTACAATTTGCTCCTTTAGTGAAGTTATATTATCGTGCAGCAAAAGAAGCAGGACATGATATTTCCAAACTAAAAGTAGCATCTCACTCCCATGGATTTGTTGCGGAAACGACAGAAGAGGCGGTTGAAAAGTTCTTCCCTCCAACCCAATACGCAATGAATGTTTTAGGTAGAGAACGAGGATGGGGACCATATACGCAAGCGACATTTGATTATGCTAGAAGTTTAGAAGGAGCATTGTACTGTGGCGATGTAAAAACGGTAGCAGATAAAATTATTTTCTTGCGTAAAAATGTTGGAGTTACTCGCTTTATGCTCCACTGCCCAGTTGGTTCAATGGCTCATGAAGATGTGATGAGATGCATCGAATTGTTAGGGAAAGAAGTTGCACCAATTGTACGTGAAGAAGTAGCGAAATGGGAAGCGGAAGGTAATGGGCAAATCATAGTCTAATAATAACTATCCATATTGGCTATTATTTTGCAAACTTTGACTAATATCTTTTTTAGCTTGACTATTAAGTGATCGATTTTGGCTAATATCGGTCTTTCTCGAATCGAAATTGAAACGATTGGCAATTAAGTTCGCACATTTGACTATTATCCATTTTAGTTTGACTATTAAGTGATTGATTTTGGCTAATATCGGTTTTCCCTAAATCGAAATTTAATCGATTGGCAATTAAGTTCACACATTTGACTATAATCCAATTTAGTTTGACTATTAAGTGATTGATTTTGGCTATTATCAGTTTCCATGAATCGAAAGTGTTATAGCTAAGCCTTATTTCAAATGAGAAATGATAAAGAGAGGACTGTCATCAACTTTTGCACAGTCCTCTCTCTTATAACACGAATATTTCTAATCAATAAACGTATTCAGATTCAATTTCTTTAATCTTTTCATACAGCATTTTATTTACCGGTGTATCAATTCCGTACTTTTTGCCAAGTTTTAATACAGTTCCAGCAAACAATTCAACTTCGCTTAGTCGTTTTGCATCGACATCTTGTGCCATTGATGGTTTTCCTTCTGGACTGAGAGTATCTAATACATCAAGCCAGTAATTTAAATCATCTTCTGTCAATGGAACACCAGCTTTATCTGAAATAGCAATAACTTCTCGCATAGCAGCAATCATCGTATTTCTTGCTTCACCTTCATTTTGTACTTCCCCATAATTGCTATTGTAAACGGCAACCGTTTGATTGACTCCAACGTTTAGCATGAATTTGCCCCAAATTCGATGGGGCATGTTTGTATCCACTTGATGTGGAAGTTCAACAGATTTGAAAAATTCGCTTAATCTTTTTGTTTTTTCACTAAGGATTCCTGGTTTTCTATCACCAAAGACGAGCATTCCTTTATGTTCAAATGTTAATTTGTTATCAATTTTTACTGCATCCATTCCTTGAGCGACACAATAAAGTACCTTTTCAAAGCCGTAAACTTGTCCAATCATTTCTTCGCTGATGATGCCATTTAATGCCGAAATGATTATCGTATGTTCACCTACATGGTGCTTAACAGATTGAATGGCTTCTTCTAAACCGTTAAACTTAACAGTAAAAATAAGTAAATCTGCAGGTTCTACATGCTCATCAGGTGTTACAAAGTGGAATTCACATCGTTCTCCGTTGCAAAATACCCCTTCAGTTTGATATTTTTCAATACGTTTTTTATCGGCTATGATTCGTACATTTTCTTTCGGAAGTTTTTGAGAAAAATGTTGACCATACATAATGCCTAATGCACCTAAACCGATAATTGATACCTTCTTTATACTCACAACCATCCCTCTTTCATTAACTTCTTACAAACGAAATCATTTCATTTAGTTTATCAAATTATTTGGCAAAAGGAATTCTTATTAAGGGTTATAAAAGCTAGAAAAAAAGAGATGCGAGGGTTATTCTCGCACCTTATAGATAAGAAAGGGGTTGTGAATATTTTGAACATGTTTAAAAACATGAGCAACTAAGCGGGATAGTTGAGCCATTCATCAGCTAAAGCTTTAATTCATTTCTTTATTGAGATTGTACTTCCAAAAAACATAAAATAAAAGGCATTAGAAAGGAGTTCAAAGATATTTCAAAACTTTTCGAACAGATAAAGAACAAAGAAGAGTTCAGCGGAATGTTGATGATCATTTCTCAATGATTATTTTTCTAATATAGAATTATGTTATAATTGAAGAAATTTTGTTGGGATTATGAAAATAGAGGTGAGCCGTATGATTAAAATAACAGCCGATAGCACTTGCGATTTATCTCCTGAAATTATTGAGCAGTTAGATATTTCATTAATGCCATTACATGTGTTAATTAACGAGGAAGATTTTCGCGATGGAATTGATATTACGCCAAAAGATATCTTTCGTTATGTAAGTGAAGAAGGAAAAACTTGTAAAACGGCTGCGGTAAATGTATTTGAATATGAAAATTTATTCAAGGAGCTATCACCGCATTACGATGCTGTGATACATATTAGTTTAGGTTCTGGTTTTTCCTCTTGCTATCAAAATGCCAAAATTGCATCGGAACAATTTGATAATGTGTTCGTTGTAGATTCAAGCAACCTTTCTACTGGAAGTGGACATGTTGTCTACGAAGCGGCACTTATGGCAAAAAAGGGAGCACAACCAGAAGAAATCATAAAACATTTAGAAGAGATTATTCCTAAGGTAGATGCAAGTTTTGTGATTGATACTATGGAATACTTACGAAAAGGCGGACGCTGTTCCGGAATTGAAGCTTTCGGTGCTACATTGTTAAGAATTAAACCTTCCATTGAAGTTGTAGATGGTAAAATGATTGTTGGAAAAAAATATCGTGGGAACTTCGATCGCTGTATCGTTAATTATGTAAAAGACCGGATTGAAAATAATGATGACATTGATTATTCAAGAGTGTTTATTACTCATTCCTATTGTTCACCCGAAACGGTTCAAAAAGTAAGAGAGGCAATTGAACAGTATGCATCATTTGAAGAGATTATTGAGACAACGGCCGGTTGTACCATTTCAACTCACTGCGGACCAAACACATTAGGAATCTTATATAAAAGAAAAAGTAAAAAGTAGTATGTGGGGCTGTCTAGAAAAGTTAAAAACTAGACAGCTTTTTTCTTTTTATTTCCGTTCATTGTATTAAGGAATTGAAGTTAGTTTAAGTAGTAATCTGGCTATATATGTCCTAAAATGTGGAAAAAATGTTGCTAATGTTTGTATAATATGAATTAGAAAAAAGAATCATAGGAGGGATTGGAATGGATCCAAAAGCAAAAAGAACTGCGCTAAGAGGCATCACATATGGACTGTATATTATTGGAACGAAAGATGACTCAGGAGTTAACGGCTTCGCAGGAAACTTTTTAACACAAACTTCTTTTGAACCTCCTCTCGTTGCCATCGCTGCCAAAGAAGGTACACGCTCTCAAAAACAAATTGCTGAAAGTGGGGTATTTAGTGTAAATATTTTAGAAACTGGTCAGAAAGATATGGTAACGGCTTTCTTTAAATCATTACAACCTGAAGGCAATAAACTAGCGGGTTACGAATTTTACACTGAAGAAACAGGGTGTCCAATCTTTAAGATGCATTAAGCTTTTTTGAATGTAAAGTGGTGGACAAGATTGAAAAAGGTGACCACTATATTTACGTTGGTGAAGTGATTAATGCTGGTGTACACCGTGAAGGAGATCCGCTAACAATGAAAGAAACAGGTTTCTATTATGGCGGATAATAAAATTTATTCATATTTATAATGCAACAACATAACATGATTATTGAACAATCTTCAAAAGCTTTCCTAAAGCAGTAGTGCTCTTAGGAGAGCTTTTTTCTATCTCATTATGTTCGTTTCCAAAACTAGCTAATTAAAAATCAGTGGTATCATAAACAAAACGTAATCATACTATGTTATAAATTAGCCCTGAATGGAGGGAAGGCGCTATCGACATTTTAAAGAAAGTGAAAGAGTACAGAGAAGAAGAAGAAAAGCTGAAGTGGGAAGGTACCTTTGCTGAGTATTTAGAAATAGTGAAAAAACGCCCAGAAGTTGCACAAACTGCTCATTCCAGAGTTTACAATATGATAAAAAGTGCAGGGATTGAGGAAAAAAATGGACAAAAAATCTATAAGTTTTTTAGCAATGAAATCTTTGGATTAGAATCAACAATTGAACGTTTAGTGGAAGAATATTTCCATCCGGCTGCTAAAAGACTTGACGTTCGAAAACGGATTTTGCTTTTAATGGGCCCTGTCAGCGGTGGTAAATCAACAATTGTTACTTTGTTAAAACGCGGATTGGAAAAATATACTCGCACCGATGAAGGAGCGGTATATGCAATTAAGGGTTGTCCTATGCATGAAGATCCACTGCATTTAATCCCTCATCACTTGCGAGAAGATTTTTATAAAGAATACGGTATACGTATTGAAGGAAGTTTATCGCCATTAAATCAATTACGTTTGGAACAAGAATATGGTGGCCGCATTGAAGATGTAATGGTGGAGCGAATCTTCTTCTCAGAAGATAAACGTGTAGGAATTGGAACGTTTACTCCATCCGATCCAAAGTCACAAGACATCGCTGATCTAACAGGTAGCATCGATTTTTCAACAATTGCTGAATACGGTTCGGAATCCGATCCACGTGCATATCGATTTGACGGAGAACTAAACAAAGCAAACCGAGGAATTATGGAGTTTCAAGAAATGTTGAAACTCGATGAGAAGTTTCTATGGCACTTATTATCATTATCTCAAGAAGGAAACTTCAAAGCTGGCCGGTTTGCGTTAATCAGCGCAGATGAATTGATTGTTGCTCACACGAACGAAACGGAATATCGTTCATTCATTGCAAATAAAAAGAATGAAGCTCTTCATTCAAGAATTATTGTGATGCCAATTCCGTATAACTTAAAAGTGAGTGAAGAAGAGCGAATCTATGAAAAAATGATTAAGGAAAGCGACATGGCTCATGTACACATAGCACCACATGCGTTAAGAGCTGCTGCTATCTTCTCGGTTTTAACGAGACTTGAAGTGCCGAAAAAACAAGGCATCGATATTGTAAAGAAAATGCGGTTGTATGATGGAGAAACTGTTGAAGGGTTTAATTCAGTTGATGTAGAGGAATTAAAAAAAGAATATCCTAATGAGGGAATGAAAGGCATAGATCCTCGTTATGTCATTAACCGTATATCATCAGCTATTATTCGCAAGGAAGTACCATCCATTAATGCATTAGACGTTTTAAGATCATTAAAAGATGGACTAGATCAACATCCTTCTATTACGCCAGAAGATAAGGAAAAATACATGAACTATATTGCTATCGCAAGACGGGAGTATGATGAAATCGCGAAAAACGAGGTACAAAAAGCCTTTGTTTATTCTTATGAAGAATCAGCAAAAACATTATTAAACAACTATTTAGATAATGTGGAAGCCTATTGCAATAAAAATAAAATTAAAGATCCGTTAACAGGAGAAGAAATGCCGCCAGATGAAAAATTAATGCGTTCTATTGAAGAACAGATCGGTATTTCAGAAAATGCGAAAAAAGCATTCCGAGAAGAGATTCTCATTCGACTTTCTGCTTATGCACGAAAAGGAAAAAAATTCGATTACAATTCTCATGAGAGATTAAGGGAAGCAATTCAAAAGAAACTATTTGCTGATTTGAAAGATGTAGTAAAAATTACAACATCTACAAAAACTCCTGATGAGGCACAATTGAAAAAAATCAATGAAGTGATTGCTAGGTTAATTGATGAATATGGTTATAATTCCACTTCAGCCAATGAATTATTGCGTTATGTTGGAAGCTTGTTGAACAGATGAATAATGAAGAAAGAAACTATTAATTTATGTGCTAAGATTTTTTCTTAGCACTTTTTTATTTTCAAAATGAAGTGGTAATTCCATAAAACTCCCGCATATGATAAAAAAAGTGATTTTCCAGATAGATTAAGGAAAGTCATGAAAGATGGGTGATGATGAGATGGGTAAAAACGATAATAAAAGCTATATTGTTTCTCGAGAAGATTGGTCATTACATCGTAAAGGTTATCAAGATCAACAACGTCATATGGAAAAGGTTAGAGAAGCTATTAAAAATAATTTACCAGATTTAATTAGTGAAGAAAGCATCATCATGTCAAACGGTCGTGAAGTGATTAAAATTCCAATCCGCTCTCTCGATGAATATAAAATCCGGTATAACTATGGGAAGTCTAAACATGTTGGTCAAGGGCAAGGGAATAGCAAAATTGGTGATATTGTTGCAAGGGATTCCCAAGGTGCTCTAGGGCCTGGAAAGGGGAAAGAAGCAGGGAACCTTCCAGGGCAGGATTACTATGAAGCAGAAGTTAGTCTTGATGAGGTACAAAACATCCTATTTAGCGAATTAGAATTACCAAATTTGCAACAAAAGGAAATATCGAATATTACAACAGAAAAAATTGAATTTAACGATATTCGTAAAAAAGGATTAATGGGAAATATTGATAAAAAACGCACCATTCTTTCAGCATTTAAACGAAATGCCCTAAAAGGGAAACCAGCAATCGCACCGATTACAGATGAAGATTTGCGATTTAAAACATGGAACGAAGTAGTGAAACCAGAATCGAATGCAGTAGTTTTAGCGATGATGGATACGAGTGGTTCAATGGGGAATTTTGAAAAATATTGTGCTCGCACGTTCTTCTTTTGGATGACTCGCTTTTTACGTTCAAAATACGAAAAAGTTGAAATAGAGTTTATTGCCCACAGTACAGAAGCAAAAGTAGTGACAGAAGAGGAATTTTTCACAAAAGGTGAAAGTGGTGGAACAATTTGTTCATCTGCCTATTCAAAAGCCATTGAACTTATAAAAATGAAGTATAGTCCAAGTCGATATAATATTTACCCAGTTCACTTCTCAGATGGTGAAAACATGTCCAGTGACAATGAAAAATGTTTAAAGCTCGTAAACGAACTAATGGATGTTTCCCAAATGTTTGGATATGGGGAAGTAAACGCTTTAAATCGTTATTCCACTTTAATGAATACGTATAAAAAAATCGATAACCCGAAATTTCGCCACTATATTATTCGTCAAAAAAGCGATGTATATGAGGCGTTAAAAAGCATGTTCCGTAAACAAGAAGCAAATGCTTGATTTTCCAAAGAGAGGTGAGTTTTCTTGGATAAAGAGCTTCAAAAAGCAATTGATGAAATTACGGAAATAGCTATTGGATTCGGGTTAGATTTTTACCCTATGCGCTATGAAATCTGCCCTGCGGATATCATCTATACAATTGGTGCATACGGAATGCCGACAAGATTTTCCCACTGGAGTTTCGGAAAGCAATTTTACAAAATGAAATTGCAGTATGATTTAGGTCTCAGTCAAATATATGAACTTGTCATCAATTCGGATCCTTGTTACGCCTTTTTGTTAGAGTCCAATACACTAACGCAAAACAAATTAATTGTAGCCCACGTATTAGCCCACTGTGATTTCTTTAAAAATAATATTCGCTTTTCTAATACAAGAAGAGATATGGTTGAAAGCATGACAGCAACAGCTGAACGCATTGCTAGCTATGAGAGGGAGTACGGAAAATATGAAGTGGAACAATTTTTAGATGCGGTCCTGTCCATTCAAGAACATATTGATCCCTCTTTAGTTCGTCCACATTTAATATACGAAGAGGAAGAAGATGAAGTTGAGAGCAGCATCCTTATTCAAACCCCATATGATGATTTATGGAATTTAGATGAAAAATTAGAAGGGAAAAAAGAAGAAAATCGAAAGAAAATAAAAAAGAAGAAATTCCCACCGAAGCCGGAAAAGGATTTGTTGTTGTTCATTGAACAATACAGCCGAGAGTTAGATGAGTGGCAACGGGATATTCTTACAATGATGCGAGAAGAAATGTTATACTTCTGGCCACAGCTTGAAACAAAAATTATGAATGAAGGATGGGCATCCTACTGGCACCAACGAATTATGAGAGAATTAGATTTAACGACGGCAGAAACCATTGAATATGCAAAACTCAATGCTGGTGTACTTCAACCATCAAGAACGTCAATCAATCCATACTATTTAGGATTGAAAATCTTTGAAGATATTGAAAGACGTTATGACAATCCGACAGAAGAAATGAAAAAGATGGGCGTAAAACCTGGATCAGGTCGGGAAAAAATCTTTGAAGTGCGAGAAATTGAATCGGATATTTCCTTCATTCGAAATTATTTAACAAAGGAACTTGTGGATCAAGAAGATATGTATTTATTTGAGAAAAAAGGGAATACGTATCAAATTACCGATAAGGATTATGAAAATATTCGAGATCAACTAGTTTCAATGAGGGTGAATGGAGGATTCCCGTACATCGTTGTAAAAGATGGTGATTATTTAAGAAATGGAGAATTGTATTTAAAACATTGTTACGAAGGAATGGAATTAGACCCTCATTATTTAGAAAATGTGTTGCCATATATTTATCAACTTTGGGGCCGTTCTGTTCACTTAGAAACAGTTGTTGAAAATAAACCTATTCTCTATTCATATGATGGAAAACGAAATACAAGGAAGACATTATAATGGTTTCTAAAAAATGCTCATGAAAAACTAGATTCATGGGCTTAATTTTTTTTAGTGTTATATTCAGCAAACTTTCTTTTAAGAGCATAGGCTATCTGAAATGAAGGCGCGATTCTCTGTAGCGCACGCTTAGTCGCAATTTATCTGCGATGAAAAATAATTGACAGTCGAAAAGATTTCCCGTGTGAAAAACGTGAGCCAAACAATACAAAGCTCCGAGGAGTGTGAAGATGGGCTCCTCGGAAAACGTCTGATGAAACGAAAAAAGGCAAAAATAATCATCTATACAATTGAAAGGTGATTTTTTTTTGGAAATGTCCTAATAAGATTTTGTATCTTTTCCTTTTTGAATGGCTTGTTCTACCGCTTTTTTCGCGTTGTAAGCGCCAAGGGGATGAAACTCTTCTGCAATTTCTTCATGATGTTTTTCTTTATTTTTGGCTTCTAAACCTTCTCTTAAACGTCTACCATATTCTTCATCGGCAGCTTTTGCATAAGAAATCATTTTTTCTTGAATATCTTTTGGACAGATGGATAGGTCATTAACGAGATTGTTAATCAGCTCATCTTTTTCCCATTGTTCAAAATTACGGTATGTTTCTCCAGCCTGTTTAAAATCGTTTGTTCGATCAATCGATTCTCGCACGAGATTCCCTTCAATCATAGGCGTATATTCTTTTCCAACTTGTTCTGCTTCTTTTAAGCCTCCCATGCTTGAAGGTTCATAGTTTACATGCAAGTTTTGATTTGGGCCTTTATCATTATGATAACGCATGAATCCGCCTTCTTGATTCGTTGCAACCCGCTTCTTTGGAGCGTTTATTGGTAATTGCAAATAGTTAGCTCCCAGGCGATATCGCTGCGTATCAGAATAAGAGAATGTTCTTCCTTGGAGCATTTTATCATCTGAAAAATCTAATCCGTCTACGAGTACTCCTGTTCCAAAGGCGGCTTGTTCAACTTCTAAAAAATAGTTTTCTGGGTTTTTATTTAATACTAATCGACCAACCGGTAACCTAGGAAACTGATCTTTTGGCCAAAGCTTAGTACAATCTAGTGGGTCAAAATCAAGCTCAGGATGCGGCCCGTCCTCCATAATTTGGACGAACAGTTCCCACTCAGGGTAATCTCCCTTTTCGATTGCTTCGTATAAGTCTTGTGTTGCGTGGTTAAAATTTTTCGCTTGAATTTCTTGCGCTTCTTTTGTCGTTAAATTTTTAATGCCTTGTTTTGGTTCCCAATGGTATTTGACAAGAACTGCTTTTCCTTCGCTGTTGACCCACTTATATGTGTTTACTCCGGAACCTTGCATCATGCGATAGTTAGCAGGAATTCCCCACGGAGAATAGACAAGAGTTACCATATGAAACGTTTCAGGAGAATTTGCACAAAAGTCAAAGAATCGTTTTGCATCTTGTATGTTTGTCACTGGGTCTGGGCGAAAGGCGTGAATCATATCAGGGAATTTCATTGCATCCCGAATAAAGAAGATTTTTAAATTGTTTCCAACTAAATCCCAGTTGCCATCCTCAGTATAAAACTTTACTGCAAAACCTCGAGGGTCGCGAACGGTTTCAGGAGAATGTGTACCATGAACAACAGTTGAAAAACGAACAAACACTGGTGTTCTTTTTCCTTTTTCTTGGAATAACTTCGCTCTTGTATATTTAGAAGCTGGTTCATCACCTACTGTACCATAAGCTTCAAAATAACCATGTGCACCGGCACCACGAGCGTGAACGATGCGTTCTGGTATCTTTTCCCGGTCAAAATGGCTAATTTTTTCAATAAAATCGTAGTTCTCTAACGTAGCTGGACCACGATTCCCGACCGTACGAATGTTTTGATTGTTTGTGATTGGATGACCTTGTCGGTTTGTTAATGTATCATCATTTTCAATATTGGTAAGTTGTTTTTCTTGGTTGTTAGTCATGATGGTTAACACTCCTTATATTGGTATAATGATTGGTAAGATCATCGGTTTTTTCTTCGTTTTATCATACAAATATTGACCAACTTCCTTTTTGATGGCTTTCTTCATCGCAAAAATGTTCGGGTCTTTAAATGCATCGACAGCCCCTTTTGCGATTTCGTTAATATTACGAATAAGTTGTTCCGATTCTTTCGCATAAACGAACCCTCTAGAAATTGAATCAGGTTCAGAAATTCGGCTACCGTCCGACTTATTAATGGTGATGACAATGACAAGCATGCCTTCTTCTGAAAGTTGTTTTCTATCCCTCAAAACAATATCTTCAATTCCTTCTTCACCAAAGCTATCAACATATGCGTCTCCTGCTGGTATTTTTCGTGTCTGGCGAGCTTCCTGAAATTGAATATCCACCACATCGCCATTATTCAATATGAAAATATTTTTACGATCTACCCCAACATCTTCGGCTAATTTAGCGTGCAGATGTAACATGCGATATTCTCCATGAATCGGAATGAAGTATTTCGGTTTCATTAATGTCAACATTAGTTTTAAATCTTCTTGATAGCCGTGTCCGGATACATGCATCCCTGTTTTGCTAGCAGCACCGTAAACAACATTGGCACCTAGTTGGAATAAGTTATCAACGATTTTGGTGACGTCTTTTTCGTTGCCAGGGATTGGTGATGCTGCAAAGATGACCGTATCTCCAGGATCTATTCGAACATCTCGATTGCTATTCGTCGATAAACGTGAAAGAGCAGCAAGGGGTTCTCCTTGGCTGCCGGTACATAATACAACCACCCTTTCAGATGGCCATTGTTTAACGTCACGTGCATCAATAAGCAGCCAATCAGGAATATCGATATAACCTAATCTTTTGGCAACGCTGACGACGTTTACCATACTTCTGCCAAGAAGTGCAAGTTTTCGGTTTGTTTTGATTGTTGCCTCTACAATTTGTTGAATTCGATTTACATTGGAAGCAAAAGTAGAGATAATAATTTTTCCTGATGCATTAAAGAATGTTTCTTCGATATGTTTGCCTACTTCTTTTTCAGAAGGAGTTGATCCAGGTCGTTCTGCATTTGTACTTTCAGAGATGAGTAATAATACCCCTTCATCTCCAATTTTCGCCATTTTATGAATTTGTGAATATTGCTTATTCACTGGTGTGAGATCAAATTTAAAGTCGCCAGTATGGACAATTTTTCCTTCTGGCGTATTGAATACAATTCCTAGACAATCAGGAATGCTGTGGCTCACTTTAAAAAAAGTTGCTTGGATTTGTCCAAAATTCAATTCAGATTCTGAATGAATTTCAATCAATGTTGATTCCCGTAAAATTTTATGTTCCTTCAGCTTTAATTCAATTAATCCTAATGTAAAGCGTGTAGCATATACAGGAACATTGATTTTTTTCAATAAATAAGGGATGCCACCAATATGATCTTCATGTCCGTGGGTAACAATGATTCCTCGAATTTTATGTTCATTTTCTAACAGATAGGTAAAGTCAGGAATGATTAAATCAACACCTAAAAATGTTCGATCAGCGAATTTCCCCCCACAATCGACAATAACCAAATCATCTCCATATTCAATTACATACATATTTTTTCCAATCTCATTGATACCACCTAATGCAAATATAGAGAGCATATGTTTAGATGACAAAATCATCCCCTCAATCCATTAAAATTCTTTTAACAGTATTGGTTTTTCTTTTATTTCATATACAGTAGAAAAAAGAAAAAGCCTGCATCCTCTTTTAGTGAAGGATACAGGCAATAAATTTATTTATTTAATGCATTCATAATGGCATTAGGATTAAATCCAACAATCCATTGACCATCGATTTCTATTTGAGGAACCCCCATTTGTCCTGTTTTATTTACTAGCTCTAACATTAGCTCAGGCTTCGCTTCCACATTGATTTCTTCGAAAGGAATACGTTGTTGATTCAAAAAGTTTTTCACCATCACACAATAAGGACAACTATTTGTCGTATAAACTATGACATTCTTCAATATATTCTCCCCCTTTTTAATTTTAAAATACCCCTATGAGTATATTATATTTAATCGAGAAATATGTCTAATGAAAATGGAGGATTCAAAATAAATTTCGTTTACCGAATGGGGTATTTAGATAAAAATTCTAATTAACAATCATAAATAAGAATTCAGCGAATAGTATGTTTAATAACTAATAGAAAGATTGAAGTTTTGGTTAATGACTTTAATAGAGGTGATATTGAATGTCTCTCATAATATGCGTGTTGGAAATAGTTTATTTGTTTTTATGGATGGAATCTGGAAACAATATTTTTTTCTTTGTTGCATTAGGAATTTTCCTTTGGTGGATTATTGAAAGGCGAGAGGAAGAAAAACGCTATCAAGAAAAAATCGAAAAGGATACGATTGAAAAGTTGGAACGAATTCCCCATAACCGAAGAGCTGTATCAGAAGATTGTTTATCAGCTATTTTGTTAGACGATTATTCAAAAACGTTTTACTATGTGAAAAGAAAAGATGTTGAGTCTAACTTTAAAAAGAAAAGTTATGCATTTGATGAAATTTATGAGTGTGCCATTAGTGTTAACGATAATATCTATTCTTTAATATCAAAGGGTGGTATTCATGGATGGTCAATATTAAATGATGATGAAGAATTATATAGTGATGATGATGTTGACGAAGAAGATGTTATAAATAAATTAAGTTTAAAATTAATTGTTGATGATTTGTCCAATCCGCTTATTGAATTTGTGTTTTATGAGGACGAGCGAGGCATTGATACTGAATCAGAAGAATTTGAGGAAATTTGGGAAGAATGTAAAAATTGGCATAAGAAATTTAGTATTATCATTAAACGAGATCAGCGAGAAAAGGTAGCGGTAAATAGTTGGGTTCATCATTAATCTTCTCGTCTTTTCCAACAAAAATTACGAGAATGTAAACATGCGTAATCTTGATAATTATGCGTGAATAACAAAGCAATGAGAAACAAAGTAGCTAGAGATTGAAAAACTATAATAGTTTTATACAAGTATTGATAAGCGGGCCACATAATTTAATTATGGTACAAAATAAGGGGACATCTCATCGGTTTTTTTAGACGCCCCCAATGAATTAATAATGAATATATACAGCTGTTCCATTTGGTACAATGCTTGCCAATTCTTCCACGTCTGCATTTAACATCCGAACACAACCCCTTGAAACAGCATAGCCTATTGAACTTGGATCATCCGTTCCGTGAATTCCATAACTTTCTTTGGAAAGAGTTAACCACATTGTACCAAAAGGGCCGCCTGGATTAGGTGCTCTATTAACAATGACAAAATTTCCTGTTGGTGTTTCAAAAAGCATTCGTCCTACAGCAATTGGATAAGTTTTTACTAAGATGCCATTATTATATAAGGATAATGTACGATTATTTATTGAAATATCGATTTCATATGGAATTGTACTTGGATCTGGCAAACCTGGTATATTAATAGGCTGACCAATGTATAACAAATCCGGATTTGTGATTTGAGGATTGTTTTCCAAAAGTACTAGATACTCGATTCGATAATCTCTTGCTATTTGTACAAGGGTCTCACCAGGTCTCACATAATGAATCACAATAACACCTCCAGCCCTTAATAACTAAACACATATTATTCGTACCAGGTATAATCGGTGCTAAAAAATCAAAAAAGGAAAAAGTACAATAGGAATTGTCGCTAACTCAACAATTGTTGAAGAATAAAAACGACCTGGTATGCAATGTCTACCAGGTCATTATGTTGAGTAAACGAGGCGATCTCTTCCATTTCTTTTCGCATTGTATAAGTTTTGGTCCGCATGATAAATTGTTTCTATTAAATTCATTTCGCCCTTAAATTGTGATAAGCCAATCGAAACTGTGATGTTAACTTTCTCAACGGTGCTATAAGGGAAGGAAGTATATTTAATATCTTTTCGTATCTCTTCCAGTATATTTTTAGCAGTTATCAAATCCGATTCTCCTATATATACAATAAATTCCTCTCCACCAAAGCGACCAACGACTAAATTTTTGCACTCATATTTTCTTAATATTTTAGCCACTTCTACTAATACTTTATCTCCAAATAAATGACCATAAGTATCGTTTACTTTTTTAAAATGATCAATGTCGATCATCGCTATGTAATGATTTGGCTTTAAAGTATTTACCTTCTCTTCTACTAATTCATAGAACTTTCTTTTATTTACTAGTTTTGTGAGCGGATCTTCATCAGCCATTTTTTCTAGATGACTATTCAAAAATCTGCGTTGTCGATCTTGCATAATGAATGTATATAGAATGATTGAGGTAACAACAATGGAGGATACTCGTAATATTGCTGTGTCTTTAAAAATCTCCCATCCATTCGGTACGATAAATATAATAGGGAAATCTGAAACGAACCAGCATAAAAGAACAATAAATATTTTTTCTATATAGTGTTTTTTGATGTTTGAGCGATGGTGGAAGATAAGGGCGATGAACGTCGGCAATATCATGCCATACAAAATTCCTGGAACCATTCCATCTCCCCCCATGAAGAAGCGCCATGTAGAAGCAATTAATAATGCTGGTATTGCAATCCATCCTTGTAAATATGCTAAAAAGGCTAAAGGAACTAATCGCATATCGACGAAATAGTTTTCATTTAAATGGATTGGTAAATAAAAAAGTACAATTACACAAGTAGAATTTAAAAAGATTGAAATGACTTTCCTATAGAAAGGCGGGATTTTTTTTGATAATCCCATATGAAGGTCATGGTTAAATGCATTAATAAAATTACAGCTATATTGGAGAGGACAGACTGAATCAAAAGGGGTACATCCTTTCATAATGAACTCAACTTTATAAACCATCCATAATTTTACCACAATGATTATTTAATAAATGCATGTTCTGAAATTTTTCATTATTCTTCAAAAATATAAATATTTAGAAATTAGTACATTTTACATGCTAAAATGGATAAATAATGTTTGATTTTATAAATGTCTTTATGGAGGCGGCTATGAGTAAATATATTGGAGAAATAATGCTTTTTACTACAGCGATTATTTGGGGGAGCGGATTTGTGTTCAGCGCAATTTCGTTAGACTATTTAACCCCTTACCAAATACTAGCTGTTCGATTTTCCGTTGGTGTATTAATTTTAAGTTTTATATTTTATAAGAGGCTGAGAAACATTAAGAAATCGACTCTATTGAGAGGTTTTATATTAGGATTTCTATTATACTTGGCATTTCTATTACAAACGGTTGGTTTACAATATACAACACCGTCAAAAAATGCTTTCATTACTGCTATTAACGTTGTGATAGTCCCCTTTATTGCATTAATTATGGATAAAAGAAAAATCGATAAATTTGAAATGTCCGGAGCGTTCTTAGCCATTATCGGAATTGCTTTTTTATCGTTGCAATTATCAGTGGGGAAAATTAATATAGGTGATTTGCTAACATTGGGATGTGCTTTTGGCTTTGCTTATCAAATTTATTACACTTCCAAATATGTAAAAGATGAAGATCCAATCTTGCTTACCGTTGTGCAAATGGGAGTAGCAGCACTCTTTGCATGGATTTTTGTCATTGGAAAAGGAGAAATCTATTTCTCACTGGAATGGGAAGGTATTTTATCCACATTATATTTAGGAGTATTCTCGACGACACTCGCGTATTGTTTTCAAACGATGGCGCAAAAATATACGAGCGAAACAAAAACTGCAATTATTTTATCAACAGAGGCGTTATGGGGAATGGTTTTCTCTGTTTTGATTTTAAGTGAAGTATTAACTGGAAGAATGATTATTGGAGCAATTTTAATATTATTGGCCATCATTTTAGCAGAAACAAAGCCTGACTTTTTCAAAAGAAAGGCGATGGAGGACATATAAAGAATTTAAGGTAAACCTTTTATCTTTTGCTGGTTACAGCACTAGTTGTGATTCCAACAGTAACAATGGCCATAATTGATAACAGCAAGGTGCTTGCAGATAGTAAAAGCCCTCCGATCAAGACAATAATGGAGTCAATAAATAAAATAATTAATCCAACATTGATTTTTGTTTTGTCGCTGATGAATTGAGCTAGTAAGTCAGTTCCACCAGTGCTTGTGTCATATCTAAGCATTATGCCTATACCAAGCCCCACAAATATCCCACCAATGATTGCAGCAAAAGAGGCTTCTATGTCTAAGAGATAACGAAGGGGCTTGAAAATATCGATAATTACAGAAGAAGTTAGTAAACCGTGAACACTATTGTAAAAATATCGTCTATATTTGAACCATGCCAAAATAAAAATTGGCGTGCTTAACACAATGATCATCAATCCGATTTTGAGGTTAAAAAGATAATGCAAAATAAGGGATAGCCCGATAATCCCACCGTCCAATATTTCATAAGGTGCAAGAAAAAGGTTAATGCCAATTGCCAATAAAATGCTGCCAATCATAATAGCTAGTCCCTTTTGTAAATAGTACATGAACATTCCTCCACATTAGGACATGCACTATTGTATGAAAGGGAAAAAAAGAAAATGATAAATCATGTTGAAAGCAAAAAGACCCTCTATTGCTATGCCTTTAATAACGATATTTATTCGAACAAAGATTTTTTTCAATAGCTAAAGTGCTCCATTTGGAAAAAAATATACGGAACATTACACGAATAATTAACTGCAAATTTAGCATGATAAAGGCATAACAATCTTGGAGGTGTTTTTATGGCTAATAACAATAAACGATTTACTCAAACTGGAACAGATATTGAAGAAGTAAAACGTCAAAATGCACAAGGAAAAAGTAGTTCAACTTTCGGTACTAATCCTCAAAAAGTACGAGAGGAAATAGCTCAAGAAGGTGGTTTTGGAAACCAAACTTTTGCTCAACCAAGTCAACCAGGTAAAACACCAGCTGGAACAAATATTCAACAAGTGAGAGAAGAAATTGCAGAAGAAAGTGGTTTTGCAACTCCAAATAAACCGCAACCAAATCCGACGCCAGCGAAATCACCAGCTGGAACAAATATTCAACAAGTGAGAGAAGAAATTGCAGAGGAAAGCGGTTTTGCAACTCCAAATTCGCAACCAAATCCGACGCCAGTGAAATCACCAGCTGGAACAAATATTCAGCAAGTGAGAGAAGAAATTGCAGAGGAAAGCGGTTTTGCAACTCCAAATTCGCAACCAAATCCGACGCCTGCTAAAACACCGGCTGGAACAAATATTCAACAAGTAAGAGAAGAAATTGCAGAGGAAAGTGGATTCCAACCGCAACAACGTAACAAAAAGAATCAGTCTAATCAATAAAATAAAAAACGCCTCTTCATTTGAGGCGTTTTTCATCATTTTGTACCATATAAAATAATTTATCTAAAACAAAATTTGTTAGTATGGGAATAGTAGGAAAAATTAGTAAGGTGATTTTTATGGAAAAACGAAAAATTATTGGTTTACAAAAATTAGGAACGCAATGGACTACAGAAAGCCCTTTTATTTTAACCGTATATCACAAAGATCATTATCCACCAGGCAACGATGAACAAGGGGTAGACAAAGAGAGGTTAGCAGGAAGAAACTTAGGGGAAGATTTTGAATTAAAAGATGGATTTCGTATGTATCATGGAAAATCAGTTCCGGGATTTCCCGCTCATCCCCATAAAGGATTTGAAACAGTAACGATTGTTCTTCAAGGTGTTGTTGATCATTTTGATTCTAAAGGTTGTTTTGGTCGTTATGCTAGCGGCGATGTTCAATGGCTAACGACGGGCAAGGGGTGCCAACATTCAGAAATGTTTCCGCTTGTGAATAGAGAACAGTCGAATCCACTTGAATTGTTTCAAATTTGGTTAAACCTAGACCGAAATGGAAAAAAGGCAGAACCGGAATATCGAATGTTTTGGAAAGAAGATATACCTGTAATTGAGAATCTTAACAATGGCAACAAAACAACAGTAAAAATTATTGCGGGTGAAATGTACGGCATCAAAGCATTAGAGCCAAATTTAGCTTCATGGGCAAGAGAAGAGTCGCATCATGTAGGAAT
Source organism: Ureibacillus thermosphaericus (assembly GCF_012396605.1). Lineage (GTDB taxonomy): Bacteria > Bacillota > Bacilli > Bacillales_A > Planococcaceae > Ureibacillus > Ureibacillus thermosphaericus. The sequence goes on from NZ_JAAXPW010000010.1 coordinate 31,770, forward strand.
TTATTTGATACATATGGCACCAGGAGCAACATTTACACTGCCTAAAGTATCAAGTACTATTAACAGGAACTTATATTTTTACGAAGGCAATACAATTCAAATTGAAGGGGCAACAATTCAAGCTTCTTACCGTTGTAAACTTGTTGGAGATGAAGAAATTGTTATCCACAACGGTAATACAAACAGCTCCTTACTCCTTTTAGAAGGAGAACCTATAAATGAACCGATTGCCCAATATGGCCCGTTTGTAATGAATAAAAAAGAAGAGATTTATGCCACTTTTGCCGAATATAATAAGACAAAATTTGGAGGCTGGAAATGGGATAGACAGGATCCCGTTAACGAAAGGAATGCGGGCAGGTTTGCCCAATTTGCTGATGGCACTATAGAAAAGCCTAAAGAGGAATAGAGAAAGGGTTTCCTGTTTGCGTTATAGCCTTTGCAGGAAACCCTCTATCATTTTGTACAACAATACATCAAGTTTTGCGGAAGTACCAATATGGTTGAGTATCGTTGGCTAATATTTGAATGGGATTGACTAATATCATGTCCCGAATTGCTAATAAGTTTCCAAGAATGACTAATATTTGCAGACTGGAAGCTCAAAATTTTTTCGTTGGCTAATATTTGGATGAGAATGACTAATATAATGCTCCAAATGGCTAATAAGTTTCTGAGAATGACTAATATCTGCAAACTGGAAGCCCCAAATTTTTTCGTTGGCTAATATATGGAGGAAGTTGACTAATATTGTGCTCCGAATGACTAATAAGTTTCTGAGAATGACTAATATCTGCAAACTGGAAGCCCCAAATTTTTTCGTTGGCTAATATATGGATGAAGTTGACTAATATCGAGCTCCGAATGGCTAATAAATTCCCTAGAATGACTAATATCCGCAGACAGGAAGATTAATAAAATTTCATATAAACTAGTAGAAAAAAGAGGAGCCTAGAAAACTTTCCAGACTCCTCCACCTCTACATCATCATAATATTATCTTTGCTTAAGTGTATAAACCAGTTTCCACAATTCTTATTGCAAGGGGACTGTCTAAACATCACTTTTTAGACAGCCTCTTTAACTTAAAGGGTTCTTTAAACTTATTTCAAAACATCATGATCAACATAACGTTCGCTGTTTAATTCGCTAATGACGTTGATTGCCACTTTTGCACCGTCGCCAGCAGTGATGATTGTATGGACACTCACACCTGCACAAGTACCTGCAGCCCAAATCCCTTCTACATTTGTTCTGCCTTCATTGTCCACATCAAAAATTGTTTTAACTCTTGGCTCAGTGCCAGGTTTTGTTGCTAATCCAACACTTTCAGCTAAGTCTGTTAAAAATCCAGTTGCAAGGATGATATGTTTCGCTTCCACTTCACCATTCTCATATTGCAATTTAAATCCTTTGTCTGTTTTGGAAATACCAGTTACTTTTGCTTCGATTAGTTCAGCACCATAGTTTTTCGCTTGTTCAATTCCCGTTTTCACTAATTCTGGACCTGTTATTTCTTTAACGCCGTAGTGATTGTAAAGCATTGCGCGTTTTGTAACACCTTGGTCGCTATCTAAAATAACTGTTTTTTTACCTGCCTTTGCAGTAAAAATTGCAGCACTTCCTCCAGCTGGTCCTGCACCGATAATGGCTACATCATACATTACAAGATACCTCCTTTTCTATATTTATCATTCTATCAAAATACAAGCATACTCTCTAAAAATTTGTCTATTTTTTCAAAAAATAGAGGGATTGTTTGAAATTTAATTTTTTGAGTATTACGATTTTATTGTCAACACTTATATGGTTTTTGGAGGGGATAGTAGTGGCAAGTTTGTTGTCAATTGATTGGGACTATTTTATTTCCGCTGAAAATCAAGAAATTACTTCAAGTGTTGAAAATAAAAGAACTATTCATGACTTATGGTACAAAAAATACTTCCAATACAAATCTTTTGGGAAAGATTTTGAAAAGTCTTTTTTTCTTTCAAAAGATGTCGATCAATTCTGGAATAAAATTAAACAAATTTTCCGATGGGATCAGCAAGTGAGAATATATGTGTCAGATTCTCATGCGTTATCTTACAAAATTGCAGAAAAATTTGAAGTCGATGAAGTATATCTATTTGATGCTCATTCTGACTTAGGCTATGGAGGACTTGCTTCCTTACAATTTAACGTTAACTGTGCAAATTGGCTTGGAAAACTTTTGCAAAATCGAATAATTCAAAAAGCATATATTATTTACAGTCCTTTTACAAAAGAAAAACCAGAATTTTTTAATGAAATTAATAAAGCTTTTAATATTCAATATTTGAAGTTTGAAGATTTATATGAAGGAATTAAAACGAATGTTATTCATATTTGTCGTTCGGGAGCATGGACTCCACCTTGGTTTGATGGGAAATTTGTAGAATTCGTAAGAGCAATTGGCTTGCCTTATAAAGTGTATCAATGTCCAATTAGAAAATGGAATCCAAATAATGTGACATTTGCTGAAAAATTGGATTATTTAATGGCGTGACGTTGATTTTGAATAAAGAAGCACAATCAACACATACTACAAAAAAGGAGTGTGTTGTTGATATGAAAAAAGAATCGCTTCCAGAATCAAAAAAGAGATTTGCTGAAATGCCTTATGAAGAAAAACCCGACCGTGTACCATCAGATAATATCAGCCTTTTTGATTTGCATGAAGACATGCAAACGGTGGACGCGATAGCGGTGGACGAATTAAATAAACGGGTAAAAGCTGAAGGAGATGAACTTTTAGAAGAAGTGTTTCGAAAAGAATCTCCTGATGAGAAAGAACATTTTGATAATGCATAGATGCAGTGGCAAACTGCATCTTTTTTATTTACTTTAAAATCTCCATGGTAAAAATTACTACCTTTTAACTTTGTATAAAAATTTACAGAAATCACAATCTTTTAATCTTATAATAGAGTCAGACGGGGACTTTGAAAGGGGAAAAGATATTAATGAAACATTTTATCATTCTACTTCATACATTGGTTCTGTGTGGATTATTAATTTTAAGTCCTATTAATGTCCATGCAGAGAAAGTATTTATAGATACAGATGTGTTTAATGATCATTATGAAAGCACGAATTATTTAAATCAGTTAAACGTTTATGATTATATAGAAGGGAATCAATTTTATCCTAATCAAAGTATATCCAGAAGCGATGTTGCAAAAGTAATACATACATTATTCAAAGACCAGTTAAAGAAAATTAGGGATTATGAGGAGCAACCATTTATTGATGTGTTATCAACGAATCCTTACTATGAATCTATTATTTGGTCTTATGAAGTAGGAATTTTTGATGGAGATCATGGTCGTTTTAAAGGAGAGGAATCATTAAATCGAGCTCAATTAGCAAAAATACTAGTCAATACATTTAATTTACAATCTTCTAGTAAGACTCCATCATTTATTGACGTTCCTGAAGGACATTGGGCATATGACTATATTTATACATTATACGGACTAGGAATTACGAAAGGAAGCAACGGCTACTTTATGCCAAATCAACCTGTAACAAATGGCCAATTTGCTAGTTTCATTTATCGAACAATGCAAGTTACAGGATTAGATGAAATTTTAGCCTCCAAAGAACCTAAATTTAAAGAAAAAAAGCAACTAGCAAGTAAAAATGTATTAGCAACTTTCCCGTCAGAGTACGATTTTGTTTGGAATCAGATCGGAAAAAACGAACAGTTAGAGCTGGAGGGAGTCAATGAAAAAAATGAAGTTGTTGGTTTCTACAGCACAATTATAGGAAAGGAGTTATTTGACATTACAATTGGAGAAAGTGATAAAGAGGACGTCTTACGGCTTTATGGGAAAGGGATTGAAGCAATATTAAAAAATAATACGCCTTATATTTTAGCAAAAGATGATGGACATGCAATCTACTTAATTGAAGGTAAATATGTTACTTTCTTTTTTGATCAATTCCAAAGTGATGTAGTGAGATCAATACTTTGGATAGAAGAAGAATACGAGATGAAAAAAGAAGGTTTTTATGGTAATTATCGCGTGGAAGCTCGTCAAGAAGGCTTTGAAAATTTAATGGTTGAGCTAATGAATCAAGCGCGGGTCATTTTTGGAGTACCACCGCTAAAAAGCGCACAACAATATAGGGAAACGGCGAGAAAACATAGTATGGATATGGTCAAAAATCATTTCTTTTCTCATACAGGTAGCGACGGAAAAAATGCTCTAGAGCGAATGCTTGCTGACGGTATGAATTTTATCCATGGTGGAGGAGAAAACTTAGCAGCAGGTGCATATAACACGATTTATGCTCATGAAGCGTTAATGAATAGTAAAGGGCATCGGGAAAACATTTTATTTAAGCAATATACACACGCTTTTACGGGGGTAGCCTTTGATGGCACAAGGCCGTATTGGACAATCAACTTCTTTATTGCAAACGAATGATATTAGTTAGGTTTTACCTATCCAAATAATTGATTTTGATACCATTTCGTGCTACTTTCATTTTAGTCAAGAAATTTGTCTGTAAAAATAAAAAGTAAAGATGAAGAGAGATGAAGAAGCAATGAATCAACCGTTTTTACCTGTATTATGTGGTTCAGATATGAATGCCTATGGAATGGCACGCGCCTTCCATGAAGCATATGGAATAAAATCAATCGTAGTGGGACGCTCTCACTTAACAGCAACACAGGACAGCAAAATCATTATCTTTGAACAAGTGGACAATTTTAATAAGCAAGAAGCCTTTTTACCAGCATTAGAGAACATTGCAGAAAAATATAAAGATATAAAACTATTGCTTCTTGCTTGCGGAGACGATTATGCAAAATTAATCATTAAAAATAAGCCTGAATTGCAAAAGCACTTTATTGTTCCATATATTGATGAATCTTTAATGGATCAAATCTTATTAAAAGAAAACTTTTATAAAATGTGCGATAAATATGGCTTTAAATATCCAAAAACAACGATTATTAGCTATGAAAATTATAAAGAGTTTGAAATTCCATTCGATTATCCAATTATCATCAAAGCATCTAATTCTGTAGCCTATTGGGCATGTTCTTTCCCGGGAAAGAAAAAGGTATTTGTTGCCCACGATGAAAAAGAAAAAAATGCTATATTAGATGCTATTTACAGCTCTACTTATAAAGATCATTTAATTATTCAAGAGTTCATTCCTGGCGACGACTCTTATATGCGCGTTTTAAATGCTTATGTAGGAAAAGACGGGAAAGTCAAATTAATGTGTTTAGGCAATCCGATTTTAGAGGAGCATTCACCTGAAGGGATTGGCAGTTACGCAGCGATCATTACTACATACGATAAGGAATTAATGGATCGTGTACGTCATTTCCTTGAAGATATCGGATATACGGGCTTTGCCAATTTCGATATGAAATTAGATCCGAGAACTGGAGAATACAATTTATTTGAAATTAATTTGCGAAATGGACGTTCAAGTTATTTTGTAACAGCTGCTGGATATAATCTTATGAAATATGTTGCGGATGATCATGTGTTTAATATTAAACAAGAGTTAACATATGCCGATAACAAACATTTATGGCTTGTTATTCCTAAAGGCGTATTATTTAAATATACTACAAATGAAAAATTAAAAATTGAAGCGAAAAAATTAATTCGAGAAGGCAAATGGACAAACTCCCTATATTATTCATATGATATGAATGCAAAACGTTGGATGAAACTAACATTAAATAAATTAAATTATTACCGAAAATATAAAAAATACTTTAATAAAAAAGGTTTGGCAGAATAATGAAAAAAACTTTAGGAATTATTGGCGGCGTTGGCCCACTTGCAACGATGTTTCTTGGGGAAACAATCGTCCGCCTAACAAAGGCAACATCAGATCAAGAACACATTCATACGATTATTGACAATGATACATCAATTCCGGATCGTACAGCCTTTATTTTAGGTAAATCCAATCGAAATCCAGTACCCATTATTATTCAAGATGCGAAAAAGTTAGCAGAATATGGTGCTGATTTAGTATGTATACCATGCAACACAGCGCATACATTTTATGATGAAATACAACAAGGTTCGCCTATACCTGTTATTCATATGATTAAGGAAACAGCGAAACAGGCACGAAAACTTGAAGCGAAGAAAGTAGCAATATTAGCAACGGATGGCACCATTCAATCAAACGTGTATCAAGAGGCGCTGATTGAAGAGGGGATAGAGCCAGTCATTCCAGATGAAAATACCCAAAAACTCGTCATGTCCATTATTTATGATGATGTAAAATCGGGTAAAGAAGTTACGAGAGAACGGTGGAATGAAGTGGAAGATGCAGTTGTTGCGCTCAATTGTGACTACATTATTTTAGGATGTACAGAGTTGTCCGTTGTAAATAAAAACTTGCAATTAGGAAGTCGTTACATAGACTCATTAATCGTACTTGCAGAAACAGCAATTCGTAGCTGTGGATATGAAGTAAAAAAATAAAATGAACAGAAAGAATTCGCTTATATGAAGGCAGCCTCAATTGGGGAGGCTATAACTAGTACTTAAGCGAATTCTTTTTTCGTGAACGCTAATAAGGTTGCTATTTATTTATAAATAACTTGAACACTTTAGGAAAGAATGGATGTAACAACGGTTGATATTTTCCGAAATGTGGTAAAATAAATTTGGGAAGGTGGGAATGCTGATGTCAGCTATCAATTTATTGAATGAATCATTGCAAAAAAAGTGGAAATTTGAAACAACAATGAAAGTACAAGAGCAAATGATTCCAGCGATGTTGGAGGGAAAAGATATTGTTGCCGAATCTCCAACGGGTTCAGGGAAAACATTAGCTTATGTATTACCTATATTAAATAAAGTGGACGGTTCAAAAAAAAGCACGCAAGCTTTAATCGTCGCACCTTCTCAAGAATTGGCTATGCAAATTGTAGAAGTGATTCGAGAATGGATTGTTGGAACAGATATTACCGTCCAACAGCTCATTGGTGGAGCGAATATGGCTCGTCAAATTGAGAAACTAAAGAAAAAACCGACCATCGTTGTAGGGACACCGGGTCGATTAAATGAATTAGTAAGAGCGAATAAATTAAAATTGAGAGAAATCGAAATCGTTGTATTAGATGAATGTGATCAATTATTGAGCAGAGATTATCGGGTCATCGTGAAATCCTTTATTGAAGGAGCATCTCCAAACCGACAAGTCGTTCTTGTTTCAGCGACGATAACTGATGAGATTCGGTTAGTTGCTAGCAGAATGATGAAAGATCCTATTAACATTCAAATTAAACCGGAAGATATGGTAAAAGTGGGGAAAGTCGTTCACTCCTTTGTGAAAGTGGATGAGCGAGAAAAAACGGATGTGTTAAGAAGACTCGCAAATATGGAAGGGGTACGAGGCCTTGCTTTTATCAATAATTTGGATCAATTATTATTAAAAGAAGTGAAATTAAAATATAAAGATGCAAAAGTAGTATCCCTTCATGCAGATATGAATAAAGAAGAGCGCAAAAAATCTTTGGATAATTTCCGTAAAGGTGAAGCCCGCATTTTGCTCGCAACAGATTTAGCCGCAAGAGGATTAGATATTGAAGGGCTTACTCATGTGATTCATGTTGATTTGCCTCATACAGTTGAACAATATTTGCACCGTTCTGGACGTACTGGCCGAGCGGGTGCTGATGGAGAAGTGATAACGCTTCTTTCATATAAGGATGAAAAAAATTATAAAAAATTATTAAGAGAAGTAGGACAAAAACCTGTGCAAAAGATAATTTATAAAGGTCAATTAATTGAAGGGAATTCAAAAACCATCGCTAAAAAGTGAGGGAAAGTTTATGACATTTGAAGAAAAATTAGAACAATATGCGGAATTGGCTGTCAAAGTCGGTGTAAACATTCAAAAAGGGCAATATTTATTAATTAATACAACGACAGATACATTAGATTTTACTAAAATCGTTGTGAAAAAAGCGTACGAAGCGGGAGCAGGAAGAGTACATGTCAATTTGTCTGACCAAGAAATTACCCGTGCTTTTTATGAATATGGAGCGGAAGATGAATTTAGCAAGTTTCCAAAATGGATTGTTGCACAGCGGGATGAATGTATTGAACGGAAAGGGGCTATTCTTTGGATTGACGCAGAAGATCCTGATTTGTTAAGCGGGATTCCAGCGCGTCGCATTACTGCTCAGCAAAAAGCTAGTGGAGAGGCGCTCGTGAATTATCGAAAAGCAATTATGAACGATGATATTGCTTGGTCAATTATAGCTGTGCCTTCAAAAAAATGGGCTGCAAAAGTATTTCCAGACTTACCGGAAGACGAACAAATGAAGGCGCTTTGGGAAGCAATTTTTAAAACCGTTCGCATCGGTGAAGGAGATGCAGTTGAAAATTGGCGCAAACATCTTGCCGAGTTGGAACATCGAGCAAAACAATTAAACAGTAAAAAATATGCGAAGTTACACTATAAAGCACCTGGTACGGATTTAACAATTGAACTTCCTGAAAAGCATGTATGGTGCACTGGTTCAAGCAAAACGCCAGAAGGAGTTACATTTATTGCGAATATGCCGACTGAAGAAGTGTATACTCTCCCATCAAAATTCGGGGTTAACGGTTATGTAAGCAATACGAAGCCTCTCGTTTATCAAGGAAATATTATCGATAAATTTACACTCACATTCGAAAACGGAAAAATTGTAAAGGCAGACGCTAAGCATGGCAATGAATTGTTGCAGGAGTTAATTCAAACAGATGAAGGTGCTGCATATTTAGGGGAAGTGGCATTAGTCCCACATGAATCTCCAATTTCAAAGTCAGGCATTTTATATTACAATACGCTTTTTGATGAAAATGCCTCCAATCATTTAGCGATTGGGGAAGCCTATCCAACTTGTTACGAAGGTGGACGGGAATTAGAAGAAGGGCAATTAGAATCGCTCGGAATTAATGTTTCAGTTACCCATGAGGATTTCATGATTGGCAGTGCTGAGATGGATATTGATGGCATTTTGTCAGATGGAACTAGAGAACCGATATTTAGAAAAGGGAATTGGGCGTTTTAATTTCGGTTTGACCACATCTTTTCTCTATGAGAGATGTGGTTTTTTTATTTGGAATAAAGTTTTTCAGGTTGAGGATGAAAATTTTTGTTTAACGAAGTTGCAAGTATTAATACGAAAATTTTAAGTTGATGAAGAATTTTCCAAAATCGATAAGAACATATATTCGTAAATTTGGTAGTCACTCAATTGAACTCGTGTTAAAATAGATGCATAGCAAAAAGCGGAGGTCGATTGAATTTGAAAATTTTCCATACGGCAGATTGGCATTTAGGAAAGCTTGTGCAAGGGGTGTACATGACAGAAGACCAGCGTTATGTACTCAATCAATTTATAACAGCAATTGATGAAGAAAAACCGGACGTTGTTATCATTGCTGGAGACTTATATGATCGAGCTCTTCCCCCGGTGGAAGCGGTAGATTTACTTGATGAAATTTTTGCCGAAATCGTGCTGAAACGAAACGTGCCTGTACTTAGCATAGCAGGAAATCATGATAGCCCTACACGTCTTGAATTTGGGAGCAAATTGATGAAAGAGAGCGGATTGTACATTGTCGGCGAACTCGATCACCAATTAAAACCGATTATTTTACAGGATGAATTTGGAGAAGTGCATTTTCATCTTGTACCATTTGCAGAACCTTCCACTGTGAAAAATGTATTTCAATGCGAATCAATTCACACATACGATGATGCCATGAAAACTATCATTGAAAAAATAGAAGAAAATATGGATAGAACGAAGCGTCATGTGTTCGTTGGACATGCCTTTGTAACGCATTCTGGAGAAAAGGGAGAAAATACAAGCGATTCTGAACGTCCGCTCTCAATTGGAGGATCTGAATGTGTCAATGCTCATTATTTCCAGGCATTTCATTACACAGCCCTTGGGCATTTACACAAAGCTCATTACGTATTAAATGAAACGATACGATATCCGGGATCTCCATTAAAATATTCGGCATCTGAAGCGAATCATCAAAAAGGATTTTTAATAGTCAATTTAGATGAAAATGGACAAGTTTCTATTGAAAAACGAAATTTCACACCGAGACGAGATTTGCGCATCATTGAAGGCACCATTCAAGAAATTTTAAAACATGATTACTGTGAAGATTATGTATTCGTACGATTGACTGATTTAACACCAGTTGTAGGAGCGATGGAACAAATTCGCACTGTTTACCCGAATGCCATGCATGTGGAACGAAAAACGATTCAAAGAATTGAAAGTGCTGAAGAGAATATTAAAATTCAGCGAGAACAATTGGATGATATGACGTTATTTAAAGCTTTCCATAAAGAAATTTTAGGCTTTGAGCCGACAGAAGAAGCTCTTCAATTATTTGAAGAAGTATTGAATGAAATGTTGCGTGATGAAAGAGAAATGAAAGAGGAGGCGGTGACGAAATGAAGCCAATTTTATTAAAAATGACCGCCTTTGGACCATACAAAAATGAAGAAGTGATCGATTTTACAAAACTTCAGGAAAGAAAGCTTTTCGTGATTTCCGGACAAACTGGCGCCGGAAAAACGACGATATTTGATGCCATCTGTTTTGCGTTGTATGGTTTTGGTAGCGGTCAAGACAGGAAAGATACAAAAATGCTGCGCAGTGATTTTGCAGAAGATGATGTGCATACTTCTGTTGAATTTGTTTTTGAAATACGTGGCAAAAAATATCGTGTTTTGCGCAGGTTGTCCCATGTGAAAAAAGGAAGAAAAACACCAACTGGTGAAAAATATGAGTTGTTTGAAATACTGCCAAATAACGAAGAAATTCCAGCGGTGGAACGGCAACGAGTGACGGATATTAATGAAAAGCTTGAAGAATTGATTGGATTAACTTACGAACAATTTAGCCAAATCGTGATGCTGCCACAAGGAGAGTTTCGTAAATTATTAACTTCTAAATCGGACGAGAAAGAAGAGATATTAAGAAAAATCTTTAAGACAGATCGCTTTGTAAAAATGGCTGATAAACTGGAAGAAAAGAAACGATTAGCGGATCAACAACTAAATGAAGCAAAGGCATTAAAAAATAGCTATATTAATCAAATTGAAGGAACATTACCAAAACGAGAATCATTGTTGTTTACAATGCTTAGTCAACATTCCAATATTTATCAGATTCTAGAAGGATTGGCAGAAGAACAGCAATATTATCAGAAAAAAATTAAAGATGATGAACGAATGTATCGAGAAGCTTTCAAAAAACATCAAGAGGCATATGAAGTTTATGTTGCGAATAAAAAGTTAAATGATCAAATTGATGAATATGAAAGGAAAAAAGAAAAGCTATCCTTTTTACAATCTCAAAAAGACCATTATGAACAAATAAAACAAACAATCGATGCAGCAAATCGTGCAAGCCGAATTTTCCCACTCTATTCTTATCTGATGGAACTGGATAAGGAAAAACAATCCATCGAAAAGAGAATGGAACTCGTTACAAAACAGTTAGAAGCAGCAAAATGGACATTTGCTAAAGCAGAAGAAATGTTCAAGATGGAAGCAATGAAAGAGGAAGAACGGGAACAAGCGAATGAACGAGTAAATGAATTAGAAAAACTTGTCCCTATTTATGAGCAAATGAACGAACAAATAAAGCTCGTGGACAAACTGTTGAATGAAAAAAATCAATTGCAAACTCGCCTACAAAACATAGTAAAACAGATCGAAGAAAAGGAATGGGCTATTCAACAGTTGAGCGAGATGATTGAAAAGCTGGAAGAAGACACAGAATCATTGAATGAACTATTAGAACAGCAACGACTATTAAGAGAAATTGTAGATACCTACACAAAATACTTTGAGGTAAACGCTGAAGTCCATAAACTAGAAAACGAATGGCTTAAAGCGACATCTACCTATGAAGAAGTTCAAAATATATATGCTCAGGAAGAGGAAAAATGGTTGAATAATCAAGCGGCCATTCTTGCGAAGAGTCTCCTGCCTGGAATGCCTTGCCCTGTTTGCGGTAGTACGGTACACCGAATCGAACATACAGCATCAACTGAAACCGTTAATCAAACGGAATTGAAAAAACTGAAAGCAACATTAGATGAAGCTCAGCAAAAGAAATTTGCTGTTCAAGGGAAATTAGAATCGAAACGACATCAATTACAAGAAATAGAACAAAAATTAATGCAATATCATGCGCCATTAAAAGAATATCAAAAATATGTTCATCAATTACAAGATATAAATATTGCTATAAAAGAAAAAGAACGTCAAAAAGAAGTACTTACATTAAATAAAAAACAAATAAAAATTCTGCAAGATGAAAATGCACAATTAGTTCATTTTCGTAAGGAAATCGAACGTCAGTATCATGAAAAACATGAACAATACACGCAGAATAGTACGATTTTAGAGCAACAAAAAAAATTAATACCAGAAGAGATTAAAGACCTTTCCCAATTACAAGTTGCACTTCAACAAGCAATCAGCAATAAGCAACAATTAAAACAATCTTGGGAAACAGCCCAAAAGCAGTATCAGGAAGCTAACAAACAAGTTGTAATGAATGAAGAGGCATTTAAACAAATAACTGAACAAGTGAAACATATTCAAGTAAAATGTCAACAATCAAAGGAAAATTTCCATTCAGCTCTTCTACTAGCAAGGTTTACATCGACGGAAGATTTTCTACTTGCTAGACGTCCAGAACAGGAAATTGAAGCTTTACAAATGCAATATGATAATTATTCAAAGGAGCTTCATTTTTTACAAGTGCAAGTGAAAGAGGAAGCAGAAAAATTAAAAGATAAAGAAAAGGTCGATTTAACAGAAGCTGAAAAAGAATTGGAAGCGTTGCAGTTTAATTATGAAAAAGCATTAGATGAATTAAACTACTCGAAAGCTTGTGAAAAACATTGCATCGACTTTGCAGAGAAGCTTGAAAGACTTGCCAATAATATATTTCAAATGGAAGAAAAATCGAATCAAATCATAGAATTATATAATTTACTTCGTGGACACAACAGCAAAAAAATTTCCTTTGAACGCTATGTACAAATGGGGTATTTAGAGCTCATTACAGAAGCAAGCAATCTTCGTTTGAAAAATTTATCGAACGGTCAATATTATTTGCAAGTTTCTGACCGATTGGAGTCCTACGGTAGGCAAAGTGGATTAGGATTAGATGTATATGATGCATACACTGGACAAGCAAGAGATGTAAAAACTTTATCTGGCGGAGAGAAATTTAATGCTTCGTTAAGTTTAGCACTAGGAATGGCGGATGTGATTCAAAGCTTCCAAGGAAATGTTCAAATCGAAACAATGTTTATTGATGAAGGTTTTGGCTCCCTTGATGAAGAATCGTTGATGAAAGCAATTGATACGCTCATTGAACTACAAAAATCCGGCCGAATGATAGGGGTTATTTCTCATGTGGAGGAATTAAAATCGGCAATGCCTGCTATATTACAAGTAGAAAAATTAAAAGAGGGCTATAGTAAAACATCCATTATATTAAAGTAAATAATGAGGTTGCAATCTTCATATAATTTGATAAAATGACATTGTTCCCAATAGAATATAAGATTTGTACCACAAGGGGTGCTGATGAAGTCAGCTGAGAGTGTGCCGGATGCACTAACCCTTAGAACCTGTAAGTTAGTACTTGCGTAGGGATGTGGATAGAAACCGAAACAAAGACGTCTCGGCTCTGTCCGGACGTTTTTTTATTTTGTAGTTTTCTATCCTTCTCTCAAGTTCTATAAACGAAGAGAAAGGAGATAATTGAATGAGAAACCAAAAATTATTATGGATGGTTGAAATTGCGATTTTTGCTGCAATTGGTTATGTGTTAGACCAATTGAAATTTTCTATTTGGGCGCAGGGTGGATCCGTTAGTTTAGTTATGCTGCCTATTATTTTAATCGCTATTCGTTGGGGACTATCTGCAGGACTTATGACTGGATTGATTGTAGGATTATTGAACATGACAATTAATCCTTATATTGTCCATTGGGCTCAAGCATTGCTTGATTATGTTTTTGCATTTACTTTCGTAGGATTTGCGGCAATTGTTCGTAAACAAGTGTTAGATGGAGTATCAGGAAATCGTAAAAATAAAATTGCATTATTTGTTATCATCGGAACAATTATTGGCGGTTTGTTGCGCTTTATTTGTCATACACTTGCAGGAGCTATTTTCTTCAAAGAATATGCAGGCGATCAAAATGCCTGGATTTATTCTATCGGGTATAATGGTTCATATATGGTTCCGGCTATTATTTTAACTGCAGTTGCAGCGGTGCTCATCTTTACTGCAAGCCCAAGATTGATAAAAAAAGAAAATTGATTACAATTGTGAATTAAAATAAAAAGCGAATTGGGAGACAATATTGTTTTCCTAATTCGCTTTTTTATGGATAAATTTTTATACGTTTATCTAATTTTACCTACAATCCATTTCCCAAAAGGTAAATACGAAATGCATTTTGAAATGGTAATGGCAACGATTAGCGTTGATATCATCATTGCTAAAATTGCTAGATAACCATTGTTGAAAAATGATACAAAGTACTTTGCGGTTAATGATAATATGTTCCAATGAATTAAATAAATCATAAATGCATATTTGCTAATGATTCGAATAATTTTAAAAGATGGAATCAGTTGTCCATAGGCTAAGATCATGCTTGTTATTCCAACGACAAAAGGAATCAAATCCATCCTTCTAGAATGTATTTCAACCATTCCGAATTTATAGCCATACCAAATATAAAGAGCTGATAGTGCCGTGAAAATTACAGTGAAAATGCGATATTTTTTCAATAGTGGCTGAATTTTTTCATAATTTGCACCGATTATGAATGCGATTACAAAATAAACGAACCAAGCTGTTCCATACAATTTTTCATACTTCATATTTTCTTGAAAGAATGGATATGGTAAATCAAAAATTCGATGCTGCAGAAAATACAACAATACACATAAAGGTAACACGACAAAAGATGGCCATTGAAATTTAATCATTAGCCAAAACAATAGATACAATTGAAGAATAACTAAAACAAACCAACCTACAAATTCACCTAGAACGATATTGTTATAAAAGGTTTGCCAAATTAGACCATTTTGGTAGTTATATTCAATGACAAGGGCATCAATAAAAGCCCAAAATATATATGGAAGTAAAATGAATTGAAGCCGTTTTGACCAAAACGATTGTGGGATTCCATCTTTATATTTTGCTGCAAGTATGATGATGGAAAGTAAAATAAATGTCGGTGTAGCATAACATAGAAGTATTCGG
This sequence comes from Ureibacillus thermosphaericus, assembly GCF_012396605.1. Lineage (GTDB taxonomy): Bacteria > Bacillota > Bacilli > Bacillales_A > Planococcaceae > Ureibacillus > Ureibacillus thermosphaericus. Next base: position 47,118 of record NZ_JAAXPW010000010.1, read on the forward strand.
ATATAATGAACCATTACTGAATTTTCAGAAAGACCTGATTCTAGGTTATAAAAAGTAGTTGAATGTAATAGTAAAATTGATAAACATGCAATAACTCTTAATAAATCCCACTCTTTAATTCGCAATGATAAAACTCCTATTGTTTTTATATTTATTTTTTATAATGTTTGATTATAACATGATTAAAATACCAAGGTCTAAATAAATTTTCATTGTATATTCTATCATTTCTAGAATAAAATCATATATCATATTGTGTAGTACATTCCTAAATATAAACTTGGATTTCCGAAAAATTTTATAGAGTATGTTATATTATAAAAAGAAATTGTATAGAAGAAAGGAAATTTTACATGATTGTAAAAACACAAGAAGAATTAGAAGCGTTAAAAAAAATTGGGCGCATTTGTGCAGAAATTCGAGAAGCGATGAAAGCGGCAACTAAACCAGGCATCACAACGAAAGAGTTGGATGAGATTGCCGGCCGCATGTTTGCTGAAGCAGGAGCACTTTCTGGTCCAAAAGGTGAATATGATTTCCCAGGATATACATGTATTAGCGTCAATCACGAAGTTGCACACGGTATTCCAGGCAATAAAGTCATTCGAGAAGGTGACTTAGTCAACATTGATGTTTCAGGCTCACTAAATGGTTATTTTGCCGATACAGGCATATCTTTTGTTGTAGGCGAAGGGTATGAAGACAAAGAAAAACTTTGCCGTGTTGCTAAATCTGCCTTCGAACGAGCAATGACAAAAGTAAAAGCAGGCTCTAAATTAAATCAAATTGGGAAAGCTGTTGAACGAGAAGCAAAAGAACATGGATTAAAAGTCATTATGAATTTAACGGGGCATGGAGTAGGGCGTTCTTTGCATGAAGACCCACAACACATATTAAATTACTATGATGCGTGGGATGGAACTATTTTAAAAGAAGGGATGGTTCTTGCGGTAGAGCCATTCATTTCTGAAAAGACAGATCATATTATTGAAGCTGGGGATGGATGGACATTTATTACACCTGACAAATCACTCGTTGCACAAGTTGAACATACAATTATTGTGACAAAAGATAAGCCAATAATTATTACGCAAATTAATGAATAATCATTCGCTTTTATTTCATAAAAAAAATCCTGAACGTTTAATGACGTACAGGATTTTTTTTCATAAATAATACTCCAACAATTAATACACCACTTAAAAATAGGGATGAAGTTGTAACTAATAGTTCATCAAATCCGTTTGAAATTGCAATTCCTATAAAAGACCAAACAAACACAAGTGGATATGCGGTGTCATAATGATGATAACGTAAATGCAATGCAACTAATGTGGCAAATGTTAATATTATTACCACCCATAAAGCATTACTCAAGCCGAACCCGTGCCATTCTTTATACAATAGTAAATAACAGGTATTGAGAATAAAAATAAAAGTAATCCAGCCGAAATAAATAGCAATAGGAATTCTTTTTTTCAGATGTTCTCCTTGCATCGGATATGTAAGATATAGTGCGAATAAGGACAGTAGTTGGATTCCAACGCATATAAAGGAGTAGAATAATGCTTCCTTATTCCATAAGTATATCGAAAGTATTTGGAAGATCATCACGAGCAAAAAGAAAATTGTCTGAATAGGCGAAATAAAGGTTTCAGAGTTACGCTCCTTTGAATAATTAATTGCCCAAATAAATAAAAGAATAAAAAGAAAGAACCAAAATATATATACATAGGTAGAAGGCGATATTAGAAGTGGTAGGCGATTGATAATTGCTATAGTGGATTTTCCTTCGATTGGTAGCCAAAAAGAATATAAGGTATAGATGGTCGCTGCTATAAGGCTACAAAAAATGACGATCATTCGACCCATGTTTCGCACTCCTTTCCATAAAATTATAAACGTTTATTTCAACAACTTAAAGTGAGGAATTAAATTTTTCACTTTTATATATGACAAATATAGCAAGAGGAAAATATTCGAATAGTACTTTGGAAAACAATAGATTAAATGAATAGAGAGAACGAAATGTGGATGAAAACTAAACAAGCACAGCTTTTAACGTGCATATAATATTGTACAATCGAGTAGGTAAATAATGGAGTTTACGGTTCTGCAAGAACAAAAACAATCTAGTAAAGTTTGGGTTTCTTTAGCATGTTTATAACCTACTAACTAAATGCTAGTAGAATTATAAAATATGGAAGAAAGGCATTAGGTAAATACAATGGTGAAGAAGCTATTACAAATATTTAAAAAGAAGGGTGATCATGTGATTCGAATCGAAAGCGACAGGTTGCATTTACGTACCTTTGTAGAAACAGATGCAAAAAAATTAGCGGAATTATTACAGCGAAATAAATATTTTTGGGCAACTTATGAGCCATTACATGATGCGGAATATTATACAGAAGAGGCACAGTTTCGAAAAATTTTAGAAGGATTGCATCTTCAGCGTACAAATCGCGAATATTCCTTTGGGATATTTACAAAAGATGAGGAACAATTAATTGGCCATATTTCCCTATATGCGATTAAAAGGTTGCCATATAGCAGTGCATTTATCGGTTACTCCATCGACGAACGATTTACGGGACAAGGTATTGCAACAGAAGCAGTGAATGAAGTTGTGCAATTTGCTTTTAATGTAGTGAATTTACATAGAATCGAAGCATATGTATCACCCAAAAATATAGCTTCTGTGAAGGTTTTAGAAAAGGCAAATTTTAAACGAGAAGGTCTATTAAGGGAATTATTGTATATTAACGGATCTTGGGAAGATCATTATATGTATGCCCTTTTACAAAGCGATTATTTTCGTAATCAACGTTAACCGTTCGCTTCTTAACTAAAATCCTAAAATTAGCGATTTTAGTTAGGAGCGAATTTTTTTATATTGCATGTGTGGGAAATCGTGTGTCTTGTGTGAGGGAAGTCAAGCTCGAGCGGGAAATGCTAGAACATGTGCTGGAAATGAATTAACTTGAGCGGATGAAACGATGCTGGTGTGGGAAATATTCTAGCATGTGCGGGCAATCCTTCAACTTGTGCAGACCTCTCTTAATGTTAAAAAAGATAAACTTGCAAAAAAACCACCCGCTAGCCAGTTTAATTCCTGACCTATGCAGATGGACTCAATGTTCAATCGTTGTATCATTTGTTACCTAAATATTCATGTCCATTTGTTAATAAATCAAGTTTGCCTGTTTCAGGATTCATAACTAAGCCGTGCACTGGCGTATTTTTTGGAAACAGTGGATGGTTGCGAATGATATCAACACTATTCAATACGTTTTTTTCAACATCTCCGAATCCACGTAACCATTCAATCAAATCGATTCCTGAATACTTAATAGATTTGATTATCTCCTTACTTATCCCTTTTTCAATCATATGATCAACCATCAAATAAGGATCAACAGTGCTCATGCCACAATCATAATGACCGATTACATACACTTCATCTGCTTGTAGTTCATAAACAGCCACTAAAATGCTTCTCATAATTCCCCCAAAGGGATGGGCTACCATTGCACCGGCACTTTTAATTATTTTTGCATCGCCATTTCGCAAATTCATCGCCTTTGGTAATAATTCGATTAAACGTGTATCCATACACGTTAATATAACAATTTTTTTATCTGGAAATTTTGATGTTTTATATGGTTCATATTGCTTTTTTTCAACGAATTCTTTGTTAAAACGCAAAATCTCATTTAATGATGCCATTTATTAATCCCCTTTCTGATGTTAAGGACGATTATAGCAATAAGAAATAGGTTGATACAAATGAATGAATTGAATATGAATAAATATAGCAAAAAGTGATAAAAAAAATCGACAAATACAGCTTAACCTGTTTTGTCGATTTTTCATTCAAGTGCTATGGCATTAAAATTTTTCAGATGGTTTTGCGTCAACTTTTACTGAAGAAGTGGAATCTAAACCTTTACGTAAATAGTGAATGAACATCATAACTGCAACTACAAGAAGGCCAAGATATCCAGTTACAGTTGCTAAAAATAAGCCCATTGCTAGACTCCTTTCTAAAAAACAATAATGATTTAAATTAATTATACTATAACTATACGACAATTATAAAGGTTTTAGGAGAAAAATAGGATTAGTAATTCCAAGGAACGTTACGCTATTTTGCTATTTTTGTAGAAATTGTGACAGACAATAATGGGAAGTATGCAAAATTTGATGTGAAAGTATCATTTTTTATTTCCTTACATAAATATTTATTAATTATAAAAAATAATATTTGAATGAAAATAGAAAATTATTATATGAACCATTTATTTTCTATAAAAATTACTCATTATTATAGTTATCTAGTAAAAAGATACTTAAAAAAATATTGGAAAATGTCGAAATATAAAGTAGTGGAAGATTTGGAGGTACAGTTATGGATTTAGCTACAGTTATAGGTATTTTTCTTGGCATTATTGCGGTATTTGTCGGGATGGTAGTAAAAGGGGCGTCCTTGAGTATTTTAATCAACCCGGCGGCATTTTTAATCATTATCGTTGGTACAATATCATCTGTTGTGATTGGATTCCCAGGAAAAGAACTAAAAAGAATCCCTAAATTATTAAAAGTAATTTTTACTGAACAAAAAACAGTAAGCGATGTAGAAATCATTCAAATGTTTTCAAAGTGGGCAGACCTAGCTCGCCGTGAAGGTCTCCTTGCATTGGAAAGTGAAGCCCAAGAAATTAAAGATCCATTTTTACGAAATGGTTTAATTCTTGCAATCGATGGTCAAAGTGCAGATTACATACGGGATGTATTAAATGAAGAAGTTGAAGCGATGGTAGAGCGCCATGAAAGTGGTGCCCAAATTTTTTCGCAAGCAGGTACATATGCTCCAACACTCGGAGTACTTGGGGCGGTTGTCGGTCTAATTGCCGCTTTAGGAGATATGGAAAATATCGATAAATTAGGTTATGCAGTTTCTTCGGCTTTCGTTGCAACATTATTGGGGATTTTCACTGGTTATGTATTATGGCATCCATTTGCTAATAAATTAAGACGTAAATCCGCTTTTGAGGCTAGACAAAAACGATTAATGATTGAAGGTGTTTTATCTGTATTAGAAGGTGAGGCTCCGCGTATTATTGAACAGAAATTAGCTTCGTATTTGACAAATGAAGAGCGTAAACTATTCTACGAAAGCGGGGCTGGCGGTCTTGGCAAAGAGAACTAAAAAGCGTGGAAAAGAAACAGAAATCAATGAATCATGGCTTTTACCGTATTCGGACTTAATGACGTTGCTATTAGCGTTATTCATTGTATTATTTGCTTCCAGTAGTATTGACCAAGTAAAGTTCCAAAAAATGTCGCAAGTGTTCAATGAAATTTTTAATGGCGGCGTTGGGTTTATGGAAAATACCTCAGTCATTGATAATCCAACGGCTAGAACGGATGGAATGACAGTAGAGCAAAAAGCTTATTTAAGAGACCAAGCTCAACTTAAACAAATTCAAAGTGAAATTGAAAATTTTATCGCTGTCAATGAATTGGAAGATACATTTTCAGCAAAAATGACAGATGAGGGATTGCTGCTTACAATTCGTGATAGTATTTTATTCGATTCAGGGAAAGCAGATATAAAACCTGAAAACATCCCAATTGCTCAGGAGTTATCGGCTATTTTAGAATTTGACCCACCACGTTATATTGTTATTACTGGACATACGGATAATGTGCCTCAAAATACTCCGGAATTTCGATCAAATTGGGAATTATCTGTGATGCGGGCAGTGAATTTCTTAAAATTAATTATCGATTCAAATCCGAATTTAGATCCTAAATATTTCAGTGCAAAAGGGTATGGAGAATACAATCCAATTGCAACGAACGAAACAGCAGAAGGTAGAGCGAAAAATCGTCGGGTTGAAGTGTTAATTCAACAACTCGTGAAAAAAGATGAAACTACAACTTCAGAAACGAATTAAAACAATATGATGTAAAGGAGCGTTTCATAGTGGAACGCTCCTTTTTAAATCGTTTTATTTAAAGTGTATGATTTACTTTAAAAGAACATAATGAATGCTTTTACAAGATATTTGAATAATGATTAATTAAATAGGAAAAAGTATGCGGTAGTTAATAAAATGAAAATGGTTTATTTTCGAAGCGAACCTAATTCAGAGACGATTGCCTCTATTTCGCTAGGGCTAAAGGAATCACGCTTCATGACCATTTCGTATAAGTCATACAAATCTTCGTAATTAGCTTCTGTAAAATCTTCTGAACGCAATGCGCTCGAATTGACCATTTTCAATTTTTCTTTAATTTTTTCTACAATATACGCCACATTATCTTTGGAAGGCGTTGATAAATTCATCTCTTTTTAGCCACCTTTCAATTAAGCTTTGTATCATCATTTCATTTCATATTATTGTTGTCAAGTTGTATCCATGTATTCGCCCTTACTTTTAAAAGATTAAAAGTTCTTATAGAATATTATTAGTAAAACTTTACATGAATCGACAGGAGGAGAAGGTAATGAGCCAAAGCAAATTATGCAAAGGTGTTGTGATTGGTGCAATAGTAGGTGCCGCAGTGAGCATGTTTGATCGTAAAACAAGAGAACATACCGTTGAAACAATGAAAAATATAAAGGATTCTGTTATTTACTATGCTAAAAATCGTGATGAATTCCAACAACTCGTTTATGAAAAGATAGAAAAAATGCAAAAATTATATGAAGATACGACGGAAAATGTAAATTTTATTATGGAAAAAATCGATGAAATGAAAGAAATTCCAAGTACCGTTCAAGCGATTGTCGAAGATACAAAAGCAGCTTTTTCATCGAAAGAAGAAAAATAATGTGATGTGGGATGAAGGGAAGTGAGCTAGCGCTTGAATGATTCAAAAGTTTCGCAAACAAAATGGGTTTTAATGTTTCAATCAATTTTTAATCCAGATGAATCAAAAATTGATATTACGACTTTTAAAGGATTTGTCCAGGAAATCATTATCAGAATGAAGAAAGTGGACATTTCCGGAATGGGGGCGCAACTAGCTTACTTCTTCTTACTATCATTTTTCCCGTTGTTATTAGTCGTAGTTTCCACATTACCTTTTTTGGATATTAATCAAGAACATGTTTTTCGTTTTATTCAAACCATTGTACCAGCTGAAGTTTTCATGTTGACCCAAGGAACGATTGTAGAAGTATTGACAACGTATAATGGGGGCGGTGTTTTATCAATCGGGATATTAGGTACATTGTGGTCTGCTTCAAGAGGAATGAATGCGATAATTAAAACGTTAAATGAAGCTTATGAAACAGAGCCAAAGATGGGAATTATAAACCGAGCTTGGTCATTAGTCTTTACAGTATTATTAATTTTAATATTGCTGCTTGCTTTAATAGTGCCGATTTTTGGTCAACGATATGTATACTTGCTATTCGATTTTTTAGGAGTCGAGACATCATTTGTTGACTTTTGGAATTATGTACAATGGATTTTACCACCACTACTCATTTTTATTGTGTTACTTTTATTGTACTGGGTTATACCTTATACAGAATCACGAGTTCATATTGTGACTGTATTACCTGGAACAGTATTTTCAACTATTTCATGGGTAGTGTTAATTTACGGGTTTTCTTTTTATGTGAATCATTTTGGTAATTTTACTTTTACTTATGGAAGTATTGCCAGTGTCATTATTTTTATGCTTTGGTTGTATTTTACGGGAATGATTTTAATATTCGGTGGAATATTAAATGCAGCAATGCATAAAAGACATTTTGCGAAAATAAGAAAAGGCAACATCTCCTAATTAAAAAATTTCCCAAAGCAGACACTCCACTCATAGCAATTTTGTACTTCATACAATTAAACAGAAAAGCGGATTTAGCTATTAAAACAGCTAAATCCGCTTTTCTGTTTACATATAAACCAATGCATCAACTACAATAATTATATTCTATGATTGTGTTTTAAGCATTCTTAATCCATTTAATATCACTAAAATAGTGCTACCTTCGTGCCCAACTACCCCAAGTGGGAGATCGACGATTTGAAGAAAATTAGAAATGATGAGTAAAGCAATGACTGCTGTTGAAAAAATAACATTTTGTTTCACAATTTTTTGCATTTTTCTTCCTAGTTTAATTGCGTAGGCAATTTTCGATAAATCGTTTTTCATTAATACGACGTCTGCCGTTTCCAATGCTACATCAGTACCTCCGCCCATAGCAATTCCTACAGTTGATTTTGCAAGGGCAGGTGCATCATTGATACCATCGCCTACCATTCCAACGTATTGATGTTGTTTTAAAGCTTTATTAATAAATTCTGTTTTTGTAACTGGAGAACATTCAGCAATATATTCCGTTACCCCTGCTTCTTTCGCAATCGTTTTGGCTGTTTTTTCATTATCTCCTGTAATCATGGTAATATTGATTCCAAGTTCTTTCAATGTTTGAACAGCTTCTTTCGCTTCATCACGAATTATGTCTTTTAAAGCAATCAATGCGGCAATACCTTGCTCATCTTTCATAAAGACAACGGTTTTTCCCTCTTCTGCCAGTTGAGCTGCAACACCATTCGCAAATGTCTTTGCTTCATTGCTTCCTACAAAATCTCCCTTACCAATCGTGTAAGATTGACCGCGAATATCCCCTTTTAACCCAAATCCAGGAACATCAGCAATATCAATGCCGGAGATAATTTCCACTTGTTGTTCTTTCGCATACTGAACAATGGATTGAGCAAGAGGGTGATTGGATTGAGCTTCAATAGATGCAATAATTTGAAGCGTTTCATTAGTATCCAAATCTTCTCGGACAATCACATCGGTTACTGACGGCTTTCCTTCCGTTAGTGTTCCAGTCTTATCAACTGCAAGTAATTTAATGACGCTCAAATTTTCTAAATGGACGCCACCTTTTAGTAAAATGCCGTGTCGTGCACCATTTGAGATTGCTGCGAGTGTAGCGGGCATAATGGATGCAACAAGGGCACAAGGTGAAGCGACAACTAGCAACACAATTGCTCTATAGAAAGTTGTATTCCAGTCCCAACCAAATAGGTAGTGAGGAAGAACCATCATAATTAAAACGGCAATTAAAACACACTTTACATAGAGATTTTCAAATCTTTCTATAAATAGTTGGGAAGGGGATTTTTCACTTTGAGCTGATTGCACGAGCGTAATAATTTTTTGGAAAAGCGTTTCAGAATTTGGTTTTGTCATGTTAATTGTAATGGTGCCATTTAAATTGATGGTACCTGCGAAAACTTCATCACCTACATTTTTGGAAACGGGAATAGATTCACCTGTTATGGCTGATTCATCAACAGATGAAGAGCCTTTTATGATTTCACCATCTGCAGGAATTCTTTCTCCCGGTTTAATTAACAGATGGTCGCCTACTTTTAAAGAAGAAACGGGTACTTTCATCGGCTCAAAATTTCCTCGTACGAGCCATGCTTCTTCTGGTTGCAAATTCATTAAGGATGAGATTTCACGATGACTACGATTCATTGCATAAGTTTCAAGGGCGCCGCTTAAGGCAAAAATGAAGATCAGTATGGCACCCTCTGTCCAGTAGCCGATTATCATTGAACCGATGGCTGCCAAAATCATCAATAACTCCACATTTAATGTTCTATTTTCTATAGTGTCAAGGATTCCTTCCTTTGCTTTCGCATAACCACCAATAATAAAAGCGATTATATATGAAAATACCGAAGCTGTTGATAAGCCTTCTTTTTCTAATTTCCACGCCATTAATATAATGACTCCGCTTATAATAGCTGCGATTAGTTCCTGATGTTGTTTTATATTCTCAATTATTGAGAAACTTTCTCGATTACTGTTATCCATAAAATCCTCCTTGTGATAATGAATTTCAGTTTCAAACCTCTATTTTTATAGTGATTGATAATCAATATCAATTATTTGAAATAAGTTTTATTTTAAAATTATTCTAATCTAAAACAGTTCTTTTGTAAACAATTAAACACTAAAAATTATAGAAAATTTAAATTATATTAATCTTACTTGACTTATCGGAATAAAGATGTATTATAAAGTTTGTTCATATAAAAGGAGGTTAAGTGATGGGAATCATAGTAAATATTGCTATTTTAATAGGCTTGTTGGTCTTTCTATATTTTTTAAAGAAAAAAAATGTAAAATTTTCAAACAGAGTGTTTATAGCGTTAGCTATTGGGGTAGTATTTGGAGCTGTTCTGCAATGGATTTATGGATTTGGTTCAGAAACGATAACGAAAACGATGCCATGGTTTAATATCATCGGAAATGGTTATGTAAAATTATTGCAAATGGTTGCAATGCCCTTAGTATTTATTTCAATTTTGGCGGCATTTACGAAAGTGACAATAGGAAAAAATTTAGGGAAAATTGCAAGCATCATTTTGGCTGTGCTAATTGGTACAACTGCCATTGCTGCATCCTTAGGTATTTTATCAACAGCCATTTTTGATTTGGATGCTTCACAAATCATGCAAGGGGAATCTGAAGTTGCACGTGGAGAGGAAATTGTGCAAAAAGCTGAAAATGTAAAAACATTGCCAGAGCATATTTTGGAAATGTTCCCTGCCAATCCATTCCTTGATATGACAGGTGCCCGTTCCACTTCAACGATTGCGGTTGTAATTTTTGCAGCCTTATTAGGATTTGCTTATTTACAACTTCAACGAAAAGATGAGGAAACAGCAAACACAGTGAAAAAAGGCGTCGATGCCATTTATGGTCTCGTAATGGGCGTTGTACGCATCGTTCTGCAATTAACGCCATATGGGGTATTGGCGATTATGGCACGTACGGTTGCTACAAGCAACTTCGGTGCAATTGCCGATTTAGGCAAATTTGTCATTGCTTCTTATGCAGCGTTGATTGCAATGTTTATTGTACATTTAATAATTGTTTCGTTGACAGGTTTAAATCCAGTATTATACGTGAAAAAAGTTGCTGAAACTTTATTATTTGCATTTTCATCACGTTCAAGTGCAGCTACATTACCGTTAAATCTTCAAACGCAAACAAAACGTTTAGGCGTTCCAGAAGGAATTGCCAACTTTGCAGGTTCTTTTGGCTTATCCATTGGTCAAAATGGTTGTGCTGGTGTATATCCGGCAATGTTGGCTGTTATGATTGCGCCGACTGTTGGAATTGATCCGTTTACACCAGGGTTTATTGCAATGCTTATTTTAATCGTTGCGATCAGTTCATTTGGTGTAGCCGGTGTTGGCGGTGGTGCAACATTTGCAGCAATCATTGTATTATCTGCTATGGATTTGCCGTTAGCGCTTGCGGGTATTTTGATTTCAGTAGAACCGTTGATTGATATGGGACGTACTGCGCTGAATGTAAGTGGTTCTATGGTGTCCGGTATTGTATCAAGCCGTATCACAAAAGAACTAGATACAGAAATTTATAATGACACTTCAGAAAAGACATCTTTGGTTTAACCATTAAATAATACTCCAATTCACCAAAGGAAAATGGGCATTCATCACAAGTGAATGCCCATTTTTATGTGTTTTTATAATAGTTGCAAAAAGTTCATAAAAAAGCTGCTCAAAAAATCAAATGTTCATCTGATTTTTTGAACAGCAAAACCTATATCATTCTGATTTAATTAGAATACTCTTTCTGCGAATTGAGCTAATTTTTCTAATGAAGATTTTTCGATATCTGCGTGTAAAGAGTTTCCGTGAGAGTCCATTGTAACAACTGCAGTGAAGTCTTCAACTGTTAAGTGCCACATTGCTTCAGGAATACCGAATTCAAGAAAGTCCACACCGTCTACGCTCTTAATGCAGTCAGCATAGTATTGTGCTGCACCACCAATTGCATTTAAGTACACGCCACCGTGTTCTTGTAATGCTTTTAATGTTTTTGCACCCATACCGCCTTTTCCAATTACTGCGCGGATTCCGAATTTTTTCATGATATCGCCTTGATAAGGTTCCTCACGGATGGAAGTTGTAGGACCAGCCGCTTTTACAGTCCAATTTCCATTTTCGTCTTTTGCCATAACAGGACCGCAGTGGTAAATAATTTGACCATTTAAATCTACTGGTGCATCGTGTGTCATTAAGTGGTGGTGAATTGCATCGCGACCTGTGTACATGCGACCGCTAATTTTTACAACGTCACCCACTTTTAGTTCACGAATTTGCTCTTCAGTGATTGGTGCTTTTAATTCAACTACGCGGCTTTCAGATTTTGTTTCAGCTTTTTCTTCTTCGTTTCGGAATGTAATTTTTTCACCATCTTGATAGTGCCATTTTTTGATTTCGCCAGTGTTAGCATCAATATCAACCGCCATGCGACGGAATGCCCAACAGTTATAAGCAATTGATACGAAGAAAGAAGCTGGAATACGGTGCATTACGCCAATTTTACAACCTAATAATGTTGCTTCACCGCCGAAGCCCATTGTTCCTACACCAAGTGTATTTGCTTTTTCAACGATGTACTCTTCTAATTTAGCAAGTTCAGGAATAGGATTTGTATCTTCTAAGTGGCGGAATAATTGTTCTTTTGCAAGATCGTAGCTGCTAGAGCGGTCTCCACCGATACCTACTCCGATAAAACCAGCAGAACAACCTTGTCCTTGAGCTTTCCATACAGCATGAAGAATACATTTACGAATTCCATCAAGATCACGTCCAGCGCGACCAAGACCTTCTAATTCGCAAGGTAAGCTGTATTGAGCATTTTTGTTCTCACAGCCTCCGCCTTTTAAAATTAGTTTCACTTCAATATAATCGTTTTCCCATTGTTCAAACTTGATAACAGGAACGCCTTCACCAAGATTGTCACCGCTATTTTTTCCAGTTAATGAATCAACAGAGTTTGGACGGAGTTTCGCATCTTCAGTTGCTTTTTTTACTGCATTGCGGATTGCTTCCTTAATTTCTAATTGGTTAACACCAATAGGAGTTTTTACTTTAAATGTTGGAAGTCCTGTATCTTGGCAAATAGGTGATACATTATCTTCTGCCATTACAATGTTATTCGTAATAGTTGCTAAACTCATTGCAGCACGAGTACCAGCACTTTCAGCTTCCTTTGCTCGTTTAATGGCACGGCGAACATCTTTCGGTAAATTTGTGGACGTTTCACAAATTAAGTCATAAAGACTTTTCTCCAAAGTTTGTAAATATGTTGTTGCGACTGACATGAAATGTCTACCCCCCAAAATTAATAAAAAAAGATTAAAGTCCATGTCTATTATACCTTTTTATAATTTCTATTAAAAGAGTAGAAGCTTAAAAGGGAAACTGTCAAAAGCAGGGTTTTCGACATGTAAAAACGTCCATTCTCGAGTGAAATGGACGTTTATTGTTTGGATTTGTTTGTTAAATTTGGAAATAAACAGTTTTGTTAAGATCTTTGTTTAAACTGCTCGATTTTTTCTTCAATATCGTCAATCATTTTAATTAAGCGATCAATGTCTTCGATACCCGCAGTTTCTTCATCAATTGCTTCCAATACTTCGAGGAAGATTTCTAAACGCTCTTTTAAGTATTTAACTTGTGTGTTTTTGTCTTGAATTGGTTTCACGTTTCCACCTCTTTCGTCTAGGTCATCATAACGAAAAACAGCGATAATTGCAATAAAAGAATAAAGTTTTAAATTGAAAATAATAGGTATTTAGAATTAATTTTATTTTTATTATTCAGAATATTTACAAAAATGAAGTGTTGTGTTAAATTATAATTAACAATTCGTAAAGGGGATGGTCGAAAAGAACACGCTCACTCTAATTGCAAAGGAGGGAGTTTAAACAATCTTTCGGCCTGACTAATTGCCGAAAACTGTTTATACAACAATAATGGTGGTAAGTAAACGATAAACCCTAGTTGATGTGCATCAATAACGATGCACAATCCTAGGGTTTTAATTTTTGTGTTTTTTTAATACCGGTTCCAATTAAACGATTAAAAAAATTCAGGAGTTGTTTTTGTCCTTTATTTTCTTATTGTTGCCGATTTTTTACAGCATAATTAATGGGTACAGGGGTTTTCTGAAAATAAGGGCAGTATAAAAAAACACCAATTGGTGGCTAGTCCAATTGGTGTTGAATAATTACGATAAACGATTACGGTAATCTTCGTACTTAAACTGTCTAATTACTTTGATGCCTTCTTCTTCATTATATAAGCAAATGCTCGGTAAGTTTACACCGTTAAACATATGGTTTTTCACCATTGTGTAATGAGCCATATCAGTAAATACAATTTTGTCTCCAGGTTTTAGCGGTTCATCGAATGAATAGTCACCAATAACATCTCCTGCAAGGCATGTCATACCACCAAGTCGGTATGTGTATGGTTTATCGTTTGGTGTACTTGCACCGATAATTTGAGGACGGTAAGGCATTTCCAATACGTCAGGCATATGACAAGTTGCCGATGTATCGAGAATTGCGATTTCCATTCCATTTTTTACGATATCAAGCACAGTTGTAACAAGGTAGCCCGTATTTAATGCAATCGCTTCACCTGGTTCAAGAATAACTTGAACATCATATTTGTCTTTTACATAGTTAATCAGATCAACTAGTTTATCGATATCATAATCTTCTCGTGTAATATGATGTCCGCCACCAAAGTTTACCCATTTCATCTGGTGTAAGTATTTCCCGTACTTTTCTTCAAAGTGTGGAAGTATACGTTCAAGCACGTCTGAATTTTGTTCACACATTGCATGGAAGTGGATTCCTTCAACACCATCTAATTCATCTGGACGGAATTGGTCAAATGGAATTCCTAATCTTGAATTGATTGCACATGGATCATAAAGTGCAGTTTCCACTTCAGAGTAACCAGGATTTACTCGCAAACCAATGGATACGTGCTTGTCTAATTTTTGGATTTTTTCTTTATATTTATTTAACTGATCAAATGAGTTAAATACAATATGGTCAATATATTTTAAATACTCATCAATTTCATGTTCAGCGTAGGCTGGTGAATAGGCGTGAACTTCTTTTCCGAATTCCTCATATCCTAAACGAGCTTCGAAAAGGGAACTTGCTGTTACCCCTTTTAGATATTTACTTACTAACGGGAATGTTGAAAACATGGAAAAGCCTTTTAGTGCAAGTAGAATATCGCAACCAGTACGCTGTTGTACAGAATCTAAAATTTCTAAATTTCGCTTTAATAAGCGTTCATCTACAACGTAACTTGGGGATGGTGCACTTTTCCAGTTAATCGCTTTCATTATTTTACCTCACGTTTTTCTAGATCTAATTCAAGCAATTCTGGATCGAAGCTTTCTTTCCATGGAAGTCCCCATTTATTTAATTCTTCCATGAATGGATCTGGATCGAATTCCTCTACGTTCCAAACACCAGGTTTTTTCCATAGACCTTTAATAACAAGACTTGCACCAATCATCGCTGGAACGCCAGTTGTATAAGAGATTGCTTGGCTTCCCACTTCACGATAGCATTCTTCGTGGTCACATACATTGTATAAATAGTAAGTTTTTTCTTTGCCGTCTTTTACGCCGCGGAAAATACACCCGATATTTGTTTTTCCTTTTGTACGAGGTCCTAATGACGCTGGATCAGGTAGAACTGCTTTTAAGAATTGAAGAGGTTGAATCATTTTTCCTTCAAATTCAATCGGTTCAATTGATGTCATTCCAACATTTTCAAGTACTCGTAAGTGCGTTAAATATTTTTCTGAGAATGTCATCCAGAAGCGAATTTGTTTAAGGCCTTTAACATTTTTTGCTAAAGATTCTAATTCTTCATGGTAAAGAAGGTAAATATCTTTTGGACCTACTTCAGGGAAGTTATATACTTCTTTAAATTCTAATGGTTCAGTTTCAACCCATTCTCCATCTTTCCAGTAGCGGCCATTAGAAGTAATTTCGCGAATGTTAATTTCAGGGTTGAAGTTAGTCGCGAATGGTAAGCCGTGGTCACCTGCATTACAATCTAAAATGTCGATGTAATGAATTTCATCAAAATGATGTTTTAATGCGTAAGCTGTGAAAACACCTGTTACACCTGGGTCAAATCCACAACCTAATACAGCAGTGATTCCAGCTTTTTCAAATTTTTCTTTATAAGCCCATTGCCATTTATATTCAAATTTAGCTGTTTCAGGTGGTTCGTAGTTAGCAGTATCTAAGTAGTGAACACCTGTAGCTAAACAAGCTTCCATAATAGTTAAGTCTTGATATGGTAATGCTACGTTAATTACCACATCTGGTTTAAAACCATTGATTAATTCAACGAGTTCGTCAACATTATCCGCATCTACTTGAGCAGTGTGGATAATTGTTTTGCCACCGTCGAGTTTCTCCTTTAATGCGTCACATTTTGACTTTGTTCGACTGGCAATCATAATTTCCTCGAACACGTCTGAATTTTGCACACATTTGTGTACCACAACACTAGCTACACCGCCAGCACCAATAATCAATGCTTTACCCAATTCTTTATAACCCCCTTAATGGAAAAATAGTATTAAGCAATGAATTAGATTATACATAATAATTTTTTTCGTATCAATTCTTTTTTAAATGAAAATAAAAAAAATTTTAGTCAATTAAAAAACTAGATAAGATTTGAGTTTCTTCTTATTTTATTTGTTAATTGGCTGAAGTATATGTTGTCTACTTTTTAAATGGGAATGAGTGAGATTTTACGATACAAAATATTCAACATTTATGAGTTTGTAATTGGTCAATTAAGCAGGGAAATTCGTCAAATGGGTTCAAGTATTCGCAACTTTCGGCAAAAATATTGTCTAGGAAAAATATATCTATAAGTCCGAGAAGTCATGCTTTTTAGCAATTAGTCAATTTTTAATTACTAAGAAATAAAAATTTGTTATACACAAAGTAGAACAATTTTGTTATAATAAATGTAGAACAGATTGGGGTGAGGATATGATCATTAGAATTGAACCAGATTCAGATATACCAATTTATATTCAATTAACGAATCAAATTATTGAAGGGATTGCGAAAGGTGATTTAAAACCAGGGGAATTTCTTCCGTCTGTTCGTGCTTTTGCAGCGGATTTGGGGGTGAATATGCATACAGTCAATAAAAGTTATCACGAATTAGAAAAAAAAGGGATTATCGAAATTGTGCCAAAATCAGGTGCGGTCATAAAGAGACATTCCCATATAGATCAAGAAGCATATGAAAGGCTTTATCAGATGCTTAAGCCTCAAATTGCTGAAGGGCTTGTATTAGGGATAGAGAAAGAAGAATTGGTGGATTTAATTGAGAAAATTATAAATGAAATGAAAAAAAATTCTTAAAGGAGGATTGCAATGGCATTATTAATTTCATTGACTATTTTACTGTTTTTAGGGGTTATTCAAGCGATTGTGCCATATTTAGTTAAAAGAACAGTTGTTTTTGGAGTAATGATTCCTGAACAACATATAAAAGATGATTATGTCGTATCTTATAAAAAACAATATTCTATATTGGCCTTAATTTTTTCTTTATTAATGATATTAATGTTTTGCTCATGGATAAGTCTAAAAAATCCTTCTGATGAATTATTGATTTTAGTATGCACTGTCATTGAATTTGGAATTATTTTTGTAAATTTAGCATTATTCTATTACTTCCGAGAAAAAATGAAACAATATAAAGAAGAAATGCAGTGGACGAAACAAATGAAACAAGTGTCAGTAGTTGATGTATCTGTTCGTTCAGAAGATCATTTGCCACCATGGTTTATTTATTTATTCCCAATGGTTATTACTATTGGATTAATAGTTTATACGCTTTATCAATATGATTTATTGCCAAATCAAATTCCAACTCATTGGGGACTGAATGGAGAGCCAGATGCCTTTACTGAAAAAACACCTTTGACTGCTATTCAAATGTTGCTATTTTTACTGTTGCTTCAATTGATGTTTTTGGGAATACAAATAGGAATGAAATTTTCTGGAATTAAGCTGAGTGCCACAAACTTGACTGCTTCGAAAAATCGTCAATTAACATTAAGAAAATCAACTAGCTGGTTTTCGTTTTACACTGTATTGTTATTAACAATGTTGTTTTCATTCTTCCAATTGACGACCATTCATCCGGAATTGTTCGGCGATTCAATATTGAAAACGATTTTGCCTTTTGGATTTTTATTTTTGATTTTAGTTGGAACAATTGTCCTTGTAGTAAAGGTAGGTCGTTCGGATAAAACGCCACCAGCATCGTTAGAAAAGGGAATTATGGATGTGAATGATGATCAATATTGGAAAGCAGGTTTGTTTTATTTTAATAAAAATGACCCATCGATTTTCGTCGAGAAACGATTTGGTGTAGGGTGGACGATTAATTTAGCTAACCCAATTGGTTTCCTTATTCTTATTGTCCCAATAGTGATTATTCTTATTATTACATTGTTGATCAATTAATTAAGATATCAAGTCATACTCGTTAATAGGGTATGACTTTTTTTAATCGTTAGATGATATTCACTTTAACGTCAAACCTACATAAAATACTGTGGAACGAACTATGTGATGAAGGTGAAAACGTTGATACAAAAACTTAGATCCCTGGAGTTCCAACATCGATTAGCACGTGTTTCTCATGCGTTTGAGCAAAACGTAACAAAGCATGATGAAAAAAAAGAAATGCTTCATATTGTTTACGTTATGACCCATACAGGTGTCTCAGGCGGTGCAAAAATTATATTTGAACATGCAAACAGACTTACACGGCTTGGAGCAAAAGTTACAATCGTTGCTCATTATGAAAAGCCGGCTTGGTTTCCGATTGAAGCAGATTATATTAAAGTTCCTTTTGATTTAGAATTAGCGAAAGGCATTCCAGACTGCGACTTGATTGTAGCGACTTACTGGGATCATATTCAACCATGTATTGAAACAGGTATTGCCCCAGTTGTTTATTTTGAACAAGGTGATTTTCATTTATTTGATTACGACAACATGAATCAAACATTAAAGAATTTTATTCAGAAACAATTTCAATTACCTTCTTTTATTTATACTGTTTCTCAACAAGCTGCTGATTTAATTGAAGCTATTTATGGCAGAGAAGCGAAAGTATATCCCAATGCAGTTGATGAACATATTTTTACTCGTGAAGGCCATCGGGAGGAAGGAGAGCATCCATATTTATTAATGGTAGGAGGAGAAAGAACTGCGTTTAAAGGAATCTCCTATATTATGGATGCTTATGAAAAGCTCAAAGATAAATTTGCACTTGATTTATATTGGATTACACCTGAAACACCGTCAGAAAAAATGAAACAAAGAGTAACGAAGTATTTTGTTAGTCCAACACAAGAAAAGATTGCTTCTTTATATCGAGGTGCTGCTTTATATGTATCTGGCTCTACTTATGAAAGCTTTTCCTTGCCTCCACTAGAGGCGATGGCATGTGGATGTCCAGTTGTAACGACGGATAACAAAGGGGCATTAGAATATGCAGTACATCAAAAAAATGCATTAATTTGCCGTATGAAGGATTCAGAAGATATGGCGGAAAAAATTAAAGAATTGCTTACAAACCAAGAATTGAAGGAAAAGTTAATTCATAACGGATTAGAGACGGCAAAACAATATAACTGGAATAAAATTATTGAAAATATTTTGCATTATTATCAAGAAATTGCATCCTTTAAAGTTCAACCACGAAATAAATTAAGCGATTGGAATATCATGATTCATCAAGAAAATTGTTTCAACCATGATGATTATAAGAGATTAGAAAAATTCCTCCTTGTTACAAATGCTGATATTGTGAAAGTACCTGTCATTTATCAAATCGATAAAATTCCTACAATTGCACGATGGGAAGTAGCAGCAGTTCGAAAAGAGGTTGAAGATGGCTTGGTAGAAACATGTTTTTGTCCTGTACGTCCAGATAATAAGTTTCAACTCTATAATCTGAAGGGTTATCAGTCTTTTCTTTTAAAACTATTTGAGCAAGCGTTAGAAGAATTTTTGGCGTTACAGAAAAACGGAGATGAGAAGGAGCAAGCCGTAGCTGAAAAATGGGTTATATTGACGTTAATGAGATTGCAAAGAAAAGAAGAAGCAAAGAGAAGATTAAAAGAATTAATGACAAAACATCCATATAATGCAGATTTATATAAATTATCTCTTCTATTGGAAGGAAAGGATAAGGACAATTTAAAACCGATTTACAACCTTAAAATATTAGGTGATGCCACATCCTATCCCGAATTTTTCTTTAACATTGTTTCAACAGTATAGGGGGATAAAATTAGGAAAGAGGTGGACAGATGATCAGTGTCATTTTACCAGTCTATAATGCTGGTCATTATGTAAAAGATTCGATTGCTAGTATATTGCAGCAAACTGAAAGGAATATTGAGTTAATCGTAGTGAATGATGGTTCGACGGACAATAGTGAAGAGATTATATTGTCATTTAATGATGAACGGATACGTTATGTAAAGCACGAGACTAACAAAGGAGTTGCCGCTGCCTTTAATGAAGGATTAAAAATTGCTAAGGGTGATTATATTACTTTTCATGGCGCAGATGATTTGTCTTTGCCCAATCGATTTGAGCGATTATTAGCTGAATTTTGCTGTGAGCAAATTGGGTATGTTCATTCCGATATGTTGCTTATTACGGAACATAATTCTCCTTTTAGTTATTGGCAAGCTGCAAATATTTCTCCGAATGATATTTATTCATTTTTCCTTAATGTTGGTACCCCATTTAATAATGGAACCATCCTATTTAGAAGGGAAGCTGTAGAGCATATTTATTTTGATGAAAGCATCAAAGTTGGTTCCGATACAGATTTTATCTTAAAAGTGGCGAAAGAAAAATGGCGTTCTTCCCATGTTCCTGAACCGTTGTATATCTATAGAAGACATCAAGCAAATATTACGAAGAATAGAAGTTATGAAGAATTAGCGAGGCATATCCGTTTAAATATTCAAGATGAAGATTTGATGAGTCTTAACGAAGTCAATGAAAAAGGAGAGGAAAACAATTTATTAACAGCAAAATTGATTGCAGGGCTTGCCTTATCACGAAGATGGATGAAACAAGAGGGATTTTCTCTCTTTCATGAGGCAATACCATTAGTTAAAACAGAAAGGGATCGTCACTTTTTTGAAGGAATGAAGGGGTTAGTTGAAAATAATTATAGGCATGCTGTCCATCATTTTCAGCAAATTACGGATCGCAATCATATTGAGGAGAATTATCTTGGGGAAGCGTTTCTCCATATGAAGAATTATAATACGGCCTATGAGCACTTTATAAAAGCACTGCAACTATCACCAAACTATCATACGCCTGTGAAAAATTTAAAAATCATTGGCATATTGAAAGGGTATAATATTATTGATAAACATGTGGATCATTTCAGATAAAAAAGTTTTTAATAAAAAAGGTCGTCAAAAAAGAGCGAATGGAAGGAAACGATGAAAAATTTCCCCTTCGCTCTTTTTTTTAAAGGTTAGACAGATCTAACATCTACTCGTACAGATAGAGTATCCACAAGTGCAGATAAAGATTCAACTTGTGCGGATAATGTTTCTACTTGTGCGGATAATGTTTCTACTTGTGCGAATTGCGTTTTAACATGTGCGGATAATGCTGCTACTTGAGCGGATAAAGTTCCCGCTTGTGCGGTTAGCGTATCAACATGTGCGGATAGTATTCCCACTTGTGCAGATGTTACTTCTACTTGTGCAGATAGTGCATCTACTCGTGCGGATAGAGTATCACATGAGCGGATAATTCTGCTACTAGTGCGGATAGTACTCCTCCTCGTACGGAAAGAGTTCGTACTGTACAGAAACGTTTTCGTTAGTGCAGGATCCTCCTTCTACAGAAGCAGCTTATGTCGTTTTACTGTACACCAATTCCTCGATATTTCATTCCTAAACTCTCAATCTTTTTCTGATTGAGAGCATTTCTTCCATCTAAAACGAATTGACAGTTTGGGAAGAGTTCAAATTTAAAATCTCTATATTGATCATGAAAAGCTTGAAGAATGATAGAATCAATCTTTTCACGATTTTCTATAGAAAAAGGCTTTACTTGAAAAGCAGCAATTTCTTCTGCAGTGTAAAGAGGATCGTCAACATATACTGTAGAACCTCTTTTTTTCAATTCATTTGCAAGCAGAAGAGTAGAAGATTTTGTAGTTTCTTTCACATTTTCTCGGAATGAAAGTCCTAAAATGAGAATGTTTTTATTTTCAAGAGTTGAGAAATATTCTTCCACTTGATCAACAGCATATTTAGCCATTTTGTCATTTATTTCCCTTGAAAGAGGTACCAGTCCATCACTTAAACCATTGTTAATAAAAAAGTAAGGATAAACCGGAATACAATGGCCGCCTACTCCGACACCAGGAAAGTGAAGATGGGAAAAAGGCTGGCTATTTGCTGCTTGAATTACTTCCTTAATGTTAACTCCTAATGAGTCAGCATATACAGCCAGTTCGTTCGCTAATGCAATATTAACATCACGGTAAACGGATTCAGCTACTTTTGTAAATTCAGCGGTCTCTAAATTGCTGACAGGCATGATGTCACAGTTTAAAGCTTTTTTATAAAAGGATATGACTAATTCTAGACTTTTTTCGTTATCACCGCTGACCACTTTTGGATAGTTAGAAAGGTCTTGAATAATACGATTTGAGTAAACTCTTTCAGGACTATAGCCTAAATGGAAATCCGTTCCTAATGTTAATCCTGAAAGCTCGGCGATTCTTTTGCCAAAACGGTTTCTAGTATCTCCAGCAGGTAATGTTGTTTCAAAAATAACTAGCGTTCCTTTACGAATCCCTTTTCCGATATCTTCTACAGCTGAGTCAATGAATTCATAGTTGATTGTTCCTTGTTCATTTACTAATACGGGTACAATGACAATAACCACATCAGATTGTTTCACTGCTTTAGTCGTATCAACTGTGGCTCGAAATGTCCCCGCTTTCCATGCTTCATATAATAGCTGATCTAATCCTGGTTCATTTTGAATATGTGAAATTCCTCTATTCACAGTTTCAATGACTTTTTCGTTTTTATCGGCGCCAATGACATTGAAATGCCCAGAGTTTGCAACAACTGCTGCAAGTGGTAATCCAATTTTACCTAACCCAACAACAGTAACAGTTTTCATACATTCAACTCCTTTTTACCTTAACAACTTTGTAGAGTTCAATCCTAAAAAAACTCTATTTTCTTTCCATCACATAAATCATATGTATAAAAGTTGTCGATGGTGTAAGAGTTTCTCATCTTTTCTCTTTTTTCAGCAAATTTAGTGAGAACGTTTAAACACTTGGTATGAATGAAACATATATTGAATGTTGTGTAGGGTAGGAGGGGGTAAAATGCAAAAAAAACTTAAAATATTAATTCTGATTCGACAATTTACAAAAAATTTTCCGAAGCATAAACATAAATTTGAAACGATCAAAGCGATTGAAAAATTTGCTGATGTTCGATATTGGTACAGGGATGGAAATATTCACGATATTCTAAAACAACTTGATTTTAAACCTGACTTTATTTTCCATTATGATATAGGTTGGGGATACGTATTAGCCCCAAGGATTACAGGACTTCATGAAATAAACATTCCAAAAGGTTGTTATGTAATTGATACACATTATTCACCTGCAGAAAGACGAAAATATTTCGAACAAAATAAAATCGATTTGATTTTTTCTGCAACGAAATCTTCTTTTTTGAAAACTCATGCAAAATATAAAGATAAATTCAGATGGTTGCCTTTTTCTATTGATCCAACTATTTTTAAAGATTGGCAATTAGAAAAAGACATCGACTTCTTATTAATTGGACAATTGTATGACAGAACAAAAAAAACAGGGTATCAATCAATGACGCCAAAAGGGAAATATCCATTTAGAGAAGCGGTATTGGAGAAATTGAGGGGAGAGAAAGGATTTGTTTTTCATCCTCACCCAGGCCATAATGCTTCTTCCAATGCTTTAGTAAATGAGAAATATGCAAAAGAATTGAATCGTGCGAAAATCTTCTTTACTTGCGGCTCGAGATTACAATATCCTGTCTTGAAATATTTTGAGGCTCCAGCTTGTAAAACCCTTCTCCTTGCAGAACCTGTACCTGATATCTTGGAATTGGGATTTAAAGATGGAGAGAATTTTGTTGCATGTAATCAATCTAATTTCTATGAAAAGGCTATGTATTATTTAAAAAATGAAAAAGAGCGCAAAAGAATCACGGAAAACGGCTATCAATTTATTCATACAAAACATACAAATGATGTCAGGGCAAAAGAATTTGTCCAAGAGGTGCAAAAATTTTTAGACAAATTGTAAAAGTACAATCAGTTTCAATGGATTTTGCATAGTATAACGTTTAACATCCTTTAAAAACATTTCTAACTTTTAAGAGTTGGAGGAATCAAATTGAATATTCCCTTGATTGACTTAAAAAAAGAGTATGAGATGTATGGAAAAAATATTGAAAAAGCTGTTATCGAAGTAATGCAAAGTGGTTCTTATATTCTAGGAAATAAAGTAATGCAATTTGAAAATGAGATTGCAAATTACTTAGGAGTTCAATTTGCTGTAGGTGTAGCAAATGGTACGGATGCACTGCTTCTAGCTCTCGAAGCACTGGATATAGGTGAAGGAGATGAAGTGATTACTTCGCCGTTTACTTTTTTTGCTACTGCAGAAGTTATTGCAAAAGTTGGTGCAAAGCCTGTATTTGTTGATATAGAACCGAATACCTATAACATCGATGTGAATAAAATCGAAAAAGCGATTACGGAAAATACAAAAGCGATTATCGTTGTTCACCTGTTCGGTATGGCAGCAGAGATGGATGAGATTATGAAGATTGCTTCGAAATATAAGTTAAAAGTGATTGAAGATGCTTGTCAGGCAATAGGAACGGAATATAAAGGTAAACGAGTTGGTGGTATTGGTGATATTGGCTGCTTTTCCTTTTTCCCAACGAAAAATTTAGGTGCATTTGGGGATGGAGGATTAGTTGTAACAAACAATCCAGATATTTTTGAGAAAATTTGTTTTTTACGCAATCACGGCAGCAAAGAAAGATATGTTCATACATCAATAGGGATGAACAGTAGATTAGATGAAATACAAGCTGCAATTTTAATAGAAAAACTTAAATATTTAGATATGTTTATATTTAAGAGAATGACTGTGGCTAACAAGTATACCCAAGAACTTAATCATTTGAAACGAAAGCCGCCGCAATATACAGATAGGAGCCATACGTATCATCAATATTGTATTGAAGTAGATGAAAGGGACCAACTTATAAACTTTTTAAAACAAAAGGGAATTGCCACTGGAATCTATTATCCTATTCCGTTGCATTTACAAAAAGCCCTTCAGTACCTTCAATATCAACAAGGGGATTTCCCTGTTTCAGAGAAGGTGGCAAAACATATTTTAGCACTTCCAATTAATCCTACGATTACTGTAACAGAACAGGAATATATTATTAAAGCTATGAAAGAGTTTGCAGGTGTTTCATCATGAGTTTAGTAAGAGTTGGTGTCGTAGGTACTGGAAAGATGGGTTTTTTTCACTGTTCAAAATTAAAGCAAATGAAAAATGTGAACTTTATCGGAATTTATGATACAGATATGAATAGGGCAAAAAAGATTAGTAAAGCCTTTCAAGTTAAAGCGTTCAATACTTATACTGAACTATTGAAAAATATTGATGCGGTCATTATCGCGACACCTACACCATTTCACTTTTCATTAGCAGCAGAAGCGATTGTTCACAATAAACATGTATTTGTTGAAAAACCAATTACAATGACGGTAGAAGAAGCAGATAAAATTAAAGCGCTTCTGAAAAATAAAAATCTTAAATTTCAAGTAGGGCATATTGAACGG
This sequence comes from Ureibacillus thermosphaericus, assembly GCF_012396605.1. GTDB lineage: Bacteria > Bacillota > Bacilli > Bacillales_A > Planococcaceae > Ureibacillus > Ureibacillus thermosphaericus. The sequence goes on from NZ_JAAXPW010000010.1 coordinate 73,008, forward strand.
TTTAATCCAGCTATAAGGCGAATTCATGACTATATTCGCCCTGAACAAATTATGAATATTGAAGCAAGAAGACTTGCTTATTCAGATAGAATAAAAGATACAGATGTTGTATTGGATGTTATGATTCATGATATTGATATTATTTTGAGCATAATTAAAAGTCCGATTAAACGAATCTCAGCAGAGGGGATTCGTTTACGTGATGCTGTGAAGTATGACACCGTTTCAGCAATACTTCTGTTTGAAAATGGAATTGTCGCAAATTTATTAGCAAGTAATATATCTCATGAAAAGGTGAGAGAACTTATTATTTATGAGAAAGAAAAAGTGATTAAAACGGATTATTTAATGAGACAGCAACAACTTGTCATGAATGAATTAAATAATCATTCTACAGTTCCAGTCGGAACAGAGACCGTTATTGCTAATATTGCCCTACCTTATTCCGATCCATTACTGGAAGAGCTTCTACATTTTATTGACTGTATCTATTCAGATACAAAGCCGCTTATCGGCGTTGAGGAAGGAAGAGCGGCGGTAGAGGTTGCATTGAAAATTAAACAAAGTTTAATAGATTCACAATAAAAAAGAAATGTATAACTCTTTATGATGATGGTAAAAGAGTTATACATTTTTTTAGTTGTTATAAATATATGAATTTCTCTTTACTTTTCTGCATCGTTAGAATTTATTTTTGAAATTTTTTTAGCAGGCACGCCGACAACTGTTTCATTTGGCTGAACGTCTTTTGTTACTACGGAACCAGCACCGACTATAGCGTTTTCGCCAATAGTTACATTTGGTAGAAGGGTAGCGTTATTTCCAATTTTCGCTCCTTTTTTAATATGCGCTCCTTTTAATTCATACGGTTTTAACCCCATGTATTTATCATTTGACATAGACACACATGGACCGATAAAAACATCATCCTCTAAAATGGTATCACCAGTTATATAGGCCAAGGTTTGTATTGTACATCTTTTCCCAATTGACGTATTTAGCTCAACAATAGCACCTCTGCCAATAACTGTTTGGCTGCCGATTGTTGAATTCTCTCGAATGCTAGCATGGTCAGCAACAAAAACGTGGTCTGCAATCTCTGAGCCAGCGTAAATCGTTACATTATTTCCGATTTTTGTATTTTCTCCGATGATTAGATGAGGCTGTTTCACATTGGATGCCCTCATTTTTTGATTTCCGCTTTTTTTGACCCCTAAAACACAATTGGACCCAATGATTACATTGTCACCAATAATCGTGTTTTTTAGGATTACTGTATGATGTCCAATCGTAACATTTTCTCCGATTGTGACCCCTTCTTCAATTACCACATGTTGCCCAAGTTTAATGCTTTCAGGTAGTTGAGGTTGCCCCAGTTTGCTCATCCTTTCATTTTTGTTTTTGGAAATAGGGCTTTTCGTTTTCTAACTTCGAATTAATCGAAAATAAGGAAATTCACCTTCAATATTTTAGACTTACTATTTAACGCTATCTTTCCTATTTTGATTTTTTAAGTAGCTTTGAAAAAATTCTTCATTATATAAAACTTTCGGATCATTTGGGATATATTGTTTCGTCAATTCGTGGTGTTTAATTGATTCTTCAACATTTCCTAATTGCCAATAGCAAACGCATAGAGCGAGATGCGGATACCAGGTTGTGTAAGAAGTATGGTGAAAGCCGCCTGTTTTTTTATGTTTCATCTTCACAGCCAACTGATACCAAAACAAAGCGGTTTTGAAGTCTTTTCTTGCTTGGAAGATGTCTCCGATGCGGCAGCAGGCCTCAGATCTCGGTTCATCATAGTTAAACGTTTTAAAGAGAGCCATCAATTCATTCTCTTTTTCTCCGAGACGAGCATAACAGTCGGCCATATATATACAAGCTCGAATATTATCTTCTATCCAACCTTTTTTGCCATCTAAAAATTCTTGATAATAAATAATCGCTTTATTGTATTGTTTATGATCTTTAAGCTCATTGGCATAATAAAACAAATCTCTTGGTGAAAACTCTTCTCCATTTTTGATGCGATTTTCATAAATTCTTAGGTTTCTGCCGATTGATTGAGTATCCACTTTTTTCTCTCTCTTTTTATGATGGATGGAAATGTCCGCTTCCAATATATTTCCGTGAACAGCAAGATATTCGTGTACTGGTCCAATCCATTTAAATCCTTTACTTCGTTTCACAAGGCGGTTTCTTCGGTAATGGAAGGTTGGATTTCCATTTCCGTCTGTAGCGGCAATATAGTTCATGGAGACAGCATCAATATTGCTATTAAGGTTTTTTTTCAGCTTTTTAAACTTTTTTTGCTCTTCTGGAAGAATAACATCATCAGCATCTAACCAGAGAATATAATCTTTTGTTGCAAGACTGAATGAATAGTTTCTCGCTGCTGAAAAGTCATCAATCCAAGTAAAGTCATATATTTTATCTGTAAATTTACTTGCGATTTCTTTTGTTCTATCTGTCGAACCCGTATCGACAATGATGATTTCATCACAAATTTCTTCAACACTTGATAAACAATTTGCCAAAACCTCTTCTTCATTTTTGACAATCATGCAAAGACTGATCGTCGGCATTTATACACCCCTCTACTAATCGAAATAACTATTTATATATATATGTAGCTTTAAATAATTCGGAACTTACGAACGAAAGGTGTAATAAATAAAAAAAGGAAAATGGTGATTGCAGCCCATCGAAATTTTCCTTATTGGGTAAGTAAAATTGCAATAGCTAATAAATGTAAAGCATAATGAGTGGAAGTTATCGAGGGAAAGTATAAGGAGAATTTTTATGGGGAAAGTGGAAGAAGAGCGATTAAGAATTTTAATCTGTTTAAATGCCAAAGCCAAAAATTTGCTCTTGTAGAGATGGGATAATAGTCAAATTCAAAGAAATAATAGCCAATTCGCCAGAGATAATAGTCAATCCAGATAAAATAATAGCCAAAGCCAAAAATTCGCATCATCAGAGATGGGATAATAGTCAAATCCAAAGAGATAATAGCCAACTCGTCCGAGATAATAGTCAACCTAGATAAAATAATAGCCAAAGCCAAAAATTCGCATCAGCAGAGATGGGATAATAGTCAAAAGCAGTGAGATAATAGCCAATTCGCCAGAGATAATAGTCAATCCAGATAAAATAATAGCCAAAGCCAAAAATTCGCATCATCAGAGATGGGATAATAGTCAAATCCAAAGAGATAATAGCCAACTCGTCCGAGATA
>NZ_JAAXPW010000011.1 GCF_012396605.1 Ureibacillus thermosphaericus
CAGAACGATGGAAACAGCTTTATCAAGAACGTACAGCAGTCGAACGCGTTAACGCTTATTTAAAGGAATACTTTCAATTAAACAATGTCCGTCATCGTACAGGAAAGAAAGCAAAAATGCATTTCAATCTGGTGACGTTAATTTATAATACCTGCAAACTAGCAGTTGATCGAATCAATGCTTTATTACAGCAACAAAACCAAGTTGCATAATTAAAAAAAAAACGAAGTTTTTAGTATAGGGGTACTCTATACTTCAGAAAAACTATGATTTATGAAATTGATTCACTTAAGATGTTTTTTTCCTTTTGTAAAAATTGTTTTCTTGATTTTAGTACACTGTTAATTCTTTCTTCAGCCAAACGATTAGCAGCTAAATAAGTTGGGATGTTTTCATCTTTTGAAATTTTAAAAATTTTTGTTAAAGAATCATAAATTGTTTCTACTCGTTTCATTGCTCTTTCTCTGTTATATCCGTAAAGTTCATCTGCAACATTAATTACTCCACCAGCATTAATTACATAATCTGGTGCATAAATGATTCCTTTTTCATGAAGAATTTGCCCGTGGCGAGATTCTTTTAACTGGTTGTTTGCACATCCAGCGATGACTTTTGCTTTTAATTGCGGTATCGTTTCATCGTTAATGATTGCACCAAGTGCACATGGTGAGAAAATATCAACATCTTGTTTGTAAATCTCATTCGGACTTACCGCAACTGCACCAAAGTCATTGACAGCTCGCTCTATTGCTTTTTCATTAATATCCGTGACAATCAGTTTTGCGCCTTCTTCATGCAAGTATTTACACAAGTTATATGCAACATTACCTAATCCTTGAACAGCAATTGTTTTGCCTTTTAGGCTATCATCTCCAAATGCTTCTTTAGCACTTGCTTTCATTCCCAAATAAACTCCGTAAGCGGTTACAGGAGATGGGTTACCAGATGAACCAAATGAAGGTGATACACCTGTTACATAATCTGTTTCTTCATAAATCAAGTCCATATCTTCAACAGTTGTACCAACATCTTCTGCTGTAATATAACGACCATTTAAACTTTGAATAAATCGTCCTAACGCGCGGAACATTTCTTCGTTTTTGTCTTTAGCTGGATCACCAATAATTACTGTTTTACCACCGCCAAGATTTAAGCCACTTACTGCATTTTTGTACGTCATACCTCTAGCAAGTCTCAATGCATCCTCGATGGCTTCTTCTTCAGATTGATAAGGCCACATGCGAGCGCCACCTAATGCTGGTCCAAGCGTTGTATCATGGATTGCGATAATCGCTTTTAATCCAGAATTTTTGTCCTGACAAAATACCAATTGTTCATAATCATATTTTTCCATGTACTTAAAGATTTCCATTCAAAAAACCTCCCTAAAAATATAATGGAGTAAAATCTCTAAAATTAGCGACAAATTTTCTACAATTTGCACTATTTTACTTTACAATACTTTTTATTTTTTAATTTATCAACTAGAAATATTGAAAAATATACTTTTCCTAATTTTCTGATTTTTTGTACTATTAAAAATTATAATTCTAATATAATTTTTATGACAAAAATGTGCAAAAGATTAGCAATTTTTTGTCGAAACTTGACACTATTTCTTGGCGATGTAAAATTGAATTAATTGCGAAGGAGGTTATTTCATGGCCCGATTAATTGCCTTTATCATTTTATTGATTCCCGCATTAATTGCTGGTGCAGGTATCAAGTTTATGCGCGATACTCTATACGGCATATTAAATTCCCCTTTTCCTTGGTTATGGTTCCAATTTCTTATAGGTCTTATCTTTAGCATCATCGGAATTGGATTTTTTGCGGGCTATTTATTGCATCGAGATCGAAAAAGGGGAAGAGTGGCTCCAAGGTTTCAAAAAAAGGATGAAACAAAAGAAATTAAACAATAGATTATTATATAAATAAAGCGTTCAATGAGAGACAAGTCCCTCCACTGAACGCTTTTTTATATATTTAATTCGCCAAATTCCAGTAAAAATTTCCCTTTTGTTGTCTTCGTTATTAAGGACGATTGTTTCCCTATTTGGATATAAGTACCAGGATACGCTTCTTTTTTAACAATGATTTCCTCTTTGCCGATGGATTTTATCGCTGCAATCATCTCTTGAATTTCATTGTCCAATTCAATTACTTGCTGCTTCTTATCTTCCAATACTTCTTTCATTTCTTTATAAACCTTCGCTTGAGCAGGTGTTAGCCGATTTTTTAATGCTGCTAGTTTCTCTATCTTTTCAGATAATTTCTCCATTTCTTCTTGTGTCGACTTTAATAATGCTGCTTTTTCTTGAATAATCTTGTAACCTTCTTGCCGATTCACTGATTGGATAATTAATTCCGTCCGCCTTTCCATCCGGTTACCCGATATAGCGGTCACAATAGTGTTTCTCGCAATTGCCTTGCCACCAATAATTTTTCCTTTCCGCTCATCCACTAAAATCGAATCAGCTTGCAATGAGGAGTTTAAAGAATAAAACCCGATGACAATATTTTTTTTCGCATATAAATTTGCTTCATTGACATGTTTTACGTAAATGTTGCCACCAGCTTTTACAGTTGTTTGACCTAATCCAAATATACCACCTTTTATGTAAATATCTCCTTCTCTAGATTGGATTAATTTCGCACCTGTAACACCTTCTGTACCCTCAATGGAAATATCACCCGTTGCAATGACACTAAAACCTTTTTGAACAGTTCCACTAATGCTAATTGAACCATCAAATTCAAGATTTCCTGTCTCTAACCCAACATCTCCATCGATTGGCAAATGATTATTAATCATTAATAATCCTTGTCTTTCCTCTACAACGCCTTTATTTAATGCCCGAATGACAATTTTTCCATCCTCTTCTACTTCATATGCAGATTTACGATCATACTTTAATGGTATATCTTTACCTGGAGGAGCTGGAATTTCTTCTCCGTAAACATTTTTTCCATTTATACCAGGTTGGGCGGGGATTTTCTCTCCTAACCAGTCATTTTCATTGATTTCAAATATAAAATTCATATCAAAATAATCAGCTTTTCCATCTTCCCTTATGACAGGTTTTCTCTCCGGAATCTTTATGTATGTAACCTGTGCATCTTCACCTTTAATTGGTTCCGTTCCTTCAGCAATTACAATTGGTTTCCCGATAGTAATCGATTCTAGATTAAGCTCTTTTATTCCATGGACAATCTGTCTTTGAGTCAATATGTCATTTAGTTCTTTTTGAAATTGACTTGGATTTTCCAAAATGGTTGATTCATAAACAATAAGATGGGCTGTCATCTTATCTTTTGATACTTCAATTTCCATTGGAGGCAACCAGTAACCAATTTCGACAGGATTCGACGCTTCTTCTTGTAGAGATTTTTTTAAATTCGAAAAATTTGACAGTTTCATTCGAGTAAGAGAGCCTAATATTTCATCGAATTGTTTAATTGGAAAACCCTTTTTATAGTTTTGAATATAAACTTTACCATTTTCTTCGATTAACTCAAAATAATCATTGGAAAATATACGCACATATGCTCACCTCTTGTACTATAATATAATTTTTTTATTTAAAGTGTAATACCTTTTATAAAATTAATACGATAAAGTAATAAAAAGTCACCTCAATAAAGAGGTGACAATTGGACGGAAAAGCTATTGTTAATAATAATATGACAATGACAGAAAATACGATTATGAAGCCACTAGTTCAATACGAATTTTATCAGCAATCATGGCAATAAACTCGCTGTTTGTAGGTTTTGATTTTAAATGATGGACTGTATATCCAAACATTTGAGAGATGGATTCATAATTTCCACGGTTCCATGCAACTTCAATGGCATGACGGATTGCTCTTTCAACACGAGAAGGAGTTGTACCAAATTTCTTTGCAATTTCCGGATATAAAATTTTTGTAACAGAACCTAACAATTCAATATCGTGATATACCATTTGAATAGCTTCACGTAAATATGCATAGCCTTTGATATGCGCAGGTACGCCAATTTCCTTAATAATTGATGTAATCGTAGTATCCAATTGTCTCTGATTCACTTTTCCATTTGGTTCAGGCTGTAACACACTTTGTCTCTTGACAGTTTCACGCTTTTGGCCTGCGCAATGCAAAATTTTCTGAACGAGCTGATCAAACTCAAAAGGCTTTAACATAAAATAGGAAGCCCCGTATGTAACAGCCTGTTTCATTACATCTTCTTGTCCAAATGCCGTCAACATAATGACTTGAGTATCGCGAAAACGATCATTTTTATACATTTCTTGAAGAACGCCTAAACCATCTAAATGGGGCATAATAATGTCCAACAACAAAATGTCTGGGTTATATTCTTCTAACATATTTAGACACAATTTACCGTTTGAAGCAGTTGCAACTATTTCAATGTCTGGATGATTTTCAAAGTATTGTTCCATTGTTCTCACTAAATCTCGGTTATCATCGGCGATTGCAACTCTAATTTTCGTCATGTAAAATCCCCCTTATAGCCTTCTCCCTAATATTGCATTTTTAATACTTATATGTCATAGTTTCGGTTTACTTGACACTATTCTTTTCGACATTTTATCGGAAAAACCTTTATCGAATATAAAAATGAGAAGGTAGTCGTAATCTTTCTGTATATTTTGACAAAAATCACCATTTATTTCTAATTGCATTTTTTCGTCATACAATGTTTTTAATTTGATTATCAAAAAAAGACTATACCAAAATGTTGGCATAGTCTTTTCAGCTTAATTTGGCTTCTTTTTTAACATCTCTGATAAGGTTATAGCTGCACCCCGAGCTGGTTGTTCGACAAACATATGTGTTACAGCACCAACAAATTTACCATTTTGCAAAATGGGACTTCCGCTCATCCCTTGTAATATGCCACCTGTTTTGGATAAAAGATTTTGATCGGTTATTTCAAATTGTAAATAATTATCTTCAATCTTCACAATTTCAATTGTAAAGGATTCAACTTTTGAACCTTCAATAGCTGTAAGAAGTTCTGCTTTTCCTAATTGAATTTCATCATCATGCATAATCTCAATAGGCTTACGCATTATTTCTTTTACATCTAATTCCCAATTACCAAAAATACCATATATATCATTGGATGAAATATTTCCTAAACGTATATCGTCATGATTAATGACAGAAATTTTATAACCAGGATTTCCAGGGCTCGATTTTTTTATTTGCTCAATAGACGCTAAAAAAATAGAACCATCTGTAAATTCAGGTGGTTTATTTAATACACCGTCGATGATTTGATGACCTAATGCACCGTATTCTTTCGATTCAGGATCAATAAAGGTTAATGTACCGATGCCATCCGTTTCATCTTTTAGAAAGGGAAGTATATTATTTGCTTGATCGTTCGTTAGCGTAATGGTTCTTGTATGATTGGTCGATTGTTTAATGGTAAGGCTTATTTCCGAATCAGTCATGGATTCCTTCAACATCTCGATGGATTGTATTGGCTTTCCGTTGACTTCTTTTATAATATCACCTTTTTTTAACCATTGTCCATTTGGTAATAATACATCATGAGCTACATATATAAATGGTAATTCTAACTGTATCCCTATCGATTCACCCATCGGAATTAGCTTTTTTGCTTCGGCTGCTGCTGAAGGTGACAAAAGTGCAAGTGCGATGGTGAGCACAAGATAAGTCAACAGATTACGCAAATGGCATTTCATAGTCCACCTCCTCAAATTGTTTGTAACATTACTATGTGTAACTGTTCTTTTAATAATGTGAGGTAAATATTTGTCGCTTAGGTACTTTCAAAATTAGTAAAAGTAGATTTTGTAATATAAGGAGTCATCAAATGATGACTCCTCCTTATTGCATCGAGGTAGAACTTTTTAATTGTTCTTTGATTTCATTTTTCTTTATAAGTGCCAATTGCAATAATTCTCGCGCATGTTGCAACGTTAATTCTGTAATTTCAGTTCCACTCATCATGCGACTAATTTCTTCTACTCGTGTATCATTTTCAATTACTTGAACTGTCGTAAAAGTACGGTTTTGTTCAACTTGTTTTGATATTAAGTAATGCTGATCTGCCATTGCTGCAACTTGAGGCAAATGAGAAATGCATAATACTTGTGAATTGAATGAAATATTGGCGATTTTTTCAGCAATTGCCTGTGCAACGCGGCCGCTTACACCTGTATCCACTTCATCAAAAATGATGGATGTAATTTGAGATTTCGATGAAAAAATGGTTTTTAATGCAAGCATTATTCTCGATAATTCTCCACCGGATGCAATTTTTGGCAAAGATTTAGGAGGTTCTCCTACATTGGTGGATATATAGAATGATATATAGTCTTTCCCATTTATGTCGAAATTATTTAAACGCTCAAACTGAACGATAAATTTCGCTTTTTCCATATGTAAATCACGAAGCTCATTCATTATGGCTTCACTCAATATACCTGCACATTTTTTTCGAACTTTCGTTAATTCATCACACAATTGGTCTAATTCAGATTCCATTTTTCTTAAATCTTGTTCTTTTTGTTGAATAGCTTCATCTCGATTTAATAGTGTGTTTAGTTCTTCTTTAATTTTTTCATAATATGTAATAATCTCTTTTACGGTACTTCCATATTTTCGTTTCATCATTTGATATTGTGCAAGCCGTGATTCTATTTCATTTAATCGTTCAGGGTCAAATTCAAGTTCATCAATGATATTTTTGATTTGATATGAAGCATCTTGCAACGCATAGAATGAAGATGATACAGCTTCAAAGGAATCATGAAATTGCTCATCTAATGAAACGATATCTTCCAAAGCGCTCATCGCTTCTCCAATACAATCTAGTCCTTTTAATTCTCCAGAAATTGCATCGTATGCATGAATGGCTCGTTCATAAATCTTATGAAAATTTTGCAATCGTTTCCGTTCTTCAAGTAAAGCCTCTTCTTCTTTTTCTGATAATTTTGCATCTTCTAGCTCTTGAATTTGGAATTGATACAAATCAATACGTTGAGCTGTCTGTTGTTCATCGATATTGATGGCATCGACTTCTTTTTTTAATAGACGATATTCATGATAGAGGCGATGATATTTGTCTTTGATTGGCTGGATTTGTTTTTCCGCAAATTGATCAAGTAAATCGATATGGCACTTCTCATCCATTAATTCTTGGCTTTCATGTTGTCCATGAATATCCACTAACGTGGAGCCGATATCACGTAAAATTGATAATGTAACAAGTTTTCCATTAACTCGACATACGCTTTTTCCGTTTTCATTAATATCTCTCCGTAATATAATGGTACCTTCTTCATGGTCTATACCGGCATCAGATAATTTTTCAAAAACAGGATGATTGTCAGAAACGAAAAACAGTCCTGTTAATTCCGCTTTTTTTGCACCGTGTCGCACAAATTCTTGACTTGCTCGTCCACCAGCTAACAAATGAACAGCATCGATAATGATGGACTTTCCGGCTCCTGTTTCACCTGTTAGAACGGTTAATCCATCATTAAAGTAAACGGTTAATTCGTCGATTATGGCGAAATTACGTATATTCAGCTCTTTCAGCAAACTGACCACCTCATATTATATTAAATCTAAAATGCGTTGCTGTATGATTTCCCTCTGCCCTTCATCTCGTACAATGATGAGAATCGTATCATCACCGGATAATGTACCTAATACTTCCGGCCATTCTAGATGGTCAATCAAAACTGCAACAGCATTTCCGTTTCCTGGAAGTGTTTTCAACATTAAAAAATGAGCGACGCCATCAATGCTGACAAAAGAATCGGTTAAAGCCCTTTGCAATTTTTGCAATGGATTAAACCGTTGATCTGCCGGTAAACTGTATTTGTATCGCCCATCAGGAAGTGGTACTTTCACTAAATGTAATTCCTTAATATCTCTTGAAACCGTTGCTTGTGTAACATTAAAACCTGCTTCTTTTAAAGCAGAAACTAGTTCATCTTGCGTTTCAATTTCATTGTTAGCAATAATTTCACGAATTTTCATATGCCTTTGACCTTTACTCATAAATAGCACCTCTTAATGTATATAAATGTATATTTATACTATCATTATAAGTTCTTATTCAGCAAGTAAAAATAGGGAATGACGATTGCCATTCCCTAGCATACAACTTAATTTAATTCTTGGTGAGCTAATTCAACAACTTTTTGAAAATCAGTGAATGCCGAAACATGTTGTCCTTCTGATGGTTTTTGTAAATGGAATAAAAATTCAATATTCCCTTCCCCTCCCGTAATTGGAGAGTAGGTAGCATTTTTTACTACAAAACCAACATCTGTCGCCATTTTTGCAGTGTTTTCCAACACTTCTAAATGGGTTTTGGGATCACGAACAATGCCCTTTTTCCCCACTTTTTCTTTACCAGCTTCAAATTGTGGTTTAACAAGTGCCACTACATCACCGTTCGGAAGTAAAATGTTGTGCAAGACTGGTAAAATAAGCGATAAAGAAATAAAGGAAACATCAATCGTCGCAAAATCTGGTAATCCCTTTGTAAAATCTTCCGGCTTTGAATAGCGAAAATTTGTTTTTTCCATTACCGTGACGCGTTCATCTGTTCTTAATTTCCAAGCTAATTGGTTGGATCCTACATCTAAGGCATAACAATGTTTAGCGCCGTTCTGAAGAGCACAATCAGTAAATCCCCCAGTAGATGAACCAATATCTAGCATTAATTTTCCTTCCACGGACAAATCGAATTCTTGTAAAGCTTTTTCTAATTTTAAACCGCCGCGACTGACGTATTTTAATTGTTCACCTTTTACTTCCAACGGCGCATCAATCGAGATTTTTTCTCCCGGCTTATCAATTCGCACTTCTTTTGAAAAAACAATGCCCGCCATGATTGCTCTTTTTGCTTTTTCCCGGGTTTCACATAATCCCCTCTGTACGAGAAGAACATCTACCCGTTCTTTCGGAGATTTCGTCATACGGTATTTTTACCTAACGATTTTTTAATTAAGGATTCAATGCGAGCAATTGTTTCTTCTTTTGTAATGTGCAATTCTTCCAATAATAAATCGACACTGCCATGGTCCACAAAACGATCTGGAATCCCCATTCGTTCTATTTCAACTTGGTTGTATTTATTATCGCTGGCAAACTCTAAAATGGCACTGCCAAATCCACCTTTTAATACGCCTTCTTCAATCGTTAATATCGGCATATTTTTCCCCATGATGTCATGAAGCATGTTGTCATCAAGTGGTTTGATAAATCGAGCATTCACTACTTTCACATGTATATTACGACTAGCTAGCTCATCTGCAGCTTCTAAAGCCATCGAAATAGTCGTACCGAACGTTAAAATGGCTGCATCTCGACCTTCTCTCAGCACTTCCCAAGAACCAATTGGAATCGTTTTTAGCTCCTCATCAAGGGGAACGCCTACCCCATTGCCGCGGGGATAACGGAGAGCGATTGGTCCTTCATTATATTCAATAGCAGTTTTGACCATATGTTGCCCTTCGTTTTCATCTTTCGGCATCATGATTACGATATTTGGGATATGGCGTAAAAAGGCAATATCAAAAACACCTTGATGGGTATCGCCATCTGCACCGACAAGTCCCGCACGATCAATGCCAATGAAAACATTTAAATTTTGGCGAGCGATATCATGCAGTACTTGATCATATGCTCGCTGTAAAAATGTCGAGTAAATTGCTAAAAATGGCTTCATATTTTGTGTCGCTAATCCCGCAGCCATTGTCGTTGCATGCTGTTCTGCAATTCCAACATCGAAGAATCGATCTGGAAAATCTTTTTGAATACCTTCCATTTTCGAACCTACTGGCATTGCAGGTGTGATCGCTACAATACGTTTATCTTCTTTCATTAATTTTCGAACGGTTTCCGAAACTAAACTAGACCAAGAAGGGCCTTTGGCATTATTTTTGACGAAGGCTCCTGTTTCAATTTTATAAGGTCCTGTACCGTGCCAAGTACCAACTTTATCTTCCTCAGCCGGCTTATATCCTTTTCCTTTTTTTGTCACTACATGAACAAGAACCGGTCGATCTTCTACTTTTTTGGCATATTCTAACGTTTTTTCTAAAGCATCGAAATCGTGGCCGTCAATCGGACCTAAATATTTAAAGCCCATTTCCTCAAAAAACACTCCGGAAACAACAAGATACTTTAAACTGTCCTTCACACGATCAGCCGCATGAGCAAGTTTTCCACCAAATACAGGCACTCGCTTCATCAAAGATTCTAATTCTTCTTTCGCCTTAGAATATTCCTTAGCAGTTCTTAATCGGCCTAAAATATTGTGCAATGCACCGACATTTGGCGCGATGGACATTTCGTTGTCATTTAAAATGACAATCATTCTTCTTCGATCGTGCCCAATATGATTCAATGCTTCTAGTGCCATTCCACCAGTTAAAGCCCCATCGCCAATAATCGGAACAATATAATTGTTTTCCTTCTTTATATCTCTCGCAACGGCCATTCCCATTGCTGCTGATAATGAAGTTGAACTGTGACCCGTTTCCCATTCATCGTGCTTGCTTTCTGCTCGTTTTGGAAAACCACTTAACCCTTTATATTGACGTAATGTGTCAAATTCTCTTGCTCGTCCTGTCAAGATTTTGTGTACGTATGCTTGGTGACCTACATCCCATAGAAACTTGTCAAAAGGGCTATTAAAGGCTCTATGCAATGCAATAGTTAATTCAACTACCCCTAAATTTGGTCCGATATGTCCACCTGTAATTGAGCATTTTTCTATTAGAAAATCTCGAATGTCTTGAGCAAGTTCCTCTAATTGTTGCTTATTTAACTTTTTTAAAAAGGATGGACCAGTAATTGTCGTTAAATCCATCTCTCACACACCTTTTCATCAGTTTATTCACATCGAAGTTTTAACCATTATATCAAGCTAATATCAATGGCAAAAGCGATTTATTTTATCTATTAATTATTTCTGGATATGATATAGTTCGCAAATTCTCTTAATAATGTCGTGTCTTCCGATAAATTATCCAACGCGTTCAGAGCGTATTGATAATGTTCATTTAATTTTTGTTTTGCACCATCCAGTGTGAGTAGTGCAGGATAAGTACTTTTATTGCTCTCTTCGTCCTTTCCAGCTGTCTTTCCTAACTGTTCTGATGTGCCTTCCACATCTAAAATATCATCTTGTATTTGAAATGCGAGGCCAATATGTCGTGCATATTCTATTAACGCTTTTCGAGCTTCCATTGTTGCATCGGATAATACTGCACCCGCTTCAATGCTAAAACGAAGAATTGCTCCTGTCTTATTTAAATGGACTTGTTCCAGTTCCGATAAATTCAATTGACGGTTTTCACCATCTAAATCTAGAACTTGTCCCCCAACCATGCCTTCCGCACCGCTAGCAACACTTAATAAGTTGATTAATTCAACCTTTTTATCAGCAGAAATATTTTCCATTCGCGCTAAAACACCAAAAGCCAATGTATTTAAAGCATCTCCGGCAAGGGTAGCCATCGCCTCTCCGAATACAACATGATTCGTCGGTTTACCGCGTCTTAAATCATCGTTATCCATACTAGGTAGATCATCATGGATGAGGGAATATGTATGAATCATTTCAACCGCAGCACCAACAGTATAAACTTCTTTTTGTTTATAGTTAAACATTTCGGAAACGGCAACGACAAACAATGGACGAATTCTTTTTCCTCCTGCCCTTAACGAGTATAACATAGATTCTTTTAATGTATGCGGTGCAACTAATCGTTCCACTTGGTATTCAAGTTCACGGTTAATATAGTCAAGATGTTCATTTATAAATAGCTTTAAACGATTATTCATTGTATTATTCCTCTCCATTTGTTGGTTCGAAAGGCTTCTTCTCGCCATTTTCATTGACAATTGAAATCAATTGTTCTTCAGCATTTCTTAGCTTTTCGTGGCAGTATTTTGACAACTCCATACCCTTTTTATATAAGTCAATGGCTTCTTCTAGTGGAACATCTCCCTGTTCTAATTTACGAACAATCTCCTCTAATTCCGTCATTGCATCGGCAAATGTTTGTTTAGTCATCTTTTTCACCAACTTTTTCTTGAATTTCTATTACCTTTGCATGCACGATTCCATCCTGAAGATGGATCGAAAGGTCATCTTGTTTTTCTAATTGAGAGATCGATTTAACGACCTTTTCATCTTTATATGTAACGCTAAATCCTCTTTCCATAATTGTCAAAGGATTTAATGCTTGAAGGGTGCGAATCGTGTAATGGAAATTCTCTTTTTTTCGATTTAACGCTTGAAAAGCAGTTCTTGTCAACAAGTACGAAATTTGTTCTAATTGTTTCTTATAATAGACAATTGCATTTTGTGGTGAATGAATTTTTAACGTACCATCGAGTTGAGATAATTCATTTTTCTTTTTCATCAGGAACATTTGACTGGCTCGTTGTAAATTTATATCCGCTTGAATCAATCTTTCTGTAAAAGGCCGATACAACCGTTCAGGTTGAGATAAAGGATACGATTGTTGCAATTTATTAAGACGATTTCTTTCATAAATCAACTTGCTTCTTACGATTTGATGCATTTGGGATTGAAAAGCTAATATTCGTTGATATAGTTCCTGAATGTTCGGTACAGCTAGCTCTGCAGCGGCAGTCGGTGTTGGTGCACGGAGATCTGCAACGAAATCTGCAATCGTCGTATCTGTTTCATGACCCACTGCACTAATAATTGGTATACGACTCTCAAAAATCGCTCTTGCAACAATTTCCTCGTTAAAGGCCCATAAATCTTCAATGGATCCTCCCCCTCGACCTACAATCAGTACGTCAGCAAATCCTTGTTCGTTCGCCAATTGAATATTTTTCGCTATAGATTGTGCCGCACCATTTCCTTGGACAAGGGTAGGATAGATGATTATTTCTGCAAGTGGATATCTTCTATTAATGGTTGTGCAAATATCGCGAATTGCTGCACCTGTTGTTGCTGTACATACACCGATTACTTTTGGAAATTTTGGAATTGGTTGTTTAAAGTTTGGATTAAATAATCCTTCTTTATGTAATTTTTCTTTTAATTGATTAAAAGCGATAAAAAGACTTCCGATACCATCCGGTTCCATCGATAGTACATATAATTGATATGAACCTTGAGCTTCGTAAACATTAACATCTCCACGTATAAAAACTTGCATGCCATCTTCAGGTTTGAATTTTAATTGGCTTGCATGTGTCCGGAACATCAGTGCATTAATTCGAGCGGCATCATCTTTTAAAGTGAAATAAATATGCCCAGAAGTATGTATTTTTACGTTGGATAGTTCACCTTTCACATAAACTTCTCGTAAGTGTGGATCCGCATCAAATTTTCTTTTAATATATTTTGTTAAAGCTTTCACTGTTAAATAAGAAGATGGCATCGTGTGTAACTCCCCTTTTGCAAGCCTGTTATAGTACAAAAATTGTAACCATTAGAAAAGCTGTTTTCCTAGAAAAACAGCTTTCTCTTTCATTGTACAATTTTTATCGTTATTTGTCGCCTAATGTTTTTTCTGCCGATTTAACTGTATTATACAGCAACATCGTAATCGTCATTGGCCCCACTCCACCTGGTACAGGGGTAATATATGAAGAGATTGGTTCCACTTCTTCATAGTTTACATCGCCAACTAACTTGTTGTTTTCAACTCGGTTGATACCTACGTCTATAACGACAGCACCTTCTTTAACATGTTCACGCGTAATGAAATTCGGACGGCCTACAGCGGCAATTAAAATATCCGCTTGCTTCGTAATAGAAGGTAAGTCTTTCGTTTTTGAATGGGTATATGTAACTGTTGCATCTTTTTGCAGTAACAGTTGGCCCATTGGTTTACCAACGATATGGCTACGACCCACTACAACTGCATGTTTTCCTGCGATTTCGATGCCAGAGTACTCTAATAATTTCATAACGCCAAATGGAGTACATGGTAAGAATGTATCTTGCCCCAACATCATTTTACCAACGCTAACTGGTGAAAAACCATCGACATCTTTATCTGGTGAAATTGCGGCGATCACCTTATCTTCATTAATGTGTTTTGGCAATGGCAATTGTACTAAAATACCATGAATCTCTTTTCGTTCATTTAACGTGTGAATTTGCTCTAATAACTCTTCTTCACTTGTATTTTCAGGTAATTTAATCACTTCTGAATAAATGCCAATCGCTTCACATGAACGATGCTTATTTCGTACATACGTTTGAGATGCTGGATCTTCACCTACTAAAATAACAGCTAAACCTGGTGTTACTCCCATTTCCTTTAATTCTTTCACTTTTTCTGCAATTGACTCGCGGATTTGTTGCCCTATTGCTTTTCCATCAATAATTTGAGCCATGATTCTTCCTCCCAGTGCTTTCTCTAATTTCATGGAACTTTTAAAAATGAATGTTCTTACTGTTCAACAAACTTAGAAAGTACTCCATTGACAAATTTGCTAGATTTGTCATCTCCAAAAGTTTTTGCTAATTCGATTGCTTCATCCAACACGACTGCTGAAGGTGTCTCATCCATATAAAGTAATTCATATAAGGCTAATCGCAAAATAGTTCGTTCTATTTTAGGCAAACGATATAACGACCAATTCTCTAATTTTTCTTCAAGTTGATGATCAATTTCTTGTAGTTTTTTAGTTACACCATATACTAACGTTTTAAAAAAAGGATTCATTTCATTGTCTTCTATAATATGACTAATTGCCTCTTCTAGCGTTAAATCGGTATTTTCTAACTGAAATAAAACTTGTAACGCTTTTTCACGAATCTCGTGCCGTTTCATAATTTAACTCCTTCATTTCTAACATTCGTACCTATTATAACTATTGTTTGCAAAAAATACATTAGCAAATCACAATTTGATAAAAATACAACAATTTCTATTATAACATTACTTTTTCATGTTAAAGAAATAAAAAATTTTTATGGCGTACATGAAATGTAAAAAGCTCCATCAGCAATTCGACTAATGGAGCTTTAAAATTCTTTACATATTCATTTTGTTGTTGATGTTTTTTTCTGTTTCTTTCGCCTGCTTAAAATCTTTCTTGTAATGAACTTCTTGCGCTTTTGTTAATTTGTTGTTTTTCTCGGATAATTTTTCGTGGATTGGCTTTTTCATTTTCTCTCTCCTTTCTCACTTATACTTCGTTAGTTTAAACGTTTGGAGGAGAGATATTCTTTTACCATCTTTTATTTGAAATATCTTGCCGCATTGACAGCCTTTTTCCAACCTTGATACAGTTTCTCTCTTTTTTCTGAACTCATATTTGGTTCAAATCTTCTTTCAAGATTCCAATATTGTGCAATCTCATCTTGATTTTTCCAAAAACCAACTGCCATTCCAGCAAGATAAGCAGCACCCAACGCCGTTGTTTCATTCACAGAAGGACGCTCAACCGGTACGTTTAATAAATCGGATTGAAACTGCATCAATAAATTGTTTTTCACAACGCCCCCATCTACCCGTAAAGACTTTAATGGAATTTCTGAATCCGATTCCATCGCACTACACACATCTTTCGTTTGATAGGCTAATGATTCCAAGGTTGCTCGAATGAAATGCTCCTTCGTCGTTCCTCGCGTTAAACCGAATATAGCGCCTCTTACATCGCTATCCCAATATGGTGTTCCAAGCCCAACAAAAGCAGGTACTACGTAAACCCCTTCTGTTGAATCAACTCTTTCTGCATAACGTTCGCTTTCACTGGAATGTTGAAACATGCGAAGTCCATCCCTTAACCACTGGATGGCAGAACCAGCTACAAAAATGCTACCTTCTAATGCATATTCCACTCTTCCATCGATTCCCCAAGCGATTGTTGTAAGTAGTCCATGTTTTGATTGTACAGCTTTTTCACCGGTATTCATCAACATAAAGCAGCCGGTACCGTATGTATTTTTCACCATACCTGGAGTGAAACATGCTTGACCGAATAAAGCTGCTTGTTGGTCACCAGCTATGCCACTAATCGGTACCTCAACTCCAAAAAAGTTCTTTTTTGAAACATATCCATAAACTTCTGAAGATGGACGAACTTCCGGCAGCATTGTACGAGGCACGTTTAATATTTCGAGCAACTCTTCATCCCATTTTAAATCATAAATGTTATACATTAAAGTTCTAGAAGCATTGGAATAATCCGTCACATGTACAGATCCTTCTGTTAATTTCCAGATAATCCACGTATCAATTGTCCCGAATAGTAAGTCTCCTTTTTCAGCTTTTTCTCTTGTCCCTTCCACATGATCTAAAATCCATTTCACTTTCGTTCCTGAAAAGTAAGGGTCAATTAATAATCCTGTTTTATTTCGAAATAATTCGTTATAGCCTTTTTCATTCAACTCGTCGCAAATTTCTGCAGTTTGTCTTGATTGCCATACAATGGCATTATAGACCGGATTCCCGCTGTTTTTATCCCAAACAACCGTCGTTTCCCGTTGATTTGTAATGCCAATTGACGCAATTTGCTCTGGTTGTATATTTTTTTCAGATAAAACTGACGCAATTACCGATAAAACCGAACTCCATATTTCATTCGCATCGTGTTCGACCCAGCCTGGTTTAGGAAAATATTGATTGAATTCTTTTTGAGCAATATGAACAACTTCTCCATGTTTATTGAACAAAATTGCTCGTGTACTAGTCGTTCCTTGATCTAGAGATAAAATATATTGTTCCACATCCTTCACTCCTTCCACATTCCACCCATTGAATAATTTATTCTTGATGGATAGTAAAAATCCTTTGATTTCCATGAATTTCGATAACACATTTCAGAAAAATTGTTAAATAAATTGTTAAATAAAAAACATCAAAGGACAACTTTGACAGTCATCCATTTGATGTTAATAAATGTTTATATAATTCTAAATGGAAATCTCCTCTTCGGCATTCGTTTCAAATTGAATTGCGGTAATGTGAACATTTACTTCGCTCGTCTCAATGGATGTCATGTTATAAATGGCTTGGCGAATGGCTGTTTGAATGTCTTTAGCTACTTTAGGAATTGAATTTCCGTATTTTATTGAACAATATACGTCAATCAGTATTTCACCATCTTCGCTGATTGTTGCTTTAACCCCTTTTGAATGTACTTTTTTCCCAAATCGTTCAGCGACTCCAGATGCAAAATTACCGCGAGTAGATGCAACACCTTCTACTTCATTCGTTGCAATCCCCGCAATCACTTCAATGACTTCTGGGGCAACCTCAATTTTTCCAAGTTCTTCTTTGCCGGAAGGAGCAGGTTGTATAAATGCTTTTGCAGACTTTTCAGCCATCTTCTTCATCCTCTCTTTTCTTTGCAAAACTGTTTATCACAGTTCTCAAATTGCACCGATTAATTATTATTATACAAAATTTTCTTCATCCCCTGTACTAAAACAAAGAATTTCACGAAATATTCTAAGCCTGTTCTTTGAAACTTTGTGCAAGCAATTCAAAGGACTTTCTTCTTTTCTCTTGATCGTAAATCGGACCATTTACCATGATTTCATCAACAGCTCTTCTTTGAGCTATAAATTCCATGATTTGTTTATAAACAGTTTCTTTGGATCCCGCAAAAGTATACTTTAATGTGTGTAAAACTTGCTTTTTCTCTTCTTCGTTCCATAATTCATCCATGTTTGTAGGTGCAGGTGTTTTTCCACGCTTTCCTCGAATCATCCCTAAAAATTGTTGGTATAATGAGCTTGCTAAAAATTCTCCTTCTTCATCAGTATCAGCAACAAAAGCATTAATGCTGACCATCGTATAAGGAGCATCTAAAAATTGTGAAGGTCTAAAATTCCGGTGATATGTATCGATTGCATCGTCTAATAAATCCGGAGCAAAGTGACTTGCAAAAGCAAAAGGTAATCCTAAAACGCCTGCGAGTCTTGCGCTATATAAACTGGACCCTAAAAGCCATATCGGAATATTTAAGCCTTTTCCAGGCACTGCAATAACCGCACGGTGTTCATCATCAAAATAGCTCATCAATTCATCCACTAATTCATCAAATTGATATGCTCCTGCCTCATCTCTTCTTAACGCTCTCGCCGTTAACATATCCGTTCCAGGTGCTCGCCCTAGTCCTAAATCGATTCTTCCCGGAAACATGGACTCTAATGTTCCAAACTGTTCAGCAATGACGAGCGGTGCGTGGTTTGGAAGCATGATTCCTCCTGCCCCTACACGAATTTTATTCGTTGCTCCTGCTAAATAACAAATGAGAACAGCAGTTGCTGAACTTGCAATTCCTTCCATATTATGATGCTCAGCTACCCAATATCGATGATAGCCACATTTTTCTGCAAGTTGAATTAATGCGCGACTATGAAGAAAAGCATCCGCTGGAGTTTCACCTTCTAATACAGGTGCTAAATCAAGGACTGATAATTTCGGTAACATTATTTCACTCCCTTTCTCGTTAAACTTAGTATAGCGCTTTGTTAAGGAAAAAGCATAAAACACGCTTCTGAGAAAGTGGTTATTAAATAAAAAAAGAGCCTTCAAATTGAAGGCTCCGTAAGTTCAGTTAGTTTTTCACAGTTTCTTTTTTTGTATTTAATACATCATTTTCTTCAAGGAATTTTGTATTGAATTTCCCTGATTTAAACACTTCGTTGTTCATTAAAGCATGGTGGAATGGTATCGTTGTATGAATACCAGGCCCTTCAACAACAAATTCGCTCAATGCACGATTCATACGAGCGATTGCTTCTTCGCGTGTATCCGCATGTACAATTAATTTTGCAACCATTGAATCGTAGTATGGCGGAATTGTGTATCCAGGATATACTGCAGAGTCAATCCGTACTCCAGGACCACCAGGTGTAATATATGTTTCAACTGTACCAGCAGCTGGCATGAAGTTTTTGTATGCATTTTCCGCATTGATGCGGCACTCAATAGCCCAGCCTTTTAATTGAATATCTTCTTGTGTCAATGTTAATTTTTCGCCGGAAGCGATTTTGAGCTGTTGCTGAACTAAATCGACGCCAGTAACCATTTCTGTTACAGGGTGTTCTACTTGAATACGAGTATTCATTTCCATGAAGTAGAACTTGTCCTCATTATAATCATAAATAAATTCGATTGTTCCAGCACCTTCATAGCCACAAGCTTTTGCTGCCTTTACAGCAGCTTCCCCCATCTCTGCACGTCTTTCTGGAGATAATGCAGGAGATGGTGCTTCCTCAACTAATTTTTGCATGCGTCGTTGTACAGTACAGTCACGCTCGCCAAGATGGATCACATTTCCATATGCATCTGCTAATACTTGGATTTCACAGTGACGGAAGAATTCGATGTATTTTTCTAAATATACACCAGGATTACCGAATGCTGCTTGAGCTTCTTTTTGAGTAATTTCAATACCTTTTACTAACTCTTCTTCTGTACGAGCAACTCGGATTCCTTTACCACCGCCACCAGCAGTCGCTTTAATAATGACTGGATAGCCAATTTCAGCTGCCCATTTTTTACCTGTTTCAATATCAGGAACAATGCCTGTACCAGGTACTAAAGGTACTCCTGCTTCTTCCATTGTCGCACGGGCAACGTCTTTCATCCCCATGATGCGAATGGATTTGGAAGAAGGACCAATGAATTTAATGCCAGCATTTTCACATGCTTCAGCAAAATCTGCATTTTCTGCTAGGAATCCATAACCTGGATGTATCCCATCGGCACCCGTTTTCTCTGCAACGCTTAATACGGCTGGAAAACTTAAATAGGAATCTTTTGATAGTTTTGGACCGATGCAATATGCTTCATCAGCAAGTTTTACATGTAAGCTATCACGATCCGCTTCAGAATATACTGCAACCGTTTGAATTCCTAATTCTTTACAAGCACGAATAATACGAACCGCAATTTCTCCGCGGTTAGCAATTAATACTTTTTTTAACATTTTGGTCACCTCTTATTCAGTAGGTTTCACTAGGAATAGTGGTTGACCGAATTCTACTAGCTGTTCATTTTTCACTAGTACTTCAACAATTTCACCTTTAACTTCTGCTTCGATTTCGTTAAATAATTTCATTGCTTCAACGATACATACAATTGTATCAGGTTCCACTTTGTCCCCTACTTTAACGTAAGGAGGTGAATCAGGTGATGGTGCTGCATAGAATGTTCCTACCATCGGTGAAGTGATTTTATGTAATGTAGGATCATCTAAATTTACAGGTTTTGCTTCAGAAGTACTTGCTGCAGGTGCTGCGCTTTCAGCTTGTGGTTTTACTTCTTCAACTTTTACTTCTTCTTTTGGTTGTGCTTGTACTTGTGGTTGAGCTTGTTGTACAACAGTTTGTACCTTAGGTGCTACCACTTCTGTTACAACACCTTGATTTTTCTTTAATTTAATTTTTGCACCATCTACTTCATATAAGAATTCGTCAAGAGATGATGAATCAACTAGTTTAATAATCTCACGAAGTTCTTGTACTTTAAACAATGTAGACACCCCTTCTTTTTATTCAATACAATAATCATTTTATATCCTTTCAACAGATTTTGAAACAATATTTTTTAATTTTCTATAAAATGAGCAAAAAACAGTGCTTTCGTTACGTAAACGAAGCACTGTTCACCTTCTGTTATACAACATCGTTTCTCCAATCAAAATTATATCTCAATAATAATTAGATTGAACACTTACTGTCACATCTTGAATATCATCAATTTGTTGACGGACAACATAGATAATTTCACTCGCTTGAGCTTTCGAAATTTCATCGGATAATACTGTCACTTGTACTTTATCATCTTTTACATGTACTAATGCATCAGAATAGCCAAGGTTTTCAATTAACATTTCAAGCATAGCCTCAGCAGATTCTCTCTTAATTAACTCATTCATTTGATTATATGCTTCATTTTTTTCCTCTGCAGAATATTCACTTGAAGCAATTTTTTGTTCTAATTGCTCTCTTAATTGGCTACGTTCATTGGCAATTTCCATTCTTAAATCTTCAAATAAATGGCTTTCAGATACTGTAGGCGTTGTTAATTTTTCATCTGCATTTGTTAAAGTTGTTTCTTCAAGGGTATCATCCGTAAAAATTGTCATTAAATCCACATTACGATTTGGTTCAAATACATAATACACTGAAATGACAGCAGCTAAACTTAATAATGTTAATAGCCAAACAGTTCTTCTTTTTACTTTCATTGTTCATCTCCTTTACTTTCCATCGGTACAATCATAATTCTGTGGGTAGGCATTTGCATAACTTTACTGATCGTTTCAAGAAGTTGCCTTTGGACTTTTGGATCCTTCGCACCTTCTGAAACAATGAGCAATCCTGATACAGTAGTGGTATTGTTACTTGAACGAAAATAGTTGCTTAAAGTTCCATCCGTATTTGAAGGGTTTTCATCGTAATGAAAATAAACCTTTACTTGTCCAACGCCTTCTATTTCACTTAAAGCTTGTTCAAGTCTACCTTCTGCTGAAACAGTATCATATCGCTCACCGGATGCATCACTCGTTGCTGAAATGTACGCAATGAACGCTAGAACTGCAATAGGTATGATTAATAGATTTAACTTTGTCCATTTCTTTTCCACCTCACGTTCTTAGCGCCCCCCTTCCCTCATGTTTCAAAACATTGTATGAATGAAGTACAAGCTCTATGCTTTATAGTTTGAGAATTTCTAATAAAGTTGTAATGACAATTAATAGTGTTGCTAGTTTGACATAGACCATAATCTCTTTTTCCTCAGCCAGTAATAGCAAGCACTTTCCTATTAGTATGATGGCGATTAATTTGATCAAAAGCTTTTTCCCACCCCGAGCTGCAAAATTACCATGAAGATGAGCCAAATGAAAACGAAAGCGATTCCTAATAGGATTGCTGAAGCGCATAAGACGAGTAATGACTTTCCAATATCATCAAGGAGACCGCTAATCGTTCCACCAGAAAAGGGCTCGACGATTGCAGCTAAAATTTTAAAAGTCATTGCATGAATCAACAGCTTTCCAGCAGGATAAAACGCGGCTATCCAAAATGCAGTCATAGCACTAAATCCCGCTAAAGTAGTGGCAGCAGATTGGTACTTTTGGAAGATTGAAAAACCTTCAACGATTAGTGAACCAACAATTGGAATCGTTTGTTCAATTACTTTTTTCACAGGGCTCGCAATCGCTTTATCTACGGTAAAAAAGGCAACTCCTGCAAAAGATAAAAATGCGACCATCAACAATAACGATGCTGTAATTAATGTCATGACGGTTCCTCGTATTAAATCGGAAGCTTTTGAAAAAGACATTTCTCCAATAAATCTTGTACAAAAATCCAGTAGCAGCGCGATGACGATTCCTGGAATAAGCACTTTTTGACATAACAATATTAAAAATTCAAATATCGCGATAACAATAGGACTCCAAGCTATGAAGGAAAATACCGCATTGAGCACAACGATAATGGACATGAGAATCGGTGTGATCGATAAAAAGAATTCGGCAGCGACATTCACAACTTCACCAATTAAACCGAATGACTCCATTACGGTTTGTCCAAGTGTCAACACGAGGACAATAATAAATAATGTATCTCCCCATTTTTTAAATTGCGGTACAAAAGCTTCTAATATCAGAAATAATATGGTGTATGTGACTACGAGTACAATGGATTTACCTGCAATTTTTAATGGATCGATAAAAATGTTCAATAGTTCATCCATTATGAAAGCCCCTTATTGAAGCTTATCTAGAATTGAAGAAAAACCAGAAAGAACTTTGGCAAACTCACCAACCCAATAAGATAGTAATACGATCCGGACCGAAAACATGACGAATTCTCCCATCGTCTCATGCTCTTGTTCATCAAAAAGCATCTTAAAAAATATACCTAATTGATAAAAAAGAGCAGAATAGACAAGTTGAGGAACATATGGTACTGAATTTACATATGACAGGATTTGTCCAATTAATGGAAGTACAGATTTCGATAATAGAAAATGTAATATTATAAAAAAGAAGATGATGGCAATGAGCGAATGAAGTTTTGGGACCGTTTCTTTAATCAGTATGATAATGAGTAGTAGAATTACGGCATAAATCAAAATCGTCATATGTCAATTCGTCAACCATTGGAAAAATAGCATAATTTCACCGAAAAAAAGCCGTAAAAATCGGATTAGTTCTGCAGCCATGTATAGGTATGCGATAAAGAATATATAGAATGTAAATTCCTTCTTCCCAACTTGGTCAAAGAAAACATGTAACAGTGCAATAATTAGCCCTACTCCTGCCACCCTTAATACATCCTGTAATTCCATTTGACTCCTCCTTGTGAAAGCAATATATGAGCTTGTTCAAATAAATAGACCAAAGAACAATAAAAAAAGCGGACGTGCTTTTGACGTCCACTTAATTTTTATTGAAATTATTAGTTAGCGCGGGAAACATACGATCCATCAGAAGTGTTGATTACTAAAATATCACCTTCATTAACAAAGAATGGTACTTGTACGATAAGACCAGTTTCTAAAGTAGCTGGTTTAGAACCTCCAGAAGCAGTATCACCTTTGATACCTGGTTCAGTTTCAACTACTTTTAATTCCACAGTATTTGGAAGTTCTACCCCAAGCATTTCTCCTTGATATGACATAATGTAAACTTCCATATTTTCTTTTAAGAATTTTAATTCATAATCGATTTGATTTGCATTTAATTCGATTTGTTCATATGATTCTAAATCCATGAAAACATGGGAATCACCTTGTGCATATAAATATTGCATTTTGCGGTTTTCTACCATCGCTTTTTCAACTTTTTCACCTGCGCGGAATGTTTTTTCCGCTACGTTACCATTTCGTAAGTTACGTAATTTGGAACGAACGAACGCTGCTCCCTTACCAGGTTTTACGTGTTGGAAATCAAGTACTCGGTATAATTCTCCATCTACAATAATTGTTAGACCAGTACGAAAATCGTTAACTGAAATCATGAATATTCCTCCATCATTATAGAATAATTAAATCTTTCGTCGAATGAGTCAATCTCTCATTGCCCGTTGCTGTGATAACAATATCGTCTTCTATGCGAACTCCGCCGATACCCGGCAAATAGACACCAGGTTCAACTGTCACGACCATATTAGGCTCTAATGTTTGATTATTACGATAGGAAAGAGCTGGACCTTCATGAATTTCTAAACCAATTCCGTGGCCAGTTGAATGTCCAAAAGCCTCTCCATATCCTTTTTCAGTTAAATAATCTCTCGCAGTTTTGTCCGCTTCAATACCAGTCATGCCTGGTTTAATTTTTTCTAACGCTAATAATTGCGCTTCCAAAACGACATTATACATTTCTACCAATTTTGTATTAGGTTTACCAACCGCAATTGTACGCGTAATGTCGGAAACATACCCATTATAAACGGCACCGAAATCAAGTGTGACAAAGTCTCCTTGCTCAATGATTTTGTTTGTAGCAACACCATGAGGTAAAGCGCTTCGGAGACCACTTGCGACGATGGTATCGAAGGATGAAGACGTTGCACCTTGCTTGCGCATGAAAAATTCGAGCTCATTCGATACTTCTAGCTCTGTAACGCCAGGTTTAATAAAGTTTAAAATGTGCGAAAATGCAGCATCAGCAATTTCACATGCAACCTTTATAATCTTAATCTCTTCATCAGTCTTAATCAAGCGAATTTTTTCAATTAATCCGGATAATGGTACTAGCTCCACATTCAACAGATTTTGAAAAGATTCATATTCTCCATAAGTTACTGTATCTCTTTCAAAACCTAATGTTTTAATTTTACATTCATCAACAAGCTTCTCTACTTCTTTTAGTATGGAACCTTCCTGCTGAATAATGCGAAATTCTTTCACTTGATGATTTGCTTGCTCCGTATAGCGAAAATCGGTAATAAATACCGCATCGTTTTTCGTTACAAGGGCTGCACCGCTCGATCCTGTAAAGCCTGTCATATATCGGCGGTTGTATGGATTTGTAATAAGCAATGCGTCCACATGATGACTTTCCAATTCTTTTCGTAATTTGACGAGTTTATTCATGGACATTTCCTTCCTTATTTTTGTAAAAACTTTCGTAATGCCAATTCATATCCAAATGTTCCGAGACCACAAATTTGACCAACACATTCTGCCGCAAGTAGGGATTTATGACGAAATTCCTCCCTTTTATGTATGTTAGAGATATGAACTTCAATAACTGGTACGCTAATACTTGCAATGGCATCTCTAAGTGCGACGCTTGTATGCGTGTAAGCTCCTGGATTAAATACAATCCCGTTAACTCCTGTATCCTCCGCTTCATGTATCCAATCAATTAATTGCCCTTCATGATTGGATTGTTTAAATTCCAGTTCCGCACTAAATTCTTTCGCCAAAGCAACGCATCTTTTTTTTACATCTTCCAAAGTTTCAAAACCGTAAATTTCTGGTTCCCTTTTACCCAGTCGATTTAAATTAGGCCCGTTTAACACTAACAACTTCATCGCCGATTCTCCTTTAAAATTAGAGGAAATTACCACTTTTATTTTATCACAGACTCCTTATACGGCAACCTATTTCGTTCCAAATGAGCTTGATAATGGAAAGAAGCTGTTTCAATAATAAATCTGGCCGTTATCACCACCATTACAATAAATGGAATGGACAGTTTTTTAAAAGAAGATAATTCTGCTGGTAAATCGTAAATAATCCATTCTGCAATAATGGCAAAAAGTCCACCTATGACAAGGGAAGTAATAAATGGAGGCACATTTTGTACATATTGCATTATCAAATAAATTATTAAATTAACGACAAAAATCACAACCGCTAAAAAAAGCCAGTTGATAAACGGATGACTACCTTCAAAAAATTGATATTTTTTGGAAAATCCAATGGGATTCCATTGAATGAATTTGAAAAATGATAACATTTTTAAACTAGCTGTAAGAAAAATCGATGCAAATAAACTAGTAATGAACGCTAAATACAACATGCCAACCACTCCTTTTTTTATATATTTTTACCAATATTGATTTTTCGTATGCGTACGCTAGTACAATTGCTGAAAATTTAGTACAATAAAAAAAGTTGATAGAAAGAAATATTGTTAGAGAGTGGTGTCAGCTGTGGGCAATCAAACACCTATTTATGGAGGACAGGCGCTACTTGAAGGTGTCATGTTCGGAGGAAAAGAACATACCGTTTCCGCAATTCGCCGAAACGATCAATCCATTGAATATTACTATGCGAAAAAACCTAAAAAGCCTTGGATGCAAAAGCTTAAAAAAATTCCTTTCATCCGAGGAAATATAGCCATTATTGAATCCGCTGGAATCGGTTCGAAACATTTACAATTTTCTAGTGATCGTTACGATGTGACGCCCGGCGAAGAGGAAGATGGCCAGGAATTATCAAAGCTAGAAATGATATTCGGCGTTGCAATTGTCGGGATTCTTTCTTTTTTATTTGGTAAATTTGTCTTTACTTTAGTTCCCGTTTTTATTGCCGAATTATTTTCTCCATGGGTTTCCGGTAAATATCCACAAATCTTTTTGGAAACTGGCATTAAACTAATTTTGCTTCTGATTTATTTATATTTCATCTCGTTAACGCCTATCATTCGTCGAGTTTTTCAATACCATGGAGCCGAACATAAGGTCATTAATTGTTACGAAAACGGACTTGAATTAACAGTTGAAAATGTGCAAAAACAATCAAGATTACATTACCGTTGTGGTTCAAGCTTCATTTTATTTACGGTCATTGTCGGGATGTTCATTTACTTATTCTTCCCCGTTGATCCATTATGGTTCCGTGTGCTGATTCGTATCTTATTAATCCCTGTCGTATTAGGCGTTTCCTATGAAGTATTGCAATTTACTAATTCTTTAAGAGATATTCCAGTATTATGCTATTTAGGATATCCAGGATTATGGTTGCAGTTATTAACAACAAAAGAACCGGATGATGACATGGTAGAAGTTTCAATTGCTTCCTTTAAGAAGCTACATGAAATCGAAAACAATCCAGAAATCATCGCCCAATTGAATCACGACTAATCAATGAAAAGACGTCACAGCATATGATTGCTGGAACGTCTTTTTTTATACCAAAAAAACCAAAATATTTACTCTCCCCTACCAATTCGGTAACATTACTTTTATAAAAAAATATAGGGGATAGAGAAATGGAAATTGATGTCATAACCGTAATACTTCTTATATTTTTTGGTTTTTTAGGAGCTTTTTTAAATGCCATTGTAGGTGGCGGAGGTTTAATAACCGTACCAGCACTGATGTTTGTTGGACTCCCACCAGCTAGTGCCATCGCAACGAATAAATTAGCAGCAACGATGGGAAATTTAACAAGCACCTTAACTTTCCTAAAAGCTGGTAAAGTAGATATGAAACTGTTAGGGCCAATTGTTCCTTTCGTTTTTATCTTTTCCATGCTTGGTGCCTGGACCGTTCATTTATTGGATCCAGCAATTTTAAAACCCCTTGTGATTATCATGCTGCTTCTAGTTTTCATTTACACAGTAATAAAAAAAGACTGGGGGCAAATTGAAAAGAAAAAAGAATTGACGTGGAAACGAAAAATCGTTTTCCTTTGTTCTTTACTCGCCATCGGATTTTATGATGGTTTTTTTGGTCCAGGAACAGGTTCTTTTATCATTTTTGTATTTTTAATGATGGGTTTTGATTTTTTACAAGCATCAGGAAATGCAAAATTATTAAACTTTACTAGTAATCTTGCAGCATTAGTGATGTTTTTCATACTCGGGGAAGTATTGTTCATCTATGGAATAATCATGGGGATTTCCATGATATGTGGTGCCTATGTAGGAACAAAGTTTGCATTAAAACAAGGAACAACTGTTGTTCGTATTCTATTTATCGTCACGACATTAATTTTACTAGCGAAAAATAGCTATGATTATTTTTTCTAATGATCGTTTGCTGATTTTCGCAAATTAGAAAATATTTAAGCCTGACCATTATTGGTCAGGCTTTTTCTTTATTTTTTATTGTTCACACACTTTTTACAGTATGACTTTGTCATAAATTATAAACCACATTTTAGTTGGGCACCACATACGGTACATGTGTTACATCCACCAATTTCTTCTACTGTTCCTTGGCGGCAAACTGGGCATGTATCTCCTACTTCGGAACCGATATTCACGTTTGTTTGTTGAAGCGGAGCAATTGTTTCTACCAATACGACTGGCTTTTCAACAGGCTCATCCTGCAATTCTTCAAATGTTAACTGCTCTTCTTGCGTCATTTCCGCTTTTAATGTTAACACTTGCGAATCACGACTACCGTCAACGTAAACCGTTCCACCTTTTGCTCCACCTCTATATAAACGTTCATAAACTTTTTCTACTTGTTCCACCGTGTATCCTTTCGGTGCATTTACCGTTTTAGAGATAGATGAATCTACCCAACGTTGAATAATACATTGAACATCTGCGTGAGCTTCTGGCGTCAAATCCATCGCTGTTACAAACCAGTGAGGTAAGTGATGTTCACTTACTTCAGGATGCTTTTCTAAGTATTCTTGAACAATTTCTGCTTTTACTTCGATGAATTTTCCTAGGCGACCAGAACGATAATATGTGAAAGAGAAATAAGGTTCTAAACCAGTTGCAACTCCCACCATAGTACCTGTTGAACCAGTTGGAGCAACAGTTAACAGATGGGAATTTCGGATACCATATTCAAGTACCCCTTGACGAATATGTTCTGGCATGCGTTTCATGTAACCAGTATTAATGAATGCTTCACGTAAGCGTTTCGTTTCCTCTTCTGTTTCACCTACTAAGAATGGGAAGCTGCCACGTTCTTTTGCTAGTTCAATGGACGTTTCGTAAGCAGTTGTCGCAATCATTTCGAAAACTTGATCGACAAGCTTGTTTCCTTCTTCTGAACCATATTCTTTTTCGCAGTAAATTAGTAGATCAGCTAAGCCCATTACTCCAAGACCGATACGTCGCTCACCTAGAGCTTGTCTACGGTTTTCTTCAAGGAAATACGGAGTTGCATCAATGACATTATCTTGCATGCGAACGCCAACGCGAACTGTTTCTTTTAATGCCTCAAAGTCCACTGTTTTTTCATCTTTCAATGCAAATTGAGCTAAATTCACTGCTGCTAAGTTACATACTGAATACGGTGCAAGCGGTTGCTCACCACAAGGGTTTGTCGCAACAACTTTTTGGCCATAAGCGCGGGCATTTGTCATTTCATTCGCATTATCAATGAAGAAAATACCTGGTTCTGCAGCATAAGTTGCACATATATTAATTAATTTCCAAAGTTCTCGTGCTTTAATTTTGCGATAAGTGCGCACTCCGTAACCGAGAGCTTCCCACTCGCGCACGTCACCAATTTTGTGCCATTTCTCATTGTAAATTGCCATTTCTTCCGGCGTATAGTTTTCTACATCTGGGAATCGAAGTGGGTATTCTTCGTCTTTTTCAACCGCTTCCATAAATTCATTTGTAATAGTAACAGAGATATTGGCACCTGTTAAAAAGTCTGGATTATGCACAGTGTACGTTCCGCCATCGCGAAGCTTTGTTTCCGCCTCTTTAATAATTGCTTCGCTAAATCCTCCTAAACCAGGGATGTTTTTATAGTTTAGGATTCCTTGATACATCGCTTCTTCAAGCGGCGTTAATGGTTTGAATTTTAATTTTTCTTTCGCATGGCGAACGATTGATTCATCTTCCATATTTTCAATTAAATAGCGCAAAATGCGAGGATTTTGCATTTTGGAAATGATAAATTCAACAATATCTGGATGCCAATCAGCGAGCATGATCATTTGTGCTCCCCGACGCGAACCACCTTGTTCGACAAGATGTGTAAGTTTCGCAATATCATCAAGCCATGATACAGAACCGCTTGATTTCCCATTTACTCCTCTTGCAAGCGTATTGCGAGGTCTTAGTGTTGAACCATTTGTACCAACACCGCCTCCGCGGCTCATAATTTCCATTACCTTTTTGCGATGTTCACTAATACCTTCTCGGCTATCCGGAACGAAAGGCATTACATAGCAGTTGAAGTATGTGACTTGCGTTCCTGAACCTGCACCGTATAGAACTCGTCCAGCCGGCACGAACTTTAAAGAAGCTAATTGCTCGTAAAATTTTTGGAACCATTCATTGCGTTTTTCTTCTGTTTGTTCAACAGACGATAAGCCTGTTGCATTTCGTTTCGCAATTTGTTCATAAAAAATTTCTAGAGGCTTTTCAATAACATCTAGAGAACGAACGATGATACCTGTTTCTTGTTCTTTTGGATCATCTAGTACATTTCTGTATTCTTCTTCAATTAATACTTCTGCTTTATTAGCATTCCAATCAATTGATTGGATATAACCTAATCCTCGAGCTGGAAACTTTGGATCTTCTTTAATTGTTAATACAACAAAATCTCCAGGTTTTAATGTTTTCTTTTCCGTATCCTTGAATGAGTATCGGTCAATCATGACTAATCTCGATACACCTTTATGCGTTACATGCATATCTGGAGTAATTGAATGAACTTGTGGAAATTGTTCAATATCTTTGTTTAGTTGATCAATGAGGATGGTCGTATAAGAATCTACCATTACCATCTGCCAGCCTCCCTTAGCACATATATAATTTATCTATCATTTCCCATATATAAACAATAAAACACAATATATTGTATGTCTAGTAAAATGAACATACAATATATTGTTTCGTTCTGCTACTTAGAAAAGATTACCTCATAACTAGAATCGATTCAAGGGGTTGACAAATAATAATTTCTATGAATCTTAGAAATTTCTAAGTTTGGAGCTGAA
Organism: Ureibacillus thermosphaericus; assembly: GCF_012396605.1. Classification (GTDB taxonomy): domain Bacteria; phylum Bacillota; class Bacilli; order Bacillales_A; family Planococcaceae; genus Ureibacillus; species Ureibacillus thermosphaericus. Next base: position 30,857 of record NZ_JAAXPW010000011.1, read on the forward strand.
TATTAAATTTTAGTCACAATTTTTGAACTATAATTTTTAATTACTTTCTGAAATTCCATTCATCATTTGCATATTTTTCTTCTTCTAATTTTCTCACATATTCCTTTTGTTCTTCTGTTAATTCATATGGAACAAGTTCAATTTGTAAAGCTTCTTCAAATCCTTTTTTGAATGCATCAATGCATTCCTCAATAGTGATGCGTCGTGTTGTTAAACGGTTAATTGCAACTGCTCTTTCCGGCAATTGTTTTCGCATCCGCTCTTTTGCCTCTTCGGAAGGGAATTTGAACAGAGACAACAGCTTGTCCTCATCGAGATCCAATAAAATCGCACCGTGCTGTAAAACGACACCCTTTTGTCTAGTTTGCGCACTTCCAGCAACTTTCTTTCCTTCTACAACGAGTTCATACCAGCTTGGAGCATCAAAACAAACTGCACTTTTTGGTTTTTTCAATGCTTCTTGTTTTTCCTCCGTATCAGGGATGCTGAAATATGCATCTAATCCTAAATTGTGGAACCCTTTTAACAAGCCTTCGCTTAAAAAACGATAAGCTTCTGTAACCGTTTCAGGCATATTTGGGTATTGTTCTGTAACGATGATGCTATATGTCAATTCGCTGTCATGAAGAACTGCTCTTCCACCAGTAGGTCTCCGAACAAAGCCAATATTTTGCGCTTTTAAAGCATCAAAATCAATGTCTCGATGTGCTCTTTGGAAATATCCAATAGAAAGGGTTGGCGGATTCCACTCGTAAAATCGAATGACTGGTGGAATTTCGCCTCTACTATGAAAATCGAGTAATGCCTCGTCTAATGCCATATTATAAGAAGGACTGCATGGTCCTGAATTAATGAAATACCATTTCGTTTTCAACTTGTTTTCCTCCTCACAACTTTTTTATTGTATCAAACTGAATGGACGAATGCCAATTTCTTATTTATAATGTTCTATGTAAATAGAAAGGAGAATTTTAGAAGTGGCGACAGTATTATATACGATTGCAACAATCCTAGGACTTATCATTATCTATGTTTTAGTAAGTTCATTCCGTTTAAAAAAATCTGTTACTAATTTGACGCAAGAAGAATTTATTAAAGGATATCGAAAAGCTCAATTAATCGATGTTCGAGAAACAAAAGAATTTGATTCTGGTCACATTTTAGGTGCACGTAATATTCCTTTTTCTCAATTGCGTCAACGTTACAAAGAAATTCGTCCAGATCTTCCTGTATATTTATATTGTCAAAATATGACAAGAAGTTCTAGGGCAGCTCTTTTCTTAAAGAAAAAAGGTTACAATCAATTGTATCAACTTCAAGGCGGTTTCAAAACTTGGACTGGTAAAATTAAAACAAAAAATTAGTTTACCTGTTGAAATTCCTATATTTAAAGAAATGACATGATTACGCCAACAATATTTATGATATTTTACTCATGTCATATATCATCTTTTAAATAGCTTGTTTAAAAGTAGTAAAAAATATCCATGAGATGCACTCATGGATATTTTTATTTTGAACGCTATTGTTTTTGATAACGCAAAATTGGATTTCTAGCAGCTTGAGTTTCATCTAATCGACTCACAACAGTTGTATGTGGTGCTTCTTGTACAATAGACGGATTCTCTTCCGCTTCTTTTGCGATTTGGATCAGTGCATCACAGAACGCATCTAATGTTTCTTTCGATTCTGTTTCTGTAGGCTCAATCATCATTCCCTCTTCCACATTTAATGGGAAGTAAATTGTTGGTGGATGATAACCGAAATCAAGTAGTCGTTTCGCAATATCTAATGTGCGAACACCAAGTTTTTTCTGACGACGTCCAGATAATACAAATTCGTGTTTACAATGACGATCATAAGGAAGGTCAAAGTAAGGTTGTAGTTTACGCATCATGTAGTTCGCATTTAATACTGCATATTCTGTTACTAATTTTAATCCTTCAGGTCCCATTGAACGAATATACGTATAAGCACGTACATTGATGCCGAAGTTTCCGTAGAATGGTTTTACACGGCCAATGGATTGTGGACGATCATAATCAAAATGGAACGTGCCATCTTCTTTTTTCACTAATACTGGTTTCGGCAAGAATGGAATTAAATCTGCTTTTACCCCTACAGGGCCAGAACCAGGACCTCCACCGCCGTGTGGACCTGTGAATGTTTTGTGTAAATTCAAGTGTACACAGTCAAATCCCATATCGCCTGGGCGTACTTTTGACATAATAGCATTTAAGTTTGCTCCATCGTAATATACTTTCCCGCCCACGCTATGCACGATATCCGCAATTTCAATGATGTGCTCTTCAAATAGCCCGAGCGTATTTGGGTTTGTCAGCATAAGTGCCGCTGTATCTTTCCCAACTACTCGACGTAAATCTTCCAAATCAACTAAACCATTTTCATCCGATTTTACTGTAATTGTATCAAATCCAGCAACAGTAGCACTAGCTGGGTTTGTTCCGTGTGCAGAGTCTGGAACGATTACTTTATTACGGTGACCTTCCCCATTTGCTTCATGGAAAGCACGAATCATCATTAATGCTGTCCATTCTCCATGTGCACCCGCAGCAGGTTGTAATGTAACTTCATCCATACCTGTAATTTCTTTTAAAGCTGTTTGAAGTTCATACATTAATTCCATTGCACCTTGAACTGTTGACTCGTCTTGTAACGGGTGAATATTTGCGAATCCAGAGAAGCGGGCGACTTCTTCATTAATTTTTGGATTGTATTTCATCGTACAAGAACCTAGTGGATAGAATCCAGAATCTACGCCATGATTGCGGCGAGATAATGCTGTATAGTGGCGCATAATATCCAATTCTGAAACTTCCGGTAATTCAGCAGGTTCTTCACGCAAATATTCTTGTGGAATTAATTCTGATAATTCTACCTCTGGCACATCTAATTCTGGCAAGCTGTAGCCGATGCGCCCTTCCTTCGATAATTCAAAAATGAGCGGTTGATTTTCGTTATGCATTGTAAGCCCCCATTTCTTGCACTAATTGATCAATCTCTTCTTTCGTACGCAATTCTGTAACGGCAATAAGTACATGGTTTTCAAGTTCAGGATAATCGCGGCCTAAATCATAACCACCGATAATGCCTTTTTCTAATAATCTTTTGTTTAATTCACTCACTGGTTTGTTTACTTTTACAACGATTTCGTTGAAGTGAGCACCTTGGAATGGAACTGTAAATCCAGCTTGCTCAAACGCTGTTTTTGCATAACGAGTTTTCACGATGTTTTGCTTTGCCATTTCTTGAATACCGCGTTTACCTAAAGCTGTCATAGTAACGGATGCAGCAAGAGCAAGCAATGCTTGGTTCGAACAAATGTTAGAAGTTGCTTTTTCACGGCGAATATGTTGTTCGCGAGCTTGTAATGTTAATACGAAACCGCGACGTCCGTCTTGGTCTACTGTTTGTCCTACTAAACGGCCAGGCACTTTACGCATTAATTTTGAAGTCGTAGCAAAATAACCGCAGTGTGGTCCTCCAAAACTTTCAGGAATACCAAATGGTTGTGCATCCCCTACAGTAATGTCAGCTCCAAGTTTTCCAGGAGGCGTTAACACACCTAATGCTAATGGGTTTGCAGAAACAATGAATAATCCTTTCGCTTCATGTACTAGCTCACCCATTGTTTTCAAGTCTTCAATTTGACCAAAGAAGTTAGGATACTGAACCATAACAGCCGCAGTATCTTGATCAATCATACCTTTTAATGCTTCAATATCTGTTACTCCATCTTTCATTGGCACATTTACTACTTCGATTGATTGGCCATATGCATAAGTTTCTACAACAGTACGATATTCAGGATGGATTGCTTCAGATACTAACAATTTTTTACGTCTTGTTGAGCCAGCAGCAAGCATCCCTGCTTCTGCAAGCGATGTTCCGCCATCATACATGGAAGAGTTTGCTAAATCCATACCTGTTAATTCGGCAATCATTGTTTGGAATTCAAAAATAGCTTGTAGTTCACCTTGTGAAATTTCCGGTTGATATGGTGTATAAGCAGTATAGAATTCAGACCGAGAAATAACATGGTCCACAATAACAGGTTTGTAGTGATTGTATACACCTGCACCTAAGAATGAAACAGCTGTTTCAGTGTTGATATTTTTATCTGCTAAAGCTTTTAGTTCTTTTAATAGCGCAGATTCAGATGCTGCTTCTTTAATATTATAAAGCCCTTTAAAACGCACCTCTTCAGGAATATCCGCAAATAATTCATCAATGCTTTCTACTCCAATGGTAGAGAGCATTTCTTGTTTGTCTTGTTCCGTTATTGGAAGATAACGATGCTTCATTGTTTGACCTCCATTAATTTTTATTTTTCACGTTTATAAAATGGCTTCGGCACAACATGTGCTTTTACCTTTTTATTGCGTATTTCTACTTCCACTTCTGTACCAATTTCAGTATATTGAATATCTAATAAAGCAAGTCCTAAATTACGTTTCGTACTAGGGATTTGTGTACCAGTTGTAACTTCTCCAATTTCAGTGTCGCCTTTAAATACTTTATAGCCATGGCGAGGAATCCCTTTATCAATCATTTCAATACCAACCAGTTTTCTTGAAAGCCCTTGTTCTTTTTGGTTTTTAAGAGCTTCTTTACCGATGAAATCCGCATCTTTTTGAAGTTTTACTGCAAAGCCGATGCCTGCTTCTAATGGAGAAATATTTTCTGATAATTCTTGTCCATAAAGCGGTAAGCATGCTTCAAAACGCAACGTATCACGTGCTCCAAGGCCGCATGGTATCAATCCATCTTCTTTTCCTGCTTCTAATAGTTTATTCCACAATGCTACAATTGAATTTGGCTCCCCGTATAATTCGAAGCCGTCTTCACCTGTATATCCGCTGCGTGATAACAATACAGAATAACCACTAACTTGAACAGATGCTTTAAATTGGAATGGTTTTAATTCAGATAAGTTCACATCTGTTAATGTTTGCAAGATTTTTTCTGATAGAGGTCCTTGAAGTGCAATTAAGGCATATTCATCTGATTGATTTATAATCGTTACATCGCCTTCTGCATGCTTTTTCATCCATTCAAAGTCTTTTTCAATATTTGCCGCATTGACAACAAGCAAGTATTGGTCATCGCCAAGATTATAGACGATTAAATCATCTACAACCCCACCATTTTCATAGCACATCACATTATATTGTGCGCCGCCAACTGGAATTTTTGAAATGTCATTGGACAATAATTTTTGAAGATAGCCGAGAACATCTTTCCCTTTTACAAAAATTTCTCCCATATGGGATACATCGAAAAGTCCAGCACGATTTCTTACAGCTTCATGTTCATCCTTTATTGATGAAAATTGAACAGGTAATTCCCATCCACCAAAATCAATCGTTTTTGCACCATATTTCGCATATTCATCAAATAATGGTGTTCTCTTTAATTCTCCCATCGTGAAACCTCCCTCATTAATTAACAATTTACTACCAATATCTTTAAACTAGGCAAAAAGGACAGAAAATCCCCTTTTTAAAGGAATTCTCTGTCCTTGCACCTGAAAGTTACACCTATTATAAAATAGGCTTTCCCCTTGGGTGGCTGTTATTCAGCACTCTCCAGAGTTGCGTCCCGTACGAGTCTTTTTGCCTGAGAGATTCATAGTTCTACTACTTGCTCCTTCGGCGACGTAAAAACGTTCTCTCCCCGCACAATCATCCGCACCATATGAAATTTTTCAACAAACAGACATCTTTGCCTATATCCTAACATTGAACGTAATAGAAGGCAATCATTTTTTAAAATTCCTTAAAAAAACGAACATTTTTAAACATCAACACCTTAACATTCGCCTTTTAGTCGATTCACTTGAAAAGCAATATAATTTACCACTTGGCGAATTGTTCGATCTTTTGTAAAGACACGGATGTGAGCGGCTCTTTTATAAAATTTTCTTCTATAATAATATAGTCGTTCCAGTTCTTTTTTAGTCGAACGTTGTGCAATTGGTCGATTTTTATCATTTTTTATTCTTTTATAAATGTCTTCAAATGATGCATCAAGAAAAAAGATTAAACCTGTCCGTCTCATAATTTGTCGATTTTCTTGTCTCATTGCAACGCCGCCACCAGTCGCAATAATGCAAGCTTCGTCACGAAAGTTTTTTAAAAATTCAGTTTCTAAATTTCTAAAATATTCTTCTCCAAACTTTTCAAAAATTTCTGGAATCGACATGCCTTGTTGTCTGACGATTTCTTTATCCATATCATAAAAGGGCAATCGTAGGGCATAGCTTAATTGGCGTCCGACTACACTTTTTCCGCACCCCATAAACCCTACTAAGTAAATCTTTCGCATAATTAGACACCTTTCTACTAAAACTCTGCGGTTTCTCCAAGTAAATTTATCGTAGCACGAATGTTTATGTTTTCCAATGAATTTATAATAGAAAATTGAGTTAAGTAGGTTGAACTGTAAAAAATTACAACAGTGATAAGAAAAAACAAAAAGACAATCGCAACGGGAAATATTATGCCTTTTTCGTTATTTATGATATTGTACAAGTAACGCTCTCTCCTTTACAATACCATTCAAGAATTCTACTTTTATCGTTACAATATTGTCTGAAAGGGAAAACTCGGCATGTCGAATACCAATTAATAGTGGCACATAACCTTGATCATTGATTTGCAAACGAATCACATCTGTAATCTTGTTTATTTTTATCGTTTTTGTGGAAGAGTCTATGATATATAATGAATTATTCATTATATAAATATCCTCTGCATCAAGTAAATATTGTTGTAAATCATGAATAAAGATTTCCCATTTAATTTGTTCTTCTGCCACAATCGTGTCGTGCCATTGTTGAATTAATAGATAAAAAATAAAAATTACTTGAGCGAGTAACGAAAAAATCACCAATTGAAACAGCGCCTCGATAAATGTAAATCCATTTCCACTTCTTACAATTCGCCATCGCCATTGATGCATTTGTATCGTACCCCATCTAAATTGTTAAATCGTACACAAACCGCATCTGTTTGAAAATACCAAGCATATTCTACGTTGTCGATCCATTTTTTCCCTTCGAAAATACCGGTATTTTTAGCAATAATAACTGCTTCATAGGCCACTTGGGATGCATGTAATTCCAACGATTGATTGTATAGAGAATGCTGAAGTTGAAAAATGAACGGAATAAAACTTATGGCTACTATAATAATCATAAGCGTTAGCAACGATTCTAACATGGAAGTCCCCTTTTCATTCCACATAACGAATTCGTCCTTTATTGATATTAATGACAATATGTTTTTGTCCGAAAGGAGTGTAAAAAGTGAATTTCCCAAAATTTTTTACATTTCCATCTGGATCAATTCGAAGAGTTAATAAATTACTATACTGATCAAACTCAATGATTTCCGGTAGTTTTCTCTCTAAAATCACTTCATCTAGTTGATGGTATATTCTATAAGTATCTTGATTTACAAAAGAAACAAAACAGCTCCTTTGCTTTTCCAAGGCCAACATTTGTGCCATTTGAATGTCCAATGTAAATTGGTGGAAAAACTGTTCCACAACCATTTTTTCTGTCATTTTAAAAGAAAAGGTTGTCCCTAACATACCAACCAATACGACAATCATTAAAACGAATAATATTTCTAATAGCGTATACCCCTGTTCTTTCAATTGCTCTATGCTCCTTTATTGATTGGTTAATGTCACAGTTCCATCCGTCTCAATGGTAAATCCCTTGCCATTCGGACATTTATCCATCCCCTCTCTTAAGTATCCCTTGTTTACTAATTGATCTAATGTAGGGATGGTTTTGTATTCAATTTTGTATGATTCTACCTGCCCTTGTATCATGCGGATATATGCTTCACAACCTTTATCATCAATCGTATTCCGATGTTTCGTTACGTTTGGAACAGTTACTAATATTAAGATAGATATAATAAATAGCACAATTAACATCTCAATTAACGTAAAACCCTTTTGATTTTTCATGATTTCACCTCTATTACATGATTTCGACTAAGTCATACATCGGCAACAGTATACTTAAATACGCTGCAACAATGCATATCGCAATCAAAATAAAGAAAAGAGGTTGAATGCTTGCCAAGCAAAATTTGATGGTCGATTGGATCCTCTCATTTAGCAATTCGCTGAATATGAGCATTTCCCGGCCTAAGTATCCATTTTTTTCACCGTGTTGAATCAATTCATCAAACTTCGGCATAAACAGTTGAAGTATCTTCACAGCCTCTGACAATGAATCACCGAACTTCACCCTTTGTTTCAATAGTGCTGTGATATATGATAAGTGGCGACTTATTTGTTGTTGTTCTAAAATAGACAATGCTTGTTGAAGTGATATACCTGATACTAATAAACTTCCAAGCAAATGAGAGAATTGTCTTGTTAAATTCACTTGATAAACATACTTCACTATAGGGATTTTCATAATGATGTTTAGTTGATGAGCGATCTCTTTTTTTCGAATGGAATGAATTGAAATAAATATCAAGAATAACGAAATAATGAAGAGGAGTATGAGAAAATCTGGTATATGAAGCAATACAACAGCGAAGTTTATACTATTGACCTTTTCTGAATGATTCGAAATCACGAGTTGCTCTATGTTTGGTAAAAAATAACTTCGAAACAATATAAAAACCATTGTTAATAAAATCATCAAGAAAGCGGGATACATTAGCAACTTCACAATTTTCCGCTGCGTATCTTCTTGAAATTTTATTTGCTTACTTACGTGGTGCAATGATTCAGCTAAATCCCCTTTTTCTTCTGCAATAGCTATCAATAATAAAAAATGTTTTGGAATTGAAAGTTGTTGTAAAATATCCACTGCCGATGAACCGTTATTGAACTGTTGTTGTAATAAAGCATTCCACTTTTCCAATTCTTTAACGTGATAAGGAAGTAACATAAATAAGGCATCTGAAAATGTATATCCTTCTTTCAGTAATATGCTTGTCCTATTTAGGAGCGATGGAACATCCCGAACTTTCTCCTTATAATTTCTTTGAATGGGGAAATTCATTCTTTCGCTGATTTGCTGTAGCACGACAAATCCCCCAATTCTTCAATTGCAGCTTTTTGGAATTCCAATGTTTCCTCAACTGGCAAGTGATATTCAATTCCTTGCGCTGTATTTATAATTGCTTCTTGTAAAATATCTTCCGACAAAATTTCATAAATTGCTTTCCTGCTATCGCTATCATGTAACTGAATTAAACATTGGGCAATAATTGCAATCAAAGCTTGCCGAATTTCTTCTATGGAAACATTTAAATCCATTAAACGATATAGACAATTCACCGAATCTTTTGCATGTATAGTTGATAGCACCAAATGACCGGATAATGCAGCACGCATGGCGATTTCTGCAGTCTCTTCATCCCTGATTTCACCAATCATAATGACATCGGGCGAATGTCTTAAAATTGCTTTTAAACCAGCTGCATATGTAATACCTGCAAGCTCATTTACTTGAATTTGAAGCATATACGACTGGCTGCTTTCCACTGGATCTTCGAGAGAAATTACATGTCGCCCTAATGTGTCACTGCAATATTTTGCTAATGAATATAATGTCGTAGTTTTGCCCGATCCTGTGGCGCCACAAAATAATATCAATCCTTGTCGATTGGAAATCAATCTTAATAATTTTTCTGATGAATGGCGATCGTAACATAATGAAGCAATCGGATATGAGGCATTTTGTAAAAACAAACGGATAACGAGGCTTTCTCTTTTATATACGGAAGGTAAAGTAGAGACTCGGAAGGCATACAAACGATTGGAAAACATTTCTTCAAATGAACCGCTTTGCGGCTTTCGCTTTTCACTAATATCTAAAGAAGATTTATATTTGAAAAAGGAAATCATTCGATCCCCTAATTCAATAGGGAAATGACCCGCAGGAAATAATTTTCCATATTTGCGAAACTGAATGGTGTAATGGTTTGGAGTTGGCTCAATTAAAATATCACTAGCACCGAAATGTAAAGCTTTTAACAATAATTGAGTTGATTTTGTTTCAATAACGGACTCCACTTTCAAACGCATCACCACTTCCCTAAATTCGTGACCGCTGAATTTAGCAATAGTATAAGACGAAGTTTATATTTGGAAAAGGCTTTTTCTTAAAATTTTTATTTGACCCCTTTTTTCTGTTGAAACTTTATTTTTGAAAAGTTTATGGCAGATTTTATTACAAATTTTGAATATTTTGCTAATCCCCAATAATCACCACGTATTTTCACTATCATTTTATTAATAATAAAGCTAAAATTGAAGTAGCATAAATATTACTGAAGGTGGGATAACAGCATGTTGCATCCATTAAAAATTACGAGTACTTTAGCGGATGAAACTCGTTTTCAAATATATGAATACATGTTGCAACAAAAAAAAGCATTTACTGTACAAGATATTGCAGATAAATTTAATATACATCCAAATGTGGCAAGATTGCATTTAACGAAATTATCGGAGATCCATCTCATCACTGCTGATTTTTTAAAATCAGGTAAAGGTGGAAGACCTGGTAGAATTTATCAAGTATCTGAACAAGGGGTTGAGTTGACTTTCCCAAAACGAGATGAAAAACATCTCGTTAAATGGGCACTTCAACTTGTGTGTGAGTTGGGACAAGATGCATTGAAGACAGCGAAAAAAATTAGTTATCAAGATGGCTTAAAAGAAATTCAAAAAAGATTATCAAAGATAACTAAACCTCTTAGCTTTGAAGAAAAATTAGAAATCTTATCTGAAGCTGCTCTACTAGTTGGCTATATTCCAAAAATTGTAGATACTGCTGAAGGAAAGAAAATTACGCTAACGATTTTTAACTGTCCATATAGAAGTCAAATAAAAGAACATAGCGATATAGTATGTGAACTACATAAATCATACTTACAAGGTCAAATCGACACACTATTTGAAAAAAATGAATTTGTTCAATTTGAAAGTATGGTTCATGATTGCGATTTTTGTAAATATGAAATATGTGTGCCAAATGTTGCTCTGTAAAAGATACACTTGATTGTCACAAATCTATCGAAGTATCAGTTTACAATATTGTCAATTATCATTTATAATAAACATTGAGATTATTGTGTCGTACAAAAGGAGGGATTCGACATGGCTAATATGTATAAAGTTTTAGCATTCTGGACAGGTATTTTTGCCGTAATGTTCTATCTTGGTCATATGATCGAGGTTTCGCTATTATTCGTAGGTAATTCTGTATTATTCTTATTATTAGGCTTCTTAAACCTTTCAGAACGCATGTACATGTACATTTTCGGAGCTTATTTGACAATATTCTTTGCTGGTTTTACTTATTACACAACGTTTATCCACGTACCGGGTGGACTTGGACACTAATAAATCAGGAAATGGGGCTGTCTCAAAAGTCATTTTGAGGCGGCCCTTTTTGCGACGAGGATAGTGGAAGTTTGTTTCGACTATCACAGGAGGAAAAAGCAAGCAAGGGTGCCTGGAAAGTTCTCGACTTTCTAGACACCCTCTTATTAAGTTAAAAGCCATGTAAAAATGGATTCGTATCCATTTCATGAGCTGGTGTTGTATAGCCTCCATGTCCCGGATAAATAATAAAATCATCAGGCAGCACAAGCAGCTTCTCATGAATGGATTTTAATAACACTTCCAGTGATCCACCAATTAAATCTGTTCGACCGATGCTTCCTTGAAACAGCGTATCGCCTACAATTGCAAACCCATCGTCTTCGAAAATATATGAAATGCTTCCAGGGGAATGCCCTGGCGTAAATACCGCATGAAATTTCATGCCTCCTACAACAAAAGTCTGCTCTTTTTCGATGATATAATCCGCCGGTTGCAGACGGTACGTTTGTAGATCCACATATTTTCCTGAACCATTTTTATTTGGGTCCATTAACCAGTCCTCTTCTTCTTTATGAATATAAACAGGAATATGAAAAGCCTGTCTTAATTCATCGACAGCACCTATATGGTCAAAATGAGCATGAGTTAAAAAGATGGCTAGTGGTTTCAGCTGTTGAGATTGAATTGTAGAAATGATTCTATTTCCTTCTTCACCTGGGTCAAAAATGATGCATTCTTTTGATTGGTTGCTCACTATATAGCAATTTGCTTGCACTGGACCGACACTTAATGTTTTAACATCCAACAATCTAATCACCTCTAGCGTATTATACTATGGTTTGGAAAAAATGAACATTGCCAACCAATTCATTCTTAACTTTTAAACGAATCATTCGTTGTTCATATAAACGTCACTTTTAAAACTCGACATTTTATGACCGTTGCTATAAAATAGAGAAGGAATATTGTTTTACCGACATACTCTTTGGATGTCGAAAGGAGTGTAATATTTTTCATGAACTTATTAATGGTTATTTTCGGTTTAATTGCAATTCTTTCATTAGTTGCGGCATTCCGCGCAATCAAAGACAAAAACGTTTTAGCAATTATTTTTGGATTAGCATCTGGAGTAGTGTTTGGTTGGTTTGTCATCATGACTGTATTATACCAAGGCTATCCACCAGTACATCACTAATGAAAAGAAATAAAAAACGAGGTGCATTGCCGCATCTCGTTTTTTATTTAAATTAATTTTTTAAAAGGAAAAAAGGTTTCTAGAAAATCAAAGCATTCTAGAAACCCCCACATTCTATAATCATAGCCCTTATAACTCTTTTCTACTACAGAAGCAGAAATAAGTCTCCGCTATCCTCTTTGCCATTACTCTGTAGCTAAGCATGCACCACAATCGAAAGTGACCTTTTTAAACGGTCACTTTATCAACAATTATTTAACCGCTTCAGATATTAAATTTCCCGTTTCTTCATCATAGAAGCGCAATAAGTCACCATTGATGATTTTATCTGAATATCCAAGCTCTTTTTGAGCTCGTTCAATATAAGGTGCACATCCTTGAATATCCACCTTCTCTCCTGTTGCACGATCGAAGCATGTTTGATCCGCAAATACATACTGATCCGTCACAAAGCGTCCATCACGGAAGATGACAAAGTCTTCGTGTTCATCAGAGAACAAGTCTGCACCTAATTGCATATCATTGGAAGTGTCAATTCCCAACAAATGTAAAATGGTTGGTCTTAAGTCAATTTGACCTCCAACCTTTTCGATGATTCGCCCGTCACCAGATCCCGGAACGTGAATGAATAGCGGCACTGACTGCAACAATGCGCTATCGTATGGCGTAATTTCTTCTTTTTCTAAGTACATAGCCATCGCTTTATTATGGTTTTCAGAAATTCCATAGTGATCTCCGTACATAACAATAATGGAATTTTCATACAACCCTTTTTCTTTTAAATGTTCAAAGAATAATTTGACCGCCTCATCCATGTATCGCACAGTTTGGAAATAACGGTTTAACGTACCTGAATTAGAGTTGTACTCAGGAATCATTTTATCTTCTTCATCCAATGTGAATGGGAAATGGTTTGTTAATGTAATTATTCTTGTATAGAACGGTTGCGGCATTTCAGTCATAATTTCCGCTGATTGTTCAAAGAATGGAATGTCTTTTAATCCCCAGTTTACAGAATTATCTTCGTTTACATCATAGCTATCAATATCATAGAATTTTTGCATTTTTAATGATTGATATGTCATATCACGATTCCAGAAAGATTTATTGTTTGCGTGCATGACACTTGTAAAATATCCATTTTTCCCTAGCTTTTCAGCCATCGAATTAAACGTATTTCCACTATGCGTAAAGAATACAGCACCACGGTCTAAACCAAACAGTGAATTTTCCAATAAGAATTCAGCATCACTTGTTTTGCCAAGTCCTGTTTGATGATAGAAATTATTAAAGTAATACGTATCTTTATCGTGAATTAAGGAATTCAAGAATGGTGTAACTTCGTATCCATTCATGTCATTTTGCAAGACAAAACTTTGCAATGATTCCAGTTGAATGACAATCAAATTTCGACCTTGATATTTACCAAACATGTCTTCATTAATGGCTGCTTGGTTTGCTTGAACATAGTTATTGACTTCCACTAGTTCGCTCCCATCTGCAAGAGCACGTTGAGCGGAAGATTTTGATTGAATGTAAATATCATATAAATGATAATTATAAGTTCCAATATTTTTTACTAGTAATTCGCGGTCAAAACTACGAGTTAAAAGCTGTGGCCGTTCTGTTTCAGAAAGACCTAAATTTAAAAATAACACAGCTAATGATAGGACAAAATATGCGCGACGAACTTCTTTTCGAACGCTATATAATGTCTCCATTTTTGGTAAGTATTTAATTGCCAACAAAATAACAAATACATCAATAAAGTATAAAAGATCCTTAAAATTAAGTATTTCAGCTACAGACGTTCCTAATTCTCCGAAATTGCTTGTTTGGAATAATACAGGAAGCGTAATAAAATCGTTGAAGAATCGATAGAAAGCAACATTTGTATAAAGTACAATACTTAACACCATACTTGTAATGACAATCCAACGATTCCGCGCCTTTTCTGTTTTGAAAAATAAAGATATTCCGTAAGCAAAAAGTAAAAAGCTAAGAGGATTTATAAATAAAATGAACTCTTGCATTCCATTTTCTAAATCGAATTCAAAGCTGGTTCGATAGACGATTGCAGTCTTAATCCAAGTTGCGATAATGGCTACTATTAAAATCGTATGTTTAGGCCATTTCCATGACTTCATCTTGCATCCTCCTCTTCTTACTTATTCAAAGTCACAACATTCGCACATATACTTCATATGTTTAGAAGAAGGCAAATAATATCTTAATCTTTTTCTTGCCATTATTCAATGAATTGCACTACGAAAAAATTAAAAGAAATTAGGATATAAAAATTATATATTACCTTCCCTTTACAAACCCCCAAAAATATTTACGTCTTTTTTACAAAAAGGTTCCCAAAAATAAAACAGTGGCTTCTCCACTGTTCTTATGAAAATGACTTAACAAGTCTACACCTTTTTAACAATTGATTCAATCATTATTTTTTTCTTTTATTGGCTATATTAGTTATTTAATTTCATTTTTCTCTCTTCTTCTTTTTTTATTTCGTTTCGAATTATCAATAGAGCCGATTGGAATTCTTTTGGATCTATAACTTGCGACTTATATAATTCGCGAATTTCATCTTCCATCATCATCAAATCCCCTAAGCGATCTCCTGTATAAATAAACGAACCATATTGCTTCAATATGTTGCGAATATCGAGTATCGTTTTCATTCAGCTATCTCCTTTCGATTGTTGGCACAATGTATGAGAGCTTTTTCAGTAATAATGAAATCAACTGGAATATCATGAGATTCTTTTGGCAATTCTTCGACAATTTGTAAATGAAAAGCTAGTGATATCTTATGCCCGTTATAATTCGTTAAATACCGGTCGTAATAACCGCCTCCGTAACCAATTCGATATCCAAGCTGATCAAATACAATCCCTGGTACAATCATTAAATCAATTTCTTCAGGAGATACATATGTTGTTTTTTCTGGTATAGGTTCTTGTAAATCCATATATACCGTTTCCAGCTGGGAAAAGCTAGTGATATTATAAAAATCCATTGTTCGTGTTTTTGGATTGCATTTTGGAACAGCTACACGCTTACCAAGTTGCCAACATGCCTTAATAATTTCATAAGTATCCACTTCAGGCTGTCTTGAAATAGTCAACGCAATCGTATGGCATTGTTCTAGGATGGGTTCATTGAATAAGCGCTTTTTTATCATTTCTGAAAGTAAATGATATTGATCATTGGACATTTCGTTTAAAGAGGATTTAATAGTATTTCGCAATTCTTTTTTGTTCATTTCAATCAATCCTTTGCGTATAAGTAAAAAGCCAAAACCGGAATTGGTTTTGGCAAAATCATTACTTCGTTTCACGGTGAAGAGTGACTTTCTTCTCGCGAGAGCAATATTTTTTTAGTTCTAGACGTTCTGGATTGTTACGTTTATTTTTTGTAGAAATATAATTACGTTCTCCACATTCTGTGCAAGCTAATGTAATGTTTACGCGCATTATTAACCCTCCCACTCTCTATCATGAATTTATATATAAGCATGATTTATACGACTAAGTCATTATAACATAAATTGAAAAAAAATCTAGCATCATTTATTAATTAAAATCCTTATGTTAAAATAATTCAAAAATGTAAAATTCGGAGGAGCGATTGTGGAACTATCAACGTTACTAATCATCATCGGCATTATTTGTATTATTGCATCTTTTTTCCTAAAAGATACATCAAAAAAATTAGAACGAGATGTTGAAGAATTGTCTCTGCAATTTTATCAAGAAACAAACGGAATTAAAAGAAGATTAAAAGTGATCGAAGAAGAATTATTACTCGAGCCTTCTTTTAAAGTAAAGCCGGCGACAAAACCTATTACAACTAAATCAGAAAATGTACCCAAACAACCGAATAAGCCGGTCAATCAAATTTTAGTTCGACAAGTCATCGAATTAAATAAGCAAGGATACCCAATTAGTGAAATCAGCAAAATGTCAACATTATCTGAAGAACAAGTTCTACATATTCTTAATCACGGAGGTCAATCATGAAAAGATCGACTGTTCGTGGGTTTGGCCTTGCTTGTTTAGTCATCGGCATCCTTTATACAGGGATGGATCGTTTCTCTCATACAGAATCAGAGTCAAAGGAAATTGCTAATTACGAAGAAAAAATTGCACAGCTAGAATCCCAATTAAAATTAGCAAAACAACAATTACAAGAACTTGAAAATCAATCATCTTCCAATTCAACCGAAACGCAAGATGAACCCGAGGTAAATAATGAGCCTTCTGAAACGACTACATCGACACAACAGGAGAATGTAGTAGAAGGCATTCTATATATTTATTCCGGCCTAACACCTTATGAAGTTTCAAAAAAATTGGAAGATATGGGCGTTATTAAAAATGCGGTTGAAATGGAGTTATTTTTAGCACAACCGGAATATGCCCGCTCAATTCAAAAAGGGCAATTTAAAGTCAATTCCACGATGACCATTGAAGAAATTGCTAATTTAATTACAGGCAAACAAAATTCTTAATTCATCAACCCAAACGGATGGAAGATGATTCTGTTTGGGTTTTATTAATAAAAAACTCTCGAACATATTCAATAAATTGCTTTACTGCTCCACTCATATAACGATTTTTTAAATAGCTTAGTCCAATTTCCCTTTTGCAGTCTTTAGCATCTACTTGTATGATGTGTACATTATATTGGTCTAGCCCTTTAATATGTGGAATTAACGAAACTCCTAAGCCGCTCTCCACAAGTCCGGCAATGGTATGTACTTCTTCCCCTTCAAAAGCAACATTTAATTGAAACCCTTCTCGTTTAAAAATCTCATCAACATATTTCCTCAATGAATTTCCTTTTTTGATAGAAATGAAAGGCTCCATTGCAAATTCAGCAAGCTTGACTTTTTTCCGATTTTTTAATGGATGTTGTTTCGGAACAATTAAAAATAACTCCTCTTCCCATAATTTTTCCCAATGGACGTCTTTACTAGTTTCAAGAGAAGATACTAAACAAATATCAAGCTCTCCCGTTTCCAATTTTTTCATAATGACACTAGAATTGCTTTGAGTTAATTGAAAACGCATATGAGGAAATCGCTTTTTCGCTTTCATCATTAAGGATGGAATAACTTCGAGCCCCAACGTATGCATAAATCCTAATGAGACTTCACCAACATCAGGTGACACAAGGTTGGTTAAATCTTCTTTTGCCCGTTCGATTTCTTTTATAATCAGATTCGTTCGTTCTAGGAAGAATTTCCCGTATCGGTTTAATTTGATGGAGCGGCCATTTCGATCGAAAAGTTCAACTCCTAAATACTCTTCCAGCATAGCAATCGATTTGCTGAGGGCAGGCTGGCTAATATGTAAAATTTCTGCTGCTCGCGACATATTTTCATATTTTGCAACAGTTTGAAAATAAATGAGTGCATTGATATCCAATTGATTGTCCCCTTCTCCTTCATATTCTTTATCCAAATTATAGCATGTCCTAAAAATGTCACAATGAAATGGCATATTTTAAAGAATCATCTACTTATAACTCAAAGTTATTAGTGAAATAAAAACTATGAAATTACTATTTTAGAAAATCACCATTATAATTATCGGTAAATTGATTGTTCAAAAAAATGTCAAAATTAAAAGAGGCGAAGAACAGTGTATATCCAAAAAGGAACTCGAGAATTTACATTAACGAATTTAGCATTGTTTGCAGCAGGATTTATTATTTTTGCAAACTTATACATTACGCAACCTTTATTTCCGCAATTTTCTGAAGAATTCCATGTTTCACCTGCTGTAGCCAGTTTATCATTATCAGCTTCTACTGTCGCCCTATCCTTTAGTTTAATTTTATTTGGATCATTATCGGAAGCTTGGGGACGAAAGCGATTAATGACCTTTTCCATCTTTGCAGCATCGTTCATAACAATTGTGCTAGCATTCTCTCCTTCTTTTGAAATTTTATTGTTATTGAGAGTCATACAAGGCATTGTTTTTGCGGGAATTCCTGCCATTGCGATGGCCTATTTAGGAGAAGAAATGGATCCTTCTAGCCTGGGTATTGCAATGGGACTATATATAAGCGGAAATTCCGTTGGTGGCCTTAGCGGGCGGATTATCATGGGAACGGTAACAGATTTATTTTCGTGGCAAGTAGGAATGCTTTTTCTTGGTATTTTAAGTTTAATTGTGAGCTTCTTTTTCATATGGGCATTGCCGGCATCTCAACATTTTGAACCAAGACCTTTACAATTAGCTTCCTTGACGAAATCACTATTTTCCCATTTAAAAGATCCAGGTTTAGTCTGCTTGTTCGGAATTGCATTCACATTAATGGGGGGATTTGTCACTTTATATAACTATATTAGTTATAAATTGCTAGATGAACCTTACAACCTAAGTACAACTATCGTTGGCTGGATTTTTATAGTTTATTTAGTTGGAACTTTTAGCTCTGCTTGGTTTGGTAGTTTATCGGATCGGTTTGGGCGTCAAAAGGTGCTGTTAGTCGGGATTATGATTATGTTATCGGGAGCTTTATTAACACTTCCCGTCAATTTAATAATTAAAATACTTGGGATTGTTGTATTTACTTTCGGCTTTTTCGGGTCACATTCCATCGCAAGTTCTTGGGTAAGCAGCCGGGCAAAAAGCAATAAAGCTCAAGCCTCTTCCCTTTACTTATTTGCCTACTATTTTGGTTCAAGTGTTGGTGGAACAACAGGTGGATTCTTTTGGTCTAGTTTCGGATGGAACGGGGTAATCGCATTCATCAGTGCGTTTATCATTACTTCTCTCCTATTAGCTGTTATACTGAATTTAAGCAGTAGAAGAACTGAGAATTAATAGTGAAAGTGAGGAGCTCTCATGGAATTTTACGATATCGAAGTAACAACTGCTAAGGGAGAAACATATCCATTAAGCCGCTATAAAGGACAAGTAATGTTAATTGTGAACACTGCATCTAATTGCGGTTTTGCTCCACAATTTGATGAACTAGAAAAAATTTATCAAAAATATAAAGATCGTGGGTTTGTCGTTTTAGGATTCCCCTCCAATCAGTTTAAACAAGAATTAGACTCTGCAAAAGATGCGGAAGAAGCATGTCGAATCAATTACGGGGTGACATTCCCAATCCATGAAATTGTAGCGGTTAACGGAGAAGAGGCACACCCTTTATTTAAATTTTTAACCCGTAATACAAAAGGCGTTCTCGGTTCGAAAGTAAAGTGGAATTTTACGAAATTTTTAGTGGATCGAAACGGTGAAGTAGTCGCTCGTTTTGCCCCGATGGATAAACCATCCAAATTTGAGAAAGAGATTGAGAAATATTTATAATAACGCTTTATATTTCTGGAATGGCTATTATAAAGTGCAGATTGACCATTATCCTATTGGTATTGACTATTTTTTGCTTGACTTTGGCAATTATCACTTCTTTATATCAGCATGTTCAGCTCATTGACAAATTTGGCCATTTATCCTATTGAGTTTGGCTATTATTTACTAAACTTTGACTATTATCTTTCAATCAATTTTCTTGATAATTGGCTATAACTGTCACAATTTTGACTATTATCCTCCTCAGATTGACTAATATGAATTGAAGTTTGACTAATAACCATCTATTAGGACTATTATCTTCAATAAAATAACAGGCTTTCTAGAACGTTATACATTCTAGAAAGCCTTTTTACTATGCATTCGCTAAAAACGCCTTGACGATATGATTTCCGCTTGGTGTACCGATTGACTCAGGATGGAATTGTACGCCATAGATAGGTAGCTGTTTATGTTGAATAGCCATAATTTCTCCATCATCTTTTGACGTTGCAATTACCTCAAAGTCTTTACTTAATGTCGTAGGTTCAATGACTAATGAATGATAACGCATCACTTCTACATCATTAAAACACTCTTTGAACAATCCCTTTCGTTCATAGTTTAATAGCGACGTTTTTCCATGCATGATGCGGTTTGCTTGCACAATCTCACCGCCAAATGCGGCACCGATAATTTGATGCCCTAAACAAACACCAAGGATTGGAAACTCCGTGTACAGTTCTTTTACAAGATTGACCGTTTGAGGAATATCATCAGGTCTTCCAGGTCCTGGCGATAATACAATCGCTTCAGGTTGCATATCACGAATTTCGTCAATCGTGATGTCATCGTAGCGAATAACCTTCACTTCTTTTCCGAGCGAGGCAATTTGTTGATATAAATTGTATGTGAATGAATCGTAATGATCAATTAGTAATATCATCGCTCTACCTCCAACAAAGCCTTCATTTTATTCAGTGTCTCTTCATATTCAGATTGCGGAATGGAATCATACACGATTCCTGCCCCAGCTTGCACATATGCTTTTTCGTCTTTTACGATCATCGTACGTATCGCAATTGCCAAGTCTAAATTGCCATTGATTGAAATATAACCAATTGCCCCTGCGTAAACCCCTCTTTTTTGTTGTTCCAGTTCATTGATAATTTGCATGGCGCGAATTTTCGGAGCTCCGGAAACCGTTCCAGCAGGCAAGCAACTAGTAATGACATCCACTACATGAACATCATCTCTTTTTTCACCGATTACTTCGGAAACAATATGCATTACATATTTATACTTTTCTATTTTCATATATTTTGAAACGTTCACTGTACCGACCTTCGAAACCCTCCCCAAATCGTTTCGACCTAAATCAACGAGCATGCGATGTTCCGCAAGTTCTTTCTCATCACTTAGAAGAAGTTCCTCTAATTTTCGATCATCTTCCTTTGTTTTTCCACGAGGTTTCGTTCCAGCAATCGGATTCGTCTTAATGAATCCATCGGTGATTTTTACTAAACTTTCTGGGGAAGTACCCAAAATTGTATAATCATCAAACTCTAAATAGAACATGTATGGTGATGGATTCGAAGTACGCAGACTGCGGTATAAAGAAAAAGGATTTCCTTTAAAATCTGACGAAAAACGTTGAGATAATACAACTTGAAAAATGTCACCACATTCAATATATTTTTTTGCTTTTTCTACCATTTTCACAAATGTTTCTTGGTCAATGGATGGACGAAATTCAACTGCACTTTTTTCTACTTCAATAAGCGTAGTACCATTTTTCAATTGTTCTTCAATCTGATGGATGTATTCATCCATTTCCTCTCTTGTTTTACCTTCTTGGAATAAATCAATGGCCACGATCGATACTTTTTGTAGTAAATGATCGATGACAATAAAACGATTATAAAACAGAAGATGCACATCTGGCATATTCAACTCATCTGATAAGACAGGTCCGATGTTTTCAGAATAAAAAGCCGTATCATAGCTAAAATAACCAATTGCTCCTCCAAAGAAGGAAAAAGGGAGTGGTTCATTGGAAATAGGGATTATATCTCTCAACTTTTGAAAGACCGAACCTTCCCTCTTTTCCTCCTCCCCTTCTTTCCTAAACAAGTAACTCTCTTTATTGCCAATTAATTCTGCAATCGGATCATAGGCAATAAAGGAATATCTTCCGCTTTCCTCATGTTTCGCAGCAGATTCAAATAATACTTTATTTTTTCCTGAGACACTAAGGAAAACAGAAATAGGGGTCATCATATCTCCCTGTAAAGTTTTCATTACATAATTTACTGTCATCTCTACCTTCTCCTCTCAACTCAACTAACTAAGCTATCAAAATAAAAAAACTCCCCTAAAATTAAAGGACGGGGAGCCGTGGTACCACCTTTATTGACATAAGAAGACTTATGTCCACTCAAAGTTTGTAACGTAAACGATACGCTAGCACCTACTAAACTTTCAATGCTAGAGCTAGAAAACCCATTCGTATTATGTCTTGCACTAGCTCGCACCAACCGCTAGCTCTCTTAGCCAATCCATAATACTACTCTTTTTCATCATCGCTTCCGTATTTGGTTGAAATAATTTTATTATAAATTTTTTCATTATTCAATAAAAACCCTTTTGAAAAGGTTAGAATACTACATTAACGGTTTAAATCTAAGTAAAGGCCTTTTTTCAAATAGAGGATATATTCTGCCATATTCGTTGCCAAATCCGCACACCGCTCAATAAATCGACATACAAAAGATAAATACGTGATTTGCGAAACACTTTCAGGGCTAATGGCAGAAAGTTTCATTAAATGTGCAATCATATTACCATACATTTCATCGATTTGATCATCCATTTCAGCAATTTCTTTTGCATTTTGGACATTTTCTTCCACAAATGCATTAACGACTTGCCGAAGCATCGATATCGTTTTATAGCACATATCTTCCATTAACTCTACTGACGTAATAAACTGTTTCTCCCCAATGCGAATGGCTTCCTTTGATATGTTCACTGCATAATCTCCAACCCGTTCCATATCTGAAGCAGCTTTTAATAAAACGATAAGACGACGAAGATCTGTTGCAACAATTGGTTGTTGTTTGGTCAGAAGGAGCACTACTTTATTATGAATCTCTTCTTCCATCTTGTTCATTTCCACATCTTCTTCTATTATTCGTTTTGCTAATTCCATATCTTTTTCAATAAATGCTTGAAACGATAATTCAAATTGATGAATACTTTTATCGCACAAAGTTAAAAATGCTTGTTGCACAGATTCCAATTCTTTGTCCAATCTTTCTCGAATACTCACACACCCATCACTCCTATTAGCCGAAACGCCCTGAAATATAATCTTCTGTACGCTGATCACGTGGTGTTGAGAATATTCGATCTGTGATGTCAAATTCCACTACTTCTCCATTTAAGAAAAAGACTGTTTTGTCTGAAATCCGGGCCGCTTGTTGCATATTGTGTGTCACAATAATAATGGAGTAATTCTTTTTTAAGTCCTGAATGAGGTCCTCAACTTTTAATGTAGAAATTGGATCAAGGGCAGATGTTGGTTCGTCCATTAAAATGACATCTGGTTCTATCGCTAGACACCGTGCAATACAAATACGTTGTTGTTGTCCTCCTGATAAACCATAAGCATTGTGATGAAGACGATCTTTCACTTCATCCCAAATCGCTGCACCTCTCAATGACCTTTCTACAATTTCATCTAGTATTTTTTTATTTTTAATGCCATGAATTCTCGGACCATAAGCAACGTTATCATATATGGATTTCGGAAAAGGGTTTGGCTTTTGAAACACCATCCCAACTTTTGTACGCAATTCCTCTACTGCATAATCAGCAGCAAAAATATTGCGACCACGGTATAAAATTTCTCCGTTTATTTTCACTGATGGAACAAGTTCCACCATGCGGTTCAACGCTTTAATAAAAGTTGATTTTCCGCATCCTGAAGGCCCGATGATGGCAGTCACTTCATTTTCTTGAACGTTAAATTGAATATCTTTTAACGCATGGTGCTCACCATACCAAAGATTAAAATTGTTCGCATAGAAAACGGATGCTTTACTGTTTGTCTGGAAATTTTCATTCACTTTGAACTGCTTTTCAACAACACGCAAAGGTTTCAGTTCATTGTTAATCATTGTTTGTACCACTTTCACCCATCCTTAATATCGTTTTTGGAATTTATTTCGAATCAACACGGCAATCGAATTCATCAGCACAAGGACAATCATCAACACAATAATTCCCGCTGCAGCAACATATTGAAATGCTTCTTGCGGGCGTTTTGCCCAATCGTAAATTTGCATCGGCAAAGCTGTAAATTCACTAAGCAAACCCGTAGGCAAGAAATGGATAATCACAGGGATTCCGATTACAACTAATGGCGCTGTTTCTCCAATTGCACGAGATAAAGCTAAAATGCTACCCGTCAAGATTCCCGGTATGGCAGATGGCAATACAACTCGAGTAATCGTTTGCCATTTTGTTGCGCCCATACCATATGAAGCTTCCCGCTGTTCTTTTGGTACAGCACGGATCGCTTCTTGTGCAGCTACAATAATGACAGGTAAAATTAATAAACTCATCGTTAAT
The DNA here is from genome assembly GCF_012396605.1 of Ureibacillus thermosphaericus. Lineage (GTDB taxonomy): Bacteria > Bacillota > Bacilli > Bacillales_A > Planococcaceae > Ureibacillus > Ureibacillus thermosphaericus. The sequence goes on from NZ_JAAXPW010000011.1 coordinate 55,400, forward strand.
CCAGCAGCTAGAATACTTTTTCCTAAACCAAACATGCGGACAAAAATGGTTAATCCTAATAAACCAAAGACAATTGATGGTACACCAGCTAAGTTGGATATATTTGTTCGAATAAAATCATTAAATCTATTATTCTTTGCATACTCTTCCAAATATATTGCTGTTGCCACCCCAAGTATGATGGAAGTTGGAGCTACAACGAGCATCATACAAATCGAACCAATTAATGCCGCTTTTACTCCAGCTTTTTCAGGAAAACGCGAACCGAAATTGTTAAAGAAATCCCAATTTATGTATCCCGCTCCTTGACATATTATTCTTACAATTAATACAACGAGGGTTAACAATGCAAAAGAAGTAGCAAGGAAGAATATCATTTTCCAAATTTTATTTTTTCTTAATCGAGACTGCATACGCTTCATGACGACGGTATCGTCAATGTATTTCGTCATATCAATATTCCTCCCTGAAGCGTTTCGAAATATATTGAGCTACTAAGTTCATCAATAAAGTGAATATAAACAACGTAAATCCAACGGCATACATAGAATAGTAAATTGTTGTGCCGTAACCTGCATCACCAGAAGATACTTGTACGATATAGGCTGTCATCGTTTGAATTGAACCCGTGATATTGAAATCAAAAGTTGGGGTTGCACCGCCGGCGAGGGAGACAATCATCGTTTCACCGATAGCCCGAGAAATGCCCAATACAATGGATGCAACGATGCCGGATAACGCTGCAGGAAGTACAACTTTTAACGAAACTTCGAGCTTTGTAGCACCCAGCGCGAGAGCTCCTTCTCGAATAGCATTTGGTACAGAATTCATGGCATCTTCCGATAAAGAGATAATGCTAGGTAAAATCATGATTCCCACTACGATCCCTGGACTAAGAGCATTAAATAATTTCAGCGACGGTATCAAAGTTTGTAATATCGGTGTGACAAACGTCAGAGCAAAAAAACCATAGACAATGGTCGGTACACCTGCTAATACTTCCAAAATCGGTTTCATGATTTTTCGAGTTTTGTCAGAAGCATATTCACTTAAATAAATTGCTACTGACAAACCTATCGGAACAGCTACACCTATTGCAATCAGCGTCACTTTGAATGTTCCTAATATGAGTGGTAAAACACCAAAGGATGGACTGCCACTTGAAAATGGATACCATTCTGTTCCAAATAAAAACTCGACAATTGATACTCTCCTAAAAAACTCAAAGGTCTCGAAAATTAATGTAAAGACAATGCCTAATGTGGTAACAACAGAAATCAGTGCTGCTAATAGGAGTAAAATAGGCATTATTTTTTCAATGATTTTTTTGCCCTTTTTATTTCGAGATTTCTCAATCAATTGTTGGATTGATTGCTCTTTCTCAATGCTTTGAGCCATTTCATAATCTCCCTTCTAACCCTGCAAAGTGTGTGGGTGAAAGCCCCCCACACACTAACAATCTAAAGGATTATTTAAATTGTTCTAACGTTTTCAGCTCTTCTCTATACTTATCATCAGGTAAACGCACATATCCAACAGCTTCAGCCATGTCTCCAGCGTTTTCTAAAGTGAATTTCATAAAATCGTAAAATGATTCATTCTCAATGATTTTTTTATTGTTTACGAATACAAATAACGGACGAGAGAGCGGCGTGTATTCCCCGTTTTCAATTGTTTCATTTGATGGTTCTATACCGTTCACGCGTACCGCTTTTAATTTATCTTGATTTTCCAAATAGTAAGCATAGCCAAAGAATCCGATCGCGTTTTTATCAGAAGCAACGCCTTGAACAATTACGTTATCATCTTCAGACAATTGAGCTGATCGAACTAAATCTTCACCTTCCAAAATCACTTCGTCGAAATAGTCAAAGGTACCTGAATCTGTTCCTGGTGCATAGTAGACAATTTCTTCATCTGGCCAAGATGGATCAAGATCAGACCATTTTTTCACTTTTCCGTCTTCAATCCAAATTTCTTTTAATTGTTCAATTGTTAAATCCGTAGCCCAATCGTTATCTGAATTAATTACGACAGTGATACCGTCATAAGCAATTTCAAATCTTGTATATTCAATACCCGCATCTTTTAAAGCTTGAGCTTCTTCTTCTTTAATTTCTCGTGAAGCATTTGAGAAATCCGTTTCGCCGGCGATGAATTTTTCAAATCCTCCACCAGTTCCAGATACCCCAACAGATACTTGTACATTTGGTTCAACAGCAGCATATTCTTCTACAAGTGCTTCAACAATAGGGGCAACAGTTGAAGAACCATCACCTGTTACAGAGCCTGCTAATTGTGCTTCTCCATTTTCTGCTTGTTGTGGTATATTTCCAGCATTTGTGCCAGCTTCATTTTTTTCTCCGCCACATGCTCCAAGTAGTAATGCAGAACTTACCATTGCAGTCATCGTTAAGAACTTCCACTTTTTCATCTGAAATTTCCTCCATCGTTTAATAGTTTAATTTTCACTACATTTCCCACTATAAAATTCATATATTGATCTTGTTTAAAGGAATTGTTAAGAGATTGTAAATTTGCACTACTTTTGGATGCAGAAAATGTTAAGATTGCAATTTAAAAGAAAGAGGAATTTTTACTAAAAACAGAAACAAAAAAACATCATTCTCTGTAAGAAAATGATGTTTCCATATCGAAAATAAAAAGAGGCGTCCAAAAATGGATGCCTCATCATATTTAAGTTCGTTTATAATTATAATTTAACAACGTTAGCAGCTTGAGGTCCGCGGTTGCCTTCAACCACTTCGAATTCCACTTTTTGACCTTCATCAAGAGTTTTGAAACCTTCACCTTGAATAGCTGAGAAGTGTACGAATACGTCGTTTTCGCCTTCAACTTCGATGAATCCAAAACCTTTTTCTGAGTTAAACCATTTTACTGTACCTTGTTTCATTGAAAAAAACCTCCAAAAAAATAAAAATATTTTTACAATATGGAATTGTTTTTATTACCAGAATAAAAAAAATTCACATATTACGAAGAGTACCGACAAAAACACCGATCACTCTTTGTAATATGTGAATCACTTGTTTCCGGCCTTACAATTCAATTGTATTTATATTATACCACCATATTACAAAATGTCAAACGATTTTTATACAGATTTGAAATCGTTCTCGAATGGATCGGGATATATTTTGTTACTATTATTGATTATATTCAAGTTGTTGCACAATTATACCATGAAAAATTTGTAATTCATCATCACAAGCTTCACAATAAGTTTTTTCATCTTCCGACCAAAAGGCAAAATACTTTCCTTCCCTGCTCTCCTCATGGTCAAATTTTTTTCTAAACACATTAAGAGTTTCTTTTATTGCAACTTCAAATTGTTCTTTAGTATCAAAAACTTCTTCTGACACAATATGTGATTCCCAACCTTCAAATTGCCACCAAGGTTCAAAGTCTGCCTTCATATAAATAATTTTATACACGTTGAAAAACCCCATTCTTTTCATAATAAAAAATATGTTAAAATATCTATAACTTGGTAATTTTTGAATCGAAAGGAAGGACTTAAGTATGGTTTTAACATTTAAACCAAGAGTTCATTTAAACGATTTATTAGAACGTGGAACTGATATAGAAGCATCAGGACGTTTTTTAAAAACCTTACAATATAATCATTTTACAAAAAAGGATCAGCAAAATTTACAAGAATTATTTAAAAAAATTGTAAACTTCACTCCAACAATGAGCAATATTTTTCAACGCTATTTAAAAGAAATTTCACCGAAAGGCGAAAATCCTATTCCAGAAGAAAAAATAGAAAAATATTTGCAACAATTTTTTCTTAATGAACGAAATGATGAGTATGTACAAAATGCGATAAAATTTTTTCACTTATTCAGAATACATAATTTTGAAACTGGAAAATTAATCGTATTATTTAATCAATTCTCCTTTTACATTAGTACTCACATTTTACATAACTTTGGTATGAAACCTCATAAAGCATTGGAATATTTGCGCTCATTAAACGCTGCAATGAATGTAGAGCAAGAGTTATTGGTAGAAGTATTAACAGAAAGAATGATCGAAAATGTCATTACAGAAATTTCTTCGCTAATTGAATCCAATACGAAAATCATCTACATGAAAGATTTAATTCAACGCGTTGATCAACAAACAACGGAAATTCAAAATTCCACCGCAGCAATCGAACAAGTTTCCGCTTCGATTGGAGAAGTTGCCCGTGCTTCATCGCAAATATCTGAGAAAACGACGGATTCAGTAAGCAATGTTATCGACGGAAAAAATACAATTGAAAAAGCGTTAAATGATATTTTTCAAACGGATAATACGTTCCAACAAATTGTTAAATCATTCCATCAATTACAAAACTATGTGAACGAAATTGATAGTATCGTCACAATAATAAACGAAATTGCAGACCAAACAAATTTACTAGCACTTAACGCTTCTATTGAGGCAGCTCGTGCTGGTGAACATGGGAAAGGTTTCTCTGTTGTGGCACAAGAAGTACGAAAATTAGCTGAAGGAACAGTGAACGCATTAAATGAAGTATCACAAAATGTCGATGCATTTAAACAATATTCAAATATGGTTTCCGATTCCATTGCAGATGCTTCACAGAAGATTAAAGAAGCTACTTCAGAGGCAAAACAGTCGTTACCATTATTAAACTCAATTGTACATGCAATTGAAAGTATTAAACATGATGTTGCCAGCACTGCTTCCATTACTGAAGAACAAGCTGCTGCCGTTGATGAAATTACTAAACGTATGTCTGAAATGGCCAATCTTCAAGAACAAATTCATAGCTTAGGTAAACAAACGTCTGAAAGTATATTTGCACTAAGTAAAGAAATGATGCGTTTCCGAAATGACATTATCAATAATAACCCTGTTCACTTATCCAGTACCGCCCTTTTACAATTATCAAAAACTGATCATCTATTATGGAAATGGCGGGTATATAACATGATTTTAGGAGTTGAAGAATTATCACCAGAAGAAGTTTCCTCCCACCAAGATTGCCGTTTAGGAAAATGGTATTATGCAAATGACACCCAAGCTAAATTTAAACATGTAGAATCTTTCAAAGAATTAGAGTACGTTCATAAGCAAGTTCATATTGCTGCAAAAAATGCAATTTTGGAATTAAGTAGAGGAAATCGACAACAAGCAGAAATCCATTTGCAAGAAATCGAAAAAGCTTCTGAAAAAGTCATTCACTATTTAAATGATTTAATTCATATGTTGAAAACCCACGGCTAAATGAAAATTTAATTGATTGTAGGTGGAGTGATGGCAAAGAGGGCGCACATTATAATCAATGTCGCTGGAAAAAGATTTGGCAACCGATTTTTCATTCAACAGAAGGCGTTAGAATTAGGATTAAAAGGGAATTTTCGTATAAATGAAAACGATCAGCTTGAAATCGATGTGGAAGGGAAAAATCAATCTATTGATGAATTTTTGCATTTTATTCAAAAAGGTGAAAATCTAAAATCAAGTTTGTCAATCAAAACTTTTGATGATTTACAAGGTTATGAAAAATTGAATTTTGAATTGATGTAATTGGACGTTTTTTAAACGTCCAATTTTTTGTATTTCCCCCATTCCTTCTCTTTAAAAATATGTGAAAAAAGTAGTATCATTTAAATAGAGAAATGATAAATTCAAATAAGTTTTTGAAACTTTTATTCCCCACCGAACGTATTTATACTAAGAAAACGAGGAGGTACGCATATGCTGGGGGTAAGCAACTTCATCATACGACATTTACTCAATTTTTTCTTTAGTTTTACAGTTTTTATCATATTAGTTGTTCAATTAAATATCAGTTTTCTGAATGGATTAATCATACCGATTGCATCCATTCTAACTTATATAGTTAGTAATTATATCATTAAATCTGTTCAAAAATATAAAAAGACGAAAGCACTCGGCTTTACCCGTTCAGAATATAATCATATTGAATCCCAATTAAAACAAGCAAAAAGCCACATAAATTTATTAACACAGCAATATATTCGAGTGCGTTCCATTCGTTCTTTTAAATTACTAAATGAAATGACAAAGTTGTCTAGAAGAATAGTCAATATCGTTCAAACAAATCCGCAAAAATTTTACACAGTTGAAGATTTCTTCTATTCTCACCTGCCTTCAGCTGTGCAATTGAGCAAAAATTACGCAACGTTAGTACAACAGCAAATTAAAGATGCTGATGTGCATATCGCTCTTGAAGAGGCTCGAAAAGCGATGAAAAAATTACAAAGTTCGATGGAAGATGACTTAAAAGCTGCTCTTGCATCTGATTTAGAAAATTTAAAATTGGAGTTGGATTATGTCAAACTCGAGCATGAAAAAAAACAAAAGCAAATAGAATTTGGGAGGGAAAATCAATGATGGAGAAAAAGAGCTCAGAAGGTTTTGAACTGTTCCCAAACGAGAGCTCTTTTTCTATTGTGGAGAGTAAAGTATTCCCTACCCTTACTGAAGAAGAGCAGTCAAAAGCATTATATTTAGCAAGCGAGCTAGATAGTACTTGCTATGAAGCCATTGTTCGTTTTGGTGAAGAAGTTCAAAAATCCCTAAAACATTTTACCCATCAATTATTAGTTCAAGTACAAAGAAACGATACTTCACCAATTCGAGAGATTTTATCGACCTTAATTGAACAGTTGGATTCAATGAATCTCGATCAATTCAACATTCAAGATAAAGGATTTTTAAGAAAACTATTTAAACGAAAAACTTCCATTCAACAAATCGTTTCCCAATACAATCGCTTAAGTAAGCAAATCGACCGTCTAACGATTCATTTAAAACGAGCTCAAGAGAATTTATTGACGGATAACAATATGTTAAATAAGTTATATGAAAAAAATGAAGAATATTTTCAAGAAATCAATTTGTACATTGCTGCTTTGGAAATGAAAAGACTTGACCTTCAAAAGCAGTTGCAAATGGTGGAAAAGGATTATAACGATATGGACAACCCCATGATGAGGCAAAAGTTACTCGATATGAAAAATGCGGCGGAATGGCTAGATCGAAGAATGTATGATTTACAAATATCGCGGGAAATAGCTATTCAAACAGCTCCCCAAATTCGCATGATTCAATCAACCAATGAAATGCTCATTGAAAAAATTCAGTCATCTATATTATCAACAATCCCTTTATGGCAATCTCAAATTTCCATGCTCGTCAACCTCAATCGCCAACATCGTGCAAATGCGACAAGTCATCATTTAATGAATACTTCAGAGAAGTTAGCGATGAAAAGCGCTGAAATGACGAGCATTACCGAAAGTCATGTAGAACTGGATCATTTGAAAGAAACGCAAATACAGCTTATCGAATCAATCGAAGAAACATTGCAAATTCAAGCCGACCGGAACGAAAAACAACAATTGATTGAACAAACCATCCATGAAATAGATGGCAAGTAAAATAGCACGAGTGATACAAAACACTCGTGCTTATTATTTATTCGAAGTACTCTTTATAATACCCGCCTACTTTTCCAGTATTATCAACTATAAAAATAAATTCTTCTGTTTCATTTTTCACTTCATATTCTTTCCCAACAGTTAACACGTTAGATACTAAATATTTTTTCGCATTTGTATTCACACATTTTACTGTACGAATAGTAGGTGCGTCCTTCCATTTTAAGTGTAGCATTATCATACCCTCTCTCTTCATTAAACTATCGTTTACAATTATATCATCTAATTGCCAAGTACATACATGAAAGTTTTCAAAACCATCTCTCATGAACTTCTTGTCCAGTTAACACATTTCATTTTAACAAATACTGATGGATTTTGTCGTCCATTAGGTAATTTCGATTTACTTAATTTATCGTATGCTTATTTATGATTCTTTATTAATAAAAATATGGTTTAAATCTGTTGTAGTAGAATTTTAGATAAATCCATTTCTTGAGCACTAGCAACTTTTCTTCCCTTTCCTTTTAAAAAATATTCGCCAACCATCACCAGTAAGCCTTATTGAAACTTTTCCAAACATAAGTACAGTTGTCACGGTACATTTCTGTGCAATTTACATATAATAATGAAAACGTTATTTTCCATTCTGGTTGATAAATTTGTTGTTATTTGCAAAGACTATCAAGTGAACCATCCCTGTGATTTCTCAACATACGCTGATGAAATAGGTGATCGTGATGTTAAACTACTTAGATGTTGGGACAGGTGAAGAAATAGTCTTTATTCATGGATTAGGAAACCGCATACAAGCTTGGGCTCCCCAATTGGAACTGACTACACAATATCGATTAATTATCATCGAATTAAGAGGACATGGTGACTCTCCAGAAAAGGAAAATATCAATGTCGAATTTTTTGCAAAAGACATAATTGAAGTATTAGATTATTTAAATATCGAAAAAGCACATTTTGTTGGTTTATCACTCGGTGGAATCGTTGCACTAGAAATATGTAAGCGTTTTAAAAAGCGTGTAAAATCACTCATTTTATGTAATACAACTTACTATATTCCTACTTTGCTTGGGAATATTACTCTTGAAAAAACAAAACGATTTTTAAAAAAATCGTCACTCGAACAACTGAATGAACGGCTCATCAAAAAATGTTTATACAATCCTGAAGAACAAAAGGTTTATGAATTAGCAAAGAATGCTTTTCACATTCGAGAAGATACGTATTTAAAATCAGTTCAATCAGCTTTTGGAAGAAACTATTTTTATGATTTGTTGACCATTAATGTGCCAACACTGATTATTGGTTCACTAGAAGATAAAGTTGTACCTATTCAAAATGCCTATCTGATGCATTACATGATTAAGTCTTCCAATTTAATTATTTTTGAAAATACAGGACATTTGTCGAATATCGAGCGACCAGAACTATTCAATTTAGCCATTGCTCAACATATCAAACAATTTCAAAATAAAGTAAGTTAAAAAGGGGGCGTCTAACAAGTCATTTTGAGACACCCCCTTTGCGGCTGTCGCTATCGCTTTCGCCGCAGATAAATTGCGACGAGGAGGCGCGTTTGATGTGACCACCGCAGGAGAAAAGTTTTCAAGAGAATATAACTATTAAGAAATAAGGCTGTTCAGAAAGTGATTGACTTTCTGGACAGCCCCGTTCCATCTTATTTATTTAATGTTCGTCTTAAGAACTCTTTTGTTCTTTCGTGTATTGGGTTGACTAGTACTTGTTCAGGAGGCCCTTCTTCAACAATGACCCCTTTATCCATAAATACGACTCGATCTGAAACTTCTTTTGCAAATTCCATTTCATGGGTAACAATTAACATCGTATTTCCGGCCTTCGCAAGGTCTCGCATAACCTTTAGTACTTCCCCTACCATTTCTGGGTCAAGGGCAGAAGTCGGTTCATCAAATAGCATCACGTCTGGATCCATTGCTAAAGCTCTTGCAATTGCAACCCTCTGTTTTTGTCCACCTGAAAGTTGTCGAGGTCGCGCATTCTTATAGCGATCCATTCCAACAATCGTTAAATATTTCATCGCATTGTTTATGGCTTCCTCTTTTGAACGTTTCAATACTTTTACTTGTCCGACTATACAATTCCCTAATACATCCAAGTTATTAAATAAGTTAAACTGCTGGAATACCATACCTAAGTGCGTACGATATTTTTCTTTATTGTAACCTTCCGTTAAAATATTTTCTCCATTAAAAATAATTTCACCGCCTGTAGGAGTTTCCAGCAAGTTAATGCAACGCAATAATGTGGATTTTCCTGATCCTGAAGCTCCAATTAACGTTACAACTTCCCCTTTTCTTACTTGGAAATTGACATCTTTCAATACTTCATGATTGCCGAATGTTTTATTTAAATGTTTGATATCAATGACCACTGTCATAGCATTACTCACCATCCTTTATCGGCTTGTTTCCTGTCACAAGCTCCACTCGGTACGAATCAGGTCCATCCATTTTCTTCTCAAACCAAAGAAGAATACGAGTTACAGTGAATGTCATAATGAAGTACAATACGCAGGCAATTAAGAATGCTTCTGCATAACGATATGTACTACCCGCAACAGAGTTCGTTGTAAAGAATAATTCAACTACACTAATGACACTTAGTACAGAAGAGTCCTTTATATTCATAACGAGCTGGTTACCAGTCGCTGGTAAAATATTTCGAGCTACTTGAGGAAGGATAATATAGAACATTGTTTGAAAATGATTCATACCAATCGCTTCACTGGCCTCGTATTGTCCTTTATCGATTGAAACAATTCCACCTCGCACATACTCTGCCATATAAGCACCTGTATTTAAGCTGATAACAATTAAACCAGCAACAAAGCGATTTAATTGAATATCAATGGCATAGAGTCCGTAGAACACAACCATCGCTTGTACCATCATTGGAGTGCCACGGAATAGTTCAACATAGCAAGTTAGTATAAAATTAATAGTTTTTAATGCATATGTTTTAAAGGATTTTTTTTGCAATGGAATCGTGTGCATAACCCCGATGAAAAATCCGATAATCGCACCAAAAATCGTACCTAATATCGCAAGAATTAATGCAATCCATGCTCCTCGCAAAAACAAATCCCAGTTATTCTGAAAAATATTCCAAACTGTTTCTAAGAAAGACATAAAGAAATCCCCTTATTGTTTTTTTGTTCGCACTTAGAAGAATTAAAGTTAAGCACAGTAAATAACTTTACAGGGAAGGAAAATGGAAAAAGGTTGTCTTATAGAGAATCTCAAGACAACCTTTCACCACACTATTGTTGTGATGGTTGATTTTTAATAGCTTCTTCCATGATTTGATGACGTTCATCTTCCGTAATACCAGCTAAAATTTCGTTAATTTTATCTTTTAAGTCCGAACCTTTTTTCAAGCCAACAGCGATTGCTGTATCAGATTCATCAGCCTCAAATCCGTCTTCTGGAACAATGTAAGTAAATCCTTCAATTGCTGCCTCAGCAGACATCCCTTCTGGACGTTCTGAAATATAAGCATCAATTGCACCAGAAGATAATTGGATTCGCATTTGGCCAAAATCTGTAGCTGGTACTTGTTTATTAACGCCAGTCATTTGATCGATTACTTTGTAGTGAGTAGTACCTTGTTGTGCTGTTACTTTAGCCCCTTCAAAATCATGAATCGATTTTGCATTTGCATATGGACCATCTTTTTTCACAACAATTACGAAATCACTCGTATAATAGTTGTCTGTAAAATCGATTACTTCCATGCGTTCAGGAGTAGGTGACATACCCGCAATAACTGCATCAATTGCACCAGATTGTAATGATGGAATTAAACCATCCCAGTCAGTTTTTACAATTTGAAGCTCCATCCCTAATCCTTCAGCAATACGTTTTGCGATTTGAACATCGTAACCGTTTGCAAACTCTTTAGAATCTGCAATAGGAACTGCTCCATTTGAGTCATCTTTTTGAGACCAGTTAAATGGTGCATAAGCAGCTTCCATACCTACTCTTAATACACTTTTTGACTCGGATGAAGATTCTGAATCTTTTTGTGATTCTCCACCTGTTGATTCTTTGTTTCCTGAACCACAAGCTGCAAGAACGAGAACCGTCATCATGGTTATGAAAAGTAGCAATAATTTCTTTTTCATCTTAATTCCCCCTGTCTCTGTTTAGCTTAGCTTCACAAATAAAAAGCGACCTAAGAAGAACTTAAGGTCGCATCAATTTGTTAGACTAATACCTCTAGTTCCACTTTGGAATAGCACACCTTACATATAAACATGTAAGACAGTGTTACAGTTATTCACTGTAACCCCAGCATAGTTATCTGAGCAAATAACTACACTTCGGCGATATTTCCTTCTTTCCCACTTCTTCACTCGCTCAAGCTCCATGAGAAACTAATAAATACCGCGCCTCTACCCTACCAAGTGAGGCTAGAATATTCAATTGTTAAGAGAAGCATAACCTAAATGGTGTTTACTTGTCAATAACAAATAGGAAAAGTTTAATAGTACCAAATATACTCCCCAAAAATAGTTGGGGAGTATATTATACATTTTCTTATGAATTTAGAAGTAAATCTTCAGGATTTTCGATTAATTCTTTAACTGTTTTTAAGAATCCAACTGAATCTTTACCATCAATGATTCGATGATCGTATGAAAGTGCCACATACATCATTGGACGAATTTCAACTTGGCCGTTTACAGCTACTGGACGGTTTACAATTGAGTGCATACCAAGGATACCTGCTTGCGTACCATTGATAATCGGTGTTGAAGCTAATGAACCAAAGATACCGCCATTTGTAATTGTAAATGTTCCGCCTTGTAAATCAGAAATTGCTAATTTCTTTTCACGTGCTTTTTGAGCAAGTTCTGCAATTTCTCTTTCAATTTCAGCGAAGTTTTTGCGATCTGCATCACGTACAACTGGAACTACTAAACCTTCTTCTGTAGATACCGCAATACCGATATCATAAATGTTAAATTTATGAATTTCATCGCCAACAATTTGTGCATTTACATAAGGGTATTTTTTCAATGCAGCAACTACTGCTTTTGTGAAGAATGACATGAATCCAAGTTTAATACCATTCTCATTCACAAATTGCTCTTGCTTACGTTTACGTAATTCCATTACATTTGTCATGTCAATTTCGTTGAATGTTGTTAACATTGCCGTATTTTGTTTAACTTCAAGAAGACGTTTTGCAATTGTTTGACGTCGACGGCTCATTCTTTCAACTGTAACGCGAGATTCATCTACAGTTACAGCAGGTGCTACAGGTTGTGCTGCTTGCACTGGTTGTGCTGGTTTAGCAGCATGAGCAGCAACATCTTGTACACGAACTCGGCCTTGTGGGTCTACTGGTGAAATTGCTGCTAAATCAATGCCTTTTTCACGAGCAAGTTTACGTGCAGCTGGTGAAGCTACTACGCGCTCATTAGATGTTTCCTCAACAACCGGTGCAGCTTGTGCTGGTTGTGCTTGAGGAGCTTGTGGTTGTTCCTCTTTAACCGCTTCTTTTGCAGGTTCTGCTTGAGGTGCTGGAGTAGGTTCAGCTCCACCTTCAACAGGCTCAACGATCGCAATTGTTTGGCCAACTAATACTGTATCGCCTTCTTCAGCTAAAATTTGAGTTAATACTCCTGCTTCTTCAGAAATAATTTCTGCATTTACTTTATCTGTTTCTAATTCAACAATGAATTCGCCTTTCTCAACGCGATCTCCAACTTTTTTCACCCATTGTGCAATTGTACCTTCCGTAATCGATTCTGCTAATTCAGGGACTTTAATTTCAGCCACTTTTTATATCCTCCTTTAATTCTCAACACTGTTAAATCTTAACGTAAATTATGCAAGATTACAAATCTGCTAAAGCGTCGTTAATTACTTTAGCTTGAGCAACTTTATGTGAGTCCATGTCACCTTCTGAAGTAGAAGACATTTCTGGACGTCCAACATAACGTACTTTTTTGCCTTCAGCTAATTCAAATAAGTATTCTAAGGCAAATTTCCAAGGACCTTGGTTTCTAGGTTCCTCTTGTACCCAAACAATTTCTTTCGCGTTAGGGTATCTCGCAATGATTTCAGAAAGTTTTTCCATCGGGAATGGATATAATTGTTCAATGCGAAGGATGTGAAGTTTTTCGAATCCTTCACCGTCTTTAATTGCTTCTGCTAAGTCAATTGTCACTTTACCAGAAGCTAAAATAATGCGTTCCACTTTTTTAGGATTTTGTCCGAGTCCTGGTTGTTCAATGACTTCCTCGAATTTTCCTTCAGATAATTGCTCTAATGTAGCTGCAGCTAATGGATGACGCAATAATGATTTTGGTGTTGCAACTACTAATGGACGCACTCCTTCAGTTCCAAGCATTTTCGCTTGTCGACGTAATAAGTGGAAGTAGTTTCCGGCATTTGAACAGTTTGCAACAATCCAGTTATTTTCAGCACATAATTGCAAGTAACGTTCAATGCGTGCTGCAGAGTGTTCTGGACCCTGTCCTTCCATACCATTTGGTAATAAAAGAACTAATCCAGATTTAAGTCCCCATTTAGAACGAGCAGCTGTAATGAAGTTATCAAACATTACTTGAGCCATATTTGCGAAGTCCCCGAATTGTGCTTCCCAAATTGTTAATGCTTTCTCATTTTCCAGGTTATAACCATATTCATAACCCACGATTGCCGCTTCTGTTAATGGAGAATTGAATACACTAAAGGAAGCTTTAGCTCCTGAAATATTGTGTAATGGCGTCCATTCAGAACCGTTATTTTTATCATGTAGTACTAAATGACGTTGCGAGAAAGTACCACGTTGAGCATCTTGCCCAGTCAGACGAATTGGGTTTCCTTCACGTAAAATTGATGCAAACGCTAATGTTTCTGCATGACCCCAGTCAATTTTACCTGTTTCTAGCGCTTCAACACGTCTTTTTAGAATTCTTGCCAATTTGTTTTGAGGCTCAAAGTTTTCAGGCCATGCTAACAGTTCTTCGTTAATTTGTTTTAATTCCTCAGCAGAAACACCTGTTTCTAATTGTGGATAAGGTTGTTTCACCTCTTCAGGAATTTCCACTTCGAGATGATGACCCTTTTCTTCGCCTACTGCTTTAACATGATCGTAACTTTTTTGCATTTCGCCATAAATTTCTTGGTTTAGCTGTTCTACGAATTCTTTTGTTACAATACCTTCATTTACAACTCGTTCACCATAAAGTTCACGAACTGTAGGATGTTTATCAACAATTAAGTATGTTTTTGGATTTGTTACAGTCGGATCATCAGTTTCATTGTGTCCAAATCTGCGGTAACCAATTAAGTCAATTAAAATATCTTTACCGAACATTTGACGATATTCAAAAGCAAATTTTGCTACTTGAATTACTGCTTCAGGATCATCTGCATTCACGTGCACTATAGGAATACCGTACCCTTTTGCTACGTCTGATGAATAGTGTGTTGAGCGAGAATCGTAATATTCTGTTGTAAATCCAATCATGTTATTGGAGATGATGTGGATGGATCCGCCAGTAGAGAATCCTTTTGTTCCAGCATAGTTAAATGTTTCTTGTACGATTCCTTCACCGCTAAATGCTGCATCTCCATGAACAAGAACCGCTAGTGCTTTTGATGTATCTTGCACTGGTTCTCCAGGATTAGATGTATCTTCTTGTGCTGCTCTCGTTGAACCAGTTACAACAGGGCTAACTACTTCTAAGTGTGAAGGGTTATATGCAAGTTTTACCGTTAATCCAGATGGTTTGTGATAAGTTGCACCCATGTGATATTTCACATCACCAGTCCAACCTTTTGTAATTTCAATTGAACCATCTTCAGGGAAGAAGTAATCGTTTGGAACGTGTGCGAAATCTGCAAACATCATAGCGTATGGCTTGTTTACGATGTGTGTTAATACATTTAAACGTCCGCGGTGTGCCATACCGATTTGTAAAAATTTCATTTGATCTTTTTCTGCGGATTTTACGATTTCATCAATTAAAACTACTAATGTATCTAAACCTTCAATAGAGAATCTTTTTTGACCAACGAATGTTTTATGAATGAATTTTTCAAAGTTTTCAACGCGAGTAAGTTTTTCTAATACGGCTTTTTTCTCATCTGCAGATAGTTTTTGTTTGAAGAATCCTGATTCAATTTTTGATTGAATCCAATTTCTTTCGGATTGATCTTCTACATGTGCATATTCGAATCCGATTTTTTCAGTGTAAAGTGAACGTAAATAATCAATCGCTTGTTTACCGTTGGAAACGTTTGCAGGGACATTATTTAAGAATAGTGAAGCAGGTAATTCAGCTAAATCTGCATCCGTTAATCCGTATGCTTGAGGCTCAATTTTTGAAAAATCTAATGGACGGTCTTTCAGTGGGTATACGTCCGCTCCATAATGCCCAAAAGCTCGTATTGCATCTGCTAATTTTACAGCTGCCAATACTTTGTTAAAATCTCCTGTTTGAGCCACTTGCGCACCACTTGAAGTTTCTTCTAGTACTGGAGCACCAAATTGTTGGAATAATGAAGCCAATTCCGAATCAACTTCGTCAGGGTTTTGTAAGAACAGTTCATATTGTTCCATTACATACCCTAAGTTCGGTCCAGAAAATACTGACCAAGGAGATCCAGTTGTAATTACATTGTTCGACATGAGAAAAACCTCCAAATTTTGCTAATAGCAATTACATTTTAAATAGAAAGTATAAAAATCATTCTTCTATTAATATAAATTTATATAACAATTTGAGAAGAACCTTTTTTCCATTTCAATCTTACTACTCTTCATAAAAAATACAACTATTTTTCACAAATTTAGATGAAATTTTTTGAATGGAATTAAAAAAATGTTTTAAGTAGGTAAACGTAATGTAAAAGTTGTGCCCTTTCCTACTGAACTCGATACATCCATTTCAACTTGATACTTGTTTGCCAACATTTTTGAGATGCTTAAACCTAGTCCAGTTCCACCTCCATTACTCCGCGAACGATCCACGCGATAAAATCGATCGAATATAAAAGGTAAATGTTCTCTTGAAATGCCGATACCATTATCTTGTATCGTCATAAAAATATTTTCTGTAAAATAATGAACATGTATTTGGATAATGGGTATATTTTCGTTATATCGAATTCCATTTTCGATAATGTTTCTTACAATTTGTGCAAACGCATTCTCTGATATTTGTGCCATCCTTTTTTCGCCATCGAACACCACATTCATTTTAGCATTTGAATAAACAACTTCAAGTTCTTCAATTACGGTATTTAAAACTTTTTCTATATCACAGGAAGCTTCTTCTTTTCCTTCATTTCGAGCCAAACTTAATAATTCCTCAATCATTTTCTTCATGCGTTGAACTTCATCTATTGCCAAATCCAGCGATTCTTCCAACACTTGTGGATCATCCTTACCCCATCGCTTAATTAAAGACAGGTGTCCTTCAATCGCTTGAATGGGTGTGCGAAGTTCATGAGATGCATCTGAAACAAATTGTTGTTGCCGCATAAAAGTTACTTCCAATTCATTCATCATGGAGCGATAAATTTTTAGTAAATCACCAATCTCATCATCATGATGATAAGTAAAATGAATATTTTCTTGAAAACCTTTTTCTTTTACTCGAGTCATGGAATTCCGCAAATCTTTTAATGGCTTCATTATTATATGAACCAAATAATGACTCATAGTTACTGCAATGAACAATGCACCGATTCCTGCTATTATCAAAACCGTCAACACATAACGCATCATGGAGTGAAACGTGTCAAGCGGGTGTATTAATTGAATAATTCCTTGAAAAAATCCGATTTGAACTAAACGATTCACAACAATGACTTCTTTATGATCTAGCGATAGTTTCTCAACGACAGTTTTCTGTATTTCATCAATCGGATAATTGATGTTTGCACTAGGCGAGTAATCATTAATCCTCAAAACTTCATAACCATCCATATTATATAGACGAACCGTTTGATTTTGATGAACAATTGACTTCAATAACCCTGTATTGTCTTTCAATTCATTGATTGAAATCGATTGGCCTTGGGTATGAAAAAAATCCGTTAAATCATCAACAGTTCGGACTGCATTTAATTCCTCTTGATGGATGAGCCAAGTATAGAGTGCAAAATAGATGATGATACAAATCGTCGCATAACTAAAAAATATGACTAGTGAAGTAGATAACGTCCATTTTTGTTTTAATGTTAGTTGGAACATTGATTGTTTAATTTTTTTCATTCTCTCACCACATACCCAACGCCACGAATTGTTTCAATATACGGTTCTTTTTCTGTCTGTAATTTTGAGCGTAGATGGCGAATATAAACATCTATTACGTTTGTTTCCACTTCCATATTATGTCCCCATACTTTATCTAATATTAACTCTCGAGTACATACTCGGTTTTTGTTTTCACACAACAATTTCAATAAATCATACTCAGTTTTGGTTAAATCTAATTTTTTCCCTTCAAACATTACTTTATAGGATGCGGTATCAATTTCAAGGTCTCTTACTTTAATGACTTTTCGTTGTTGTTCACCCCAATTGGCTCTTCTTAAAACAGAGCGAATTCGAGCTAATAATTCTTCAATCGCAAAAGGCTTAACAATGTAATCATCCGCACCGGCATCCAATCCTGATACTCTGTCCGTAACCGCATCACGAGCCGTTAATAAAATAATCGGCACAGCGGAATTTGCACGAATTCGCCGACAAACTTCAACACCATTGAGACTAGGTAACATCACATCAAGCAATATGCAGTCGAAAGGTTCATTTAGCGCTTTTTGTAAGCCTTCTCTGCCATCACTGCATGTTGTCACATCAAAATGTTCATGAATAAGTTCCAATTCAATAAATCGGGCTATACTTTTTTCATCTTCCACTAACAATATTTTTTTCATTTTAATCACCTTTCAAAAAGGTATAAATTTATAAAAAATGGTTATATTACCAAATACAAGACACCCCTAACACTTTTTTCACAAAGAATATATCCTTAAACTTTGAAAGCCACAATTTAAGTTTACCTTAAATTGTGGCTCTTTTTTAATGAATTGGATCGAATTTTCCTCATAATCTGTAATCGCCCTACGATTGAAAAAGTTATTTCATCCTTGTAACTTTTTTCCCTAATCTGCATATTTTACGTTTATGCCCTATATCGATACAAATTTCGATAAATTTACCTAGTTTTAGAGTTATTCAATCTAGGTATTATATAAATAAAACATCTATAGTTTTCAATTTTGAGAGATGTTATGCTAAATGAATCTATTTTAACCATTAACAATTTCATTTATTGAAACATCGATGGTTTTTTTATAAAATATTTCTTATTACGTTCACAAACTTTACACAGAAAATACTGGTTTTTTTCAAACAAAATCTTGTAAGAACGATTATATTTATTATAAGATATACTGGTCAAAATTTTTTTAGAATATTAGAACGGGAAAACTATGGATGCATGTCTATAGTTTATAACGTCTAAACTTTTAGGTTTTTGGTGTCGTTGCTCTTCGTGTTATTGGAAATTTTTTGCAACTATCCTAAAAAGGAGGCGTTTACATGCTGAAACATCGAGATTTATTAGAAACTAATGAATTGTATCAATTACTCATACACCCGTCGGTTTTCCCGTATGTTCGTCATAAAGCGACGAGCCCAGAGGAATATCTATTTATGACTAAACAAATTATTGAAGAAGAGGCTTTAGGCAAAACGATATCAAGAACGATTCTTGATGAATGGGGTCAACCCATTGGAACAATAAGTTTGTATGATATTGAAGATGGCGCTGGATTTTTAGGCACTTGGATTGGCGCCCCATTCCAAGGAAAAGGATACAATCAGATAGCAAAAAAAGAATTCTTATCCGAAATATTTTTCAAATATAATTTCCATACCGTTTTTTTAAGAATTCGGAAAGAAAATGAAAAATCGAAACGTGCCTCCTTAAAGTTGCAATATGTAATTTCCGCTAATGAATTACATCCAACTTTATATGAGGAAATTAATGCTGGCGAAGCAAAATATGATTTATATAAAATTCCAAAAGATTTATTTTATTTAGTAACGGCTCATGAGCAAGAAGACACGGAAGAACAAGTAATTTAATAAATGAAATCAACACCAAATCTCAAAAAGGAGATTTGGTGTTTTTAGTGCGCCTGGCATGGGTGTAAT
This sequence comes from Ureibacillus thermosphaericus, assembly GCF_012396605.1. Lineage (GTDB taxonomy): Bacteria > Bacillota > Bacilli > Bacillales_A > Planococcaceae > Ureibacillus > Ureibacillus thermosphaericus. The sequence continues at coordinate 75,091 of NZ_JAAXPW010000011.1, forward strand.
CTATAGGGTGTAAGTCCCGAACTGTGAAGGCAGAAGTAACAGTTAGCTTAACGCAAGGGTGTCCGTGGTGACGCGGAATCTGAAGGAAGCGAGCGGCAA
>NZ_JAAXPW010000012.1 GCF_012396605.1 Ureibacillus thermosphaericus
GAGGCTTGAGCCGTGCCCGCGGAAAGCGTCGGCCGGAACGGAGAACAACGTTTTCCATAAAAAATCGTCACTTCATGAAAAATCATAAGTGACGATTTTTTATTAGCTAGGGTTTTGTCCCAAGCTCTTGGCTTCTTATCATTTAACAGATTCAACGGAAATCCATTGTTGAGACCATTCTTCAATTGATTTCAATATGGGTTCCATCGAACGACCTTTTTCCGTCAATGAATACTCGATCACGACGGGAGTAGAAGGAAACACTTTTCGATTAATAATCTCCATTTGTTCTAATTCTTTTAAGCGGTCAGATAAAACCTTTCCACTAATACCGATAGTTGACTGTATTTCACTAAAACGTCTTGGTCCAGAAAGTAATTGATATATCACTAATGCAGTCCATCTCTGACTTAAGATGGATATTGCTTTTTCAAATTTTGGGCAAATCGCTGGCTGTTCCAATTACAACACCTCTCTAATTAAGTATTTTATCAAAAAGTCGCTTATAAAAACAAAATAAGTTATTTTATTTAACATCATTACAGTAAGTAACTAAACATTGAATAAAAATCTCAAGTGAAAATAAAAAAGCAGTCCAAAAAAGGACTGCTTTATTGTAATATTAATTTCTAATAAGATAGTCGAATGCACTTAATGCTGCAATTGCGCCAGAGCCCATGGAAATAATAATTTGGTTATATGGACCGTCTGTACAGTCACCTGCTGCAAACACACCTGGGATTGTCGTAGCGCCTTTTTTATCTACAATGATTTCACCAATGCGATTACGTTCAAGTGTACCTTCTAACCATTCTGTATTTGGAACAAGACCGATTTGAACGAATACACCTGCTAATTCAATATGTTTTTCTTCACCAGTAACACGGTCTACATATGTAAGTCCGTTGACTTTGTCTGTACCAGTGATTTCTTTTGTAGCAGCATTAGTAATAACCGTCACATTAGACAAGCTATGTAGACGTTTTTGTAAGATTTCATCAGCTTTTAATTGCTCATTGAATTCGAGCACTGTGACATGATTAACGATTCCAGCAAGGTCAATCGCTGCTTCAACACCGGAGTTTCCTCCACCGATGACCGCAACGTCTTTTCCTGTGAATAATGGTCCGTCACAGTGAGGGCAGTATGCAACACCCTTGTTTTTAAATTCCTGTTCACCAGGTACATTAATGTTACGCCAACGTGCACCCGTTGCAATAATGACTGTTTTACTTTTCAGAACGGCGCCGTTTTCAAGTTCTACTTCAATTAGATCGCCTTTCTTTTCAAGGTGTTTTACACGTTGTAAATTCATGATATCAACAGGATATTCTTTCACATGTTCTTCAAGGGCTTTTGCAAGTTTAGGTCCCTCTGTTTCTTTTACACTGATGAAGTTTTCAATTGTTAATGTATCTAAAATTTGCCCACCAAAGCGTTCTGCGACAATACCTGTTCGAATACCTTTACGAGCTGCATAAATTGCTGCACTAGCTCCCGCAGGCCCACCGCCGATTACTAATACATCAAACGGATCTTTATTGGATAGCTCTTCCACATCTGAGCCTTTACCGAGCTTTCCAAGAATCTCTTCAATCGTCATGCGGCCACTAGCAAACGGTTCACCGTTTAAGAAAACTGTTGGTACAGCTAAAATATCTTTACTTTCCACTTCTTCTTTGTACGCAGCGCCATCAATCATTGTATGTGTAATGTTAGGATTTAACACACTCATGATGTTAAGTGCTTGTACAACATCAGGACAGTTGTGGCAAGTTAAGCTAACGTAAGTTTCAAAGTGGTATTCGTCATTGATAGATTTAATTTGATCAATGATATTTTGCTCAACTTTTGGAGGACGGCCACTTACTTGTAGTAAAGCTAGTACTAATGAAGTAAATTCATGTCCTAATGGAACACCGGCAAAAGTGATACCAGTGTCTTCACCAACACGGTTTACGCTAAAGCTTGGTGTTCTTTTTAGTTCTGTTTTTTCTACTTTAATTTTTGGTGTCATGGATGCTAGCTCATCAACTAAAGCTAGCATCTCTTCAGATACCTCGTCAGAACCAGCACTTACTTTTAAAACGATATCGTTTTCAAGCAGCTGTAAATACTGACTTAGTTGAGATTTTATTTCTGCATCTAATGCCATGTTGAATCGTCTCCTTAAATTTTACCAACAAGGTCAAGGCTTGGCTTAAGTGTTTTACCAGTTTCTTTCCATTTTGCTGGGCAAACTTCACCAGGATTGTTACGTACGTATTGAGCAGCTCTAATCTTGTCGATTAAAGCACTTGCGTCACGGCCAATACCTTCAGCGTTGATTTCAACAGCTTGAATTACACCATCTGGATCGATAATGAACGTACCGCGATCAGCAAGACCTTCGTTTTCTCTTAACACTTCAAATTGTTTAGAAAGAACGTGAGTTGGGTCACCAATCATAGCGTAAGTGATTTTTCCAATTGTTTCTGAAGTATCGTGCCATGCTTTGTGAGTGAAGTGAGTGTCAGTTGAAACTGAGAATACTTCAACGCCTAATTCTTGAAGTTTTGGATATTGTTCTTGAAGATCTTCTAATTCAGTTGGGCATACGAATGTGAAGTCAGCAGGGTAGAAGCAAACTACAGACCAATGACCTTTGAAATCTTCTTCAGTTACTGTGATGAATTCACCATTTTTGTAAGCTTGAGCAGTAAATGGTTGTACTTGTTTTCCGATTAATGACATATTCATTACCTCCAAAAATCTTATTTTTAATATTAAAACTTTTTGATAATAATTATTAGCTAGGATTAATTATTATATACATATCTTTTTTTGTCAAATGGAATATATTAAACATTTCAAACATTAGTCTATATTTTAGACTACATATATATACATAAAAATGGAAAATGAATTGAAGTGACGAACAAACTAAACTTTTCCATTTTTCACTATATATTTATTTTAGAAGATACGAATGGGTAATACAAGAAACAAACTCCTATCTATAATGAATGTTTATGTTAGGATAGAGTACAAAGGTTTCATAGAGGGGAGAGTGGAGTTTAGTGTTTTTGGAACAATTGAAGAGAAAGTTAAATACACAGCAAATAAAATTTATTGGTGAAGAAACAGCTTTTCGTTCTGCAGTGTTGATTCCCATCATTCAAATAGAAGGAGAATGGCATATTCTTTTTGAAGTGCGTTCATTTACGTTAAGAAAACAGCCAGGAGATATTAGTTTTCCGGGAGGCCGTGTCGAAGATTCAGATGCATCTCCATTAGAAGCAGCTTTGAGGGAAACCCATGAAGAATTGGGAATTCACCCCAATACAATTAAAGTAATAGGTGAACTAAGTCCGTTAATAACTTCCCCTTCCTTTGTCATTTATCCATATGTTGCAACAATTGATAATCAAGTTATTCAACCTTCTTATAATAAAGAAGAAGTAGAAGAAATCTTTACGATTCCAATAAAGTGGCTTCTCAATTATGAGCCATATTCTCATTTAGTAAAAATAAAGATCATTCCGCCATCAGATTTTCCTTATGAAAAAATTATTAATGGTAAGGATTATCAATGGAGAACAAGAGAAATGGAAGAATGGTTTTACGACTATGAGCAGTATACCATTTGGGGTTTAACGGCGAGAATTTTAAAACATTTTGTTGAAATACTGAAAAATAAATAAGATATTCTCTAATGGTAAAATTATAGAAATGATTACGAAGCATATCAGAGTTGTTTAAATAAAAAATTTGCTAGCATTTATCATTTGTTTTGTGCTCAAGATGTTATATCAATATAATTGTAATGAATCCAAATATTTCATTTTTTATTCATCATGCATTCGAAAATAATTTCACCAAATACGGTAAATAATATAAATCAATATAAGAAAAGAAAGTAATGATAGCTTTTATACACATGAATGTATAAAAAAATCCTTTCCATAAATGTACATTTTAACTTGCTATCAGAGCATAGATATAATATTTAAATCTCAAATTAAAAGTGTTATACTATAATAAGGTCAAAATGTACAAGAAGATGTTGACAAAAAATAGTCTACATCTTTATGGAAAAAATAGGGGAGATAAGGATGGTTATAAAATGAGTAGTAGTCAAACTAAGAAAAATGTCGTTCTAATCGGCGCCGGTATTATGAGTGCAACTTTAGGGACGTTACTAAAAGAGCTTGCTCCAGATTGGAATATTACGATTTACGAAAAACTTGATAAGCCTGGCGAAGAAAGTTCAAATGAATGGAACAATGCGGGTACAGGACATGCCGCACTATGTGAGCTTAACTACACTGTTGAAAAACCAGATGGCTCCATTGACATTTCCAAAGCAATTAATGTAAATGAACAATTCCAAGTTTCTAAGCAGTTTTGGGCTTACCTTGTAAAAAATAATTTAATTCAGAATCCGCAAGATTTTATAATGCCGTTACCACACTTGAGTTTCGTTACAGGTGAAAATAATGTTTCCTTCTTGAAAAAGCGTTTTGAAGCACTTTCAAAATTACATCTATTTGAAGGTATGGAATTCAGTGACGATCCGGAAAAATTAAAAGAGTGGATTCCGTTAATGATGGAAGACCGCGTTATTACAGAACCAATCGCAGCTACAAAAATTGATTCAGGTACGGACGTAAACTTTGGTGAATTAACGCGTATTTTAGTGAAACACTTACAAAATCAAGGTGTTGAAGTACATTACAAACATATCGTTGAAGGCATTAAACGCACAAAAGACGGCCGTTGGGAATTAAAAGTCCACGATTTAGACAGCATTAAAATGAAATACGTTTCTGCTGATTTTGTATTTATTGGTGCAGGTGGCGGAAGCTTACATTTACTTCAAGATACAGGGATTCCAGAAAGTAAGCACATTGGTGGGTTCCCAGTAAGTGGTTTATTCTTAGTATGTAAAAACCCTGAAATCGTTAAAAAACACCATGCAAAAGTATATGGTAAAGCAAAAGTTGGAGCACCTCCAATGTCTGTGCCGCACTTAGATACTCGTTATATCGATGGTGAAAAATCTTTATTGTTCGGACCATTTGCAGGATTCTCACCTAAATTCTTAAAAACAGGTTCCTACATGGACTTATTTGCTTCAATTAAAGCAAATAATTTATTGACCTTACTTGCTTGCGGTGCGAAAAACGTGCCGTTAACAAAATACTTAATCGGACAATTAATGTTAACAAAAGAACAACGTATTGAAGAATTACGTGAATTTATTCCTAATGCAAAAGCTGAAGATTGGGAAATTATTATTGCTGGACAACGCGTACAAGTAATTAAAGATACTGAAACTGGCGGTAAAGGTACATTGCAATTCGGTACAGAAGTCATTACATCATCTGACGGTTCTGTCGCTGCATTATTAGGAGCGTCACCAGGTGCTTCAACAGCGGTTAAAGTAATGCTTGATGTAATTAATCGCTGCTTCCCAGAAGAAATGAAAAAATGGGAAGGAAAAATTAAAGAAATGATTCCATCCTATGGTCAAAAATTACTAGACAACCCAGATCTATTCAAAGAAATACAAGCTTCTACTGATGAAATTTTAGGTTTAGGAAAAGAAAATATAGAGAAAGAATTAGAAACAATTCAATAATGAAGGCTCTCTACATAGCCGTCTTAACATACCAGATCTCTATAAAGGGAATCTGGTATGTTTTTTATTACTTGCAAAATAACAGGATATGGATGTGAAATAAATGAGATACATCAATATGGTTAGGGGAATCTTTTATCAACGATTGAACCGCTTTGTTGCTGAAGTTTATATCGATGGTCAAAAAGAAAAAGTCCATGTTAAAAACACTGGTCGCCTAAAGGAATTGTTGATACAAAATGTAGAAGTGTTACTAGAAGAAAGTAATGATCCGAACCGGAAAACAAAATATTCGCTCATTGCTGTGAAAAAAGGCGAACGGTGGGTAAATATCGATTCCCAGGCACCAAATACTGTTGCTTATGAAGCGATATTAGATGGGAAAATTGCTGAAATTGGAACCATCCAAAAATTAAAAAAAGAAGTGAAATATGGAGATTCCCGATTTGATTTATACTTTGAAACGCAAGAAGAAAAAGGGTTTATTGAAGTAAAGGGCGTAACGTTAGAGAAAGATGGAGTAGCGGTGTTTCCTGATGCACCCACTTCTAGGGGGACAAAACATGTTTTAGAACTAATGAAAGCGGTGGAGGCAGGTTATAAAGGAATCATATTATTTATTATTCAAATGGAGGGTTGTCGCCTTTTTGTACCTAATCATGAAACAGACCCATCCTTTTCAAATGCGTTACGACAAGCTTCAAAACAAGGAGTGCAAATTTTAGCTTACGAAACAAGTGTAAGTGAACAATGTATGGTAATCAGTAATCGAATTCCCGTTGAATTAATATGAAAAAGGATTGTTACATAAAAAGAAGAATTTAGGACAATTTAATAATGAACAAATTAGATTTGTTCAATTTGCTCAATAAGGAGGATGGTTATGTCAATCGAGGATAATAAACATAAAGACGAGTTCCAACGCAAAAATAAGCTTCAATTTCACCAATCCCCTAATCAAAAATCAACAGAATTTGCTTCTGATATGGCAATTGAAACAACTTCCCAGAAGGAAAAAGGGCGTATACAACAACCAATCAGTGAAAGAACAGCATGGCATTAAGACTGACCATTTGAATTATTGAGTATTTATAAGCTATGGATACTTTTCCATAGCTTTTTTAAGTGAAAGTATTACCATAAAAAAACGCTTTATTTCAATTGTAAAGCGTATAATCGATTATTCTATAAAATGTTTTTTTAATGATTTTGCTTCCATCTTTCTAGAAATGCAAGGACATGTTTTGCATCGCTTCATACTATTAAGGAGATAGTTGTAACAACATGTTTTTCTGATTCTGAGCTCTGCTCCATTATCTACAAATGATTTCTTACCATAATATTTTCGCAGTGGATTTCCTATATGACTACCAAATAATGATCCATCTGCTTCAAAAATAATGTAGTGAAAGTCATCAATGGCTTGTTGATGATTCTCCTTTAACTCCATTTCATACAGCCAAAATACGTACACAGCAATATTTTCCCATAAAATCGTTTTGGAAATGCCAATCGTTTTTTCAAACATGGCGATGAGTGGAGAAATATTTTTTAAAAATAAATCCTTTATAACCTCTTGCCGCCAAAAGGAACGGCTTTGACAGTTTTGATTCAATTCCTCAAAGCTTAAATCCTTAAGATTAATTATTGGAATCCAGTTTTCCCCTTTCTCTGGCCATTCCATTTCAATCATATTCAGTTCAACATTGAGTTTTTTGTTCCAGACAGACATAGCAAATAAAGAAATAACTGCAACGAAAGCAAATCTCTTCATAAAAATGGAAGCTGCAACTTTTTCTGAAGGGGCACCAATCATCTCGGCAATTTTTGAAATGAATTCTTTAAGATAAATTTCATCCATTAATTGATAAACATTGAAAGTATGAATCGATTCAGAATTTAATCTATATTTTTTCAATATCTGTAATTCTTTCTCTGTTAATGTATTAACCATGGGAAATAACTACCTCTTTTAAAATGCATCTACCTTTGCCATGTGGGATGCACAGCGGCGTTCCAAACAAAGGATCTGGTGTTACTTCACAATCCATGTCAAAGACAGCTTTTACTAGACTTCGATTAATGACGTGCTCCGGCTTCCCTTGGGCAAAAACTTTTTGATTCTTGATAGCCACAATATGATGGGCATATCGGCAAGCAAGATTTAAGTCGTGTAGGACCATTACCACCGTACGTTTTTCCTTTTCGTTTAATTCAAAAAGCAAATCAAGTATTTCGATTTGATGGGTCAGGTCTAAATAAGTGGTTGGTTCATCTAATAAAATGATATCCGTATCCTGAGCCAAAGTCATGGCAATCCAAGCACGCTGGCGCTGTCCACCGGAAAGAGCATCTACCGGTTTTTCTTTTAATTCTTCGAGTCGTGTCGCCTTCAAAGCATTGTTTACTTTTTCTTCATCCTCTTCTGACCATTGACGTAGCCAAGTTTGATGAGGATAGCGTCCTTGTTTTACCAGTTGCAAAACTGTTAAGCCTTCCGGTGCAGATGGTGATTGAGGAAGGATTGCCAATTGTTTAGCAACTTCTTTGGTAGAAAGCTTAGCGATTGCTTTACCTTCAAGAATAACCGTACCAGATGTTGGCTTCAGCAGACGGGCGATCGAACGAAGAAGCGTCGATTTTCCGCAGCCATTTGCCCCAATAAATACGGTAATCTCACCCTTTGGTATTTTTAAATCCAACTCGTGAATTATGAGGTTTTTTCCATAGGAAATCGATAAATTTTTCGTCTCAATCGCACTCATCATCTTGCTAGCTCCTTTTTATTTTTAGTTTTCGAATACTTTCGTTCCAAGCACTTTCAAAGAAAATATCTCTTCTGATACTCATTCACTTCATTTTAAGAATTTTTTGTTTTAAAAAGCAGATAGATAAAATATGGCGCTCCAATTCCTGCAGTGAATACGCCTGCAGGCACCTCTAAAGGTGAAAAGACGGTCCGGCCGATTAAGTCTGCAAGCATTACAAGTATTCCTCCAATAAATGCGGATGTAGGAATCAACGCCTCGAAGGATGAGCCAACAAGCCGTCTTGCCATATGGGGAGCCATCAGCCCAACAAAACCAATCGTGCCGGCAAAAGCTACTGAAATGCCAATTAACGCTGTACTTAACATTAATAATAGAAACCTATGTTTTTGAACGTTATCGCCTAGCCCAGTTGCTACATCATCACCTAATTCCTGAATATTAAGCAGTCTAGTAGCAAGAATGGCGAGGATAATTAAGATAACCGCCCCTGGAACAAGAATTACAACGTTTGTCCAATTCGATCCATAAACTGAGCCCGTAATCCAAATATTTGCTTGGCTTGCTTGATAGATTGGTCCAGTTACCATTAAAAATGTGGTGAACGCCTGCATAAGTGAGGAAATCCCGATGCCAATCAACACAAGGCGAATAGGGGATACCCCATTTTTCCATGAAAGGAAATAAACTAAGACCCCCACCACACTAGCACCAATAAATGCAGCTAATGGCAACCAAGCTATGCTGACCGTTAAAGAATGGTTCTGATCGCTGAAGATGGACATAAAACCGACAACGGCTACTGCCGCACCGCCAGAAATTCCCAAAACTTCAGGTGATGCAAGTGGGTTTCTTACCATTCCTTGTAAAATGGCGCCAGCAATCGCTAGGGAAATACCGACAGTTAAGGCGACGATAATTCTTGGCAGACGGAATGATGTGATAACCAATGTTTCCATCTCTGGACCTAAACCAAGTAGCACTTTAACAACTGTCAACGGGTTGATCTTCATTTCCCCTAAACCCGTGCTTATTACAAAAACAACAAAGGCGATAATAGCTAAGGTTGTATAAATAAATGCAGCTTTTCGATCAATTAGTAATGACATCTTGCCGTTAAAGAGACGTAAATTTTTGTATTTACTCATCGCGCATTGAACCCCCTTCTTGCAATATAGATAAAGAATGGAGTTCCAATTGCGGCGGTCATCACACCAACAGGGACTTCTGATGGCATTACTATGTATCTGGCAGCAATATCTGCTGCTAATAATAAAATTGCCCCCAAAACTCCGGCCATTGGAATAACCCAGCGGTGATCCATTCCTACAATTGCTCTTGCAAGATGTGGGACGATAATTCCCACAAAGCCTATTGGTCCTGCAACAGCGACAGAAGATCCAGCTAATAATATAACCAAAACTCCAATCGCAATTTTTATGAAACCAGTATTTAAACCTAATCCTTTGGCTACATCTTCACCCATAGCAAAAATATTCATTTTTCCCGAAATGAATATTGCTCCAAGCCAGGCTATCGTCATATAAGGAATAACTGAAATAAGCGTTTCAAGATTTCTCCCTGCAACAGACCCTGCCAGCCAAAACAATACTTGGTCAAGGAGTGCTTCATCAAGAACGAGCAATCCTTGGGTAAAACTAGCAAACATCGCAGAAATCGCTGCGCCTGCTAGGGTTAACTTCATCGGTGTCAGCCCTTCACGCCCAAAAGAACCAATAATAAAAACGCTAAAGGCAGCAAGAGCAGCGCCAAGAAACGCAAGTACGTTAAAACTTTGCATATTATGAACAGAAAATATTGTCATAGCAACAACAACTGCAAAGCCTGCTCCCGCATTAATACCAAAAATCCCCGGTGAAGCTAACGGATTTTTTGTTAACGTCTGCATTAGAACTCCGGCAATTGCCAAGCTTGCACCAACTGCCGCAGCTATTAATGCCCTTGGGATTCTTACTTTTTGAATAATGATATGTTCATTTGATCCATTGTAATGGGTAAAAGAATCAATAGCTGTTCTCCACGTAGTATCAGCATATCCAAAGATAACACTGGCACACATAAATCCAAACATTAATAGGAAAGTAACAAAAAGGCCAATCCATTTATAAGAAGTCCTTTTCAACAACATCTTTTTGAAGACCTCTCTTTTTTATTTTAAGTCTATATACAACTAAACATAGCTGTCAATGACTTTGATAATCATTTTCAATTATATATTGACAGAGGTGTATAGGTTGCTTTATGATTAGCTTATTGAAATTGATTATCATTTACAATTAGTTAAGGAGGATACAGTACAAGTGAAAGTGTTCAAAACATTTTTGCTTCTTTTCTCTGTAATAGCCGTTTTATTGCTGGCGGCATGTGGCGGCAAAGAAGAAAAAGCAACTGAAAAAACAGATCAAAAAACGACAGAAGAAAGTACGTATACAATTGAACATGCAATGGAATCCACAGAAATCAAAGGTACTCCAAAAAGAGTTGTTATTCTTACAAACGAAGGAACCGAAGCATTGTTGGCTTTAGGAGTAAAGCCAGTTGGTGCGGTTCAATCTTGGCTTGGTGATCCTTGGTATGAACATATTAGCAAGGATATGGAAGGCGTCGAAGTTGTTGGGACTGAGAGTGAAGTGAATGTGGAGAAAATTGCTTCGTTAAAACCTGATTTAATTATCGGGAACAAGCTTCGCCAAGAAAAAATTTATGATCAATTAAATGCCATTGCACCTACTGTTTTTTCTGAAACTTTACGTGGTGATTGGAAAGAAAACTTTAAGTTATATGCTAAAGCGTTAAATCTCGAAGAAAAAGGAAATGAGGTATTAGGTCATTACGATCAACACGTTGCCGACGTGAAAGAAAAACTTGGTGACAAAGTGAACAAAGAAATTTCTGTTGTTCGCTTTATGGCTGGAAAATCCCGTATTTATTACACTGATTCATTTTCAGGGGTTATTTTCAATGAATTAGGTTTCAAGCGTGTTGCTCATCAGGAAGAGTTGTTTACTTCAGATAATAAACTTGGCAATTTAGCTGTTGAAGTAGGAAAAGAAGTTATTCCGAAAATGGATGCAGATTACCTATTCTACTTCACTTATGCTCCCCAGGGAGATCAAGAGGCATTAAATACAGCAAAGGAATGGACAAGTGATCCTCTATGGCAAAATCTAAATGCCGTTAAAAACGGTAATGCTTTTGAAGTGAGCGATGCAATTTGGAACACTTCCGGCGGTGTAATTTCAGCAAACTTGATGTTAGATGATTTAGAAAAATTATTAACGAATTAATATCTGCCATAATATCCCAAGTATAAACTTAGAATTGGCCGTCTGAAAAAGCCATTTTGAAACGGCACTTTGCGACGAGGATACTTGTTTCAACTACCTCAAGGAGCAAAGGTTGATTATATAAGAGTGTCTGGAAAGTTTAGACTTTCTAGACACTTTTTTTTGCACCCTTTAAACAAATAATGCGCTTCAATTATTTACTTCTTAGTTATTTTTTTTCAAAATAAATGGTTGAAAAAATGAGCAAAATACAATTTGAGAAATAGTAATGCTGTTTCTCATTTTATCTCAATGAGGAGGATTGCTATGCCGAATGTAGAAGTAAACTGTACCGTCTCCAATTGCTATTTCCACAGAAAAGGAAATATCTGTGGTGCGGAGAAAATTTTAATTGATACGGATTCAGATTCCAAAGATAAGTCGTCAGAGTTTGCTTCAGAAGTAGACTTCCGAGAGATTGAGGAAAGGGCTAAATCATCAGAAGAAACTTGCTGTAAAACGTTTAGACCTAAAAAGTAGACTTTCGGAAGTATGGGCAGGCCAATCATTGAGAAATTGCGGGGACTAATCTATTTAGTCCCTTATTTTTTGAGGAGCTGTAATGAATGTATGAAGTCATTGTCAATCAACTGAAACAAATTGAACGCAGTCATCATGTAAAAGTATTATTTGCTGTTGAATCTGGTAGTAGAGCATGGGGAATTGCCTCAAAAGAAAGTGATTACGATGTTCGCTTTATTTATATCCATCCAGTAGACTGGTATCTTACAATCGATCCCCAAGGAATTGGAAAAAAACGAGATGTCATCGAGTTACCGATTCACGATCATCTTGATATAAGCGGTTGGGAAGTTACAAAAGCTTTAAGGTTATTCCGAAAATGTAATCCTTCTATTTTAGAATGGATGAGAAGTAGCCCCATTTATTTACAACCATATAGCTTTATTTCTAAGTTGCGCTTATTGGAGGATGAGGTTTTTAATCCGAAATCGATGCTTTCACATTACATACAAATTGCCAAACAAAATTATGCATCTCTCCAAGGAGAGAATGTGAAGGTAAAAAGCTATTTATACGCTTTGCGCTCATTGTTCGCTTGTAAATGGATTGAACAGTTCAATGAAATCCCACCGATACATTTTCAGCATTTGCTTTCACAAATGAAGGTTGATGGTAAATTGAGAAATGAGATTGAGCAGTTGGTGAAATCTAAAGTTTTCGACAAACGGGAAACCATTCGGCCTATTCCAATATTCAATGATTATATCGAACATGAATTGTATTCATTGCAGGACTATATAAAAAATCTGTATGGAGAAAAGAATAATCCAACTGTCCAGTTAGATAAGCTATTTCGTGAGACTTTAAGAGAAGTTTGGAATGAGAAGTTTGATGCATTCTAGAAACTATAATTACTCATCCATAACCAATATAGATGTACGAAAAAAAGCCCAGAATATAAGATTGAAATACCTGTTAAAGCATAAAGATAGAACCGTTGAAATGATTTTATGCATTTTAAAATAACAAGATTAGAAACAATAAAAATGAATACGGAAAGACTGAATTTAATTCCTAGAAATAAATATGGATTTGCTTCAAAAAAGAATCTCATCAGAGGATTTATTTCTTTTATGAAATTATTCATTAAACCATAATGTGTGGCTATACCATCAAATATGTTTAAGATTGCAACCAATAAACTCAATATAAAAATTTGCTTGTTTCTTTTCATTCAATACACCTTATAGATTTTTTCAATAGTATAACCATTTAAGCAACTTTCTAAAAAAAGTGGAATTCACATAGATATAAGCAATTCCCTTGCTTTATTATGTGAATTCCACCATACAATGTTATTTATTTTTTTTGTTTCTTTTTCTTTCCAACACTAACTGTTCTAATTGGGATAGTTCACGAGAAAACTCTTCTTGCGCGGCTCTAGCAGAGATTTTTTCTTGTTTTGGTGTTTGTGGCAAAGAACTTGCATTATTGGTTTGGCCTTGTTTATTATCTCTTCCCATATTAGATCTCCTTTCTTAATAGTTAATCTTAATATGGCAAGATGCGATTTTTTTATCACATTGAAAAGCATTAATTGGAGGAATGAAAAGAATAAGTTTTATTGAGAGGCTTATATTGGTGCACAACAATTTGGGGCAATATATTTGGGATGCTTCGTGAATAAGTAGCATCCCAAAAGTCAACTAATGACGTGGTATAATTTTTTGTTTATAAATACTGTATACATTGTTTTGTTTCTCATGTTTACTTCCTTTAAATTCAATATAAGTTTTATGAATGTATGGAGAGGTCATAATGGAAAGTAACGCTCCATAGTTGGGGATAAAAGTTATCTCGTCGCCAGGTTTGAAAAGTATTTTTTTTCCATCTAACACAATGTGGTCGCTGGTTGAACCAAGAATTTTCACAGGCATTGTTGGTGTTAAGCCCGAAACAGATACATCTTGCCTTCCTACTCCAACGAGAATATGGTTAATCCAACCTTGTTCATGGAATTCGATTGATTCACCAAAGCCGTTTTTGCCACGATTACCATAAGGGACAGAAGGTTTTTGTTTCGCCTCTATTACTTCTGCAACAAATTTAAATGTATCTTGATAAAGTTTCGGTATGACTTCGCCTTTAGTCGTCTCTCTTCCTAATAGAATCGATTCACCAAGACGTACATCATTGATTACACCAATATTTTTCGTTTCCATTAGCCATTTAATATTTGCAGAGTTTCCGCCTGATACGATAGGGAGTTGTAAAGAGAATTGTTGCCTAATTTGCTGAACAAGAGAAGAGAACTCTCGCATCTTGTCTTCTGTCGGTATGACGCCACCAAAACAAGCAAAATTTGTTGCCAAACCAACAATTTCGATACCTCGGAGTTTTATTACATCATTAATAAATGCTGGTAGATCTTTTGGCATGACACCTTCACGAAGGTCACCCATTTCTACCATAATTATAATTTTATGGATTTTCCCTTGTTTAATAGCTTCTTCTGATAATGCACGAATGATGGTAAGTTCAGTGTTCATGCTGATATCTGCATATTTGACGACATTGGGAATCTCAGACATCCCAGGGGTTCGAAGTAAAATAGTGGTTGCATTGATATTTGCCTTTTTTAATTTTTCTAAATGAATAATTTTCGATACGGCAAGTCTTGTGATTCCCGCCTGAATTAATGTATTGACGATTTGTAAATCAGCACAAACGCCTTTGACTACTCCTGTCACTTCCACCCCCTTTGCTTCGCATAATTGTTTTAGAACGATTGCGTTGTGTTGAATTTTATCAAGATTGATTTCAATTCGAGGAATGGGTTTTAGTTTCATATTGAACTCACGACCTTATCCTTATTTTTTAAGGATGGGAAGAAGTCAATGATTGCATTGATGATTTTTTCATCACCTTTTTTCAACACATCGCTAACAGGTACATGGTATTTATTTTCGTATTCTACAATTGTTTGATCGATTTCCTCATCTGTCATATTTTCGTGATTTAATGTGATGGCAATCACTTTTGTATTTCCATAATGTTCAATTAAGTTAATTTCTTCTTGAACATCCGGCATTGGCATAAATGGAAAATCTCCTAACACTTTTCGTTTTGGCGGATGTTGCAAGATGACTGCTTGTGGTCTTGCACCTCTTAAAATACCGCATGAGCTAGCATAGGCTGGGTGGCTCAGCGCACCTTGCCCTTCCACAATGATAATGTCAGGATTTTCATTTTTGTGGGCACGCAATATTTCCCCCTCCAATTCTCCAATTAAATACTGGAGTGGGAAAGCATCCATTGCAAAACCATACTCTGCACCCTGAATTAAACCTGTTTGTCCAGTGGCAATAAAGATTGGATTGAATCCGCGGTTTCTGAAACCTTTTTCAAGCACTTTCGCAGTTGTACGTTTTCCGCAAGCACCATCTGTACCGAGTACTGCAATAATCGGTGTATTGATTTTTAAAATTCCACCAGTAAATAAATGCCACTCTTTTTTCGGTTTTGGCTTTCGAATATCGCGAATGGTTACGTTATATTTTTTTGCATTATTCATCATTTCATCATCTTCAGTTAGAAATTCTTGCAGTGGGTTAATGATGTTTAAGCCAGCCTTCATCGCTTCTAAAATGACGGCTCTTTCTTCATCTTTTAAAAAGGCATCGCTAGGGGCAATTCCGAGGATAAAATCTGTTGGTTTTTCTTTGGAAATTGTTAATGCTTCTTTGAGGTTTTTACATAAAGGGATTCCATTTTTGACACCATCTAAATATTCACCAGAATCCAAACCACTCTTTGTACTATCAATTACTGCGGTTATTTCATAATATCCTGGCTCACGAATCAGACCATTAGCGGTTTTTCCATCCATTGAACCAAATTGGCCTTCACAATAAATAATTGCTATTTTCTTCATGTACAATCCCTCCATTTACCGAAGAATAAACAAAAAACATCTTTGTTGCTTCTTGAAGTAATGGTAGAGTCCAATACAATGAAGTAAAAGATGTTCTATAGGTGAAATATTCAATTGTTAACTAAACCAAGGGTTAAAGTATTAACTTAATTATAAGATTATTTATTTTTTTACGCAAAAAATAGAAACAAAATTCATGAAATTTCCCAAAATTTAGGTTAATAGTTTAGAAGTTTTGTAATTGTACTGAATCTTTATGTCTTAAATCTCCATAAAAAATAGCAGCACAAACAATCTATTTTTCGTTTGCACTGCAAATGTAAGTATGTTAACGATTCAATTTAATAATATCAAAATAATCGTTTAATAATGCCCAGTTTTGTGGGAATGGATAACCTAAAGCCCAATAGCTGATGCCCCGTAAGTTATATTCTTTCGCTAAATTAAATTTTGCTCGAGCACTTCTTGCATCTTCAAACCATACTTCATGAGCTTGCCCGCTTTCATCCACATATCTGAAAAATGGAGATTGAGCATTTTCATCATAAAAGATTTCAGATTTATAACGGGTTGCACGGCGAATAGCTTCCTGTGGACTAAAGGTCTCGGCAATTGCCCCTTCTACGTGAGGAATTTTCCAATCTCTTGCGTATATTTGAAATCCTAAAAATATTTTTTGAGCAGGAATAACCGTTAATGCATACTCTACTACACGTCTTATTTGATTAATTGGAGAGATGGCTCGTGGTGGACCTCCCCTCCACCCCCACTCATAAGTCATTAGAATAACAAAGTCTACTAAACGGCCATGAGCTTCATAGTCATGGGCAGTATATAGTAAACCTTCCTGTTCATTGCTTGTTTTTGGTGCGACCGCAGTAGATACGAAATATCCCCTTTCATGAAGGCGATTGACTGTCAGCTGTAAAAACTCATTATAATTCTCCCGATCTTCTGGAAGCACATACTCAAAATCGATATTCAATCCACGGTAGCCCTTTTCTTCCATTACTTTTAGGCAGCTGTTGATTAATTTTTCCCTTAATTCTTGATTGGATAAAACAACATGGGCTAGGTTCGAGCCAGTGCTTGTAGATGAAAAATTAGAAATGGCTAACATCGGTATAGCTTGTTGAGATTTTGCAGCATTAAGCATTAATTCATCAGCAAAAGGTTCTAACGTACCATCCTCTTTAATCATGTAAGAAAAAGGTGTGAAATAAGTAAGTAAATTACCTACTGCATTAACAGACTCTGCCCCTTCTTCATCCTGTTGATATGAATAAGCGTTGATTTCAATAGATGGTTTCGGTCTAGGTATGATTAGCACCATCCCTGGGTAGATGTTATCTGGATTATGCAGACCATTTTGTTTAATAATGGCTTCTGCCGTTGTTCCATAATATGCTGCAATTTGCCACATCGTTTCTCCTGGTTGAACCAAGTGTAAGCGCTGAGGGATATAAATTGTTGTACCGGGGATTAAATTATATGGATTGATGGTAGGGTTTGCTTGTTGGATAGCTTGAACGGAAACTTCATAATTGCTTGCAATCGACCATAATGTTTCTCCAAATTGAATGATATGCGGTGTTGTTGTATCTGGAATCACGATTGCTTGGCCTATGAGTAATTCTCGGGGATTGGGAAGTTGGTTTAGTTGGATAATGGCATTCATGCTTGTGTGATATATACTTGCCAATTTCCAAACGGTGTCTCCTTGCTGCACGACATGAATTCTCAGACGAATGCCTCCTTCCTAATTCTTATAATGCACTATATGTTCCACACTGCTAATTCATATGCTTAAGTAAAAAGAAAGTCTTCCATTTTTGAAGACTTTCTCTTTTTTTTGAAACTTACTTCTATATTGGAACGTACTAAATTAAGGGGAAAATTTACCTATATCCATTAATTGCGCGAAGTTGGTTTTTTTGAATTTAAATAATTCCAAATGGCATTTGAAATTTCTTTCGCCTCTTTTTGATGTGATGTGTTATTGAAAGCACTATTAAAAGATGATATGAGTGCTTCTAGAACATATAATTTTTCTTCTGGCTTTTTCAATTCATCGAGTAAATAATTGGCTAATTCTACTCCTTTTTCTGAATCATTTTTAGTTAATTGATTCACAAATCCTTCAAGCTGTTTGACAATGAAGTCTTTAGATAATTTTTTTGAATTAACTTTTGATTTTAAAGCGTGTACGATTTCTTCATTAAATACGACATCACCAGTTTCTAATATGTTTGGAATAGTGGCAATGACGCGATTGAGTGCTGTTTTGATAATCGATTCAGGTGCAACTTTAACCCCAGTTGCGATATGAATAAAATGCAATGAAAATACGATGATAGCAAAAGTATGGATGGCGCACTCGTAAGAGATAGGACGGATTTTCTCTCCATAAATATCGACAAAACGATTTGCTAACCAATCTATTTCAATGACCATATGTTTTTCAATAATCTCTTTTATATCCTTATCATTGGAGTCGAAGGTTGTTGAAAAGATTTCATTAAAATTTTGTTTTCTACTTAAATGAAAACCCATAGCAATTTGATTAATTAGTAAATTGATATCAGAGGTATCTTTATTTGAAGCTATTTGATAGCGAGCATTGACTAACTCTTCTCTTGATTCTTCTAAAATAGCGATTAAGCATTCATTTTTAGAAGTGAAATGATTGTAGAATGTTCCTTTGGAAATATTAGCAGCTTCAATAATATCCATAATGGATGTATTGTTGAAACCTTTTTTAATAAATAATTCGCGAGCTGCTTGAATAATTTGCCTTTTACGTTTGTTCATTTCGCCACCCTTTCCGCAAGAAAAACAACATTTTATACTATAAGTATAAAATAATTAAAATTGAAATATCAATGTCTCGTAGAGTTTTTGCAATAATGTTGTAAAAATTGAACCATCGGTATAAAATGGTTTGAGGGAAATAAAATGGATTATCGCTTAACGGTTGTTTTGGAAGATGGTGGATGTCTTATATAGAAAATAAATGATTAGAAAGTGAGGTTTTTCCTGTGAAGAAAAGTTTGACTATTGGTATAGCTGCCGCTCTTGCGGCAAGTAGTATTACACCAGCAGTCGTCGCCGCTGCTCCAAATTCTCCTGATCATGTATTTGCAAAAACGAAAAACAAAAAAGAGGAAGAAAAATCTTTTGTCGAAAAAGTGAAAGTCCAAGAGTTAACGTTGGAAGAAGCGATTCGATATGGATTAAACAGTAACTATTCTTTAATTGAGTTGGAGTATACTATTGAAAACTTAAAATTACAAGAAGATATGTATGAGGATCTTCTCGATGTTGCAGAAAGTTCTTATGAGAGTACTCAGAGAAAAATAGAAGAGTTAAATAAGTATTTAGAATCTACTTCAAAAGATACTGTGACAGTTGATTTAGCGAAAGAAGTAACTAATCTCAAGCGATCTTTAGAAGAATTATTAGACATCAATCCGGAAGACCTTGAACCAGATATCGATCCTTCAGACTCTGATAATGTAATCGTTAAAACACAAATAAGATATTTAATCAATTTTTTGGAAAATGCCATGAAATACGTGGATGAATATGAAAAATATCAGCAAAGAGAATTAGTAAAAGAGCAATTGAATGTGCTAAAAAGCAATTTAAGCAACCTCTATTTCCAAGTGAATCAGTATAAAAACATGCTTGATACTTTAGATATTCAACGAACTCAAATGTTTAATAACCGTGTGCAAATGCGTGAACAATTAAAGCTACCAATCATATTAGATTTTATTAGCTTGCTTTTAACTGAAGAGCAAATTGATTTTATGAAATATACACTCGAAGTACAACAAAGCCAATTAAACGGGATGAAAACACGTTATGAACTAGGATTAGTATCGAGAAAAGACTATGAAAAAACAGAAAGAGACATATCTGATTTAGAAACGCAAATTGCTGAACTTGAAAAGCAACTTAAACATGATAAGGCGGTATTTGCTACTACAATTGGCATTACATATGATGAAGATTTTAAATTGATAAGACCGGACTTAGGGGAATTGGCGTTAATAAAACAGGAAAAATCAACAGAAGAACTTATTAAAAATAGCTTTGACATGGTGAATGCAAGAACAAATTTACGAATTAAAGAAAAAGCATTAGATGATTTTGATGATGAAGAAAATCGTACAAGAGAAAGAGAAAAAATGCTTGAAAATGATGTTGAGGTAGCTAAATTGCAAATTGAAGCTCTTCAAGTAGAATTAGAAAAGGCTATAAAAAATACCTTCCATCAAGTACAAAAACAATATGAAGCGTTAAATGAAGCGAAAAAAGATCTAGAACAAGCAAAAACTGATTATGCTGATACACAGCTTTACTACAATTTAGGCTTACTTTCAAAACAAGAATTTGATGCAGCCAATACAAGTATAAAACAAGCGGAATTTAACTATAACAACGCCAAATACCAATATTATTTACTCACAAAACAAGTAGAGTTAATGAATAAAGGTGTTATTGTTAGAAATTGATAATCAGGGCTTTGGATTTTTCCTTTGCTAAGGAGGCTTTAAATAGATGACTAAGAAAGGAATAATAGGGACCCTTCTATTGTTAACATCTATCATCCTATTAGTAGGTTGTAATAATTCGACAGAAGAAACAGAGGTTCCTGAAACAGAAATACCAGTAAAAGTTGCGACAGTGACTTTCGGTGCTTTAACAGATGATAATGAGTTATCGGGCACCATCTTACCTGAAAATGAGGTTGCAGTTTTACCGAAAGCTGTTGGAGAAATTAAAGCAATTTATGTAAAAAAAGGAGATAAAGTAAAGCAGGGCGATATTCTAGCCCAGCTTGATGATACAGCTGAAAGAAATGCGATGGAACAGCAGCAAAAAAGCTTAGAGCAAGCACAAGCTAGTTTGAAAAGCGCACAAAATGGCAAGGTAAGAGCTGAAAACAGTTATAAACAAGCACAGGCCTCACTAAAATCAGCTGAAGCTTCTTTACAACAAGCAAAAGAGAATTTAAAAAATTTAGATTTTCAAATTCAAAATGCTCGAAATTCTTGGGAACAAGCTAAAAGAAACTTAGACAGAATGAAAGCTTTATATGAAGCTGGTTTGATTTCTCTACAAGATTATGAAAATGCTCAAAATGCGGAGAGAAGCGCAAAAATTGCTTTAGACCAAGCAGAACTATCGAAAAAAACAACGGAAAATGAAGGCATTAGAATGCAAGAAGTAGCTGTAGAGCAAGCTCAAATCAATGTGGAGCTGGCGCAAACTTCCATGAAAGATGCGGAAATTGCAGTGGAACAGGCACAAATACAAGTAGATCAAGCTCAACTTGCTGTAGATGCTGCTAAGGATCGTTTAGATGATAAAGTGATTAAAGCGACGATTGCAGGAGAAATTACAGAAATCAATGGGGAAGTAGGGGAAATGGCTTCTAATGCCAACCCATTTGCAACGATTGTAGCAAAAGATTCAGTGAAATTAAGTGTGAAAATTACGGCTAACCAACTATCTTCCTTCGAAGTCGGGGATGTATTAGATGTGAAAGTTGCCGGTTTAGAAGGAACATTTAAAGGAAATGTTGCCTATGTTTCTTCAGTGAGTTCAGGATTTGGACTATTTACTGTTGATATTAATATCGATAATAAAGAACAAAAAATTCGACCAGGCATGATTGCTTCCGTCATTGTGGAAGAAATTAAACAAGCCAACTCGCTTCTTATTCCTGTTGAAGCGATCGTACAAAAAGAAGGGAAAACCGTTGTATTCATCGTTTCAGAAGGAAAAGCAGAACAAAGAGAAGTAGAAATTCTCAAATACAGTACAGATTTGGTGGCTGTCGTGGGAGAACTTAAAGAAAACGAACAAGTTGTAATCAGTGGACAGAACCTCCTCGATGATGGAAATAAAGTCCGTATAATGGAGGAGGAGTAGACATTGAAACTTGTAAACACCTCAATTAAACGTCCAGTCGGCGTTATCATGTTTGTTATTTGTGCTATTCTATTGGGCTTTATCTCTTTAAGGGAATTGAAGGTAGAATTATTCCCGAAAATTGATTTGCCAATAGCGGTTATTGCTACAAGTTATCAAGGAGCTGCTCCACAAGAAATAGAAGAATTGATTTCAAAACCGATTGAATCAGCTGTAAGTACGGTAGAAGGCATGGATACAATTCAGTCAGTATCCAGTCAAGGAGCTTCTCTAGTACTAATGATGTTTGATTATGGTCGGGATATTGATGATGCGTTAATCGATGTTAGAGAAAAAGTCGATCAAATATCGGGGATGCTTCCAGATGGTGCAAATGATCCGATGGTAATGCGACTTGATCCAAATGCGACACCTGTAGTGATTGCAAGCCTCTCAGGAGATAATTTGGAAAAATTACAAGATATTGCAGAAAGTGATATTCAACCGGCAATTGAACGAGCGCCTGGTGTTGCCTCTGCTACCATTGTTGGTGGAAAAGAACGCGAAATTCGCATCAATTTGAATCAATCAATGCTGAAAAACTATGGACTAACAGGTTCACAAGTGATTGCTGCATTACAAGCGGAGAATCGTACAATCTCGGCAGGAACGGTTGAACAAGGAAATCAAGATGTGCAACTACGCGTTGTTGGAGAATATACATCCGTTAGTGATATTGAAAATACGCTCATCACTTTAAATAATGGTGATACCGTTCGCGTAAAAGACGTAGCGGATGTCGAAGATACATTTAAAGAAGTATCGTCAATTTCTAGAGTGGACGGTAAAGATACATTAATTTTCACCATTATGAAACAGTCGGATGCGAACACCGTTGAAACTGCAGAAGAAGTTAAAAAAGTTATTGAGAAATTGAATGAAAAATATACCGAACGAGGATTAGAAGTAAAAACGATTATGGATACGTCGGTGTATATTACTGCATCAATTGACTCAGTTCTAGATAACATGATTGTAGGGGGATCACTCGCTGCAATCATCCTATTACTCTTCTTAAGGAGTCTAAAAGCGACGTTAGTTATTGCCGTTTCAATGCCGATTTCCATTATTAGTACATTTACGTTAATGTACTTCACAGGAGAAACATTAAATATTATTTCGATGGGTGGACTGGCTCTCGGTATCGGGATGATGGTTGACAGCTCCATCGTTATATTAGAAAACATATACAAGAAGCGTTCGGAAGGATTATCGATTAAAGAGGCAGCATACCATGGTGCTTCGGAATTAGGCCCTGCTGTTATTGCCTCTACACTGACGACTGCAGCTGTATTCGTTCCAGTCGTATTCGTAGAAGGGCTTGCTTCACAAATTTTTCGTCCGTTAGCATTGACGGTTGTATTTGCATTGACAGCATCGCTAGTAGCTGCCATGACATTGGTGCCAATGCTATCAACGCAATTTATGCGTAATGTTCAAATCTCAGTAGATGAGGATAATGGACAATACTTCTTTAATCGTGTTTTAAACAAAATTAAAAATTTCTATGGAAATGTACTAGAAAAGGCCTTACGTAGAAGGAAAACAGTTATTGCCATCGTAACTGCTGCTTTTGTGGGAAGTTTAGCTTTAATGCCAGTTGTGGGTATGGAGCTAATGCCTGCAACAGATAGCGGGCAAGTTTCAATTACTGCACAGTTGCAAAACGGTGCGAAGTTAGAGGAAACGGAATCTATCGTAGAGGAAATTAATGAACGGTTAAAAAACTTTGAAGATATAATTAAAGTGAATTATGTAAGTATTGGTGGTACTACAAATGGTATTACTGCAGGAAGTAAAAATGTGGCGTCCTATATGATTGAACTAGTTAGTTCATCGGAAAGGGATATTACTACTGATCAATTCATTGCTCAATTAAACGATTTAGTAAGCGATATTCCTGGGGCAGAAATTACTATATCGGAAAATAGCCATGGAATGTCCACTGGTTCACCAATCTCGCTTTCGATTTCAGGGGATAACTTAGATGTATTAACTGATTTAGGACAGCAAGTTGTTTGGATTTTAGAGGATATCGATGGAACGTTGAATGTGAAAAGTTCGGTTGAAGATGGAAGTCCAGAATTGCAAGTGGTTGTAAATCGTGAACTGGCTTCTGCTTTTGGGCTAAGTTACCAACAAATTATGAATGAAATCAATGTAGCGTTTAACGGCCAAGTGGCGACTAGGTATAAAGACGATGGTAGCGAATATGACGTAACGGTTGCATTACCTGATGATAAAACGGAGACTGTTCGTGATTTAGAAACATTTGTTGTTCGGAATAATGCAGGGGAGGATATTCCGTTATCTGCCGTTGCTGAAATAGTGCCAGTACAAGGGCCTTCTCAAATTACTCGAAATAATCAAGAGCGTACAATTAACGTAACGAGTGATGTAATTGGACGAGATTTAGGAACGGTTTCAAAGGAAATTGATGCGAAATTAAAACAAATCCATTTACCTGATGGATATGAAATTTCCATGGGTGGAGAAGTAGAAACGATGATGGAATCTTTCGTCCAATTAGCATTAGCATTAGTTTTAGGTATATTCCTTGTATATATGGTAATGGCTGTTCAATTTGAATCCATTACTTATCCATTTATCATCATGTTCTCCATGCCTACTATGGTGATTGGGGTAATATTAGGGCTACTCATTTCAGGATTACCGTTAAGTTTACCAGGTTTTATCGGTCTAATTATGCTTGCAGGGATTGTTGTAAACAACGGTATTTTACTTGTTGAATATATTAATATTTTAAGAAGAAATGGAATGGAGCGAATGGAGGCTATTGTAGAAGCAGGAAAAAGCCGTATGCGTCCAATCTTAATGACAACACTCACTACGGTTTTAGCGATGATTCCGCTAGCCCTTGCAATTGGTGAAGGTGCGGAAAACCAACAACCAATGGCTGTAGTAGTTGTATTCGGATTAACTTCTTCTACAATCTTTACTTTAGTATTCGTTCCAGTTATGTATGTCGTGATTGATAACATATCAGAAAAAGTGAAAAACATCTTTAACAAAGATGATTCAGATAAGACTGGTAAACCGAAAAGAAGAATCTTCAAGCGCAGAAAAGCGAAAAATAAAGTCGTAGAAAAAGAGTTAGAAACAATCGGTGGAAAACCAGAGTTGACGTAAGTAAAAAAGCATATCTCTCGGATAGAGAGGTATGCTTTATTTTTTATTTATACTTTTCTCATAATAAAACTTAAATGACGTCCAGCCTTTTTATCTTCTCGATAAGAAAATCCTTGAGGATGCTTATAGGTGCATGTTGAGTCAATGGTAATCTGTTCAGACGGTATACCACTAAGTTCGCATTGTTTTTTAACCGTTTGTTGATTATCGATATGATATTTACCCGTCTCTTCGTTAAAATAAATAAATTCATTTGCATAACCTAAATTTTTAAATTTAGCATACACATCTTCATCAACTTCAAATTTTTCTTGGCTAATTGCACTACCGAGATGAACACGGAAATCTTTAATATCACATTGTTCGTTCTTTTGGATGTGTTCAAATACTTTTCTAGTTATCTCCTTCACGGTTCCTTGCCAACCAGAATGAATCACTCCTATAATGCCGCTTTTTTCACTATAAAAAATAATTGGAACGCAATCAGCTGTAAAAGTACAAAGGACGATGTGGGACTCTGTTGTATAAAGGGCATCGGTATTTGGAATGGCAGTATCTTTTGAAAGTGCTCCTCGTCCGCAATCTTTTTTTGTAACTTTATATATGTTATCGCTATGGGTTTGATTGGCACATACAAATTGTTCGATATCACAACCGATGTATGCAGCAAGCTTTTGACGATTTTGAACGACATCTTCTTCATTATCGCAAACATGAAGGGCCATGTTATGCTGTTCTAACTCTTTTTCATTTTTTAACGTGATGCCAGCAATAAATTTTTCGTTATTGAAATAAATTTTTGTTGTCATGTCTTCACTCCTAGACTCAGTTCTGCATGGTAATTTTTATTATATATTGTTCTTTCAGTTGAGTCATAAAGTATGTAATTATGTTACAGAAAATATCGGGTGAGTGAACTATATGATTTCCATTTTAGAATTGCAAATTATAATAGCCAATAAATCAAAATTTAAACACGTTATCCAATATATATACAGGTAATACTGATGGAATAATGCAATAATGGTAACTAGGAAAATTCACTTTTCAAAAACGTGATAATAGTTATACTGGTAAAAATATTTGCCAAATGGTAGGTATAAAGAAAAGCCCTATTAGGAATGTTTATCTACCTAATAGGGAGTTTGACAAACCTAATTTATTTAATTTCCTTGATAACGATGAATTAAATCGTTGTTTTGTCCTCTGGCAAATACATCTGTTCTAGTTGGTCCCCAAGATACTGCTGCTGGTGCGCTTGTAATTTGAGTAGTGCCTAAGCTTACCCATGGTTCCCAACGAGTGCCATTCCAAGTTCTCTTAAACAATCGATTTCCTACGCCTCTTATAAAGACATCAAGATGGTTTGGACGCTTAGAAGAAACGGTTGGCGCACTTGTTAATGTACCGCCAAGGCTTTCCCAATCGCTCCAGCGGTTTCCGTCCCACCATTTATGAATTAAATCATTATTTACTCCTCTAGCAAAAACATCTATTCGATTTGGTCCCCAAGAAATCGCAGCTGGTTCAGAATTTAAATTTCCTCCGAGATCTTCCCAAGGTTCCCAATAAGAACCGTTCCAAGTCCTCTTATACAATCGATTTCCTGCGCCTCTTACAAATACATCTAATTGATTTTCACGTTGAGAAGATGCGCTAGGACCGCTTGTTAATGTGCCTCCAAGACTTTCCCAACTGCTCCAGCGAGTGCCATCCCACCATTTATGGTACATGGCATCATCTGTCCCTCTTACAAACACGTCAATTCGGTTTGGACCCCAAGAAACAGAGCCAGGAGCGGATGTTAATACGCCTCCGAGGCTTTCCCAATTGCTCCAACGGCTACCATCCCACCAAATATGGTATAACGCATTGTCACTACCTCTTGCAAATACGTCTAATCGATTGGGTCCCCAAGAACTTACACTAGGAGCGCTTAATAATGTTCCACCTAAACTTTCCCAATCGGACCAACCCTCTTCTGGCCTAGGTCCAGGTTCTGGAGCCGGTCGTTCACCGCGGATATAAGCTAAAGCCAATTCAATAGCTCGAATTAATATGCGATTTACTGTGCTTTCTGGGAAATTCATTGAACGGATAAAAAGTGGGAACCAAGGATTATCACGCTGGAACTGATTATAAATTTGGGTAGGAGTGCGATTTAAATTTTGTTGATTACGTAAGTACGAAATTGTTAGAAGCATGAGGGTATCAATCATTTGGGGATTTACACCAGCTTGCTCTAGCTGCGTATATAAGTTGCTATGCTCTGTGCGAATACGTTGTATCAATTCTTGCTCACTTGGTCTTTGTTGCGGTGTTTGTTGTACATATAAAGGATTGGGAGGGTAGTAATAATTTACAGGAACATATACGTAATAATAGGGATAGCCATTATACATGTTCATATGAATACCTCCATTTCTTTGAATAGTGTATGCGTAAAGAAAAAAAATGGGACTCAAATGATTCAAAAGAGCATAGTATTTTTGGCGCATAAAATTTAAGCATGGAAATAGGAGAACGGTTGGGAGTATCACGATAAAATTCATAATTTTTTATAGAAAATTTTGTAAAGGAAAAATATAAAAATTTGATAATATTAAAAGTTTGAATCGATAATAATATCAATTAATTATTAATTAAATATTTTGTATAATGCGAAATATTTAAATTTCCAAAAAAATCACACTAGACTAAATAAAAATAATGTTTTACAATACAGAAAGCTAATACATTTGAAATAGATATTGGATTGAAACCCTTTTCAGAAAATTATGAAATTAATATTCTGAAATAAGTGTTTTTATTTTCTGAAAAATCTAATATCTAATTAGTTTTTATTACAAAATCTAAATAAATGGGGGGAGTATTACATGGTGGAATCAAAAAAGACTAAAAGATTTGCCTCTCTTTTTCTAGCATCTTCTTTAGTTGTGGGAGCTTTAGCTGGTTGTAGTGGAGGATCTGGGGGTGACCAAGGAAGCAGTTCTTCATCAGACAATGGTTCTTCTTCAAACGGTGGAGATAGCGATGTAATTAAAATTGGTGCAAACCTTGAGCTTACTGGTGCTGTTGCTTCTTATGGTTCATCTATTGCACAAGGTGCAGAACTTGCGATTGAAGAAATTAATAATAACGGTGGAATCAATGGTAAGAAAATAGAATTTGTCAAAGTTGACAATAAATCTGAAAACGCGGAAGCAACATCTGCTGCTATCAGATTAGCAACTCAAGAAAAAGTAAACGTAATGATTGGCCCTGCAACAAGTGGTAACGTTCTTGCGACAGTTCAAATTGCGAACGACAATAAAATTCCGCTTGTTACAGCTTCAGGAACTGCGCCAAACGTTACTGAGAATGCAGATGGATCTATTAACGAGTATGTATTCCGTACATGCTTTATCGACCCATTCCAAGGAGTAATTGCTGCAAACTTTGCTACAAATGAACTTGGAGTAAAAAATGTAGCGATTTTTGCAGATAACTCTTCGGACTATGCGAAAGGTTTAGCAGCTGCATTCAAAGAACAAATTGAAGCAAATGGCGGACAAGTAGTTGCGGAAGCAGCGTATGTAGCGAAAGACACAGACTTCAAATCAACTTTAACAACTCTTAAATCTAAAAACCCAGAGTTTATCTTTATTCCGGGATATTATGAAGAAGTTGGTTTAATTGTTAAACAAGCGCGTGAATTAGGAATCGATGTTCCATTAATGGGTGCTGACGGATGGGATTCTCCAAAATTAGTTGAATTAGCTGGTGCTGAAAACTTAAACAACTCATTCATTATTAACCACTATTCATCTGAAGACCCAGATCCAAAAATTCAAGACTTCGTAAAAGCATTTAATGATAAATACGGTGAATCACCAAATGCTTTCCACGCTCTTGGATATGATACAGTTTACTTCATTAAAGATGCAATTGAGCGTGCAGGATCTGTGGATGGAGCAGCAATTAAAGACGCGCTTGCTGCAACAAAAAATATTTCGCTAGTATCTGGTACAGTCTCTGTGGATGAAAAGCATAATGCGGTGAAATCTGCAACAATTTTAGAGTATGTAGACGGTACACAAACATTTAAAACTAAAATTGAACCTTAATTTTACAAGAAAGGGGGGCACACCGCCTCCCTTTTCCCGTTCGTATCCCAAATTTCCAAATATTAGTTGAATGTTCTGAACTTTTAAGAATTGACAGATAAAATATTTGCTTCATAAAAGGAGTGTGACTTTATGGATTGGTTGCAGCAACTCATTAATGGTATTTCCTTAGGAAGTATTTATGCATTGATTGCGTTGGGGTATACGATGGTATACGGTATTATCAAATTAATTAACTTCGCCCATGGAGACGTTTTCATGCTTGGCGCATTTATCGGTTTTTTTGCCATCACTCGTTGGGAAATGGGTTTCATTCCAGCGTTAATTATAGCTATGGTTGTTTGTTCAATCATTGGTATGATCATCGAGAGGGTTGCTTATAAGCGCTTAAGAAATGCAACTCGAATTGCAGCGTTAACGACAGCCATTGGGGTATCGTTCTTAATAGAGTACACCATGATATTCTTTAGAGGAGCCACACCAGAGGCTTATCCTCAAGTATTACCGCAAACAAATATTAATATCTTAGGTGCGAATATAAACTCTCAAACTATTTTTATTCTTGTAGTTACAATCATTTTGATGATTCTTTTACAATTTATTGTTCATAAAACGAAAATTGGTAAAGCGATGCGTGCAGTTTCTCACGATGCAGATGCTGCGAGACTAATGGGTATTAACGTTGATAATACAATTTCGGCAACGTTCGCAATTGGTTCCGCTTTAGCAGGTGCAGCAGGAGTAATTTTCGGATCATATTACACAAGAATTGACCCATTAATGGGCGTTCTACCTGGTTTAAAAGCCTTCATTGCGGCTGTATTAGGAGGAATTGGAAGCATTCCAGGAGCGATGGTTGGAGGCTTTATATTGGGAATCATTGAGACAGTTGTAAGTGCTGTAGGTTATTCACTATGGCGCGATGCCGCAGCATTTATCATCTTAATCTTAATTTTAATTTTACGACCAGCAGGTATATTCGGTAAAAACATCCGTGAGAAAGTGTAGGTGACTGGGGAAATGAAAAAATCGAAAGCCTTTTGGGGTTATTTAGCATTTGCACTAGTAATCTATGCAGTTGTACAAGGTATGCTTGCAAGTGGAATGCTCGATTTATATTATCAAAACATGTTAATTACGATTTGTATTAACGTGATGCTTGCTGTAAGTTTGCATATCGTAATAGGGGTTACAGGCCAATTCTCTATTGGTCATGCCGGTTTTATGGCGGTAGGCGCATATATTAGTGCAATTTGTACAATGAAACTAGGGTTGCCATTTATTGTGGGAATCATATTAGCGGGGATTGTTGCAGCTGTAGCAGGTTTACTAGTCGGGGTACCTTCTTTAAGACTTAAAGGAGACTACTTAGCGATTGCTACATTAGGATTTGCTGAGATTATTCGAATTGTATTCTTGAATGTTGATTATGTTGGCGGAGCAGCAGGGATGGTTGTCAATCATGCTACAACTTGGACATATGCTTTTGTCGGTGTGGTTATTACAATCATGGTTATTTCTAATTTTACAAACTCTCGTCATGGACGCGGTTGTTTAGCTATTCGTGAAGATGAAATAGCAGCCGACGCGATGGGAATCAATACAACTTATTATAAAGTTGTTGCTTTTGTAATCGGTTCCCTTTTTGCAGGGGTAGCAGGTGCTTTATATGCACATAATTTCTATATTATTCAACCAACAGCATTCAACTTCTTAAAATCATTTGAAATTCTGATTTATATCGTATTAGGCGGTTTAGGAAGCCTTTCAGGTTCTGTCATGGCAGCTATTTTCTTAACGGCAATTTCACAATATTTGCAAGCGTTCCCAGAAACGCGAATGATCATTTACTCTGTCGTATTGATTATCGTGATGTTATATCGTCCAACAGGATTGATGGGAACAAAAGAGTTAAAAGACTTATTTAAAGTAAAAAATAGAGGGGGGTCTGAAGCATGAGTAATCCTCTTCTGAAATTGGAAAATATCGGTATACAATTTGGTGGATTGAAAGCGGTACAAAATGTCAACATGTATTTAAATAAGGGAGAACTTGTTGGACTAATTGGACCGAATGGAGCAGGGAAAACCACAACCTTCAACATGTTAACTGGTGTATATGTACCAACAGAAGGTGAAATTACCTTTAATGGTCAAAGTATTAAGGGATTAAAACCATACCAAGTATCGCATAAAGGAATCAGCCGTACATTCCAAAATATTCGATTATTTAAGGATTTAACGGTATTAGATAACGTAAAAATCGCAAACCATCAGCTTGCGAAACATTCAATCCTTTCTTCCATCTTGCGTTTGCCAACTCATTTTAAAGGCGAGGCAACTATGGAGAAAGAGTCTATTGAATTTTTAAAAATCTTTGAGCTAGACGTTTATAAAGATGAATTAGCGAAAAACTTGCCTTATGGAATGCAACGACGTCTAGAAATCGCTCGAGCGTTAGCTGCTGGACCAAAGCTTCTATTATTAGACGAGCCTGCAGCGGGAATGAATCCACAAGAAACACAAGAATTGATGGATTTAATTGCATTAATTCGAAAAGAATTTGATTTAACAATTCTATTAATCGAGCATGACATGAGTCTAGTAATGGGAATCTGTGAAAGAATCTACGTTTTAGACCATGGTCAATTAATTGCTGAAGGAACATCGGAAGAAATACGTAACAATCCAAAGGTAATTGAAGCTTACCTTGGTGAGGAGGTCGTACACTAATGCTACAAGTAAATAATATTGATGTGTTTTACGGGAATATTCATGCATTAAAAAATATCTCCTTGGAAGTTAATGAAGGTGAGATTGTTACGTTAATCGGTGCAAACGGCGCAGGAAAAACTACTTTGTTGAAAACGTTATCTGGATTACTGAAACCAAAGCAAGGTACGATTACGTACAAAATGCAACAAATTGGTGGCAAACCAGCTCAAGCGATTGTGAAAAGTGGTATTTCTCATGTGCCGGAAGGACGCAGGGTTTTTGCGAATATGTCAGTAGAAGAAAACTTGGAGTTGGGTGCTTTTCTTAGGAAAGATCGCGATGGAATCAAAAAAGATTTAGACCATGTATTTGAACTATTTCCAAGATTAAAGGAACGAAGAAAACAATTGTCCGGTACTTTATCCGGTGGGGAACAACAGATGTTGGCAATGGGAAGAGCGATTATGGCAAGACCAAATTTACTATTGTTGGATGAGCCTTCAATGGGACTTGCCCCACTAATTGTTCAACAAATATTTGAAATTATTCAAACAATCAACAAAGAAGGAACAACTATTTTACTTGTTGAACAAAACGCTCATATGGCTTTATCGATAGCAGACCGAGCTTATGTTATCGAAACTGGAAAAATTGTATTGTCAGGAACAGCGAAGGAACTTCAAGAAAGTGAAGAAGTAAAGGCGGCATATTTGGGAGGAGTATAATAAAAAAGACTGTCCGAAAAGAGAAGAGAAACTTTTCGGTACAGTCTTTTTTTATCATTATGACTGAATAGCAATCTAATATTACCATTCAATATATTCAGGATATTTCATTTGAAGAGGTAATTCATGAATTTCATGTTTTGTAATATTGGCAGTGGCTAATATTTGATCCTTTAAAGCCAAGTATTCATCATCTTCCACCATTAATCGAATAGCAAAGGCACCTAAATGCTTTTTTCTTTCTTCAAATGTTAGCTTAAGATATTCTAAGTTTAAAATATCTACATATTGAGTTGCATAACGGAAGTATTTAGGCGATTTTGATAACATTAAGTGTATAAATACATTGTAATGTTCTTCAGGCAAATGTTCTTTTAAACATTCCGTAACAAGAGATTGGAATTTTCGAATGGATGTAGTATGTGGGTTCCATGGATTATTGTCTATAAATTCATTGTATAAATCGATGAAGTCGTTTAAAGCGAGTGCTGTAAAAATTAATTCAGGGTATAAAATTTCAACGGAGAAATATACATTTTTTTCAGGAGCAAGCGTGTCTTTTTTCTTTTCAATTCCTTTATGGATGCCGTTCGCTACAAACTCGATATTACATTCTCCTTGAGTTGCTTTCCGCAATTGAAGACAAACCCCTAATATACGTTGTCTCGCACCTCGGTAATCATAATAATTATTTTCATCTCCAATAACTTCGTAGATATTCTTAATTAACTCATCTAAATCCCAATAGTCACCACTAATTCGTCCCCCTGTTAAACGTTCAGTGCTTTGAATGGATAACATTTTTATCCCACCTTTTCTAGTCCGCAAAATCTATTACATATATTGTACAATCTTTTAAATAGAAAAAACTATATATTTCTTTGATTCTACTAGTTAATCGTTATTTATTTATATAAAATACAGAAAATTGTAAAAATTGAAAATAAAAAGTTTATTTTTTTCATTAGGGGGTATGTGGTTAGCAAAGCTCACTCTAAAAAGGTCGTTTCATAGAGAAGTGTGGCGAAGGAAAATATAAAATATTTTTCAATATTAGAAATAATCTACTAATCTTTCGAATATATATTATTAGATACCTTTAGGAGTGAGTATGTTGTCATCAAGAAGTAAAGGTATAAAAATCAAAAAATGAGGGGAGTAGGAAAATGTCTGTATTAACTGCTGCATATGCATTTCCTAATACTGAAGGAGCGATTGTAAACTTCAAGGAACGCTACGATAACTATATCGGAGGACAATGGACACCACCAGTTAATGGCGAGTATTTCGATAATGTATCGCCAGTAACAGGAAAAGTTTACACAAAGGTTGCTCGTTCCACAGCGGAAGATATTGAACTTGCCATCGATGCAGCTTACAAAGCGAAGGATTCTTGGGGCAAGACTTCCGTTGCAGAAAGAGCAAGAATCTTAAACAAAATCGCAGATCGCATGGAAGAAAATTTAGAATTGTTAGCAGTTACTGAAAGCTGGGAAAATGGTAAACCGGTTCGTGAAACTTTAAATGCGGACATACCTTTAGCTATCGATCATTTCCGCTATTTTGCAGGAGTGATTCGTGCGCAAGAAGGCGGTATTAGCCAAATTGATGACAATACTATAGCTTATCATTTCCAAGAACCAATTGGTGTTGTCGGGCAAATTATTCCGTGGAACTTCCCAATCTTGATGGCAGCATGGAAACTCGCACCAGCCCTTGCAGCAGGAAACTGTGTGGTTTTAAAACCGGCAGAACAAACACCAACTTCTATACTAGTATTAATGGAACTTATTGAAGACTTGTTACCACCTGGTGTTGTGAATATTGTAAACGGTTTTGGTTTAGAAGCTGGAAAACCGTTAGCTTCCAATCCACGTATTGGAAAAGTTGCCTTTACTGGTGAAACAACAACAGGTAGACTTATCATGCAATATGCTTCACAAAATATTATTCCGGTTACATTGGAGCTTGGTGGAAAATCGCCAAATATCTTCTTTGAAGATGTAATGGAAGCAGACGATGAATTTTTAGATAAAGCAATTGAAGGATTTGTATTATTTGCTCTTAACCAAGGAGAAGTGTGTACATGCCCTTCAAGAGCATTAATTCAAGAATCCATTTACGATAAATTTATGGAACGCGCACTTGAGAGAGTAAAAGCCATCAAACAAGGTAACCCACTAGATCCAACTACAATGATAGGAGCTCAAGCTTCAACAGAACAAATGGAGAAAATTTTATCCTATATTGATATTGGTAAACAAGAAGGAGCAGAGTTGCTTATCGGTGGAGAACGCAACAATTTAGGTGGAGAATTATCAGAAGGTTTCTACATTAAGCCTACTGTATTTAAAGGTCATAACAAAATGCGCATTTTCCAAGAAGAAATCTTCGGTCCAGTAGTTGCTGTTACAACATTCAAAACGCAAGAAGAAGCATTAGAAATTGCAAATGACACGATGTATGGATTAGGTGCGGGAGTATGGACTCGCGATATTAATACAGCTTATCGAATGGGAAGAGGAATTCAAGCTGGACGCGTATGGACAAACTGCTATCACCAATACCCAGCTCATGCAGCATTTGGTGGCTATAAAATGAGTGGAATCGGTCGAGAAACTCATAAAATGATGCTTGAACACTATCAGCAAACGAAAAACTTGTTAGTAAGTTATAGTCCAAATAAACTTGGTTTCTTCTGATTCTAAAATTTAGGAGGGATGGCGTTGGTAAAACGCGTTGTAGCAACAGACGCAGCCCTTGCCCTCATTGAACAATTAAAGAAAAAACATGGTCCAATTATGTTCCATCAATCAGGCGGTTGCTGTGATGGTTCTTCCCCTATGTGCTATCCTGAAGGAGATTTAATCATTGGTGATTCGGATATATTACTAGGGGAAATTGGTGGAGCAAAGTTTTATATGCATAAAACTCAATTTGAATATTGGAAACATACTCAATTAATTATCGATGTCGTTGACGGTCGCGGAGGTATGTTTAGTTTAGAAGGCGTTGAAGGTAAACGTTTCTTAACAAGGTCGAGAGCATTTACTTCTGAGGAGCTAGCAGAATTAAATAAGGTTGGTTAACATAGAATAATATATGGGGGAGCTTCAAGTATTGGAGTTCCCTCTTTATTTTGAAACATATCCTCCTTTCAATCGTAATAAGACTAGGAGTGATATGAAATGGATACAAATTTCCACATCAACTTTCAGAACAACTATAATCGAGCCGTAAATTTTTTTGGCAATGCCTATAATCAAAACTTTTTTATGTCTCTTGCAAGCAAATACACACTTGAAAACAGAGAATTTAGCGGCGTCGCTTTGCAAAAAGTGGTAGATAGGATGGTAGAAAACTCTAACAAAGCAATACAAAGGAATTCTCCCGTCACCTATCATATTGCCGTTCAATTTTTAGGGCAGAATATAGATGGTTGCATGGAAAACCTATTGCAAAGGGATATGGCGTTAAAAGAAGCCGGATTTACTAAATCTCCTTTTCGACTGGCGGGCGCCATGATGCTGGAAGAAGACATTCTTCTTCACGCCAAACGAGCAAAAACTTTATATGATGAAATGCACCGAAAACAATACTTTTTAACTTCCAAAGAAGATATTCCCTATGTGGTTCTTTTGTCGAAAGGGATGGAACAACCGCATACGCAGGTGGATACGATTTTGCAATATTACCAAAGCCTAAGAAAGCAAGGATTTATGTTGGGCAACTCTCTTCAATGCCTTGCACAAATCTTAACGATGTATAGTTCCGAATATAACGAAATGTTGCTTCAGTATGTTGCCGAGCTGAAAAGGGGATTGAATCAGAAAGGAATCAAAATAAAACCGATTCATTATCCCTATATCGGGATTTTGGCGTTGAATGCAACAGATAATGAAAAAATTGATGAAATTGCGGAATTACATAAATCGTTAATGGAATTGAAAATTTTCCGTATGGCAAAGGAATTGGCGTTGATTGTTTCCATCCAGAAAATCATCAGAGAGCTGGTCGAAGTTCAAAATATGGTCAATATGAAAGATCATGCATTTCTCGAAAATTTGATTCATGTATTGGGTATAACACTGGATGTTTTGGATTTTGTATTAATACCGGGAAGTGCAGGTGATTTCTTCGATTTCTTCAGTTCTTAATGCACTCCAAAAAATGTTGGGAGTGATAAAATGGAAATAAATCATAATGGAGGTGTCCTACATGAAAGAAACAAAATTATGGATTAACGGTCAATGGGAGGAAGCAAAAGAAACGTATGACTTGACCGCTCCCTACACTGGTGAAGTGATTGCGAAAGTGGCAAAGGCTTCTGTACAAGATGTGGAACGTGCAATTGAAGGCGCACATGAAGCGTTTCAAACGTTTAAGAAAACCACAGCCTATGAAAGAGCGGAAATTTTATATAAAGTTGTGGACATCATGCAGAAAAGAAAACAGGAATTTGCAGAGATTCTTGCAAGTGAAGCTGGAAAGCCGATTACTGCTGGACTGGCTGAATTGGATCGCACCATTTCTACATATCAATTTTCAGCTGAACTGGCAAAACACACTTTTGGCGAAACGGTCCCAATGGACGCAGCTCCCGGAGGAAAAAATCGCATAGGTTATACGAAACGAGTACCCATTGGAGTTGTATCAGCCATTACCCCTTTTAACTTTCCATTTAATTTAGTTGCGCATAAATTAGGACCCGCTTTTGCAGTCGGAAATACGGTTGTTCTAAAGCCAGCAACTCAAACACCTCTAAGTGCTTTAGCAATGGCGGAGATTTTTAAGGAAGCAGGACTTCCTGATGGTGCACTACAAATCGTGACGGGTTCGGGTGGAGAACTTAGCGATGTTCTTGTAACTCATCCTCTGGTGAAGAAAGTGACGTTTACAGGCAGCGGCGCAGTCGGAATGAAAATCAAAGAAAAGGTCGGATTGAGAAAAGTTACATTGGAATTAGGTTCCAATGCAGCTGTCATCATTGAACCAAGTACGCCAATTGAGAAAATCATCTCTCGCACGGTAAGCGGTGCTTTCGGCTTTTCTGGACAAGTGTGTATTTCCCTGCAGAGAATTTTTGTTCATGAATCCATTTACGACCAATTTACAGAGGCATTCGTGAAAGAAACGAAAAAATTAAAATTAGGTAATCCATTTGACCCTTCAACAGATTTAAGCGCTATGATTCATCCGAAAGAAGTTGAGCGCATGAAAGAGTGGATTGAAGAAGCGAAGGCTCAAGGAGCTAAAGTAGCGACAGGAGCTGAATTTACGGAACGTACGATGACACCAACTGTGATGGTGAACGTAAAACCAGATATGAAAATTATGTGTTTAGAAACATTTGCCCCAATTGTTTCGATTGTACCTTATAAAACATTAGACGAAGCCATAAAATATGTAAATGATTCCGATTTAGGTTTAAATGCTGGCATTTACACAAATGTTTTAACGGATGCTTTAAAAGCGGCGGATGAATTGGAAGCGGGTACAGTTGTAATTAACGATATCCCGACATTCCGTGTAGACAACATGCCGTATGGTGGCGTGAAAAATAGTGGATATGGACGCGAAGGAATAAAATACGCTATTGAAGAAATGACGGAATTAAAGTTTATTACGATTAAAACAGAATTTTAAAAGAAAAGTTGCAATACTCAACCGTATGAAATTAATATTATGTTTGCATAATAATTGCAAACTTCTCGGTAAAGCACACCATGTATTAGGAGGACAACAAATGAGTATTGCATACCCGATGAGCAGATCACGCTCAACTCAAACACGACTTGTATTACCCCCAGATACGAACCAGTATGGATCCATTTTTGGTGGGAAGATACTAGCATATATTGATGAAATCGCGGCAATTGCTTGTATGAAGCATACGAAAAAAGAAGTGGTAACCGCTTCTTTTGATTCAGTAGATTTCGTTTCCCCTGCATATGTTGGAGATATGTTGGAGTTAGAAGCAATTGTCACATCCACCGGAAGAACATCAATGGAAGTGTATGTGCGTGTTATGTCTCGCAATGTTAAAACAGGTGAAGAAAAATTGACAACCGAATCATTTGTTACGATGGTAGCAATTGATAAGGGTGGAAAACCGACACCGATTCCAGCAATCTACCCTGAGACTGAGGAAGAGGAGAAGTTATATAAAGCGGGGTTAGAAAGACAAAGATTAAGAAAAGAAAAAAGAAATAAAGTAAAAGAGGTCGTCGTTCAAAAGTAAATTAGGTTGGGACAAAAACCGCCTCAAATAAAAAAACCGTAGACACTTTTAATGTCTGCGGTTTTTATACATCAAAAAGGACAATTTACTACTAAATTTAGTATTTTTTATCTCTCATTTGGAAAAATCATTTACCACTTTGAGTAATGTGTCAGATGATTTTGAAATTAGAGTTGAACTTTCTACTAAATTAGCAATATTGCTTGAAATATTTTCGATATCTTTTGACGTGGAAGCATACTGATTGCGTATCCCAGAAACTTTTTGGGCAATTTGTTCAAATGATTCTGCTAAGTGCTCTTGAGTTTGTACGCTTAATTGTACTTGTTCATCTACATTGTTGACACTAGACGTCATATCCGTAATGTTTTCTTCCATTTCTTGTATTAATCCAGAGACATTTTGTACTGCTTTCTTCGTTTCTTCAGCCAGTTTTCGAACTTCTTCTGCAACGACAGCAAATCCTTTTCCGTGTTCACCCGCACGAGCCGCTTCAATTGATGCATTTAAAGCAAGTAAGTTTGTTTGATCCGCTATGTTCGTCACTAAGTTTACAATTTCAGAAATGCTTTTAGAAGAAGAACGTAAGTTTGTCATGGACTCTTCTAATAAATTTACACTGTTTAAAATCGTGTTCATTAAGTTTGTCTGTTTTGCTAATTGTGCTTTCCCTTGGTTAGATTTTTCCTCTGTATCAGCAACGAAATCTAAACCTTGTGATGTGGCTGATGCGATATTTTGTGATTGTTCAGAAATCATTTGAATCGATGCTGTCGTTTCTTGATTCATGGCATTTAAATCTTCAGCAATGTTTTGGATGGAGATTAATAATGATTGTTTTACTTGATCATTTTCCATACGTAATCGTTCTTGCTCAATTTCGTAAGCTTCAATCACAAGTTGCATTTCTAAATTGATAATTTTAGAAAATGCATTGATGGCAAGAATTGCTTCTTCTTTAGAAATATCAAGCTTATTAATAAACTGAGTAAATGCTGTTGTTAAAGATTGGAAAGAAGCGATATACCATTTAGATGATAATCCAATTTTGATATGAGCAAGGGCAATTCTAGTTCGGTTCTCTAAATAATGATTATCAATTTGTCCTTCAAAAATATCTTGTAAATGCTTTGTTAAAGTAATTTTCAATCGATCAATTGTTGAGTATTGATTAATTAATTCTACTAAATGTTTATTCATTGAAATGTTTTCATAAAAAATATCAACCATCTTTGGAATATAGTTCTCAATAAGTGGTTTTAATTGTTTAAGGATGGCTAATTCTTTTTTTGTTAACTGAACCATTTCAATTTGTTTGGCTACAATAGGGTTCGCAGAAACGTTTATTCCTACTTCGTGAATATATTTTTCTTCATCAAAAAATTGATTATAATTTGATTTGTTTTCCTTGTTATAAAGTACAAACCTCATATGTATGCTCCATTCTAATTTAATTTTTTTATTGTTTGACCCATTACAGTTTAATTCCTGAATTTGTATTTTTATTATAAACAATGTAAAATACGATTAGTTTATTAGTTCGTATTGTTTTTTATTAAATTAGTAAAGGAAGTTTGTTAAGATGAATCAGCGAAGGCTTGCTTATATTATTGTGTCCATGGTGACAGTAGCAGTTATTTCCACATTAATGTTAAACAATATGTTTGATGAGGTACCGAAAAATCATAAAATTTTAATTATCATTAGTGCCACCTTGTTTTCAGGTCTTTTTGCCCGCGGGTTATTCCCTGCTGATCATCCCGATGAAATCGATTCTAAACATACAGATAATAAAAAGAATGGTAATTAAGCCCTCCTAATTTGAGAGGGCTTTTTTCATTTCTGTTTTTCTGTTTACAGAATACCATATTATTTAGTAGTATCTAAAGATTTTTTTGACTATAAATTGAAAATTGTGGAAAAGATATGAAAAAGAAACGGACAAAAGAATAAAATCAATGATAAAACACGCAAGGTTTTTGAAACTATTAATCAAATCATTCGTACATGTATATAACAAGAATTTCAATAACCTTAAAGGGGGTTAACAAATATATGGAAGAAAAATGGGCTAAAGTTATTATTCACGCAAGTGCTTTTTTTGCACCAGTTCTAGTACCAATTTTATTTTTCTTAATAAGCAGTGAAGAAAGTGTTAAACGAATATCGATTCAAGCATTGCTCTTCCAGTTTGTTATGTGGGTATTAATCGGTATTTCTGTCGTACTAAGTTTTCTTTTAATTGGTATTCCATTCTTAATTATCTTTGGAATTATGACATTTGTTGTACCAATTATCGGTATTTTCAATGCGCTGCGAGAAACACCTTGGAATTACCCAATTGTTGGCCGTTGGGTATAAAATAATTTCTCGTAAATGTAAAACTCCTGAGTATTCTTCAGCTTAGATGAATATATTGATAAAAAATCGGCAAAGCGTACTTTCATACGTATTGTCGATTTTTTTACAATAAAAATGGTCAAGGGTTTATCGTTGCAAATATGGAAAAAAGGAAATATAATAAAGTCAAAGATAGTCAAAGTCAAAAAGAGCGAGGTGAAGTTGTAATCATAATGAAAAATATTTCAGATTTAATTGAAGGGTATTTAAAACAAGTTATCGAATTAGGTGGTAAAGGACATATTGAAATTAAACGCAGCGAATTAGCCGATATGTTTCAATGCGTTCCCTCGCAAATTAATTACGTTATTAATACCCGATTCACAGTGGAACGAGGCTACCTTGTTGAAAGCAAACGAGGTGGCGGTGGATATATAAGAATTTTTCGTGTGAAACCAAGTTCAAAAGTTGAGCTGATTGAAAATATCATTAAACAAATTGAAAAAGGTGCCACGCAAAATATGGCTGAAGATATTATATATAGGCTGCTGGACGAAGGCGTTATAACCGACAGAGAGGCAACGATAATGCTCGCTGCCATCGATCGGAATACGTTAAAGTTACAACTCCCAGCTCGTGATGAATTGAGGGCCGCTATTTTAACATCGATGTTACTAACTTTAAAATACGAAAAATAAAGAGGTGGTGGGTCATGATTTGTGAACACTGTAAACAACGGAAAGCAACCGTTACAGTTACACAAATAATAAATGGCCATAAAAGTGAGAAGCATTATTGTGAAGTATGTGCAGCACAATTTCATCCATTCAACTTAGACTTTCATAAAGAAGAACAAATCCCAATCCATCAATTGTTATCTAATTGGTTTGGGATGCCTATTTGGAAAAATGAAACACAAGAAAGAGCTGTTCAACCATCCATCCAGACAAATGCATGTCCGGCTTGCGGATTTACTTTTCGTAAATTTTTAAATGAAGGTAAATTGGGTTGCCCACAATGCTATGAAACCTTTGGCGAAAAACTTCCGCAAGTACTTGCAAAAATACAAGCGGGAACCAAACATACTGGAAAAAGGCCTGGACAAAAAGTGGATAACAACCGAATTATTAAAAAACAAATTGAACATGCACGCGAACAGCTGCAATTAGCTATACAAGATGAACGTTTTGAAGATGCGGCGAAATTCAGAGATGAAATTAAAGCATTGGAACGCAAGCTTGAGATGGGAGGTGTTGATACACCATGAACCTTGAATATTTCTTAAAAGCGGAAGCACCGAGTTGGATGGGCGTTGACGGTGAAGAAAATGACATTGTCATTTCCACCCGGATTCGATTAGCGAGAAACTTGGATGGTTTCCGTTTCCCATTAATATTTACTGATGAAGAAGCGAAAACGGTTGATCAAATGGTTACGCAAGCTTTTTCCCAATTGAATAACGGAAATCACCATTTCTCTCATTTCACAATTCAAGAAATGCCCGTATTACAACGTCAAGTATTAGTTGAAAAACATCTCATTAGCCCGATGCTTGCCAATAGAGAAAAATTCGCTTCAGTTATCATTTCAAAAGATGAAGCCATTAGTGTGATGGTAAATGAAGAAGACCACTTAAGAATCCAATGTTTATCCCCTGGACTTCAACTAATAGAAACTTATGAAATGGCTAATAAATTAGATTGTCAGCTTGAAAAACTTTTACCGATTGCCTTCAATAACCAATTCGGCTATTTAACGAGTTGCCCTACAAATGTAGGAACTGGTTTACGAGCATCTGTGATGATGCATTTACCAGGACTTTCGATGATGAAGCAAATGAAAGTATTAACACAAATGCTAGCTCGTTTTGGCATGGTCGTGAGAGGTATTTACGGTGAGGGCAGTGAAAATCTAGGGAACATGTATCAAATTTCAAATCAAGTAACCCTCGGTAAAGCAGAAGATGAAATAATTGATGATTTACAAACTGTCGTGATGCAAATCATTGAACAAGAACGAAACGCAAGACAAACTCTATTAAAACAATCCCAAGTTGCTTTGGAGGACCGTATTCACCGTGCCTTTGGTACTTTGAAACATGCGCGGATTATGACAAGTGAAGAAGCAGCAACATGTTTATCTAATGTTCGCTTAGGCATAGATTTAGGCATAATTAAAAATGTTTCAAAACATGTATTAAATGAATGCACAATACTGATTCAACCAGGATTCGTACAACAATACGCAGGCACAACTTTGGAACCAGGAGAGCGAGATGTATTCCGAGCAAAATTAATACGAGAAAAATTAAACGATGGAAATTCGAAATTAAAGGAAAAAGGAGAGGAAAAACATGATGTTTAATCGTTTTACTCAACGAGCTCAAAAAGTGTTACAGTTGGCGCAAGAAGAAGCCATTCGTTGGAAGCATGAATCCATCGGAACTGAACATATCTTGCTCGGGCTAATTCGCGAAGGTGGAGGCATTGCTGCAAAAGCTTTAGAAGCGATTGATGTAAGCCCAGAGATGATTGAACGAGGTATCGAGGAACTAGTTGGAAAAGGTACGAAGGATGTTGGACCAATCGTTCACTATACACCAAGAGCTAAGAAAGTTATTGAACTATCCGTAGATGAATCTCGAAAACTGGGTCATGCTTACATCGGAACAGAACACATTTTACTTGCATTAATTCGTGAAGGTGAGGGTGTTGCAGCTCGAGTGCTTGCGAACGCTGGGGTAAGCTTAAATAAAGCGCGTCAACAAGTTTTATTGCTTCTCGGTAACAACGATGTTTCTCAAAATTCCAATCCAACTCAAACAGTAAGCACTCCAACACTTGATAGCCTGGCTCGAGATTTA
Source organism: Ureibacillus thermosphaericus (assembly GCF_012396605.1). Lineage (GTDB taxonomy): Bacteria > Bacillota > Bacilli > Bacillales_A > Planococcaceae > Ureibacillus > Ureibacillus thermosphaericus. The sequence continues at coordinate 44,256 of NZ_JAAXPW010000012.1, forward strand.
ACTGCAATTGCCCGTGAAGGTTCCCTTGACCCTGTAATTGGACGTAGCAAAGAAATTACACGAGTTATCGAAGTGTTATCTCGCCGCACGAAAAATAACCCGGTATTAATTGGTGAACCTGGTGTAGGTAAAACAGCGATTGCTGAGGGACTTGCTCAACAAATCGTTAATAATGAAGTACCGGAAACATTGCGCGATAAGCGTGTAATGACGCTTGATATGGGTACTGTTGTAGCAGGTACAAAATATCGTGGTGAATTTGAAGATCGTCTGAAAAAAGTAATGGATGAAATTCGCCAAGCGGGTAACGTCATTTTATTCATTGATGAACTTCATACATTGATTGGTGCTGGTGGTGCAGAAGGTGCGATTGACGCTTCGAACATTTTAAAACCGGCATTAGCTCGCGGTGAATTGCAATGTATCGGTGCAACTACGCTAGATGAATATCGTAAATACATTGAAAAAGATGCAGCTTTAGAACGTAGATTCCAACCGATTCAAGTCGATGAACCAACTGTGGAAGAAACAATTCAAATTATTCAAGGTCTTCGCGATCGTTACGAGGCGCATCACCGAGTAAAGATTACCGACGAAGCAATTGAAGCTGCGGCAAAATTATCTGACCGTTACATTTCAGACCGCTTCCTGCCAGATAAAGCCATTGACTTGATTGATGAAGCCGGATCTAAAGTGCGTTTGCGCTCATTTACAGTGCCACCAAATTTAAAAGCGCTTGAAGAAAAATTAGAACATGTGCGCAATGAGAAAAATGCAGCAGTTTCAAGTCAAGAATTTGAAAAAGCAGCAGCACTACGTGACACAGAGCAAAAAATTAAAGAAGAACTAGAACAAACGAAAAAATTATGGAAAGAAAAGCAAGGTAAAGAAGAATCAAAAGTAACAGTAGAAGATATCGCAGAAGTGGTATCCATGTGGACTGGAATACCAGTGAATAAACTGGCTCAAGAAGAGTCTGAAAAACTGTTGAACTTAGAAGAAGAATTGCATAAGCGCGTTGTCGGACAACATGAAGCGGTTGAGGCGATTTCTAGAGCTATCCGCCGTGCTCGCGCAGGATTGAAGGATCCGAAACGCCCGATTGGTTCATTTATCTTCTTAGGACCAACTGGGGTTGGTAAAACGGAACTTGCTAGAGCTTTAGCAGAAGTAATGTTTGGCGATGAAGATGCAATGATTCGTATCGATATGTCCGAATATATGGAGAAACACTCTACTTCTCGCCTAGTGGGTTCACCTCCTGGATATGTAGGATTTGAAGAAGGTGGGCAATTAACGGAAAAAGTCCGCCGCAAACCATATTCAGTGGTACTTTTAGATGAAATTGAAAAAGCGCACCCAGACGTATTCAATATCTTATTACAAGTGCTTGATGACGGTCGTTTAACAGATTCAAAAGGCCGCACAGTGGATTTCCGCAATACGGTTGTCATTATGACATCCAATATTGGTGCAGAAGCATTAAAGTATCAAAAGAATGTAGGATTCGGTGTGGGTGGAAGAGATAATAAATATAAAGACATGAAGAGCACGATGCTTGAAGAATTGAAAAAAGCATTCCGCCCAGAGTTCTTAAACCGTATTGATGAAACAATCGTATTCCAGCCGTTGGATAAAGAAGAATTGAAACAAATTGTATTATTGATGGCAAAATCTTTAATCAAACGCTTAAAAGAGCAAAACATTGAACTTGAACTAACAGATGCAGCTTTAGAGAAAATTGCTGAAGAAGGGTACGATCCACAATACGGTGCACGACCAATTCGAAGAGCTTTACAGAAAAATGTAGAAGACCGTTTATCAGAAGAGTTATTAAAAGGCACAGTTTCAACGAACAGTACAGTTGTATTTGACTATGTGGATGGCGAATTTGTCGTAAAACAAAAAGATGTTGTTGAAAGTGTATAATTATTGATTAGTCGAGCTGTACCAAAAGACACTGTACACTGTCTTTTTGGTACAGCTTATTTTTTCTTATTAACAGGTATTCATCTCCATTAAAGGAGCATCCGCACGAGTTTGGAGGTTATGTGCACGAGTAGAGGTAGTATTTGCACAAGTTTGGTGGTTAAATGCACAAGCAGAGGGGATATCTGCACAAGTGAAGGAATCATACGCACGAGCAAGTAGCTTTTCTTTCGTAGAGTGTAACTACACAAACAAGTTCTTGTGCTAAAACCGATATATTCAATAAATAGACCTACCTAGTCTAACGAAATTTTCTAGTACATCAATGAATCTAATCTAGTACCTTTGTTATAATAGCTATACCAAAAAAATTTGCAGGAGGACCTAATGGCAAAAAAGAAAACAAAGTTTTGCTGTCAATCATGTGGCTATGAATCTCCTAAATGGTTGGGGAGATGTCCTGGTTGTGGTGAGTGGAATACCTTTGTAGAAGAAATAGAAGTGATGACGAAATCTCGTGGAGTGTTTCAGCATTCGGAAGCTATAAGTCAGAAGGCCGTACCAATTATCAGCATCGAAACGCAAGAAGAACAAAGAGTCCAAACAAGCATGGTGGAACTAAATCGTGTGCTTGGAGGTGGCATAGTACCAGGTTCACTTGTTTTGATTGGGGGAGATCCTGGTATAGGGAAATCAACGCTACTTATGCAACTTTCCGCTGAATTATCCAATAATGGACATCGGGTGCTTTACATTTCAGGAGAAGAATCGTTGAAACAAACAAGATTACGCGCAACAAGAATCGGTGTCCAATCAAATGAATTATTTATTTATGCTGAAACTGATTTAGAACTCATTCGTCATAGTATTGAAGAGGTTCAACCGAAGTTTATCATTGTTGACTCCATTCAAACAGTGCATCATCCAGAAGTGACGAGTGCTCCTGGGAGCGTATCGCAAGTTAGAGAATGTACTTCAGAATTGATGAGAATAGCGAAGACGAAAGGAATTGCAACATTTCTTGTAGGACATGTTACAAAGGAAGGGCAAATTGCAGGGCCTAGAATATTAGAACATATGGTAGACACCGTACTATATTTTGAAGGTGAAAGACATCATACGTATCGAATATTAAGAAGCCATAAAAATCGCTTCGGATCAACTAATGAAATTGCTATTTTTGAAATGATTCATTCGGGTTTAAAAGAAGTGTTAAATCCGTCTGAATTATTTTTAGAAGAACGTTCACATGGGGCAGCTGGTTCGACGGTCGTTGCTTCCATGGAAGGTACAAGACCTATACTTGTCGAGATTCAATCATTAGTTACACCAACTAGTTTCAATTATCCAAAAAGAATGGCTACCGGTGTTGATCAAAATAGAGTTCAATTATTGATGGCTGTTTTGGAAAAAAGAATGGGCATGCTGTTGCAAGCGCAAGATGCATATATTAAGGTGGCAGGAGGCGTAAAGCTGGACGAACCTGCGATTGATCTCGCCGTTCTTACCTCCATAGTCTCCAGTTTTAGAAATCAGCCTGTTCAAGTTACAGATGTTTATATCGGTGAAGTAGGACTTACCGGAGAAGTAAGACGGGTATCCCGCATCGAACAAAGAGTTCATGAAGCTGCAAGACTTGGATTTAAACGAGCCATTATCCCTGCTTCTAATATAGGAGGTTGGGAATACCCAAAAGACATTGAAGTAATTGGGGTGCAAACCATTAACGAAGCATTAAGAGTTTGTTTTGGTAATTGATGAAAAGGGATGTCCATACCAATATTTATAATGTATGGGCATTTTTCCTTTTGAAATTGGGAAAAATAATTTTATATTCTGGACGAAAAGGGAAAAAAGTACAAATTATGTATTTCGTAGTTGTTTCAAATCGCAAACGATTCATGAACGATGTATAATTAATAGTAAGATAATATATCACAAAAAGGAGGTGGCTGTATGTTAAAAAGAGTAATTCAATTTGCTTTTCTTTTTATTGGGGGAGCACTAGGTTTTGTTTTTTTACCGCCATTATACGAAATTATAAATTTGTCATCTAATCCGTTGTTAAATAATCCATATACATCAGTCGCATTAGGAGCGTTGTTATTATTTCTTCTATCGTTTTCTTTATCAGATTATTGTGTGAAATTCATCAACTGGATGGAAGAGGTACTTTTTAAAATTCCAGCTGCAGACCTACTATTTGGTACTCTTGGGTTAATTGTCGGTTTAATTGTAGCATATTTTGTTGGGTTTGCGATTGAACGAATCAATATACCGGTAATTACTGATTTTTTACCAATAATATTATCTATTACACTCGGATATTTAGGATTTAGAGTCGGATTTAAAAAGAGGGAAGAATTATCACAAATATTTACCAAATCCGGTGTAGGATCAAAAAAGAAAGTTGGAGATTCTGGGCAAGTTGTTTCACAAGAAAAAACGCTATATAAATTGTTAGATACGAGCGTCATAATAGATGGTCGAATTGCGGATATCGCAACAACAGGATTTATAGAAGGTGTTTTAGTGGTGCCGCAGTTCGTATTAACCGAATTACAACATATTGCGGATTCCAGTGATACATTGAAGCGTACCCGTGGACGAAGAGGGTTAGATATGTTGAAAAAATTACAAGACGGAAAAACGGTAAATGTCATCATTTCTGAAGAAGATTTTGATGATGTTCAAGAAGTAGATTTAAAATTAGTACGGTTAGCGAAAAAAATGGGAGCAAAAATTTTAACAAATGATTTTAACTTAAACAAAGTATGTGATCTTCATCATGTACAAGTATTGAATATTAATGAGCTTGCGAACGCAGTAAAACCGGTTGTTATACCAGGAGAGGATATGCAAGTCGTTGTCATCAAAGATGGAAAAGAACAAAATCAAGGTGTTGCCTATTTAGATGATGGAACGATGATAGTTGTAGAAGGTGGTCGTAGTTACATTGGGCAATCTATTACAGTCACCGTTACAAGCGTACTGCAAACATCCGCCGGTCGCATGATTTTTGCTAAACCAAAAGACGAACAAGTTGCATAACCGTTGAAAAGTAAGAGTAGGAGTTGAGCACGTGGATTACGAAGTAGTATTGCCAGCAGCCGGTAGCGGAAAACGGATGGGAGCGGGAAAAAACAAATTATTTTTATCTTTAGCGAATAAACCGATCCTCATTCACACCCTCGAAATTTTTCAAAAGGATAGAAACTGTACGGGAATATATTTAGCGGTAAAACCAGAAGAAAGGGACTATATTCAACATTTATTAAATGATTATAAAATTACAAAGGTAAAGGGGTTACCAAATGGAGGGAAAGAACGTCAACATTCTGTTCATTCATGTTTAAAAGTAATGAATGATGTGGAGATTGTTCTCGTCCATGATGCTGCAAGACCGTTTATATCCCAACAAGTCATTGACCGTTTAGTGGAAACCGCATATGAAAAAGGGGCTGCGATAGCAGGAGTTCGAGCGAAGGATACGATGAAAAAAGTACAAGATGGTATTATTGTTGAAACGGTAGATCGGGAAAACCTATGGTCAATCCAAACGCCGCAAGCATTTCGTTACGAACTGTTACGGCATGCGGAGGATGTAGCGGAAAAAGAAGGATTTTTAGGAACGGACGAAGCGATGCTAGTGGAGCGCCTCGGTTATGAAATCCATATTGTTGAAAGCAATTATGAAAATATTAAAATGACGACGAAAGAAGATTTATTATTTGGTGAAGCCATCTTAAAAAACCGCCAGATGCAGAAAGAAGGTACCTCACAAATCTTTTAGATTGGTGAGGTCTTTTCTTGTTTCCATACATAATAATTGGGTTGAATGTATGCTTACAATCCATACAAATGGGAAATATGTTAATATATGAAGTGGCAATTTGGAATCTGATTTTACAGTAAAGGATGGTGAACGCTGCATATAAGGCTGAACAGTCTTTCATCATGCAGCTACAATATGTTTCGTGTTGGACAAGGATTTGATGTGCATGCGTTTCAAGAAGGGCGGCCACTTATTATCGGAGGCATAGAGATACCTCATACGAAAGGCCTTGTTGGTCATTCCGATGCGGATGTGTTATTACATGCAATTACAGATGCGGCCCTTGGAGCAATTGGAGAAGGAGATATCGGACGTCATTTTCCAGATACAGATCCAAAATATAAAGATGCAGATTCAGCGAAATTATTGGAGTATATATGGAAAATAGTAAATGATAAAGGGTATATTCTTGGGAATGTTGATTGTACAATTATGGCTCAAAAGCCTAAAATGGCTCCATATATTGAGCAAATGCGAAATCGCATAGCAGAACTTTTGGATGCGAACCCGTCTCAAGTAAACGTCAAAGCAACTACAACGGAAAAATTAGGCTTTGTTGGCCGAGAAGAAGGTATAGCAGCATTAGCAACAATATTGTTAATAAAAAAGCAATAGTTCTCAAATGTTGAAAGAAGATGAATTCGTTCCTGAAAAGTTAAAATTTCTTCCCTCTCATTAACTTTTCAATGTGAAGACAGAGTGGTAAAATGTACAAAAGTTAAGGGAAGCATTGGAAATGGCAATATTCTAGTAGTGGCCAAATAAAAATGAAGGTTTTTATCTGGTAAACTTAGGAGGAAAAATTATGACAAAACAAGTTCGTGTTCGGTATGCGCCAAGTCCTACCGGTCATTTACATATTGGTGGAGCGCGTACTGCGTTATTTAATTATTTGTTTGCAAAACATTACAACGGAACATTTGTTGTTCGCATTGAAGATACGGATACGGAGCGCAATGTTGAGGGTGGAGAAGCGTCACAGCTTGATAATCTGCGCTGGCTTGGAATAATTCCAGATGAATCTGTAGATATTGGCGGACCTTATGCGCCATATCGCCAAACGGAAAGACTAGATATATATAAGAAACATGCGGAAGAGCTATTAGAACGAGGTCTAGCTTATAAATGTTTCTGCACACCTGAAGAATTGGAAGCTTCAAGAGAAGCCCAAAGAGCAAAAGGCATTCCTGCTCCAACTTACGAAGGCAAATGCCGCCATTTAACGAAAGTGGAAATCGCTGAAAAAGAAGCGCAGGGAATTCCTTATACAATCCGTTTTAAAGTTCCAGAAAATGTAACATACAAATTTAATGATTTAGTGCGCGGAGAAGTTACTTTTGAATCTAAAGATATTGGCGATTGGGTTATCGTGAAGGCGAATGGAATTCCTACTTATAACTTTGCGGTTGTTTTGGATGACCATTATATGGAAATTACGCATGTATTCCGCGGAGAAGAACACTTATCTAATACGCCGAAACAAATGATGATTTTTGATGCTTTCGATTGGGAATACCCTGAGTTCGGCCATTTAACAATCATTGTGAACGAAAATCATAAGAAGTTATCAAAACGTGATGAATCCATTATCCAGTTCGTTTCTCAATATAAAGAGCTTGGATATTTACCAGAAGCGATGTTCAACTTCTTTGCATTGCTTGGTTGGTCTCCGGAAGGGGAAGAAGAAATCTTTACAAAAGAACAATTGATTGAAATTTTTGATGAGAAGCGTTTATCAAAATCACCGTCAATGTTTGACCGGAATAAACTAACATGGATGAACAACCAATACATTAAAAAATTGTCATTGGATGAAGTAGTAGACTTAGCACTTCCTCACTTGCAAAAAGCCGGTTTACTTCCTTTAGAATTGACTAGTGAACAAAAACAATGGGCAACAAAATTGATTGCGTTATACCATAATCAAATGAGTTATGGTGCAGAAATTGTTGAATTATCTAGCTTGTTCTTTAAAGATGAAATTGAATATGATGAAGCTGCCCAAGAAGTACTAGCTTTAGAACATATTAAAGAATTGGCTGCATCATTTAAACAGCAATTAGAGGCTTCGGAAGCTTTTGATGCTTCGTCAATTAAAGCGGCAATTAAAGCAGTACAAAAAGAAACTGGATATAAAGGGAAAAACTTATTTATGCCAATTCGAGTGATGACAACAGGCCAAACTCATGGTCCGGAATTGGCGGATGCAATCGAATTAGTGGGCAAAGAAAAAGTTTTAGCCCGATTAGAAAAATTCACAAATTAATATTTTTTAGATGAACGGTTTTTGAGCCTTGGATATAATGATATAAAAGTGAAAGCGTTGAAAAGGAGAAGTACGTAAAATATGTTTGAAAGAGAGGGTCACCACAGGCTGAAAGTGACCTAAACCTCTATTTTACGGAAATGCACCTTTGAGCACTTTGCTGAAATGGAGTAGGCAAGTCGGCTAGTCACCGTTAAAGACCTCGAGCGGAAAGCTTCATGCTTTCAACCAGAGTGGAACCGCGCGAATTGGCGTCTCTGTCATAGTGATATGATGGAGGCGTTTTTTATTCAGCTAATTTTTATTGGCTACCTGTAGAGAAATGGTGGTAATTTAGTTATAGAAGGATATATTTGTTCGGAGAAAATTGGCTAAAGGAGAGAATGACATGGCAATTCAAATTTACAATACGTTAACAAGAAGAAAAGAACCATTTGTTCCTCTTGAAGAGGGAAAAGTAAAAATGTACGTATGCGGACCAACTGTTTATAACTACATTCATATAGGCAATGCACGTCCTGCCATTGTCTATGATACCGTAAGAAGATATTTGCAATATAAAGGGTTTGATGTGAAGTATGTATCAAACTTCACCGATGTGGACGACAAAATTATTAAGGCAGCTAACGAGTTAGGAGAAGAAGTTTCTGAACTGACAGAGCGTTTTATAAAAGCTTATTTTGAGGATATCACTGCACTTGGATGCAAAAAAGCGGATGTTCATCCGAGAGTGACAGAACATATGGATGAAATTATTGAATTTATTAAAGTATTAATCAATAAAGGGTATGCTTATGAATCTCAAGGGGATGTATATTTCCGCACACGCAAGTTTGAAGGTTATGGAAAACTAAGTCATCAGTCAATTGATGATTTAAAAGTAGGCGCACGTATCGAAGCGGGTGAAAAGAAAGAAGACCCACTAGACTTTGCTCTTTGGAAAGCTGCAAAACCAGGTGAAATTCACTGGAGTAGCCCTTGGGGTGAAGGACGACCTGGATGGCATATTGAATGCTCCGTAATGGCAAGAGCTCATCTAGGTGACACAATTGACATTCATGCTGGAGGTCAAGATTTAACGTTCCCGCACCACGAAAATGAAATTGCTCAGTCTGAAAGCTATACCGGAAAACTTTTTGCCCGTTACTGGATGCATAATGGGTATATTAATATTGATAACGAAAAAATGTCAAAATCTCTTGGGAATTTCGTATTAGTCCACGATATTATCCAGAAAATTGATCCGCAAGTATTAAGATTTTTCATGCTTTCTGTACATTATCGTCATCCAATCAATTTCTCAGAAGAATTGATTGAATCCGCTCGAAGTGGATTGGAGCGCTTGCGCACAGCTTATTCGAATCTTCAACATCGACTAAAATCTACGACGAACCTTGCAGAAAATAGTGAATTGTATTTAGAAAAAATCGATGAGTTGAAAAAACAATTCGAGAAGGAAATGGATGATGATTTCAATACAGCTAACGGTATTTCTGTTTTATTTGAACTAGCTCGCACGTCAAATACGTATGTAAACGAAACAAATACGGATGAAAAAGTGCTAAAAGCATTTATTGAAACATTTGAAGTTCTTAGTGGTGTTTTAGGAATTAAATTAGCTGTTGAGATGGAAATTTTAGATGAAGAAATTGAAAAGTTAATTGAAGAGCGTAATATTGCACGAAAAAATCGTGATTTCAAGAGAGCGGATGAAATTCGTGACCAATTATTAAGTATGAACATAATTTTAGAAGATACACGACAAGGTACTCGCTGGAAACGAGGTTCATAAGATGGCACAACTAGTTGATATTAAGCAATTAAACGCACTTGCATTAGCATATATGGGGGACGCCGTTTTAGAGGTGCGCGTTAGGGAACATTTATTGTTAAGCGGTCGAACGAAACCGAATACGCTGCACCATGAGGCGACAAAATATGTCTCTGCTAAAGCTCAATCAATGATTGTGCATCGCATGATAGAAGAACAGTATTTAACGGAAGAAGAGTTAGCAATTTATAGACGTGGGCGCAATGCAAAGTCTGGTACTGTTCCGAAAAATACGGATGTTCAAACTTATCGCAATAGTTCCGGATTTGAAGCAGTTCTCGGCAGTCTTTATTTAACAAAACAGTATGAACGTATGAATAAAATAATTGATTATGCAATACAAATCGTTGAAGAAGCGAAAGGAGCGTCATAACATGAGCGAAAGTGGAGAAATGATTGCTGGCAAAAACCCGGTATTAGAAGCCCTTCGTTCAGGCCGAGAAATGAACAAAATATGGATTAGTGAAGGTGTAAAAAAATCGGGAATTAAGGAAGTGCTGGATTTAGCCCGCGAGCGAGGAGTATTTGTACAATTTGTGCCAAAGAAAAAAATCGATCAACTTTCAAGTGCCAACCATCAAGGTATCGTTGCTTCTGTCGCTGCTTATAAGTATGCGGAACTCGATGATTTATTTGATGTGGCCAAAGCAAGAAGCGAAGATCCATTTTTCATCATTTTAGATGAATTAGAAGACCCTCATAATCTTGGCTCAATTATGCGAACTGCAGATGCGATTGGCGTTCATGGTATAATCATACCAAAGAGACGTTCTGTTGGACTTACAGCAACGGTAGCGAAAGCTTCTACAGGAGCTATTGAGCATGTTCCTGTTTGCAGAGTGAACAATTTAGCGCAAACAGTAGATGAGTTAAAAGAAAGAGGCGTCTGGATTGCTGGAACAGATGCAAAAGGTAGCACCGACTATCGAAAAATGGATGCTACCTTGCCACTAGCTATCATTATTGGAAGTGAAGGGAAAGGAATGAGTAGACTACTGAAGGAGAAATGTGACTTTCTCTATCATTTGCCAATGGTTGGGCATGTTAATTCATTGAATGCGTCTGTTGCAGCGGCATTATTAATGTATGAAGTGTACCGAAAACGTCAAGAAGTGAATGATTAGTTATGAAAAACATTCTAATAGTTGATGGATATAATATGATAGGTGCTTGGAAAGAATTGCGGCCTTTAAAAGATACAGATTTAGAGGAAGCTAGAAATCGCCTGCTTGAACTAATGGCAGAATATAAAGCCGCTATGGGATGGCGGGTGATTGTTGTTTTCGATGCCTATCATGTTTCTGGGGCAGAGAAATCTTATGTACAAAATGCGGTGGAAGTAATTTTTACAAGAAAGAACGAAACGGCAGATGAGCGTATTGAAAAATTATCAAACGAGCTGAAAGGGAGGAAAGTCCAAATATACGTAGCAACTTCTGATATGACGGAGCAAAACGTAATATTTGGGAATGGTGCCCTTCGAAAATCAGCCCGTGAACTAGAAATAGAGTTGGAAATTATTCAATCAAAAATATCAAAAAGAGTAGAAACTTCGCAGAAAGAAAGACCTAAATCTAGAATCCCATTATCGAAAGAAGTAGAGTTAGCCTTCGAAAAATGGAGAAGAGGTTTAAAATAATCAATTGACCTATATTTTCCAATTCATATATACTGTTCCTAATATGATTTATACGTCTGGGGTGAGGCCGTTGCTAAAAACAGAGCAATCGCAAGTAGTACAATCTTTTGACGAGCTAACGGATGAACAACTTGTTGAACTAGTGCATCAAGGTAATACAGAGGCGTTAGATTACTTAATTAATAAATACCGTGTATTCGTAAAGGCGAAAGCTCGCTCTTATTTTTTAATAGGAGCGGACAAGGAAGATATTATACAAGAGGGAATGATAGGTTTATATAAAGCCATAAGAGATTTTAAAGAGGACAAGCTTGTTTCCTTTAAAGCTTTTGCAGAGTTATGTATTACGCGCCAAATTATTACTGCTATTAAGACGGCAACGCGTCAGAAACATATTCCACTCAATTCCTATGTTTCTCTTGATAAACCAATATATGATGAAGAGTCGGATCGGACGTTGATGGATGTCATTACATGCTCGGAATCAGAAAATCCAGAACATTTAATGATTAACCGAGAAGAGTACTCCTATTTGGAAGAAAAAATTAGCGAAATTTTAAGCGAACTTGAACAACAAGTGCTTACTTTATATTTAGATGGACAATCTTATAATGAGATTTCTGAAGAATTAAATCGTCATGTAAAGTCAATTGATAATGCATTGCAACGGGTGAAACGGAAATTGGAGCGCCATTTAGAAAATGGGGAAATTATTTGAAACTCATTCCTCAATTATTGACAGCATGTTTTTTTGGTGTTAGTCTTTAAAAGATAAAATGCCAGAATAGAGGTTTTTTCAGTGGCAAAGAAAATTGTATTAAGCTGTGAAGAGTGTGGTTCTAGAAATTACACTTATCCTGAAAAAGACAGCTCAACTAGATTACAATTGAAAAAGTATTGTCAGCGCTGCAATCGACACACATTACACAAACAAACGCGCTAGTTGAAATAGAGAAGACAGATGATTTATTCGGAGGTTAAGCTAGAATGGGCAAAATAAAACAATTTCTGCAAGAAGTTATGTCCGAAATGAGAAAGACAAGCTGGCCAAAAAGCAAAGAGCTTACAAAATATACGATTGTTGTAATCACAACAGTCATTTTTGTAGCAATCTTTTTTGTGCTTGTAGATTTATTGATTTCGGGAGCATTCCGTTGGTATTTAAAAATATAATTATAGCCCCATACTAAATATCTTTCGAAAAATAGCCCGTCTAACATTTCGCGGGTTTTTTTCATTTATGTTGTAAATTATAATATTAAATACAGATTCAACGGGTTGTAATTGTAAAGGAGGGAAGGACGAATAGTCCAATATACATTATGGAAAAACAATGGTATGTAGTTCATACTTATTCAGGTTATGAAAATCGTGTAAAAGCAAATCTCGAAAAACGAGTAGAAACAATGGGGATGCAAGATCTCATTTTCCGTGTAATCATCCCTGAACATGAAGAAACTGATTTAAAAGATGGAAAAAAACGTACGGTGATGCGAAAAGTTTTCCCGGGTTACGTATTAGTTGAAATGATTTTAACTGATGATTCTTGGTACGTTGTTCGCAATACCCCAGGAGTGACAGGATTTATTGGCTCATCAGGCGGAGGAGCAAAACCGACACCTTTACTGCCTGAAGAAGTAGATCGTCTGCTTCGTTCAATGGGATTACACAAAAAAGCAATTGGCGAGTTAGATATTGCTGTTGGCGATCTAGTTGAAGTGTTAGATGGACCATTTGCTCATTTCCAAGGAAATGTAGAGGAAATAGATGTGGATAAAGGAAAAGTAAAAGTTTCAGTTGACATGTTCGGTCGGGAAACGAAAATGGAATTAGATTTCGAACAAGTACAACGGGTATAAACCTTTAAAAAAGAGTAAAAAATTTCAATGGTTTGCACATTTTAACCAATTTGGTTAACAAATAATTTATATCTTTATAATATTTTTACTTGCTTAAGAATATGAAAAATGATATCATTTCATAGGTCAGACTAGTTTTTTTAGTCTGCGATATGAGTTAATGATATTTTATCGGCATGGCTGATAAATGTATATTTGAGTGGGAGGGGCAACCCAATATACCACATCACGGACTTAAGGAGGTGTGTCTCGTGGCTAAAAAAGTTATTAAAATTGTTAAACTTCAAATCCCTGCTGGTAAAGCGAATCCAGCTCCACCAGTTGGTCCTGCATTAGGTCAAGCAGGTGTAAACATCATGGGATTCTGTAAAGAATTTAACGCTCGTACTGCTGATCAAGCAGGTTTGATTATACCTGTTGAAATTACAGTATTCGAAGACCGTTCTTTCACTTTTATTACAAAAACTCCACCTGCAGCTGTATTGCTTAAAAAAGCAGCAGGTATTGAATCAGGTTCTGGTGAGCCAAACCGTAAAAAAGTTGCAACGGTTAAACGTGATAAAGTTCGCGAAATCGCAGAACTAAAAATGCCTGATTTAAATGCTGCATCTGTTGAAGCGGCTATGGCAATGGTTGAAGGTACAGCACGAAGCATGGGTATTGAAATCGTTGACTAATCCATTGTAATTCGTGTTAGTTTTTGTAGGTTGCGCAAGTTCTGTTGAACACGCAACCTTTATTCGTGGGAGGTAAATTTCCGCTAAAACCACAAAGGAGGAAAAAGTAATGGTAAAACGCAGTAAAAGAATGCAAGAACTTGCAAAATTAATTGATAAAACTAAATTATATCCAGTAGAAGAAGCTGTTGCATTAGCTCAAAAAACAAGCAATGTTAAATTTGATGCAACAGTAGAAGTAGCTTTCCGTTTAAATATTGATACTCGTAAAAATGACCAACAAATCCGTGGAGCAGTTGTGCTTCCAAACGGAACAGGTAAAACTCAACGTGTATTAGTATTTGCAAAAGGTGAAAAATTAAAAGAAGCTGAAGCTGCTGGAGCAGACTATGTAGGCGATGTAGACTACATCAACAAAATCCAACAAGGTTGGTTTGAGTTTGATGTAATCGTAGCTACACCTGATATGATGGGTGAGGTTGGTAAATTAGGTCGTATTTTAGGTCCAAAAGGATTAATGCCAAACCCTAAAACAGGAACAGTTACTTTCGATGTTGCGAAAGCAATCCAAGAAATTAAAGCTGGTAAAGTAGAATACCGCGCTGATAAAGCTGGTATCGTTCACGCTCCTATCGGTAAAGTATCTTTCGAAACAGAAAAATTAGTAGAAAACTTCTTAGCTGTATTCGAAGCAATTCAAAAAGCAAAACCTGCTGCAGCTAAAGGTACTTACATGAAATCTGTAAACATCACTACTACAATGGGGCCATCAATTAAAATTGACGCTTCTAGCGTAGTGATTAAATAATAAATAAAGATAGAATAAAACTATTGACATTCATCCTATTCGTTAGTATTATGGATGATGTTCTGAATATAGTGATCCATTTGTACCGTAGACAGTAGGGGTGCTCTTTGCACTTAAACTTCCCTACCGAGGACATAAAATCGGATTCTTTTTTAAGATGATGACTTTTTATGCCTTCGTGTGTCTACACGAAGGCTTTTGTTTTATCGGTATGAATGACCCATTCTAATAGGAGGTGTCAAAATGTCTAAGGCAATTGAAGCAAAAAAAGTACAAGTACAAGAGATTGCAGACAAATTTAAAAATTCTGCTTCTGTAGTGCTTGTTGATTACCGCGGTTTAAACGTAGCTCAAGTTACTGAATTGCGTAAACAACTTCGTGAAGCTGGCGTAGAATTTAAAGTTTATAAAAACACTTTAACTCGCCGTGCTGTTGAAGAAGTTGGACTAGAAGGACTTAATGAATATTTAACAGGTCCAAATGCGATCGCTTTCTCTACAGAAGATGTTGTAGCACCAGCTAAAATCCTTAACAACTTCGCAAAAGAAAACGATGCATTAGAAATTAAAGCGGGTGTTATTGAAGGAAACGTTGCTACAGTTGAAGAGGTTAAAGCTCTTGCTGACCTTCCATCTCGCGAAGGTTTACTTTCAATGTTACTATCTGTACTTCAAGCTCCAATCCGCAACTTCGCTCTTGCAACAAAAGCTGTTGCAGAACAAAAAGAAGAACAAGGTGCGTAATTTATCGCTTAAACCAATATTTCGAATACAGGCAAATAGCCTAACAAAAATACCTATATAGGAGGAATATGGAATGACTAAAGAACAAATTATTGAAGCTATTAAAGAAATGACAGTTCTTGAATTAAACGATTTAGTAAAAGCTATCGAAGAAGAATTCGGCGTAACTGCTGCTGCTCCAGTTGCAGTTGTAGGTGGTGCTGCTGCAGGTGCTGCTGCAGAAGAAAAATCTGAATTCGATGTAGTATTAGCTAACGCTGGAGATCAAAAAATCAAAGTTATCAAAGTTGTACGCGAACTTACTGGCCTTGGCTTAAAAGAAGCAAAAGAATTAGTTGACAACACTCCAAAACCACTTAAAGAAGGCGTTTCTAAAGAAGAAGCTGAAGAAATGAAAGCTAAACTTGAAGAAGTTGGCGCTTCTGTAGAACTTAAGTAATAATTGCTTAAGTATCGTTTATACCAAAAAATAAAAAGCTCGTCCTATTTGGCGAGCTTTTCTTCATTTATTTAGGGAGGCCACTCAAATGACTGAACATTATTATTCACGAAAGCCTCAAACGGAAAGTAAACCTCAACAATGGCAGTTTACTTTATTAGGACACTCATTTTTATTTGAAACAGATACAGGAGTGTTTAGTAAAAGCGAAGTAGATTTTGGATCCCGTTTGTTAATTGATACATTTAACATGCCCGATGTAGAAGGAATTGTTTTAGACGTTGGTTGTGGCTACGGTCCAATCGGGTTAGCGATAGCAAAGCAATATCCAGAGCGAACAGTATATATGATGGATATTAATGAGCGAGCACTTCAATTAGCTAGAAAGAATGCAGAATTGAACGGAATCCAAAATGTGCGTATTTATGAAAGTGACGGTGTATATGTGGATGAGGAAGTCCAAGTTGCTGCTGTGTTAACGAACCCGCCAATTCGAGCTGGGAAAGAGACGGTTTTTAAAATCTATGACGGGGCTTATCAGCATTTGTGTACAAGTGGAGAGCTTTGGGTTGTGATTCAGAAGAAACAAGGAGCACCATCTACGTTAAAGTATTTGGAAGAAAAGTTTCGGTCAGTGGAAATTGTCGAGAAGAAAAAGGGATATTGGATTATCAAAGCTGAAAAATAAAACGAATTCCCATTAAATATTGACTTGACAAATCGGCTATGATAACATAATAAAATGCAAAAATATTATTTTTTGGGAGTATGCCCTTTTGTATGCAATGATTTTTATATGGGTATACTTGCCATGAATAAGTTAAGTTTAACCGAAAATGAGGTTTTGAAAAAGTCTCGTTTTCTTTTTGTCTTTGGAAAATCATACACTATTTATTTGATTTTGCAAAGACCTATTATCGCTTTATTGAGGGGTGAATAAGTTGACAGGTCAACTAGTTCAGTACGGACGACACCGCCAGCGTAGAAGCTTTGCGCGTATTAAAGAGGTGCTGGAGCTTCCGAATTTAATAGAGATTCAAACAGCCTCTTACGACTGGTTCCTTAAAGAAGGATTGCTTGAAATGTTTAAAGAAATTTCCCCTATTGAGGATTTCACAGGCAATCTTTCACTAGAATTCATCGACTATTCTTTAGGAGAACCAAAATATGATGTCGATGAATGTAAGGAGCGCGATGTAACTTATGCAGCACCATTGCGCGTAAAGGTACGTCTTCATAACAAAGAAACGGATGAAGTTAAAGAACAAGATGTCTTTATGGGGGACTTCCCATTAATGACAGAAACAGGCACTTTTATTATTAACGGTGCCGAGCGTGTAATTGTATCCCAATTGGTACGTTCACCAAGCGTATATTATCACGATAAAACGGACAAAAACGGCAAAAAAGGCTTCGGTGCAACAGTCATTCCAAACCGTGGTGCATGGCTGGAGTTTGAAACGGATGCAAAAGATATTATCTATGTTCGCATCGATCGCACACGTAAATTGCCTGCAACAGTGCTTCTAAGAGCGTTAGGCTTTGGTTCAGACCAAGAAATTATCGATATTATCGGTGATAATGAGTATTTGAGAAATACGCTTGAGAAAGATAATACAGATAGCACTGAAAAGGCGCTATTAGAAATCTATGAACGCCTTCGTCCAGGTGAACCACCGACAGTTGAAAGTGCAAAAAGCTTGCTATATTCCCGCTTCTTCGATGCTAAACGCTATGATTTAGCAGCCGTTGGGCGTTATAAAATGAATAAAAAGCTTCACATAAAAAATCGTCTATTTAATCAAAAAATCGCAGAAACGTTAGTAGATCCTGAAACAGGAGAAATTATTGTTGAAAAAGATACAATTCTTGACCGACGTACGTTAGATAAAATTATTCCTTATTTAGAGAAGGGTGTTGGATTCCGTACATTATCTCAAGTAGGTGGTGTATTGGATGAAGATATTACAATCCAATCCATTAAAATATATGCTCCTAATGACGAAGATGGAAAAATCATCAATGTCATTTCCAATGCTTACGTTGATGAAGAGGTAAAACATTTAACTCCTGCGGATATTATCGCGTCATTATCCTACTTCTTCAACTTACTTTATGGTGTAGGAAATGTTGATGACATCGACCATTTAGGAAATCGTCGTTTACGCTCTGTTGGTGAGTTGTTGCAAAACCAATTCCGTATTGGACTATCGCGTATGGAACGAGTTGTGCGTGAGCGCATGTCAATTAATGACACAGCGTCAATCGTACCACAACAATTGATTAATATTCGTCCAGTTATTGCATCAATAAAAGAGTTCTTTGGTAGCTCTCAATTATCGCAATTCATGGACCAAACAAATCCACTAGCAGAATTGACGCATAAACGCCGCCTTTCCGCTTTAGGACCTGGTGGTTTGACGAGAGAACGTGCTGGTATGGAAGTGCGGGACGTTCACTACTCGCACTATGGCCGCATGTGTCCTATTGAAACACCAGAGGGTCCAAACATCGGTCTAATTAACTCATTATCAACTTATGCGAAAGTGAATAAGTTTGGTTTTATTGAAACACCTTATCGTCGTGTTGATCCTGAAACAGGCCGAGTGACAGACCAAATTGACTACTTAACAGCCGATGAGGAAGACAACTACATCGTAGCTCAGGCAAACTCACCGTTAAATCCAGACGGAACTTTTGCCAACGAGGAAGTTTTAGGTCGATTCCGTGGAGACAACACAGTATTCAAAAGAGAATTAGTTGACTACATGGACGTATCACCTAAACAAGTCGTATCTGCTGCGACAGCATGTATCCCATTCTTAGAAAACGACGACTCTAACCGTGCATTAATGGGTGCAAACATGCAACGTCAAGCAGTACCATTAATTCAACCAGAGGCTCCGTATGTAGGGACAGGAATGGAATACGTAAACGCTCGGGACTCTGGTGCTGCTGTAGTTAATAAGTATGAAGGAATCGTTGAACATGTTGAATCGCGTGAAATCCATGTTCGTCGAATTGAAATTAGAGATGGAAAAGAAGTAAAAGGCGAACTGGATAAATATAAGCTTCAAAAATTCCAGCGTTCCAACCATGGAACTTGTATTAATCAACGCCCAATCGTTAAAGTTGGGGATCGCGTAAAACCAAAAGATATTCTTGCAGATGGACCTTCCATGGATAAAGGCGAACTTGCTCTAGGTCGCAACGTTCTTGTTGCTTTCATGACTTGGGAAGGTTTCAACTACGAAGACGCGATTATTATGAACGAACGTCTTGTAAAAGATGATATTTATACATCCATTCATATTGAAGAATATGAATCTGAATCTCGAGATACTAAACTAGGCCCAGAAGAAATTACTCGCGATATACCAAATGTCGGTGAAGATGCGCTACGTAATCTTGATGATCGCGGTATCGTTCGAATTGGTGCTGAAGTACGTGACGGTGATATTTTAGTAGGTAAAGTAACACCAAAAGGAGTTACGGAATTAACTGCTGAAGAACGCTTACTTCATGCCATTTTCGGTGAAAAGGCTCGTGAAGTTCGAGATACGTCATTACGTGTACCACATGGAGCAGGTGGAATCGTCCTCGATGTTAAAGTGTTTAATCGAGAAGACGGTGATGAATTACCACCTGGAGTAAACCAATTAGTGCGTGTTTATATTGTTCAAAAACGTAAAATTCGCGTCGGTGACAAAATGGCCGGTCGTCACGGTAACAAAGGGGTAATTTCCCGTATTTTACCTGAAGAAGATATGCCATTTTTACCGGATGGAACTCCAATTGATATCATGTTAAACCCATTAGGCGTACCATCTCGTATGAACATCGGACAAGTGTTAGAGTTACACTTAGGTATGGCTGCACACTTATTAGGCGAATACATGGCGACACCTGTATTCGATGGTGCGAACGAAGAAGATGTTTGGAATACGATGGAAGAAGCCGGAATGAATAGAGACGGTAAAACAATTCTTTATGATGGACGTACAGGAGAACCGTTTGATAACCGAGTATCAGTTGGTATCATGTATATGATCAAATTGGCGCACATGGTTGACGATAAACTTCATGCCCGTTCAACAGGTCCATATTCACTTGTAACGCAACAACCATTAGGTGGTAAAGCACAATTTGGTGGTCAACGTTTCGGTGAGATGGAGGTTTGGGCACTTGAAGCGTATGGTGCAGCATATACACTACAAGAACTATTGACAATCAAATCAGACGACGTTGTAGGACGTGTGAAAACATATGAAGCGATTGTAAAAGGTGAAAGTGTTCCAGAACCAGGCGTGCCAGAAAGCTTCAAAGTATTAATTAAAGAACTTCAATCACTAGGATTAGATGTGAAAATGCTTACTGTAGACGAAGAAGAGATTGAACTGAGAGATATGGATGATGATGACGATCTACAACCAGCTGATGCCCTAAACATCTTGCCAACTAAAGAAGAAAAACCTGTTGAAACTCAAAATTAATCTACATGCGGGCAGGTAGACGCCTGCCCGATTCTTCATTAAACTTTCTGATTCTGAATCTTAATTAATGGAATGTCAAAAGGACTTATAACTAAAGGGAGGTAGGCTCCTTGGTTGACGTAAATGAATTCGAATTTATGAAAATTGGTTTAGCTTCACCGGATAAAATTCGTTCTTGGTCCTATGGGGAAGTAAAAAAACCTGAGACAATTAACTATCGTACATTAAAACCTGAGAAAGATGGTCTTTTCTGCGAACGCATATTTGGTCCGACGAAAGACTGGGAATGTCACTGTGGAAAATACAAACGCGTTCGATATAAAGGTGTAGTATGTGACCGATGTGGTGTAGAAGTAACGCGAGCAAAAGTTCGACGTGAACGTATGGGACACATCGAACTTGCGGCGCCAGTTTCACACATTTGGTACTTTAAAGGAATTCCAAGCCGTATGGGGCTCATTCTTGATATGTCTCCAAGGGCATTGGAAGAAGTAATTTATTTTGCTTCTTATGTAGTAATCGATCCTGGCGTTACAAACTTAGAGAAGAAACAACTTTTATCTGAAAAAGAATATCGTACTTGCCGTGAAAAGTTTGGTAATAGCTTTGAAGCAGGAATGGGTGCAGAAGCTATCAAAAAACTTCTAGAGCAAATTGACCTAGAGGAAGAAGCAAATAAATTAAAAGAAGAATTAAAAACAGCTCAAGGTCAACGTCGCACACGAGCAATTAAACGCCTTGAAGTCATTGAATCATTCCGCAGTTCTGGAAATAGACCAGAGTGGATGGTATTAGAGGTGCTTCCGGTTATTCCACCAGAGCTTCGACCAATGGTACAGCTGGATGGTGGCCGATTCGCAACATCTGACTTAAACGATTTATATCGTCGTGTTATTAACCGTAACAATCGTTTAAAACGCCTTTTAGATTTAGGGGCTCCTAGCATTATTGTTCAAAACGAAAAACGCATGTTGCAAGAAGCGGTAGATGCATTGATTGATAATGGACGTAGAGGTCGTCCTGTAACGGGACCGGGTAATCGACCATTAAAATCCTTGTCACACATGTTAAAAGGTAAACAAGGACGTTTCCGTCAAAACTTGCTTGGTAAACGTGTAGACTATTCTGGTCGTTCCGTTATCGTCGTTGGTCCAACGTTAAAAATGTATCAATGTGGTCTACCTAAAGAAATGGCGATTGAATTATTTAAGCCTTTTGTAATGAAAGAGTTAGTTGAAAGAGGTTTGGCTCACAACATTAAGAGCGCAAAACGCAAAATTGAACGTATGCACAACGAAGTATGGGATGTGCTTGAAGACGTAATTAAAGAACATCCAGTGTTACTTAACCGTGCCCCAACGCTACACAGATTGGGAATTCAAGCGTTCGAACCAACATTAGTTGAAGGTCGTGCAATACGTCTACACCCACTTGTATGTACAGCTTATAATGCTGACTTCGATGGTGACCAAATGGCGGTTCACGTGCCGTTATCAGCAGAAGCTCAAGCAGAAGCTCGTTTACTGATGCTTGCTGCACAAAACATCCTAAATCCAAAAGACGGTAAGCCGGTTGTAACACCTTCCCAAGACATGGTATTAGGAAACTACTATTTAACTCTTGAGCGCAAAGGTGCTCGTGGAGAAGGTTCTGTATTCTCTAGTCCAGATGAAGTGTTAATAGCTTACCAAAACGGTAATGTGCACCTGCATAGCCGAATTGCCGTAAAAGCAAGCTCTTTAAACAATAAAACATTTACGGAAGAGCAAAATAAAAAATTCTTGATTACAACAGTAGGTAAAATTATCTTTAATGAAATTTTGCCAGAGTCTTTCCCATACATTAATGAACCAACATCTTACAACTTGGAAGTAGCTACACCAGATAAATACTTTGTCAGCTTAACAATCGATGATGAACTACTAAAAGAACTAGAAGCTTCAGAAGAATATAATCAACTATCTGAACAAGAAAAAATCGAATATCAGCGTAAAGCGGTATTGAAAAAATACATTGAGGATCAAGAGTTGATTACTCCATTCCGTAAAAAATTCTTAGGAAGCATTATTGCGGAAGTATTCAAGCGATTCCATATTACAGAGACATCCAAAATGCTAGACCGCATGAAAGATTTAGGATTTAAATATTCAACGCGTGCGGGTATTACAGTAAGTATTTCAGATATCGTTGTATTACCTGAAAAAGGTGAAATTTTAGATAAAGCTCAGAAAAAAGTTGATAAAGTAATGCAACAATTCCGTCGCGGTTTAATTACAGAAGAAGAACGTTATGACCGAGTAATCTCAAGCTGGTCTGAAGCAAAAGATGAAATCCAAGCAAAACTAATGAACTCTTTACCAAGATTGAATCCGATCTTCATGATGAGTGACTCCGGTGCCCGTGGTAACGCATCGAACTTCACTCAGCTTGCAGGTATGCGTGGACTCATGGCCAACCCAGCTGGTCGTATTATCGAACTTCCAATTAAATCTTCATTCCGTGAAGGTTTAAGCGTATTGGAATACTTCATTTCAACACACGGTGCACGTAAAGGTCTTGCGGATACTGCGTTAAAAACTGCGGACTCTGGTTATTTAACTCGCCGTCTTGTTGACGTTGCACAAGACGTGATTATTCGTGAAGAAGATTGCGGTACAGACCGTGGATTAACTATTGGTGCGTTAATGGATGGTACTGAAGTAATTGAAACGCTTGAAGAACGTATTGTTGGACGCTATGCTAAGAAAACAATTCGTCATCCTGAAACTGGCGAAATAATCTTAGAGCGAGACAATTTAATTACGCAAGATATCGCTCGAAAAATTATTGATGCTGGTATTGAAAAAGTATCAATCCGTTCAGCATTCACATGTAATACAAAACATGGTGTATGTAAAAAATGTTATGGTATCAACTTAGCAACTGGTGAAGAGGTTGAAGTGGGAGAAGCGGTTGGAATTATCGCTGCTCAATCAATCGGTGAACCAGGTACACAGTTAACGATGCGTACATTCCACACTGGTGGGGTTGCTGGTAACGACATTACGCAAGGTCTTCCACGTATTCAGGAGATCTTCGAGGCGCGTAATCCAAAAGGTCAGGCTCTTATTTCGGAAATTAAAGGTGTCGTTACTGAAGTTGAAGAAAGTCGTGACGGCTTAAGAGAAATTACTGTTGTTGGTGAAATTGAAACTCGTAAATATCAAGCTCCTTACAATGCACGATTGAAAGTTGCTGTAGGTGACGAAGTAGAACAAGGTCAAATTCTAACTGACGGTTCAATTGATCCAAAACAATTATTAAAAGTCAAAGACGTAGCAACGGTACAAGAATATTTATTAAAAGAAGTTCAAAAAGTATACCGTATGCAAGGGGTAGAAATCGGGGACAAACACATCGAAGTAATGGTACGTCAAATGCTTCGAAAAGTTCGTGTAATCGAAGCTGGAGATACAGACTTACTTCCTGGAACACTCCTCGATGTTCACCAATTCACAGAAGCAAATAAAGAAGCGATTATGAATGGTAAGGTACCTGCAACATGTCGTCCAGTTATCCTTGGAATTACGAAAGCTTCTCTTGAAACAGAATCATTCTTATCTGCTGCATCATTCCAAGAAACAACTCGTGTATTAACAGATGCTGCAATTAAAGGTAAGCGAGATCCGCTACTCGGATTGAAAGAGAACGTAATCCTAGGAAAACTTGTTCCAGCGGGTACAGGAATGCAAAGATATCGTCAAATCAAGATCAAAGAAGAGCCTGTTAGCGCTCTAGAAGAATTAACATCAGCCGAATAATTCGGAAAACATTTCAGTGAAAATACAAGAGCTTGAGTCTCCGAAGTTGTAAACAAACATTATGCGACGGGGAGGCTCAAGCCATTTTCACTGGATGAATTATGCAATAAATTCATTAATCCGTTTACTTGCTCTGTTTCTATACTTATCAAAAAATTTTTTAACTCAATTACAAAAAAAATTGACAGATTGAAATGATAATGATAATATACTTAGGGTTGATAGTAACTGTCTGTACTTCGGAGGATATTGTCAATGTCTTATGAAAAAGTTAAACAGGCAAGTAAAACAATCATTGGTACAAAGCAAGCAGTAAAAGCAATAAAAGCTGGCCGAGTAAAAGAGCTCATTGTAGCACAAGATGCAGAAGAGAGAATAACAGAACCAGTTATTGCCCTTGCAAAGGAAAATGGAATTCCGGTAGATTTTGTGGAATCAAGAAAAGAGCTTGGCAAAGCGTGCGGAATCCAAGTTGGAGCTGCAGTTGTTGCGATTGCTGCGGAGTAGTTTTTGTGGAAAAACACAAAAGCTTTGTTTTTACCCTAAAAATGAACCACCTGGATATGTGGTATTAAAAAACGATAACATGAAGGGAGGAAAAACCGATGCCTACAATTAACCAATTGGTACGTAAGCCTCGTAAATCTAAAATTACTAAATCAAAATCACCTGCGTTAAACAAAGGTTACAATAGCTTTAAAAAGTCTCTTACAAACGTTAATTCACCTCAAAAACGCGGAGTATGTACACGTGTTGGTACAATGACACCGAAAAAACCAAACTCAGCGTTACGTAAATATGCACGTGTTCGTTTAACAAACCAAATCGAGGTTACAGCTTACATTCCTGGTGAAGGTCACAACTTACAAGAACACAGCGTTGTATTAATTCGCGGTGGACGTGTAAAAGACTTACCAGGGGTACGTTACCACATCATTCGCGGTGCGCTTGACACTGCAGGTGTAAACGGCCGTATGCAATCACGCTCTTTATACGGTACGAAAAAACCAAAAGAGAAAAAATAATAAAAATTAGTAATACTCGTTGAAAGGAGGAAAACACATGCCTCGTAAAGGTCCTGTTTCCAAACGTGACGTGTTACCTGATCCGATTTACAATTCAAAATTAGTAACACGTTTAATTAATAAAATCATGATTGACGGTAAAAAAGGTACAGCGCAAAAAATTCTTTACAGTGCGTTCGATATTGTAAAAGAACGTTCAGGCAAAGATCCATTAGAAGTGTTTGAAGAAGCATTAAATAATGTAATGCCAGTTCTTGAGGTACGTGCTCGCCGTGTTGGTGGTTCTAACTATCAAGTACCGGTTGAAGTTCGTCCAGACCGTCGTATTACTCTAGGTCTTCGCTACCTAGTGAACTACGCTCGTCTTCGCGGTGAAAAAACAATGGAAGAGCGCTTAGCTAACGAAATCCTAGATGCAGCAAACAACACTGGTGCTGCAGTGAAAAAACGCGAAGATATGCATAAAATGGCAGAAGCAAACAAAGCCTTTGCACACTATCGTTGGTAATCTAAATTTTGTACTAGCTTTTTGCTAGTACAAAATTTAAATATAACACTTTTTTAGTCTAAACCCAATTTGGAAGGAGACAATTCCCTATGAAACGCGAATTCTCTCTAGAGAATACACGTAATATTGGGATCATGGCTCATATTGATGCTGGTAAAACAACAACAACTGAGCGTATCCTTTATTACACTGGTAAGATTCACAAAGTCGGTGAAACTCACGAAGGTGCCTCTCAAATGGACTGGATGGAGCAAGAGCAAGAACGTGGTATTACAATCACTTCTGCTGCTACAACGGCTCAGTGGAAAGGTCACCGCATTAACGTCATCGACACTCCGGGACACGTGGACTTCACTGTAGAGGTTGAACGTTCATTACGTGTACTTGACGGTGCAGTTACAGTACTAGATGCTCAATCTGGTGTTGAACCACAAACTGAAACTGTATGGCGCCAAGCTACAACATATGGAGTTCCTCGTATCGTATTTGTTAACAAAATGGACAAAACTGGTGCCGACTTCTTATACTCAGTAAATACTTTACATGATCGTCTTCAAGCGAATGCGCATCCAATTCAATTACCTATTGGTGCGGAAGATCAATTTAAAGGTATTATTGACTTGGTTGAAATGAATGCGACATTCTACGGTAACGACGAAGGTACAGATGTTACTGTAGGAGAAATTCCAGAAGAATACAAAGCACAAGCTGAAGAATACCGTGAAAAATTAATTGAAGCAGTAGCTGAACTTGATGAAGAATTAATGGAAAAATACTTCTCTGGTGAAGAAATTACAGTAGAAGAATTAAAAGCTGCAATCCGTAAAGCAACAATTGCGGTACAATTCTACCCTGTACTTTGCGGTACTGCGTTCAAACATAAAGGTGTTCGTAAAATGCTTGATGCAGTAATCGACTACTTACCTTCACCACTCGATATTCCTGCTATTAAGGGTATCGTGCCAAAAACTGAAGAAGAAACTGAGCGTCATGCAAGTGACGAAGAGCCATTCTCAGCATTGGCATTCAAAGTTATGACTGACCCATATGTAGGTAAGTTAACATTCTTCCGTGTGTATTCAGGTATTCTAGATTCTGGTTCATACGTTCTTAACTCTACAAAAGGTAAACGTGAACGTATTGGACGTCTTCTACAAATGCACGCAAATCACCGTGAAGAAATTTCAAAAGTATTCGCAGGGGATATTGCTGCAGCAGTAGGTTTAAAAGATACAGTAACTGGTGACACACTTTGTGATGAGAAAAACCCAGTTATCTTAGAATCAATGGAATTCCCAGAACCAGTTATTTCGGTTGCTATTGAACCAAAATCAAAAGCAGACCAAGATAAAATGAGTACAGCTCTTGGAAAACTTCAAGAGGAAGACCCAACATTCCGTGCTCATACTGACCAAGAAACAGGTCAAACAATCATCTCTGGTATGGGTGAGCTTCACCTTGATATCATTGTTGACCGTTTAAGACGTGAATTCAAAGTGGAAGCTAACGTAGGTGCTCCACAAGTTTCATATCGTGAAACATTCCGTACAACTGCTCAAGTTGAAGGTAAATTCGTTCGCCAATCTGGTGGTCGTGGTCAATACGGTCACGTTTGGATCGAATTCTCTCCAAATGAAGAAGGAGCAGGCTTTGAATTTGAAAACGCGATTGTCGGTGGGGTAGTACCTCGTGAATATATCCCAGCTGTAGAAGCAGGTTTAAAAGACGCTATGGAAAATGGTGTACTAGCTGGATACCCAGTGATTGACATCAAAGCGAAATTATTCGATGGTTCTTACCACGATGTTGACTCTAACGAAATGGCGTTCAAAATCGCTGCATCCATGGCACTTAAAAATGCTGCAGCAAAATGTAACCCTGTATTACTTGAACCAATAATGAAAGTTGAAGTTGTAATACCAGAAGAATATCTAGGCGATATCATGGGTCACGTAACTGCACGTCGCGGTCGTGTTGAAGGTATGGAAGCACGCGGTAACGCACAAGTGGTTCGTGCTATGGTTCCACTTGCTGAGATGTTCGGATATGCAACTACATTACGTTCTGCTACTCAAGGTCGCGGTGTATTCTCAATGGTATTTGACCACTATGAAGAAGTACCAAAATCAATTGCAGAAGAAATTATCAAAAAAAATAAAGGTGAATAATAATTGAAATCTCACCTTTAATCAAGTATAAATAATTTGTAAGCTATGATTGTTTGACAAGAAAGTAATTTCTTGTCAGCAGTTGTAAAAATAAAAAATACAAGTAATAGGAGGCTTTCTCTAATGGCTAAAGAAAAATTTGATCGTTCAAAACCACACGTTAACATTGGTACAATTGGTCACGTTGACCATGGTAAAACTACTTTAACTGCTGCTATCGCAACAGTTCTTGCGAAAAAAAATGGTGGTGAAGCTAAATCTTACGACCAAATCGACAACGCACCAGAAGAAAAAGAACGTGGTATCACAATCAACACTTCTCACGTTGAATATGAAACTGAAAAACGCCACTATGCACACGTAGACTGCCCAGGACACGCTGACTACGTTAAAAACATGATCACTGGTGCTGCTCAAATGGACGGCGGTATCTTAGTAGTATCTGCAGCTGACGGTCCAATGCCACAAACTCGTGAGCACATCTTACTTTCTCGTCAAGTAGGTGTACCATACTTAGTAGTATTCTTAAACAAATGTGACATGGTTGACGACGAAGAATTATTAGAATTAGTAGAAATGGAAGTTCGTGACTTACTTTCAGAATATGACTTCCCAGGCGACGAAGTTCCTGTAATTAAAGGTTCTGCTCTTAAAGCTCTTGAAGGAGATGCTGAGTGGGAAGCAAAAATCGTTGAATTAATGGATGCAGTTGACGAATACATTCCAACTCCACAACGTGAAACTGATAAACCATTCATGATGCCAGTAGAGGACGTATTCTCTATCACTGGTCGTGGTACAGTTGCTACTGGTCGTGTAGAACGCGGTCAAGTTAAAGTTGGTGACGAAGTAGAAATCATCGGTTTAGCTGATGAGCCAACAAAAACAACTGTAACAGGTATCGAAATGTTCCGTAAATTACTTGACTATGCTGAAGCTGGTGACAACATCGGTGCTTTATTACGTGGTATTTCACGTGACGAAGTTCAACGCGGTCAAGTATTAGCAAAACCAGGCTCAATTACACCACACACAGCTTTCAAAGCACAAGTTTACGTATTATCTAAAGAAGAAGGTGGACGCCATACTCCATTCTTCTCTAACTATCGTCCACAATTCTACTTCCGTACTACAGACGTAACTGGTGTAATCACTTTACCAGAAGGTGTAGAAATGGTTATGCCTGGCGATAACATCGAAATGACTGTAGAATTAATCTCTCCTATCGCGATTGAAGAAGGTACTAAATTCTCTATCCGTGAGGGTGGACGTACTGTAGGAGCAGGTTCTGTATCTGAAATCATTAAATAATAAACGTAAATAGCTTACGATTGAACCATCTTGTAGTTTATCTACAAGATGGTTTTTTTAGTGCGCCTGGCATGGGTGTAATCTATAGGGTGTAAGTCCCGAACTGTGAAGGCAGAAGTAACAGTTAGCTTAACGCAAGGGTGTCCGTGGTGACGCGGAATCTGAAGGAAGCGAGCGGCA
>NZ_JAAXPW010000013.1 GCF_012396605.1 Ureibacillus thermosphaericus
AAGTAAGATCCCTCAAAGACGATGAGGTAGATAGGTCCGAGGTGGAAGCACGGTGACGTGTGGAGCTGACGGATACTAATCGATCGAGGACTTAACCAATCATTTCAATGTCGTTATCCAGTTTTGAGAGAACAACCTCTCATATAGTGAAGTGACGATGGCGAAGAGGTCACACCCGTTCCCATACCGAACACGGAAGTTAAGCTCTTCAGCGCCGATGGTAGTAAGGGGCTTCCCCTTGTGAGAGTAGGACGTCGCTTCGCAGAAGGCACCACAATAGTGGTGCTTTTTTTATTGCAAAAATTGAAGCCCCTTACTAACAAGGACTGAAAGTCCGATCGGCGCGATACAGAAACCACATGCTAAACAAAAGTGAAATAAATATTTGAAGGAGACGAGAAGCACGGGGACCAAGAAGTTCAAGGAAGCGAGGCAGCCCGGAGCGGAGCGTACTATGTACGTGAGCACCGGACTGCCGAAGCTGACACAGAAATTCACTGGTCAACGTGCTTCGGAGTTAGCGCCGATGGTAGTTAAGGGGTCCCCTTGTGAGAGATAGACGAGCGCTTCGCAAAAAGGCACCACAATAGTGGTGCTTTTTTATTGCAAAAACTGAAGCCCCTTACTACCAAGGACTGAAAGTCCGATCGGCGCGAAACAGAAACCACATGCTAAACAAAAGCCAAACAAATATTTGACGGAGACGAGAAGCACGGGGACCAAGAAGTTCAAGGAAGCGAGGCAGCCCGGAGCGGAGCGTACTATGTACGTGAGCACCGGACTGCCGAAGCTGACACAGAAATTCGCTGGTCAACGTGCTTCGGAGTTAGCGCCGATGGTAGTTAAGGGGTCCCCTTGTGAGAGATAGACGAGCGCTTCGCAGAAGGCACCACAATAGTGGTGCTTTTTTTATTGCAAAAATTGAGCTCCTTACTACCAAGGACTGAAAGTCCGATCGGCGCGATAGAGAAGTGGCAATTAAAACGAAAGCAAAACAATTATTTGGAGGAGACGGAACGTGGACGGGAGTTAACAACTTCTTCCAACTCTATTGTACTGAGTTTTCACAAAATAAAATATTGACATTATTGTTAGACGCTTCAACTTCTACATCAATACCGTTTGGAATTGTCATCATTGGATCCGTGTGTCCAAAATCAACATTATACACAATTGGAAAATCATATCCTTTAGTAGCCTGGCAAATGATATCTATAAATGTATAATCTTGTGAAAATTCTACTTTTGGATGAAAACGTCCGACCACTATTCCATTAATTTTTTCAAAAACCCCCATATGCCGTAACTGAGTTAAATAGCGATCGATAGTACCAGGATTTTCTTGTTCATCTTCTTCTAAAAATAGTATTTTGTTATCAAAGGATGGAAGAAACTCTGTTCCTGCTAATAGTAACATTGTCCCCATATTGGCAGCTAAGATATTTCCCCTTGCTCTTCCTTCTTTAATAATAAGAGGTCCTTCATTTTTAGTAAGTTGTCGTGGTCGATCATCCTCTATATCCCAAGCTAAAAATTCGCTTGTCCAATATTTACTAGGAGGAATGTGTATTTCATCATTTTGGGTCATTAAAACGTCTTTAAATATTTTCTTTGTGTATTCTAACATTCCACCATATTCACCAAATTGAGGTAATAGTGCGGGTCCCATAAAGGTTATTAGTTCAGATTTTTTATGAATAGCTAATAGAATAGCAGTGAAATCACTATAACCCAATATTATTTTTGGATTTTGCTTTATAAGATTATAATCAATGTATTCTAATAGTTGGTGCGAATTGTAACCACCTATTGTATTAATAATAGCTTTTACTTCGTGATCTTGAAACATTTCATGTAAATCATCTAACCTTTCTTCAACGGTTCCTGCTAAATGCCCAATGCGTTTCAGAGCATTTTTCCCTATTTTCACCTTAAAACCCATACTCTCTAATTCAGAAATTCCTCTTTGAAATCTATTAGGGCAAGCTGCTGCAACTGGAGATGAAGTAGATATGATTCCTACAGTATCCCCCGGTTTTAATAATTTTGGTTTAATCATAAACATAACCTCTCTTTACCCAGTTTATTATTGAATGATTAAATTTATCATAATATCCTTCATGTCTATGTCAATTGTTCGGATGTATGTATCGTATGTAACTGTTTTAGTACATCAAAACCATGCAATTCGGGCAATATTAAATCAAAAAGAATTATCATATCCACTCTCCTGATTTTTAATTAAACCTTCAGTTTTAGTATTCGCTACATCAGTAATTTATCCTTCAAACTCAAGATCCATTTAATACTCGGACATTAATCAAAAAATAAATTCTTATGTTCCATAAATAACATTAGTTTTTACAAATAATATTGATTAAAGAATTAAACTGTTGATGGTAATTAATTTTTGTAGTGTTTGGCAATTAAGGTTATGCATAAATTTTTGCATATTTGACGCTTTACATGGAGTGGCGGGCATGATAGGCTACTTTGCCTTGCAAAGTCCAAATATAATTATGGCTTGCCCCCTTTGTAAGAAATCATGCTCGCAGAGGCTCCATCTCAAGCGATTATAGATACGAATAATTATTCAAAATATCGAATAAATTAAATTGCCATTTCATGCATTTTTTAATTGCCAAAAACAGAATTACACACGAAAATAATAAGAATTTACTAATTAGTTATTGAATCTTCCATATAATTCATTATTTTTCTTTATGTATAATAGGAGAATAAAATGTTTTTCATGAAAGGATGAATTATTTGGCTAAAAAAACAATCTGGGTGGAAATGGAAGAAAATGAAACGCCTGAACAATGTATAACAAGAATAGAACAAATGGGGTATAAGCCAATTGTTCGAAAAGAGGAGCCAGTCTTTCAATATTTTAATGGTGAGATTACGTATTTTCGTCAAAAAGTTAAATTTAAGGCGGAATTACTTGAAGAAAAAACAAAAAATGAGAAAAACACGAACATTAAATAGTGGTATTTTATAATTGTTCGCATTTTTTAATTGATTTTCTTCTTCACCCTTGCTACAATGAACAGAGGAAAACTCCCTCATATATGCTAGAGAATATGGCTCTAGTGTCTCTACCCGACACCGTAAATGTCGGACTATGCGGGAAAGCAACTTTTGGATGATTCGGTAGGTTGGAAATAAATTACCTCAACCTTCTGTTTTGCTATGTCCTCAAGTACTCTGCTTTCTACCGTGTAGCGAAGGCGGGCTATTTGAGGATTTTTTTACGAATACATGTAAATACATTGTTAACTTAAAAAGGAGCGTTATTAATGAATCCTAAAATCGGAGTCATAATGGGAAGTTCCAGTGATTGGGATACGATGAAACATGCTTGTGACATATTAGACGAGTTAGAAGTGCCATACGAAAAGAAAGTTGTATCAGCTCATCGAACTCCTGATTTGATGTTTGAATATGCCGAAACTGCCCGTTCACGTGGTATTGAAGTCATTATTGCCGGAGCGGGAGGAGCAGCTCACTTACCGGGGATGGTTGCAAGTAAAACAACTTTGCCAGTCATCGGTGTACCTGTACAATCAAAAGCTTTAAATGGACTTGATTCATTGCTTTCCATTGTGCAAATGCCTGGTGGTGTTCCTGTAGCGACAGTTGCTATTGGCAAAGCAGGTGCCACAAATGCTGGACTCTTAGCAGCACAAATTTTATCCATTACAGATAAACAAATAGCAGGAAAACTGGAAGCAAGACGTGAACAATTAAAACAAAAAGTATTAGAAAGTTCAGGTGACTTGAAGTGACAAAAACAATATACCCCGGTCAAACGATTGGCATCATCGGGGGTGGACAGTTAGGACGAATGATGGCTCTCAGTGCAAGAGAAGCAGGTTTCAAAATTGCAGTTCTTGATCCGACAATGGATTCACCATGTGGTCAAGTTGCAGATATACAAATTGTAGCTCCGTATGATGATGAAGCTGCACTTGAAGAATTAGCGGAAATAAGTGATGTCATCACTTTTGAGTTTGAAAATATAGACTATGAAGGACTAAAACGATTAACAGAGATTGCCTACGTTCCTCAAGGCGCGGAAATTATTCGCATTACTCAAAATCGAGTAACGGAAAAGGAAGCTATTGTAAATGCCGGTTGCCCTGTTGCACCGTATATTGTTTGCGAGAGCTATGAAGAACTTGTTGAAAAAATAGATCAAATTGGTTTTCCGAGCATTGTGAAAACTGCCCGTTTTGGTTATGACGGAAAAGGTCAACAAAAGCTTCTATCAAAAGAAGACTTGCCATTAGCTAAAAATTTATTTGATCACTCACAATGTATTGTGGAAGGATTTATCCCATTTGAGAAGGAAATTTCCGTCATTATCCAAAGGAATGGAAATGGAGAAACTTATTGTTTACCAGTTGGCGAAAATGTTCATATTAACCACATTTTACATGAAACAATTGTGCCTGCTCGAATTTCTACAGAAACAAAACAATTAGCGGAAGAAGCAGCACGAAAAATCGCTGAACATTTGCAATTAATTGGAACATTAGCAGTTGAAATGTTCGTATTAAACGATGGACAAATTATCATTAATGAACTAGCACCAAGACCGCATAATTCCGGTCATTATTCCATTGAAGCATGCAACATTTCTCAATTCGCGCAACATATCCGTGCTGTTGCAGGATGGCCATTGCGTGAACCAAAACTACATTCTCCAGTAGTGATGGTAAACGTATTAGGACAGCATGTAGCGCCGCTTTCCAATTCCATTACTAAATATCCACATTGGTCGATTCACCTCTATGGAAAGAAAGAGGCAAAAGTTAACCGAAAAATGGGACATGTAACAATACTAACTGATAGCATCGAAGAAACACTAATAGAAATTGAAGCTTCTGGCATTTGGTCAGAATGAGGAAAAGGAGATTTGAAAATGATCGAACGTTATACTCGTCCAGAAATGGGAGCAATTTGGACTGAAGAAAATAAATTTAAAGCTTGGCTTGAAGTTGAGATTTTAGCGTGTGAAGCATGGGCTGAACTTGGAGTTATTCCAAAAGAGGACGTAGTGAAATTGCGTCAAAACGCTTCATTTGATATTAACCGTATTTACGAAATTGAACAAACAACGAAACATGATGTAGTAGCATTTACTCGCGCTGTTTCTGAGACGCTTGGGGAAGAAAGAAAATGGGTTCATTACGGACTGACTTCAACAGATGTTGTAGATACTGCCCTCTCTTATTTAATTAAACAAGCAAACAACATTCTACGAAAAGACATTCAAAACTTTATTGATGTATTAACAGCCAAGGCAAAAGAACATAAATATACGGTGATGATGGGGCGCACTCATGGAGTACACGCAGAACCGACAACATTTGGATTAAAACTTGCCTTATGGCGTGAAGAAATGTTACGCAATCTAGAACGATTTGAAAGAGCAGCAAAAACGATTGAGACGGGTAAAATTTCAGGAGCTGTTGGAACATACGCCAACATCGATCCATTTGTAGAGCAATACGTTTGTGAAAAATTAGGTCTAACGCCAGCACCAATTTCAACTCAAACATTGCAACGTGATCGCCATGCAGAATACATTGCAGCATTAGCTCTAATTGCAACTTCCATTGAGAAATTCGCAACGGAAATTCGAGGATTGCAAAAATCCGAAACTCGAGAAGTTGAAGAAGGATTTGCAAAAGGACAAAAAGGTTCATCAGCAATGCCGCATAAACGCAATCCAATCGGATCAGAAAACATGGCTGGAATTGCTCGTGTAGTACGTGGACATGTGATCACAGCTTACGAAAATGTTTCTTTATGGCATGAGCGTGATATTTCTCATTCATCAGCAGAACGTATCATTATTCCTGATACAACGATAGCACTTAACTATATGTTGAACCGTTTCAGCAATATCGTGAAAAACTTAACCGTTTTCCCAGAAAACATGAAACGCAATATGGACGCTACGTTCGGACTAATTTATTCACAGCGTATTCTTTTAGCATTAATCGATAAAGGATTATCTCGCGAAGAAGCTTATGATACTGTTCAACCATTAACGGCAAAAGCTTGGGATGAACAAAGACATTTCCGTCCGCTTGTTGAAGCAGATGAAAAAATCAGTTCACTTTTATCTAAAGAAGAAATTGATGATTGTTTCGATTACAACTGGCATTTGAAAAATGTTGATTTGATTTTTCAACGTTTAGGATTAAATGATTAATCGGTACAGTAAAAGGCGAAGCCATTGAAAAATTTAAATTATTGGGGGAACGGTTATGGAAAAAGGTGCGCTGTTATACGAAGGAAAAGCGAAACGCTTATATGCAACAGATGTGGAAGATGTTTTGTTTGTTGAGTATAAAAACAGTGCGACAGCCTTTAACGGGCTGAAGAAAGCAGAAATTGAGGGGAAAGGAATATTAAATAATAAAATTTCTACCCTGATTTTTGAAAAATTAAAACAGCATGGTATCGAATCTCACTTTATTAAGAGTGTATCTGAACACGAACAACTAGTAAAAAAAGTGGATATCATCCCCCTTGAAGTGGTTGTTCGCAATATATCAGCAGGTAGCTTCGCTGAAAGGCTTGGCATTGAAGAAGGAACAAAGTTAAAGCGTCCGATTGTTGAGTTTTACTATAAAAATGACGCATTAAAAGATCCTTTGATTAACAACGAACATATTGACATACTTGGGATTGCATCAAAAGAAGAAGTTGAAACGATTACTAACAATGCATTTAGAGTGAATGAAGCATTGAGGAAAATATTTGAAGAAATCGGTGTCGTATTAGTTGATTTTAAATTGGAATTCGGTCGTGATAAAGAAGGCAACATCTTGCTTGCGGATGAAATCTCTCCAGATACTTGCCGACTCTGGGATGCGGAAACGAATGAAAAGCTGGATAAAGACGTATTTAGACGTGATCTTGGTAGTTTAACAGATGTTTATAACATTATTCTTTCTAGACTTGGAGGAAAGTGATATGAAAAAAGTTAAAATTTACGTTACGTTACGTGAAAGTGTATTAGACCCACAAGGCTCTGCAGTAAAAGAATCTTTAGTAAATATGGGATATAAAGAAGTTGAGGACGTACGTATCGGTAAATATTTAGAAGTATTAATTTCAGATACTGAACGTGATATTGACGCATTGGTAAAAGAAATGTGTGAAAAGCTGCTGGCAAACACTGTGATTGAGGATTATCGCTTTGAAGTCGAGGAGGCTAATTAATCATGAAATTTGCTGTACTCGTATTCCCAGGGTCGAACTGTGATATCGACATGTATCATGCAATAAAGGACGAACTAGGTGAAGAAGTAGAATATGTTTGGCACGATGCAACAGATTTAAGTAAATTTGATGCGATTTTAATTCCAGGAGGATTCTCATACGGGGATTATCTCCGTTGTGGAGCCATGGCAAGTCAATCAAATGTTATGAAAGCAGTGAAAAAGGCAGCAGAAGAAGGAAAACCAGTTTTAGGAGTTTGCAACGGATTCCAAATTTTAACGGAAGCGGGTTTGCTACCAGGGGTTTTACTTCGCAACCAAAACTTAAAATTCATTTGCCGAACAGTTCAATTAAAAGTTGAAAATAACAATACGCTATTTACAAATCAATATGAGCAAGGGCAAATCATTAATATTCCAATCGCTCATGGTGAAGGAAACTATTTCTGTGATGAGGAAACATTAAAAAAATTACAAGAAAAGAATCAAATCGTTTTCACTTATTCAGGTGAAAATCCAAATGGAAGTCTATCAGACATTGCAGGTATTGTGAATGAGCGTGGTAACGTTCTTGGTATGATGCCACACCCTGAACGTGCGGTGGATGCATTACTTGGCAGTGCAGACGGACTAGCATTATTCAAATCAATTGTGAAACAGTGGAGGGAATCACATGTCTAATTTAGAACCAACTGCAGAACAAATTAAGGAACAAAAGCTTTATCGTGACATGGGGTTAAGTGATGAAGAGTTTGCGATGGTTGAGAAAATTTTAGGCCGTCTTCCAAATTGGACAGAAACAGGTTTGTTCTCTGTTATGTGGTCTGAACACTGTTCTTATAAAAACTCAAAACCGGTATTGCGTAAATTCCCAACAAACGGACCTCGCGTATTACAAGGTCCTGGAGAGGGTGCGGGGATTGTTGACATAGGTGATGAGCAAGCAGTTGTATTCAAGATGGAATCTCATAACCACCCTTCAGCGATTGAACCTTACCAAGGTGCAGCAACAGGGGTTGGAGGGATTATTCGTGACGTGTTCTCCATGGGTGCTCGTCCAATTGCACTGTTAAACTCTTTACGTTTCGGTGAATTAAAGTCGCCTCGAGTGAAATACTTATTTGAAGAAGTAGTGGCAGGAATCGCTGGATACGGAAACTGCATCGGTATCCCAACTGTTGGTGGAGAAGTTCAATTTGACCCTTGCTATGAAGGAAATCCTTTAGTAAATGCTATGTGTGTTGGTTTAATTGACCATAAAGATATTCAAAAAGGTGTGGCTAAAGGTGTAGGCAATACTGTCATGTATGTGGGTGCTAAAACAGGGCGTGACGGTATCCACGGTGCGACGTTCGCTTCTGAAGAATTAAGTGAAGAATCAGAAGAAAATCGTCCAGCAGTTCAAGTTGGGGACCCATTCATGGAAAAACTTCTATTAGAAGCTTGTTTAGAAGTTGTAAAATCAGAT
This sequence comes from Ureibacillus thermosphaericus, assembly GCF_012396605.1. GTDB lineage: Bacteria > Bacillota > Bacilli > Bacillales_A > Planococcaceae > Ureibacillus > Ureibacillus thermosphaericus. The sequence continues at coordinate 8,713 of NZ_JAAXPW010000013.1, forward strand.
GCTCTCGTTGGTATACAAGATATGGGAGCTGCAGGTTTAACTTCCTCTTCAGCAGAGATGGCTTCAAAAGCAGGTTCAGGTATCGAAATGAATTTAGATTTAGTGCCGCAACGTGAGACAGGCATGACTGCTTATGAAATGATGTTATCAGAATCACAAGAACGAATGCTTTTAGTCGTGAAAAAAGGTCGCGAAGAAGAAATCAAACAAATCTTCGAAAAATACGGATTAGATGCTGTTGCAATCGGCCGAGTGACAGACGACAAAATGTTGAGGCTGATTCATAAAGGTGAAGTTGTAGCTGAAGTTCCAGCTGATGCATTAGCAGAAGATGCACCAGTTTATCATAAACCTTCTAAAGAACCTGCTTATTTTAGCGAGTTCCAAGCAATGGAAAACGCAGAGCCTGAAGTAAGTGACTTGAAAGAAACGTTGAAACAATTACTTCAAGCACCGACTATTGCTTCAAAAGAATGGGTTTACAATCAATTTGACTATCAAGTTCGTACAAATACAGTAGTAACTCCTGGTTCAGATGCGGCAGTATTGCGCATTAGAGGTACAAATAAAGCACTTGCTATGACAGCTGACTGCAACTCTCGCTACATTTATTTAGATCCAGAAACAGGTGGCAAAATCGCGGTGGCAGAGGCTGCTCGCAACATTGTTGCATCAGGTGGCGAACCGCTAGCAATTACAGACTGCTTAAACTTTGGTAATCCAGAAAAGCCAGAAATCTTCTGGCAATTAGAAAAGAGTGCGGATGGTATTTCTGCGGCTTGTACAGCTTTAAAAACACCAGTTATTAGCGGCAACGTTTCCCTTTATAATGAACATTCAGGTCAAGCTGTATATCCTACTCCAACAATTGGTATGGTTGGTTTAATTCAAGATTTATCACATGTGACAACACAACAAGTTAAACAAGCTGGTGACGTTGTTTATATACTTGGTGAAACGAAAACAGAATTCGGTGGATCAGAACTACAAAAATTAGTTCATGGCAAAATCTTTGGTAAAGCGCCAAGCATCGATTTAGAGGTGGAGGCAGCGCGCCAAAAAGCATTACTTTCTGCAATTCGTGCTGGACTTGTTCAATCTGCTCATGACGTATCTGAAGGCGGCGTAGCAGTTGCGTTAGCTGAAAAGACTTTCGGAACTGAAGGGTTAGGACTTCATGTGAGATTAGAAGGATCACCTGTAACTGCTTTATTCAGTGAATCTCAATCTCGTTTTATCGTCACAGTAAAAGAAGAAAACGTGAAGCAATTTGAAGAATTGATTACTGATGCAAAGAAAATCGGACTTGTTACAAATGATGGGAAAATCACAATTGAAGGCGAATCAGGCTTGTTAATTGAGGGGTCTGTGGAAGAATTTTGTTCTGCTTGGAAAGGAGCTATCCCATGCTTGCTGAAATCAGAGGCTTAAATGAAGAATGTGGTGTTTTTGGGATATGGGGACATGAAGCGGCAGCTCATTTAAGCTATTACGGTTTACATGCTTTACAACATCGCGGTCAAGAAGGTGCTGGCATCGTCGCTACTGACGGCCAGTACTTCAAAGCGGTAAAAGGTGAAGGTTTAGTAAATGAAGTATTTAATGAAGAAAAATTAAAAAGTTTGAAAGGCACTTCTGCCATTGCTCATGTTCGCTATACAACTGCAGGCGGCGGAGGAATAGAGAACGTACAGCCGTTATTGGTTCGTTCCTCAACTGGCACGATTGCTTTGGCTCATAATGGTAATTTAGTCAATGCGAATCATTTGAAACAACATCTTGAACGATCAGGTAGTATTTTTCATTCTACTTCAGACACGGAAGTAATTGTGCATTTAATTAAAAAAAGCAAAAAGCCTCGCTTCCGTGAGCAAGTAAAAGAAGCTCTTTCTCTATTGAGAGGTGCATTCTCCGTCATTATTTTAACGAAAGATAAAATGATCCTAGCTCGAGATCGCAATGGTTTACGTCCACTGTCAATTGGTAAATTAGGGGACGCTTGGGTGGCTTCGTCTGAAACTTGCGCCTTTGATTTGATTGGTGCGGAGTTTATACGGGAAGTGGAGCCGGGAGAATTAGTTGTTATTTCAGAAAAAGGTATCGAAGAAGATCGCTATGCTCAAATGGAACAAAGAGCAATGTGTGCAATGGAATATGTTTATTTTGCACGTCCTGACTCAAATATTGATTATGTCAACATTCACATGGCTCGTAAACGTTTGGGTAAACAATTAGCAAAAGAAATGGGTTCAATCGATGCGGATGTTGTAACAGGTGTTCCGGATTCCTCCATTTCAGCTGCAATTGGTTTTGCAGAAGAAATTGGCATTCCTTACGAAATGGGATTAATCAAAAATCGTTATGTGGGAAGAACATTTATTCAACCGACACAAGAATTGCGTGAACGCGGAGTAAAAATGAAATTATCTCCTGTCGTTCAAGTCGTTCGTGGAAAACGAGTAGTCATGGTGGATGATTCCATCGTTCGAGGAACAACTTCTCGTAGAATTGTCAAAATGTTAAAAGAAGCTGGAGCAAAGGAAGTGCATGTAGCAATCACTTCTCCTCCAATTTCGAATCCTTGCTTCTATGGAATAGACATTTCATCAGATGAAGAGCTAATCGCAACAGGAAAAACAATCGATGAAATCCGTGATGCAATTGGTGCAGATTCCTTAACATTTTTATCTCCAGACGGATTAGTAGAAGCAATCTCAAGACCTTTTGACGATGAGAATGGCGGTCTTTGCATGGCATGCTTTACTGGAAAATATCCAACTGAAATTTTCCCAGACACTGTCTTACCACATATTAAAGAACTTTCACATTAAGGAGGAAGAATCATGTCAAAGGCATATGAACAAGCGGGAGTCAATATTGAAGCTGGTTATGAAGCTGTTAAACGCATGAAATCCCATGTAGAAAGAACAAAACGAATTGGTGTCATGGGAACGTTTGGTGGCTTCGGTGGCATGTTCGATTTATCTTCATTAAATTTAAAAGAACCTGTTCTAATTTCTGGTACAGATGGTGTCGGGACTAAGCTCAAATTAGCATTTATGGCCGATAAACATGACACGATTGGCATTGACTGCGTGGCGATGTGTGTGAATGATATCGTTGCTCAAGGTGCAGAACCGTTATACTTTTTAGATTATATTGCAATTGGGAAAGCAGACCCTGAAAAGATCGAGCAAATTGTAAGTGGCGTTGCAGATGGTTGCGTTCAGGCAGGTGCTGCACTCATCGGCGGGGAAACTGCTGAAATGCCTGGTTTGTATGATGAAAATGAATATGATGTAGCTGGTTTTGCGGTTGGGGCTTGTGAAAAATCTCGTGTCGTTACTGGGGAAAAAATTGTTGAAGGGGATGTCCTTGTTGGACTTGCATCTAGCGGCGTGCATTCCAATGGTTATTCCTTAGTTCGCAAAATCGTATTTGGAAATTGCGGCTATAAATATGATGAATTGATTGAAGGTTATGAAGATTTGGGGCCAATTGGTGATGCTTTGCTTACACCAACAAAAATTTACGCCAAACCAGTTCTTGAGATGTTAAAGCAAGTGGACGTTCACGGCATGGCTCACATTACTGGTGGTGGATTTTATGAAAACTTGCCTCGAATGATGCCAGAAGGACTTGCAACAGAAATTGATTTAGGATCATGGGAAACTCTTCGAATTTTCGAATTTTTGAAGGATAAAGGTTCGCTATCAGACAGAGATTTATACAACGTATTTAATATGGGGATTGGATTTGTTCTTTCCGTTTCTCCTGAAGATGCGGATAAAATAATTCAAATTGCAGAAGCCCACGGGGAGAAAGCGTATCAAATTGGGCGTGTTGTAAAAGGCGAAGGGGTTTTATTTAATGGAAAACACGATGGGAGCTTGAGCCAATGACAACGAAAATAGCAGTGTTTGCATCAGGAAGTGGATCGAATTTTCAAGCGATTCAAGAATCCATCGAACGTGGAGAATTAAATGCAAACATAGAAGTTGTAGTAACAGATAAACCCAATGCATATGTGGTTAAAAGAGCGGAGAAATTCGGCATCCCAGTTTTCGCATTTTCACCAAAAGATTATGCTTCAAAAGCTACATATGAATCTGAAATTGTAAAAATATTGAAACAAAAAGCGGTGGAATGGATTGTATTAGCTGGGTATATGCGCTTAATTGGCGACACATTACTTACTGAATATCCTAATAAAATCGTTAATATTCATCCTTCTCTATTACCAGCTTTTCCTGGAAAAGATGCGATTGGACAAGCAATGGAACATGGCGTGAAAGTCACTGGGGTTACTGTTCATTATGTTGATGAAGGGATGGATACAGGTCCAATTATTGCACAAAGAGCGGTAGAAGTTGTGGATGGTAATCGAGAAGCAACGGAAGAACGTATTCACAAAGTAGAACATGAACTTTATCCAAAAACGTTAAAAAAATTATTTGAAAATAAATAATTGCAAAAATAGAGTATAAACTGGAGGCTTTAACTGTGGCAAAACGTGCACTTATTAGTGTTTCAAATAAAGATGGAATTTTAGAGTTTGCGAAAGAATTAGTTGCGCTTGGTTATGAAATATTATCTACTGGTGGTACGAAAAAGTTATTGCAAGAAAATAACGTACCGGTAACTGGTGTAGATGAAGTAACAAAATTTCCTGAAATTCTTGACGGACGTGTAAAAACATTAAATCCCATGATTCATGGTGGTCTATTAGGGAAATTTGATGATCCTTCCCACCAAGCACAAATGCAAGAACACGGAATTGAACCAATTGAAATCGTTTGTGTAAACTTATATCCATTTGTAGAAACAATTTCAAAACCAAATGTCACTTGGGAAGATGCAATTGAAAATATTGATATTGGTGGCCCTACAATGTTGCGTGCAGCTGCGAAAAATCATCAATATGTAACAGTAATCGTTGACAGCAATGACTATGCTACGGTTCTTGAAGAATTGAAAGCGAACGGTACAACTACTTTTGAAACGCGAAAAAAACTTGCAGCGAAAGTATTCCGCCATACAGCAAGCTATGATGCATATATTTCAAACTACTTAACAGAAGAATCATTCCCTGAAAGTTTAACACTTACTTACGAATTACAACAAACGTTGCGATACGGTGAAAATCCTCACCAAAAAGCTGCATTTTATAAAAAACGTTTAGGTTCAGATTTTTCTCTTGCCTATGCTACTCAATTACATGGAAAAGAATTATCCTTTAATAATATTCAAGATGGGAATGCAGCTCTTCAAATTGTAAAAGAATTTAAAATACCAGCTGCCGTAGCGGTAAAACATATGAACCCATGTGGTGTTGGTACTGGTAGCACGATTGAAGAAGCATTTGACAAAGCTTATGAAGCAGATCCAGTTTCAATTTTTGGTGGAATCATTGCGTTAAACCGTGAAGTAAATGCACCAACTGCAGAAAAATTAAGCAATATCTTCTTAGAAATTATCATAGCACCTTCATTTACAGAAGAAGCATTAGAAATTTTAACGAAAAAGAAAAACATTCGCTTGCTTACAATCAATTTCTCTCAAGAAAAACAAGATCCGTTCAAAGTTGTTTCCGTTGAAGGTGGTTTACTCGTCCAAGAAGACGATACATATGGCTTTAACGATGCCGATATAAAAGTTGTAACAGACCGTGAACCAACGGAGGAAGAATGGGAAGCCTTAAAACTTGGTTGGGCCGTTGTGAAACACGTGAAGTCAAATGCTATTGTCGTAAACAATAAACAAATGACATTAGGAATCGGTGCAGGTCAAATGAACCGTGTTGGAGCAGCGAAAATCGCATTAGAGCAAGCTGGTGAAAAAGCGAAAGGTGCGGTAATGGCTTCGGATGCTTTCTTCCCAATGCCAGATACAGTAGAAGAAGCAATCAAAGCTGGAATTACAGCAATCATTCATCCAGGGGGATCTATTCGCGATCAAGACTCCATCGATGTGGCGAACAAGGCTGGTATTGCCATGGTTACAACAGGAGTAAGACATTTTAAACATTAATGAATAAAGACGGCTCGTTTCGTAGCCGTCTTTTCTAAAGTTAAAATATTTTTTTGGAAGTTGCAATTATTTCTAACTTCATTTGAAATATATATGCCAATAATTTGTAGGAGGGCATCGATCGTATGAAAGTATTAGTAGTTGGTAGCGGTGGACGTGAGCATGCTATCGCAAAAAAATTCAGCATTTCTCCATCCGTAGAAAAAGTGTATGTAGCACCTGGAAATGATGGAATGCGTGATTGTGCAGAATTGGTTGCGATTGATTCAATGGATTTTGAAAGCTTGGCAAACTTCGCAAAAGAACAACGTATTGATTTAACTTTTGTCGGTCCTGAACAACCTCTTGCTGAGGGAATTGTGGATTATTTCCAAGAACGAGGTCTTGTCATTTTTGGACCAACAAAACAAGCAGCTCAAATTGAAGGTAGTAAGTCATTTGCAAAACAATTAATGAAAAAATACAACATCCCAACAGCAACTTATGAAACGTTTACTGAAATGGATAAAGCGATTGAATATATTAAACAACAAGGGGCACCGATTGTTGTAAAAGCAGATGGCTTGGCAGCTGGTAAAGGTGTAGTTGTTGCAATGACAGAACAAGAAGCGATTGATGCTGTAACGGATATGATTGGGAATCAACGCTTTGGTGAATCTTCATCAAAAGTAGTGATTGAGGAATATTTAGAAGGAGAAGAATTTTCCTTCATGTCCTTTGTACATAAAGGGCAAATTTATCCAATGGTGATTGCTCAAGATCATAAACGAGCTTATGATGGCGATACAGGTCCAAATACTGGTGGTATGGGTGCATATTCACCGGTTCCGCAAATTCCGCAAGAAATGGTATCTCGCGCATATACAGAAATTGTAGAACCAACTGTAAAAGCTATGGAAGAAGAAGGCGCATCCTTCACTGGAGTTTTATATGCAGGATTAATTCTTACGAAAGAAGGTCCAAAAGTTATTGAATTTAATGCACGTTTTGGCGATCCAGAAACACAAGTAGTGCTTCCTCGCATGACTTCTGATTTTGGATTATTCATGAAAGCATTAATGGAAGAAAAATTCTTTGATTTACAATGGTCTAATGAAGTAATGCTAGGAGTTGTCATTGCGGCAGAAGGCTATCCTGGAACAGTTGAAAAAGGACATCCACTTCCAAATTTAGATGAGCTTAGTAAAGAATATGAAGTATATCATGCAGGAACGAAACTTCAAGATGGACGATATGTAGGTAATGGTGGACGTGTGTTATTAGTGGCATCAAAAGCAGAGTCTTTAAAAGAAGCGAAAGAAAAAGTATATGCAGGAATAGATAAGTATTCTTGGGATCATTTCTTCTACCGCAAAGATATTGGATGGAGAACATTTAAATAATTTTTCCATGAGATAAAATGAAATAAAAAGCACAAACCAAGAGTAATGGGGTTTGTGCTTTTTCTGAGTTAAACATTTTTATTTATTTGGATTTCTTCTGATTTGCATTATTTGTAACACCTTGAATGGCTTTGGCAGCTTCCTCCATCATTGTGCCCGATTGGGTTGTGTTAGCAACTGTCTCTGCAACTTTAGCTGCAGTTTGTGTCATTTGTTGCATAGTGGAGCCATTGCCGCCATTGGAATTTTGATTTCCGCTATTATATCTTGAATTAAAAGCAGTCATTAAGCTATCGCCATCCATAAATTCTTGCATGGATGTTGTAACGGCATTTTTCACATTATTGCTGAACATTGCTTTGGTAGGGCAGTATAAAAAGATACCTTCAGCAATTTTTAATGAACCAGCTGTAATTGATAGCATTCCTAAAGTTTTGTTTCCGTTCTCTTTCACTAAATGACTAATTCCACAAGCTGTTAACCCAATGCCTAAAGCAAGTCGAACGAAGCCACTTTTTTCAGAAATATTTTCTTCCAACATCAAAATCACTCCTTTTCAAATGTGCTGATTGAAAGAACTTTAATTTAGTAAAGTGCTGTGTTACGATAAAATCAGATATGCTTGCTTTTCAGCATTGTTAGTATGTGCGAATAAAACTCGATTAAACGAAATAAATATTTTATATAATAGAAGGGAGTGTAACATATGCCAGAATCTATTTGGAAGATTCAAGAAATCCGAAATCAAATTGCTGTGATAGAAGGAAAGCTATCACCAACCATTGTTTTAAAAAATGCACGCTTTTTACATAGCATGTTAAAACAATGGGTTTTCGGTAATATTTGGGTTCATCATGATCGAATCGTATATGTTGGTAATGAAATGCCAGAAAATTTACTAGATACTGAAGTAATAGATTTAGGGGGAAAAACGGTTGTACCAGGTTATATTGAACCCCATGTCCATCCGTTTCAATTATATAATCCTGTAACATTTGCAGATTACGCAGCACAATTTGGAACAACAATGTTTATAAGCGATAATCTACATTTTGCGTTACAACTCCCTAATACGAAAGCGTTTTCACTTCTAGATGAATTGAAAAAGATGCCGTTTTCTTATTATTGGTGGACTCGTTATGATGCGCAAACCGAATTGGGTAATGAAGATCAAATATTTACGAATAAATCTATTTTTGAATGGATTGGAAGAGATGACGTTTTACTTGGAGGCGAGTTAACTGGTTGGCCACGTCTTTTACGTGGTGATGACCAAATGCTTTATTGGATTCAGTCTTCAAAGAAGAATGGGAAGAAAATTGAAGGACATTTTCCAGGTGCATCTGATAAAACCCTTGTCAGAATGAAATTACTTGGAGCAGATGGTGATCATGAAGCAATGACGGTTGAGGAAGTTGAAAAACGGATTTTTCATGGTTATGGTGTAACGCTACGATATTCTTCCATCCGTCCTGATCTTCCAAATCTATTAAAAGGAATACTAGATAAAAAGTTAAATATATTTGACCATTTAATGATGACAACAGATGGTTCAACACCTTGTTTCCATCGTGAAGGTGTCATGAATTTATGCATCCAAATTGCACTTGAAGTAGGAGTCGACCCTATTGATGCATATAACATGGCTTCATATAATATCGCGAAGTATTATAATTTATCTCATTTACATGGTTTGATTGCGACAGGAAGATTTGCTACTTTAAATATTTTAAAAGATGAATTTACTCCAAATCCGGAATCGGTATTATCAAAAGGTGTTTGGTTAAAAAAAGATGGACAAAAAGTACAAACATTACCAGAAATCGATTGGAATAAGTATTATCCATCTCTTGAACTAGAATTTGAGTTAAACGAGGAAGATTTCCAAGTATCTACACCAATTGGAATTGAATTGGTTAACGATGTCATAACAAAACCATACTCTGTGAATTTCCAATTGCATAAAAATGAAATTCTTGTAAATTCCGATGAAAGTTTATTAATGCTTATAGATAAAAACGGAAAATGGCGAATTAATGCAATCTTAAAAGGTTTTGCAACAAATGTAAAAGGATTTGCTTCCTCGTACTCTAATACAGGGGATATCATTTTAATAGGTAAAAATGAGCAAGATATGATGCTTGCTTTTAATGAAATGAAAAAAATGAAGGGCGGCATTGTCCTTACAGAAGACAATGAAGTTATTATGTCTCTACCATTGACTGGAGCAGGTAACTTTTTCACTGGAAAGATGGAAGACTTAATGGAAAATGAGGCGGCATTAACAGCGGCATTGCGAGAAAGAGGTTATAAGCATAGCGATGCGATTTATACATTGTTCTTCTTACAATCAACTCATTTACCTTATATCCGAATCACACAAAATGGAATTGTTGATGTCATGAAAAAAGAAGTAATGATTCCATCAGTGATGCGCTAGCTGAAAGGATGAAGATTATGTTTCGAAAAAAAACATTGCTTTGTGTCTTAGCAAGTATCTCACTTCTTGCAGCATGTGGAGATGGTAGTGAAAAAAGCATAAGTGATAAACCAATTGAACCAGTTCAAGAAGAACCGAAAGAAATATTATATCCGACACCATTTACTGGAGAACTGATTTCTAATGAGATTACAATGAGGCCTGTTATTGCTACGATTAACAATCACCCTGCTGCCCGTCCGCAATCTGGTATTGCAAGTGCTGATGTAGTTTATGAAATGCTTGCAGAAGGGGATGTTACAAGATTTTTGGCATTGTTCCAATCGGAAATTCCTGATAGCATCGGACCAATTCGTAGTGCAAGATCCTATTTTATTGAATTAGCGGATGGACTTGACGCCTTTTACATTGCACACGGTTTCAGTCCAGAAGCAAAACAGATGCTCGAAAATGGCATCGTTGATAACATTAACGGTATGTATTACGATGGTTCCTTCTTCAAACGTTCTAAAGATCGGGTTGCACCACATAACTCATATTTTATGAGCGATAACCTAGAAGCTGCTGCAGAAAAAGTGAATGCTTCACTTCTCTATCAGAAAAAAGTATCGTATACTTATTATGATGATGAGGAAAGTGTTAAAGTAGGTGCGCAAGCAGATCGTATACATGTCCGTTATAGTAATAATGAAAACTTTAACAGCACCTATTCATATGATCCAGTGAGCAACACTTATTCCCGCTCTTCTGGTGGAACGGTAACAACAGATTTATTGACGGGAGAACCGATAAAGTTATCCAATGTGTTAGTCTTGGAAATGGATCATCAGGTGATTGACAACAAAGGCCGTAGAGAGATTGATATTTATTCTGGTGGGAGAGCTTATATTTTCCAACAAGGGATGATGCGAGAACTGCGTTGGGAAAATATTGACGGCGTTTTAACAGCGGTAGAAATCGACGGCAGTGAAGCAAAACTTATGCCAGGTAAAACATGGATTCATTTTGTACCAACAAATCCGGGAATTGCTACTTCTGTAACTTATTCAAATTCTGAGCAGCAAAGTTGAAAGGATGAGGAAGAAAATGCAGGTAGATAAAATTCGTGGTCCTCAAACAGATCAGCTTTTTAGAGCGATATTAGAATTGAGAGACCTTGAAGAATGCTATAAATTTTTCGATGACTTATGTACGATTAGTGAAATTCAATCGATGGCTCAACGATTTGAAGTAGCTCATCTATTACGTTTGAAAAAAACTTATGAAACAATCAAAAAAGAAACCGGAGCTTCTACTGCAACCATTTCACGGGTGCGTCGTTGTTTCGATTATGGCAATGATGCTTATGAAGAAATGTTAAGTCGACTTTATCCAAATGAAAAACCATATGAACCAAAAAGATAAGTTTGTTAAAATTGGGATTGTTTAGAAGTAAAAATTATCACTCAGTTTAATTGGGTGATAATTTTTTGTTTGTCGATTTTCGATTTCGTGGATGCTTTCTTCATTCCTCATACTCTCTTTTTCGGTCAAGGACAACTGAACGAGGATTGAGAAAAGTTTCTTATATAAACAGCGATTTCACTTACAGGAAAGTAGGTAGGAGTTTTCGGTAAAAGCTACTTTGAGATATACTTATAAGCACAAAATAAATAGGAATAGGTGAGGACTTTATGGACTATAAAAATTGGAGACATGTATTTAAAATTGACCCTTCAAAAGAACTTTCAGATGAAGCATTAGAAAAGGTGTGCGAATCTGGCACAGATGTCATTTTAGTAGGAGGGACAGATGGGATTACTTTAGATAACGTGCTCGAACAACTCGTTCGAATCAGAAGATATTCTGTTCCAATTGCCTTAGAAATATCAACAATTGAATCTATTACCCCTGGATTTGATTATTATTTGATACCTACTGTCTTAAATAGTACGAATACAAAATGGGTAAAAGACCTTCATCATGCGGCCATTAAAGAATTTGGTGATGTCATGGTATGGGATGAACTAGTTGCAGAAGGCTACTGTATATTAAATCCAGATTGCAAAGTAGCAAAAGCAACGGAGGCCGATACAAATTTAACAAAAGAAGACGTAATTGCATATGCCCGACTTGCTGAAAATTACTTTAAATTGCCTATTTTTTATGTAGAATACAGCGGTACATATGGTGACGTAGAAATTGTTGCTGGGGTAAAAGAAGTATTATCAGAAACTCGACTATTTTATGGTGGAGGTATCCGCAACGCTGAACAAGCAAAAGAGATGGCCAAATTTGCAGATACTGTTATCGTTGGAAACGTCATTTATGAGGATTTAAAAGAAGCGCTAAAAACCGTTGTGGCAGTAAAAAGTGTAACAAGATAAACGGTGCGAAAATGATCTCTTTGTAGTATAATTGAGAACAAATGTTTGTAATAGTGAGGTGCACCATGGAACACATAACAAAAAATTTATTGGATGGAATGAATCCACAACAAAAGGAAGCGGTCAAAACAACGGAAGGTCCCCTTCTCATTATGGCTGGTGCAGGTTCAGGAAAAACGAGAGTGCTGACTCACCGGATTGCATATTTAATTGTTGAAAAACAAGTATACCCTTCAAATATTTTAGCGATTACCTTTACGAATAAAGCTGCAAGGGAAATGCGTGATCGAATTGATGCTTTACTGGGAAGCGGTATATCCGAAAGCATGTGGGTTTCTACATTTCACTCCATGTGCGTTCGCATATTAAGAAGAAATATTGATCGCATCGGTATCTCAAAAAACTTTACGATTCTTGACTCATCCGACCAATTAACAGCAATAAAAAACGTTTTTAAACAACTCAATATTGATACGAAACGATATGATCCAAGAACGGTTTTAAGCACGATTAGTTCTGCTAAAAATGAATGCATCACTGCAGAAGAATATAAAAAAATAACCAATTCACATAATCCTTACGAAAAAATCGTAGGAGATGTGTATGAGGAATATGAAAAAACCCTTCGTAAAAATCAATCCCTTGACTTTGATGATTTAATTATGATGACGATTACTTTGTTTGAACGCGTACCGGACGTATTAGAATACTACCAAAATAAATTTCAATACATTCACGTCGATGAATATCAAGATACGAACCATTCTCAATATAAACTTGTCAAAATGCTCGCTTCAAAATTTAAAAATATTTGCGTTGTAGGGGATTCTGATCAATCCATTTATAAGTGGCGTGGTGCAGACATTCGAAACATCTTATCTTTTGAAAAAGATTATCCGAATGCAAACGTTATTTTGCTTGAACAAAACTACCGCTCCACAAAGAGAATTTTGCAAGCAGCAAACGATGTCATCTCAAACAATGAAAGCCGTTATCCAAAGAAGCTGCGCACAGATAATCCTGAAGGCGAAAAAATTGTATTCTATACCGCTCGTGATGAAAGAGATGAAGCGCAATTTGTAGTTAAAACAATTAAAGAATTAATGGAAAAAGAAGGGCGTAGTTTAAAAGATTTTGCTATACTTTACCGCACAAATGCCCAATCCCGTGCAATGGAAGAAGTTTTAGTGAAATCCAATTTGCAGTATACGATTGTTGGGGGTACGAAATTCTACGATCGTAAAGAAATTAAAGACTTACTTGCTTATTTGCGATTAATTGCCAACAATGATGATGATTTATCACTGGCCCGCATCATCAATGAACCGAAACGAAGCATTGGTCCATCAACTTTCGATAAAATTGCGACTTATGCAATTGAAAACGATATATCCATTTTTAAAGCATTCAATGACATTTCCTCCATCGGGTTAACACCTAGGGCAATGAACGCAATTGAAAAATTCCGTGAATTAATTGAAGGATTGACGAAAATGCAAGATTATTTATCTGTCACGGAATTGGTGGAAGAAGTCATTGAGAAATCGGGATATCGTGCAATGCTTGAGAAAGAAAATACGATTGAATCTCAAAGTCGATTAGAAAACATTGAAGAATTTTTATCTGTAACAAAAGCCTTTGAAGAAAGAAGCGACGATAAATCCCTCGTTGCATTTTTAACAGATCTCGCATTGATTGCAGATATTGATTCGCTAGATCAAGAAAGCGATTCAAAAGAGAGCATTGTATTAATGACGTTGCATTCCGCGAAGGGATTAGAGTTTCCGGTTGTATTCATTATCGGTATGGAGGAAAACATTTTCCCTCATTCCCGCTCAATTGGAGATAAAGCTGAAATGGAAGAAGAACGCCGCTTAGCTTATGTGGGAATCACACGGGCAGAAGAACGGCTATACTTAACTTGTGCCTCTTATCGCACGCTTTTTGGCCGCTCTAATTCAAACTTACCGTCCCGTTTCATCAAAGAAATTTCGGATGACATCATTTATCCAATTTCGAAATCATATAGCTTTGGTGATGTGGAAGAAAAATTGCCTTTCGCAGGTCAGCAGAGAGCTTCAAGTTACAAAAGAAAAATTGGTGTTGTTCAATCAAAATCGCAAATTGCTACTCTCCAATCGACTGGTGGAGAACAATTCCAATGGAAAGTTGGAGATAAGGCGATTCATGGTAAATGGGGTACAGGTGTTGTTGTTAGTGTAAAAGGTGAAGGTGACGATATGGAGCTGGAGATTGCCTTTCCAGACAAAGGCATCAAAAGGCTACTTGCCAAGTTTGCCCCAATTACAAAAGGTTAAATAACATTTCACTTAACAATTAGTGGAGGATTACGATGAAAGACCTTGAAAAACGTGTAGCTGAACTAAATAAGCTTTTACATGAATATGCTCATGCCTACTATGTACTAGACAAGCCTTTAGTTCCTGATGCGGTGTATGATCAGCTAATGCAAGAATTAATGGCAATCGAAAAGGAACATCCGGAATTCATCTATCCGGATTCACCTACTCAACGGGTTGGTGGAAAGCCGCTTGAAGGGTTTAACAAAGTAACTCACAGATACCCGATGTTAAGCCTTTCGAATGCATTTTCCGAAGATGATTTGCGGGATTTTGATCGAAAAATTCGTCAAGCGATTGGCGATCGATACAACTATGTTTGTGAACTGAAAATAGATGGGCTTGCCATCGCATTAAGATATGAGAATGGAATATTTGTACAAGGCGCTACCCGCGGTGATGGTACAGTCGGCGAAGATATTACAGTAAATTTAAAAACCATTAAAGACATACCATTGCGATTAAAAGAGCCGGTAACAATTGAAGTGCGCGGAGAGGCTTATATGCCTAAAAAATCCTTTGAAGAATTAAATAAACAGCGAGCGGAAAATGGAGAAGATCTTTTTGCTAATCCTCGGAATGCAGCTGCTGGATCACTGCGCCAACTCGATTCAAAAATCACCGCTTCTCGAAACTTAGCAACATTTATCTATTCAATTGGTGGAGATGGAGAAGCATACGGTATTGATAGCCATGCAGAAATGCTTGAATACTTAGATTCGATTGGTTTCCGTGTCAACAAAGAAAGAGCAGTTTGTGAAACAATAGATGATGTATTAGCGTTTATAAATAAATGGACAGCGGAACGCCCAAACTTGCCCTATGAAATCGATGGTATTGTAATCAAGGTGAATCGATTTGCTCACCAAGAAGAACTCGGTTTTACAGCAAAAAGTCCTCGTTGGGCAATCGCTTATAAGTTCCCAGCGGAAGAAGCCATTACGAAAATCATCGATATTGAATTAACAGTAGGACGCACAGGTGTTGTAACTCCTACAGCAATTCTAGAACCTGTCAGAATTGCAGGTTCTACAGTGGGTCGAGCTTCCCTTCATAATGAAGATTTAATACGTGAAAAAGATATCCGAATTGGTGATACGGTCATCGTTCATAAAGCAGGAGACATTATTCCGGAAGTCGTTAGCGTCATTTTAGAACAGCGGCCAGAAGGTACTGTACCATATAAAATGCCTGATCATTGCCCTGTTTGTGGCAGCGAACTCATTCGTATTGACGAAGAAGTAGCAATTCGCTGTGTAAATCCTGCCTGTCCTGCTCAAATTGCTGAAGGAATTAAGCACTTTGTTTCTAGAAATGCAATGAATATCGATGGGTTGGGAGAGAAAATAACGGAACAACTTTTAAAAGAAAACTATATTCGTGATGTAGCGGATTTATATCATTTACAAGTAGAAGAGCTGGCGAAATTGGAACGTATGGGGCAACTTTCTGCAACAAATTTAGTCAATGCTATCGAACGTTCAAAAGAAAATTCATTAGAACGGTTATTATTTGGCCTTGGAATTCGCCATGTTGGTGAAAAAGCAGCAAAGCTCATTGCGGAAGAATTTGAAACAATGGATCGCATCATGGAGGCAACAGTAGAAGAGCTGACGAATATTCATGAAATCGGTGAAAAAATCGCTCAATCAGTTGTTTCTTATTTCCAAAAAGATGAAGCGAAACAATTAATCGCCCGACTCAAAGAAGCCGGTGTCAACATGGTGTATAAAGGGAAGAAGAAGTCTCAAGCAGCAATTTCAGATAGCCTATTTGCAGGGAAAACGATTGTTTTAACTGGAAAATTGGAAAGATTGACACGCAATGAAGCTAAAGCGAAAATAGAAGAGTTGGGTGGTAAAGTGACAGGAAGCGTCAGTAAAAAGACAGATCTTGTTATTGCAGGAACAGATGCAGGCTCTAAACTTACGAAAGCACAAGAATTGGGTATAGAAGTTTGGGACGAAAACCGCCTTATTGAACAATTAGAAAAGTAAAGGGGATTCATACAATGAACCGATTTCGCTGGATAACGGCGATGGTCGTTGTCGCTGTGCTTAGCGGTTGTACGCCTTCTTTTCGAGAAGATACGGAAGTAGTAGGACCAAATAAAAAATCTGAAGCAGAAGTTGAAACGACTATCATCCCAAATATGCAACTGGACGAAAGATATTATAAAACATTGATTCCATATAAAGAGAGTGCAAGCAGAGGTCTCGTCGTATCAAATATTTATACGAAATACGACATTAAAGAAGCAGAAGAAGGGTTAATGCGTATTTCGCAAAACGAATTCGGCACAGATAAGTATTATTTCCAAGAAGGACAATATTTAGATAGTGATACGGTCAGCAGTTGGCTTGCACGAAGCAATCAAACTGAAGACGGGTTAAATCCCCCTGCTGAAAAAGACATGGATCCTGTAAAACGGGCAAAAGAAGCGCCTGTATACTTAGCGCATATTATCGAGCAAAACTACTTAACAAAGACGAATGACAATAAAGTGACACTTGGCGGAATCTCCATTGGACTAGCATTAAATTCTATCTATTACTATCAGAAAGAACAATATGGCGAATGGTATGATGAACCAATACCTCCTGCACAACTAGAGAAAAAAGGAAAAGAAATAGCGGAAGAGGTAATTCGTCGTTTACGTGCCCGTCCAGAGTTACAAGATATTCCTATTCTAATTGCATTATTTAAACAGGAAGCGCGTAACTCCATCGTTCCGGGAACTTATTTTGCATATAGTCTATCCAAACCAGGACAAAATAGTTTAGAAGAATGGACGTCTATCAATGAAAAATATGTAACGTTCCCTATGACAAATCCAGAGGATATTTATCGAGAAATCAATACAAACTTCCTAAACTTCAAACAAGATATTCAAGATTATTTTTCAAATTATACAAGCGTCATCGGTCGAGGGTTTTACCAGAACGACCAATTAGTCAGATTAAATGTGGAAGTGCCGATCCAATTTTATGGAACGACGGAAATAATTGGTTTTACTCAATATTTAACAGGCGTATTAATGAAAAGATTCCCAAATAGCCTTGATATTGAAGTGAGCATTACTTCCATTAATGGACCGGAAGCACTTATTCTAAAAGATCGCAATGATCAGGAGCCATTTGTTCATATCTATGATTATTAATGAAAAACAGTGTTACGATTGCGTAACACTGTTTCAAATTGGTTGTTTTCTCTTTGATAGTGATGTTTGAAAATATGCAGTTTTTGGAGATAATTGAAAAGTAATATTTAACTGAAGGGAATTTCCTATAAAAGTGTGATTTTTCAATAAAAAAATGGTATTATTATTGCCAGGTTTACGAAATGTGGAGGTGTAATCATCAATGTCAAAATTGACGAAGGAAGAAGTAAAGCACGTAGCTCACCTTGCTCGTTTAGCAATTACAGAAGAAGAAGCTGAAAAATTTGCTGAACAGCTTGGAAAAATTACGGAATATGTACAAACATTAAATGAATTAGACACAACAAATGTAGAGCCAACGTCACACGTTTTACCGATCGTTAATGTAATGAGAGAAGACGTAGCTGAAAAAGGATTGGATCGGGAAAAAGTGTTATTGAATGTAAAAGAACATGAAGATGGTCTTGTTAAAGTTCCACCAATTTTAGAAGAATAAAAGTTAATGGATGGATTTGTTAATGGCAAAAGCCATTATTTTTTGTGTAAGTCACTAGCGAGGCTTGCATTGTTCAATATACCCATATTAAAGGAGGGAACTTCATGACGTTATTAGAACGTTCATCTAAAGAATTACAAGAAGGTTTACATAATGGCGATTTTACAATTGTTGATTTAGTGAATGAATCTTATAAAAGAATCGAAGAAGTTGATGGAGATGTGCAAGCGTTTCTTGCTTTAAATAAAGAAAAAGCGCTTGAGGAAGCAAAAGAAAAGGATCAAGTACCAAAGAACGAACGCGGCCCATTGTTCGGTCTACCAATTGGAATTAAAGACAATATCGTGACTGAAGGACTTGAAACGACTTGTGCTTCTAAAATCTTAGAAGGTTTCATTCCAATCTATGACGCGACAGTTGTGAAGAAGCTTCGAGAAGCTGGCATGATTACAATTGGCAAGCTCAACATGGATGAATTTGCGATGGGTTCATCAACGGAAACTTCATATTACAAAAAGACGAAAAACCCTTGGGATCTTGAACGTGTACCAGGCGGTTCTTCAGGTGGATCAGCAGCAAGTGTTGCAGCAGGAGAAGTTCCATTCGCATTAGGTACAGATACAGGTGGTTCAATTCGTCAACCTGCCGCATTCTGTGGTGTAGTCGGAATGAAGCCAACTTATGGTCGTGTTTCCCGTTTTGGTGCAGTTGCCTTTGCATCATCTCTTGACCAAATCGGACCAATTACACGCAATGTGTATGATAATGCGTTATTACTAGAAGTGATTGCTGGCGTGGACCCTAATGACTCTACAAGTGCTGATGTGCCAGTGCCAAACTATGTATCTAAATTAGACGGAGATATTAAAGGACTTCGCATCGCAGTTCCGAAAGAATTTTTAGGTGAGGGTGTAAGTGAATCTGTACGCAAATCTGTTTTAGATGCTCTTGAAGTGTTCAAAGGACTTGGTGCAACAGTTGAAGAGGTTTCACTTCCTCACTCTAAATACGCTTTAGCAACTTACTACATCCTTTCATCTTCTGAAGCTTCATCTAACCTTGCTCGCTTCGACGGAATTCGTTACGGCTTCCGTGCAGAAGGCGTGAAAAACTTAATGGAATTATATAAAGAAACACGTGCACAAGGCTTTGGCGATGAAGTAAAACGTCGTATCATGCTTGGTACGTATTCCCTTTCTGCAGGAACATATGATGCTTACTATAAAAAAGCACAACAAGTTCGTACATTAATTAAGCAAGATTACGATAAAGTATTTGAAGATTATGATGTAATCGTTGGTCCAACAACACCATCACCAGCATTCAAAATTGGTGAAAACATCGATGATCCATTGACAATGTATGCGAATGATATTTTAACAATTCCAATTAACTTAGCGGGTGTACCTGCAATTTCAATCCCTTGTGGATTTGACAACGGCTTGCCACTAGGTTTACAAATCATTGGTAAGCACTTTGATGAAGAAACAGTTTATCGCGCTGCTTATGCATTTGAAAAAGCAACAGATTTCCATAAACAATCTCCTAGATTGGGGGGTAAATAATCATGAATTTTGAAACAGTTATTGGTTTAGAAGTACACGTTGAATTAAAAACAAATTCTAAAATTTTCTCTGCAGCACCTAACCAATTCGGTGCAGAGCCAAACGCAAATACAACAGTTTACGACCTTGCTTATCCAGGAGTACTTCCGGTTTTAAATAAAACTGTTGTTGAATATGCAATGAAAGCTGCTCTTGCATTAAACATGAAGATTAATCAGCATACAAAATTTGACCGTAAAAACTATTTCTATCCAGACAATCCGAGCGGCTATCAAATCTCTCAATATGATAAACCTATCGGCTATGATGGATGGATTGAAATCGAAGTACCTGCAAAAGATGGACAACCTGGATATACGAAGCGAATCGGTATTACACGTCTTCATATGGAAGAAGATGCTGGTAAATTATTACACGGAGATGGCTACTCACTTGTTGACTTTAACCGTAAAGGAACGCCACTCTTAGAAATCGTTTCTGAACCAGATATCCGTACTCCAGAAGAAGCGTATTTATACCTTGAAAAATTAAAGTCCATTATCCAATATACAGGCGTTTCTGATGTGAAAATGGAAGAAGGTTCATTGCGTTGTGACGCAAATATTTCCATTCGACCATACGGACAAAAAGAATTCGGTACAAAAACAGAATTGAAAAACTTAAACTCTTTCAACTTTGTTCGTAAAGGGCTTGAATACGAAGAAAAACGCCAAGCAGAAGTTTTAATGAGCGGTGGGGTAATCAAGCAAGAAACACGCCGTTTCGATGAAAAAACAGGAAAAACTATCTTAATGCGTGTAAAAGAAGCTGCTGAGGATTATCGTTACTTCCCAGAGCCAGACTTAGTTCATCTTGAAATTGATGATGAATGGTTAGAGCGCGTGAAAGCTTCCATCCCTGAGCTTCCAGATGCTCGTAAAAAACGTTACATTGAACAGCTTGGTTTAACAGAGTACGATGCAAATGTACTAGTAGTAAATAAAACGATTTCAGACTTCTTCGATGAAATGGTTAAACTCGGTGCAGATGCAAAACTTTCTGCTAACTGGCTAATGGGTGACGTTTCCGCTTACTTAAACGCAGAACAAATTGAAATTACAGAAACAAAATTAACGCCTGAAAACTTGGCTGGATTAGTAAAACTTATTTCTGATGGTACAATTTCTTCCAAAATTGCGAAGAAAGTATTTAATGAGTTAGTGAAAAACGGTGGAGATGCTGAAAAAATCGTGAAGGAAAAAGGTATGGTTCAAATTTCTGATCCAAACGTACTTCTTCCGATTATTATTGAAGTGCTTGACAATAACCCACAATCTATCGAAGACTTTAAAAATGGTAAAGATCGTGCTATTGGCTTCTTAGTAGGTCAAATTATGAAAGCAACAAAAGGACAAGCAAACCCACCAATGGTTAATAAAATATTACTTGAAGAAATTAATAAACGATAAATAATATGTGCCGCATAAGCTTCTTTGGCTTATGCGGTTTTTATATTAGTGGTTACAGCATGAATGAGATGCTTGTGCAAAAGGGTGTCTAGTTGTGAAGATAGGGTTTCCATTTGTGTGGATGGGATGTAAACTTGTGCAGATATGATTTCTACATGTGCATAGGAGTGCTGCTTGTGTGTATAGAGAATCAACATGTGCGGAAGGGGTGTGCAAAAGTCATAGCACTTCATTTTTTGCAGATGCAACATCCCTTTATATAATCAAAAACATTGTAATTCTAAACTTTTCCATGCAATATAGTAACAAAAGGGAGGTTGATGACATGAAAACAGAACAACAATATTTCGAACAGGGGATTTCCATGAAAGAATACATGGAGCAAATGAAAACGAATTTAAAAGAGGGAAGTTTTGAAATATATCACAACTTCAACATCGATGAAAATGACGAACTGATCCCGCTGCTTAAAGAGAAAAAGCCACATATTTTAACTATTACGGAAGATTGGTGTGGAGATGCCATGCTCAATAATCCCATCATGCGTAAAATTGCTGAAGCAGCCGGGTTGGACATTCGATGTGTATTCCGAGACGAAGATACAGACTTAATTGACCGCTATTTAACAAACGGAGGAAGAGCGATTCCAATTTATTTATTCCTAAATGAAGAAGGACAAGTCATAGGAAAATGGGGACCTAGAGCTCCAGAGCTGCAACAATTAGTAGTGGAAGAAAGAGCAAAATTGCCGACTAAAGATGACCCAACATTTGAAGAAAAACAAAAAGAGTTGTATACTACTTTGAAGGAGAAATTTGTAAAAGATCCACAATGTGCAAAGTGGGTATATGAAGATATGAAAAAAGTTATAATGGAAATGTTATCTTAATTTCAAACCAAAGTTTGTTAAACTTAAAAAATTCCCTTTCGTTGGGAATTTTCACTTGTTAATTTCATTCATCATAAGGAACATTCAAAGATACATAAACGTTTTTAATTTAAAAGAATAAATAGGATGGCGAAAACATGAAAAGAGCGAGAATTATTTATAACCCAACATCAGGTAGAGAAACTTTTAAAAAGCACTTGCCTGAAGTGCTAGAAAAGCTGGAGATTGCTGGGTATGAAACATCTTGCCATGCAACAACTGGCGCAGGTGATGCAAAAGCTGCTGCAGAAAAAGCCGTTGAACGTGGATTTGATATAGTTGTTGCTGCTGGTGGAGATGGGACATTAAACGAAGTCGTTTCGGGAATCAGCTCTTTTGAAAAACGTCCAAAGCTCGGTGTCATTCCAATGGGAACAACAAATGACTTTGCTCGTGCCCTTCATATTCCTAGGAAAATTGAAGATGCTCTTGATGTGATTGTAAAAGGCGATACAATCCCAGTCGACGTTGGATTATTAAATGAGGAGCGCTATTTTATCAATATAGCAGCTGGTGGACGCATCACAGAGTTAACCTATGAAGTACCAATAAAAATGAAAACGGTTTTAGGGCAATTAGCATATTACATTAAAGGAATTGAAATGCTTCCTTCCATCAAAGCAACCAATATGCGATTTGAAATGGACGGAGAAGTGTATGAAGGCGAAGTGATGGCCTTTTTATGTGCACTCACGAACTCAGTCGGTGGGTTTGAAAAAATTGCCCCAGATTCAAGTATTAACGATGGCAAATTTACGATGATGATATTAAAAAAATGTAGTTTAGCTGATTTCATTAAAGTCCTTACGTTGGCACTTCGAGGAGAACATTTAAGTGATCCGCATGTAATTTATCGTAAGGCAAGTGTCGTGAAAGTATCATCGGATGAGGACGTGTTGATTAATTTAGATGGGGAATTAGGTGGAAAAGCGCCAGTAACATTTAAAAATCTAAAAAGACATATTGAAGTTTTTGTACCAATTGATGATATTCGCGAACAAGATCGTGTTTAGTTTGACTCGAAAAAAATGTGCTAAGAGTCCTTACACCTATGCAAATGTTGTTATACAAGCATTTGCATAGTTTTTTTTTATTTACACAAAATAACTGGAGATGAAAGGAGTTTATATGAAATGTATAAAAAGCAAGAAAAATGGTTGGTGTATTTAACCTTTGGAGTGGCTATCATTATGTTTCTTTCGATGATCGGAAGGATTTTCGGTAGTTAGGAGGATAACTTTTGATGAACGAGTCCGCTGTATTTTGGAGTCGAATGTTAACGGAATTAACATTATCCTTTCACATTATTTATGCAACCATTGGAGTCGGCGTTCCGCTTATGATTATGATTGCTCAATGGGTAGGGATGAAAAATAATGATGAGCATTATATTTTGCTTGCAAGGCGTATTACACGAGGGTTTGTCATTACGGTTGCAGTTGGCGTCGTGACAGGGACGGCAATTGGGTTGCAACTATCACTGTTATGGCCGAACTTTATGCGATTGGCTGGACAAGTGATTGCATTACCGTTGTTTATGGAGACTTTCGCCTTTTTCTTTGAAGCTATTTTTTTAGGAATTTATCTATATACGTGGGATCGATTTGATAATCAAACAAAACATATGCTCCTCCTTATCCCTGTGGCGATTGGTGCATCGATGTCTGCAGTATTTATCACCGTTGTGAATTCTTTTATGAATACGCCACAAGGATTTGAATTGGTAAATGGGGAGCTAGTGAATATTCAACCGCTTGTTGCGATGTTTAACCCATCAATGCCAACAAAAGTAGCTCATGTATTAGCTTCTGCCTATATGACATCTGCTTTCTTACTAGCATCCATTGCCGCTTTTCGTCTACTTAAAGGTTCAAACCACATCTATTATAAAAAATCGTTGTTTTTGATGATGAAGTTGGGACTAATCTTTTCGATTGCTACGGCGGTGATTGGGGACTTTTCAGGAAAGTTTTTAGCAGAATATCAACCTGAAAAATTGGCTGCTGCAGAGTGGCATTTTGAAACAGAAGAAGCAGCATCACTTATATTGTTAGGATTTATGGATCAAGAGGAAAATATAAAGCTTGCCATTCGAATTCCTTACGCTTTAAGCATATTAG
Source organism: Ureibacillus thermosphaericus (assembly GCF_012396605.1). Classification (GTDB taxonomy): domain Bacteria; phylum Bacillota; class Bacilli; order Bacillales_A; family Planococcaceae; genus Ureibacillus; species Ureibacillus thermosphaericus. The sequence continues at coordinate 33,008 of NZ_JAAXPW010000013.1, forward strand.
CTCATGGAAATCCAATGGCGGAAGTGATTGGTCTAAATGAATTTCCTGAAGATGAAATTCCTCCGCTTTATATCCACTATTTGTTTAATATCATGGTATTTATTGGAATGTTTATGACGTTAGTTTCAATACTTTATGTTGCTGGTGTATGGAGAGGATGGCAATTCATTAAAAAGGTATGGTTCAGATGGTTGACCGTTTTAGGAGGGCCATTATCCATTATTGCGATAGAAACTGGTTGGTGGCTTGCAGAAGTAGGAAGACAGCCATGGATTTTGCGAGGATATATGCGAACTGCACAAGGAGCTACAACGAGTGAACATGTGGATATGATGTTTATTTTATTCTGTATTTTGTACATCGTTTTAGGAATTGGGAGCATTGTCGTATTAAGTAGAATGTACCGTGCTAATCCAATTGAACAGGAGATCCAAGACCGAATGGCTGAAGTGGAAGGGGGCGTACGATGAATCTAGAAGTGTTAGGAATTATTGTGTTATGGATTTTCCTTTTCGGGTACGTCATTGTCGCTTCAATCGATTTTGGAGCAGGATTTTTTAACGCTTATAGTTTATTAACGAATAAATCACATATTTTATCGAATATTATTCAACGATATTTATCCCCTGTATGGGAAGTGACGAATGTTTTTTTAGTATTTTTCTTTGTCGGCATAGTTGGTTTTTTTCCGCAAACTGCCTTCTATTACGGAACGGTATTGCTCGTACCTGTAAGCATTGCAATCATTTTATTAGCGGTACGAGGTTCATATTATGCCTTTGAATCGTACGGATCAAGAGGCCATAAAGGATATGCATTTGCTTATGGAGTATCAGGCTTACTCATTCCTTCATCCCTTTCTGTTGTGTTGACGATTTCAGAAGGTGGATTTGTTGATATAATTGATGACCTCCCTCAGTTGGATTTTTGGGCTCTGTTTACAAGCCCCTTAACTTGGAGCATCGTTCTTTTAAGTATTGCCAGTGTGTTATATATATCTGCCGTGTTTTTAACATGGTATGCATGGAAAGCACAAGATTGGGAAGCGCATGAATTAATGAGAAAGTATGCGCTCATTTGGGCAGGACCGTTAATTTTTATGGCCGTTGCAATCATCATCCAAATGCAACAGCATAACCCGGACCGATTTCGAAATATGATTTCCATTTGGCCGATGTTTGGCATTTCTGCGACGTTATTTTTGATGACGGTTTGGCTAATTTGGAAGAAACGGGGGCTAGGGCTTTCAGTGGGGTTGTTGATTCTTCAATTCTTATTTGCTTTTTTTGCATACGGCATTTCCCATTATCCATATTTACTCTATCCCCATTTAACAATCTATGAAGGGTTTACGAATCAAGAAATGGCCATTTCCCTTGTAATCGCCTTTATTGCAGGATTATGTTTGCTTATTCCGTCACTCTATTTACTGTTTCGATTGTTTTTATTTAATAAAGAATACGTTACTGGGAATCAAAAGGATTTTCATGCCTAATAGGAGGGGTTGCCATGAATGAATTCATGATATTTGTAGCGCCGCTTTTGACGGTTCTACTTTCTCTTGTTATTGCTTTTTTTACAGCACCTCTGGATAAAGGGGTTAGGGAAGAAGAAAAATAAACTCTCGCGCAGCTGCGAGAGTATTTTATTTTTGTTCACGGGAAGAAGCGATTCTTCCTCCCACTTTAAATAATAATGGAATCAGAGCGAGTAGAAGGCTTCCAACCGCAATAGTTGATATGATAAGCTCTTTCCAGGTAATATAATGGTTTAGGAACATTTGAACGATGATGAATAAATTGAATGGAATGTTTAGGAATAAACCAGTGATAAGCCTGGGTGCATACTTTTTCATCAAAATGGTTGTAATAAGATGCGGAAAAATCGCATTCACGATTATGGAACCTAAAAATCCGATGAAAAACCATTTTGCCAATTCTGATGCCTGATTATAGAAAAAATAAAATGCGGATAAATAAGCCAGCATAGTAATGACAAACACTGCAAAATGAAATTCACTTGGGGTGACAGGTTTATGAAACTTCGAAGTTTGTTGTGACCATTTCGGCAACCAAACGGCTTCTTCTTTGTTATGAAAGGTAATGGCAAAACAATGCGACAAGATAAAAGTCCATCTTCATCCACCCGATACATATTGATAGTTCTATTGTACAAGCGGTTCGAAAAAAAGGGTGAAATTTAAATATATCCATTTCCTATTTTGAGGTAGAATAATATTTGTTTGATTTTAATAAAAACTCCGTGCGACAAAGAAAAACGAAATGGAGGACGGAATGTATGACAGCACCCGTAAAGAAAAATGATCGAGTAACGGTTTATATAGAAGATTTGACCCATGATGGCCTGGGCGTGGGAAAAGTGGATGGGTATCCATTATTTATCCATGGAGCGTTGCCTCAAGAAACGGCGGAAGTGCATGTATTGAAAACACTAAAAAGCTATGGCTTTGCGAAATTAGTTGAGATAAAAGAACCTTCTCCTGACCGTGTAGAAGCGCCTTGTATTTATTTCGATAAATGCGGTGGATGCCAATTGCAACATTTATCTTATGAAGCCCAGTTGCAATGGAAAGAAAACATGGTTCGCAATGTCATGAAACGCATTGGAAAAATTGATGCACCAGTACGACCAATCAAAGGAATGGAACATCCATGGAATTACCGCAACAAATCGCAAATTCCGTTTGCGATGGGTGAGTCCGGTCCGATTGCGGGATTCTACAAATCAAGAACCCATGACATTGTGGATATGGAGCGCTGCCTCATTCAAATGAGTGAAGCGGATATCATCATGGCCAATTTGAAAGAAGAGTTGGAGAAGATCGGGATCGAGCCTTACAATGAAACGACTCATCAAGGAATGCTTCGCCATGTGATTGTGCGGACAGGAAGAGCCACTGGCGAAGTGATGGTGGTGCTCGTTACAAAAAAACGCAAATTTCCTCAGAAGGATGCGGCGGTGGAAGCGATTCGAAAGCTCATTCCGCATGTTACATCCATCGTACAAAACGTGAACAGTGAAAAAACGAATGTCATTTTAGGAAAAGAAACAATGACGCTTTGGGGGAAAGAGACAATAGAAGACACAATTGGCGATATTCGATTTGAAATTTCTGCTCGTTCTTTCTATCAAGTGAACCCGGTGCAAACGGAAGTGTTATACAACCAAGCCTTGGAATATGCGGCGCTGACGGGGGAAGAAACGGTCATCGACGCCTATTGCGGCATTGGAACGATATCTTTGTTTTTAGCGAAAAAAGCGAAACAAGTGATGGGTGTGGAAATTGTGGAAGAAGCGATAGAAGATGCCAAACGGAATGCGGAACTCAACGGATTTACCAATACGTATTTTGAAGCGGGCCCGGCGGAAGAAGTGATTCCCCGTTGGTATCAGGAAGGAAAACGCGCGGATGTGCTCGTTGTCGACCCGCCGCGCAAAGGCTGCGACCAGGCATTGCTGAACACCATCATCGAATACAAACCAAAGCGGGTGGTGTATGTATCCTGCAACCCTTCCACTCTTGCGCGGGACTTGCGCATTTTGGAAGACGGGGGATATAAAACGATGGAGATTACCCCAGTGGACATGTTTCCGCAAACGACGCATGTGGAGTGTTGTGCGTTGCTTATAAAAAAATAAATATTTGGAAAAGCTCGTTTCTAAAAATCAATGAAACGGGCTTTTTCGAGGAGCATATATTTTTTAATGTACTATATTCAAATTAATTATCATGTAAAGGGGATTTAAGAAATGTATATTTCGAGCATAGAACTAAATAATTATAGAAATTTTAGGTCAAATATTATTGAATTTAACAAAGGAATTAACGTAATTATTGGCCCTAATAATTCAGGTAAATCTAATTTATTAAGAGCTATGGCATTAATATTTAACCCTTCTGAAAAAAAGAATTTATCTATTGATGATTTTAATAAGACTATTTCACTTGAAGAACTAAAAATGCAACCACCTAAAATTAATATTTCAGTAACTTTTAGTCAAGAAGATAAAGAAAAATTAATGGGAGATGATTTGGTTATAGTAAGTCAATGGTTGACTAAATTGGAGGAGCCATACGAAGCAAAATTACATTATGAATTTTGCTTGCCATTAAAACACCATGAAGATTATAAAAGAATGTTATCTTCAGCAAAATCTGAAGTAGAGGCTTGGGAAATTATTGATAGAAATTTTTTAAGGCTATATACATACAAAATTTATGGTGGTAATTTAGAAAATCAAATTATAGCAGATGGAGAGTATTTAAAGAAATTTGATTATCAGTTTTTAGATGCTATTCGAGATGTGGAAAGGGACATGTTTAGCGGGAAGAATACACTTTTAAAAAATGTTTTAGATTTCTTTATGGACTATGATATTAAGTCTAAAAATATAGATGATAGTGAAAAAGAACAACTAATAAAAAATAAAAAAATGCAATTTGAAGAAAAGGCTAAATTATTACTGGATTTATTGAATGAAAGGATGCTAGAAGGCAAGAAACAAATTTTATCGTATTCAAAAGATATAGGTGCTTCTTTTGATAATACTGAACCCAATTTTGCAGGCAGCATTACAGATATTGAACTTTATTCAGCGCTTCGATTAATTATAGAAAATAAAACTGGAATTCAATTGCCTATAACACATAATGGCCTTGGCTATAATAATTTGATTTTTATGTCTTTATTATTGGCAAAAATGCAAGTAAATGCGAGTGAAACGTATCTAGGAAGCAATGCGAAAGTATATCCAATGCTTATTATTGAAGAACCAGAAGCACATTTACATCCTACGATGCAAGGACAACTATTAAAGTTTTTAAAACAAAATTTAAAACAAAAAAAGGTGCGACAAATATTTATAACTACACATTCCACTCATATAACAGGATCATTAAGTTTAGATGAATTGATTTGTTTATATAAGGTTAATAATGAAACACACGTTAGTTATCCAGGTAGAGTTTTTGAAAATAATGAAGATAGTAAGAAATATGTAGAAAGATTTTTAGATGCTACAAAATCCAATATGCTCTTTGCAGAAAAAATAATTTTAGTAGAAGGAATGGCAGAACAATTGCTTATGTCTGTTTTTGCTGAGTATTTAGAAAAGTTGTTAGAATATAACCATGTAGCAGTTATCAATGTAGGTGGAAGATACTTCGATCATTTTTTATATTTATTTAATACTAAAAATAAATATGCAATTAATAGAAAAGTTGCATGTATTACAGATAGAGATCCAGAAAGAAAAAATCTTTCAGTAGAAAAAACTTCCTATAAAAAATGCTACCCTTTTGAAATGCAAATTGAACCGACACAATATGAATATAAATGTAATAAACGAAAAGCAGACTATTCATCAAACATTGAATTTTTCTTACAGGATGAGGTTTATGGAAAAACTTTAGAGTATGATTTAATTCGTTTTAACCCTACTGCTGAAATTTTAATAACAAATTCAATGTCGAATAAAGAAGAAATAAAAGAACTCATGGATTTGTATAAGAAAGGTAAAGATCTAAATGAAATGTTTGAACGAATAAGTAAATCTGAAGAAAATAATAGAATTATTGAGGCACTTCAAAACCCAAATTTGAAATGGGCTGAAAATGACAAAAAAATAGCATTAATAGCTGCTAGATATTTAAATTCAGTGGGCAAAGGTGTTAATGCTTTGGAATTAGCTCATGTTTTGCAAGAAAATTTAACAAAAAAAGGTACGAAAGAATACGTGGATTTTGTTGTACCAGATTATATAAAGGAAGCTATAGAATGGGTGTGTGAAAATTGATTACTATAACTTCTAGCGATTTAATTCCTATAGAGCAACATTTTAAAGTCATAGCTGGGCCAGGTGCAGGAAAAACACATTGGTTAGTTAACCATATAAAAAATGTTGTTAAAAATTCAGTGAGATTAGAAAAGACACGGAAGATAGTATGTATCACATACACAAATATTGCTGTAGAAACTATTATGAAAAGGTTAGGTACTAGCATAGCTAACAGAGTAGAAGTATCTACTATTCATAGTTTTTTATATAGGCATGTTGTAAAACCCTATTTTTTTCTAATAGCTGATGAATTTGAAGTGAACTTTAAAAAAGTTAATGGTCATGAAAGTATAAGTCCCCGATACTCTATTATAAGAAAATGGTTAGAGAGTCATAAACGAGTAGATGATTTAGTAGCTCCTAATACTTGGAAGCAATTACTCCGTGAAGAAAAGTTCGATTCTTTGCTAAGGTGGCTTGAAAATTTGCAATATAGGTATGATTCAGAAGAAAATTTAAAGTTAGTAGGGAATCCCGAAAAAGCAGGCGCAATTAAAAAGGTGGCTGAAATTTTAGAAGATGATTTGATAAGTTATAAAAAATTATTTTGGTCAAATGGAAAAATTGATCATGATGATGTTTTATTTTTTAGTTACGTATTAGTTACAAAGTATCCATTTATATTAAAAGTTTTAAGAGCGAAATTTCCATATTTTTTCTTGGATGAATTTCAAGATACTAACCCAATTCAATCAAAAATTATTAAGTTAATTGCTGAAGAAGAAACAATTGTTGGTATTATAGGGGATCCTGCACAATCCATTTATTCCTTTCAAGGGGCAAGTCTAAAAAAATTTAATAATTTTCAATTGGAAAACATGGTTGAATATCAAATTCTTGAAAATAGACGTAGTTCAAATCAAATTATTGACTTATTAAATAGTGTTCGAATGGATATTGTACAAAATAAATATAAAAATATTGATAATGATGTACCAATATTATTTATTGGAAAACCTATAGATGCTTTTAATAGAATAAAGCAATTATATGGGGAAGATATTATTATTCATACATTGTCTAGGGATAATCTTACAGCTAATGCGATGAAGTCAATGATTACTTTAGATGGAATGAATACAAACTTATTAACAATATTTAAAGAGGCGGATACTGATCCAAAGAGATATAAAATAATTTTAAACTCGGTTGAATCCGTTGAATTTGCACGAATTGGTGATTATAAAAATGCATTGGAAAAAATGAAAGAGTTGTTTAGTGATTATTCAAATAAAGAAAAAATAAACAACTCTATTATATTACTTCAAGAGTTATTACGTAACTATAGTAATTATAAAGATAAACCTTTTATGGATTTTTATAATATTTTAAAACCATACTTTAAGTCTATGGCTGGATTTAGAAAAGGAGCTGCTAAAGATTTTTATAATAGAAATTTATATAAGCACATTGCGATTTGTATAAATTATAAAGATGATATTAGTCATCATCGTACTATTCACAAAGCAAAAGGTGATGAATTTGAAAATGTTTTATTAATTTCTGAATCTACCGAATTTTTAATTAGTCCTGATTTAGAAAATGAAGAGGAGCATCGGATTTATTATGTTGGTATGAGTAGAGCGATAAGTCTGTTATTCATTGTAGTTCCTAAGTTATTAGAGAAGGAACAGAAGTTTATAAAAGAAAAATATAGTATTCGGATAGAAGATCTGTCGGACATTCCACAACTTAATTGAATTCAAATATAAACTTATGAATGAATTTCATAATTCTTAGCCCTCGTCCTCCAACGAGTTCAAGAAATTAAAAAAGAAGCACCTCCCCAAATCTTGTATAATGGTCATAGACAATTAAAACCAAAAAAGACTGAAGGAGTGCTTCTTATGACCATTATACGACAACCAAGTTTATTTGACATCCAAGAATTATATGAGATGGAACCTACCCATTGTTATGAGGTAATTATTTCTTCTATAGATTTAGATGAAATTTACTATGCAGTAACGAAAAAGTCTCGTTTTGGTGCGCCGGTAGAGCTGAATTATGCAGCGATGATTATTTCCGCTTTTATTCGATACGTGGAACGAATTCCAACAATAAAAGACCTGGTTAAACTTGCTTTCAAGCTGAATTGCGGATTTCTTGTGTCGGACAGTGTACCTTCTGAGGCCTCTTATTCTCGGCTTTTAAGCAAATTAAGCGAATCCAACGTTTTAGAAAAGGTCCAAGAAAAAGTAGTCCGTCAAGCGATTTCAGAAGGCTTTATTATCGATGACACCATTGCCATTGACGCCACACATTTTGAAGCACGTGATCAATCACCTCCAAAAGCAGAAAAGCCAAAAAATGCGCCTAAAAAACGCGGTCGCAAATCGAAAGAAGAGCGTGACCAATGGCTAAAAGAACAAGCTGAGAAAGAAGCCGATAAGCCTTTATACGTAAGCGTCAAATCTTGCACACCTTCTTGATGTGCTAATTTCATGAGATAATCTCCTCAAGATGAAATTGAAGGAGGTTTTTTTTATGCCTAAGAATCCTGAATTACGAAAGGTTTGGGAACAACGAATCGCTGACTATCGTAAAAGCGGTCAAACTCAAGTAAACTGGTGCAAGGAAAATCAATGAAGTATTCACCAGTTTAAATACTGGTTAAGAAAAATTGAAAATCCAATAAAAAATCAAGGAAAGTCTACAAAATGGGCATCCGTTACCCTAGAAGATCATTCACAAACAGTTGAAAATTCATTACGGATTGAAATTAGTGGGATTTCAATTGAAGTAAAACCTGGTTTCGATCCGGCCTTTCTTTCAGAAGTGGTTAGGACGTTGAAATCAACATGTTAGTTGGTACAAGAGCTGAACGAGTTTACTTGGCAAAAGGAAGTACTGATTTGAGAAAATCCATTGATGGATTAGCTGCTTTGGTGAAAGAGGGATTTGATTTAGATCCCTTTTCATCAAGTTATTTTGTGTTCTGTAATCGAAAGCGAGATAAATTAAAAATTCTTCACTGGGACTATAATGGTTTTTGGCTTTATTATCGTCGATTGGAAAAAGGAAAATTTCAATGGCCAAATGAAAATGACACTGGAACGATACAAATTAGTTATCGGCAATTACGCTGGTTATTGGATGGTCTTCCAATGGAGCAAAAGAAAGCACACCCAGAAGTAAAGGCTAGAACAGTTATATGAATTTTTTACTTTTAACAAAAACCTTGGAGGAAAATAGCTAAAACCGTCGAATTATTACTACATGATGAAAAATTTAAAGAATCCTAACCAAAACCCATTTGAATTAATTGAAAAACTTCAACAGCAAATCGTTGAATTGACGGCGAAATTACGATGGTATGAAGAACAGTATCGTCTTAGTCAAAAACGAAAATTTGGCTCTTCAAGCGAAAAAACAAATCCTAATCAATTAGAACTACCTTTATTCAATGAAGCAGAGGTAGAGTCTAATGTAAAAGCCGAAGAGCCAACTGTTGAAACAATTACATATCGTCGTAAAAAGAAACGTGGTCAACGTCAAGCTACGTTTGAAAACCTGCCTATGGAAACGATTGAATATCGTTTACCCGAAGAAGAGCAGGTCTGTTCGTGTTGCGGTGAAAAAACACACGAAATGAGCACAGAAGTACGACAAGAATTAGTGATTATTCCGGCTCAAGTCAAAGTTTTAAAACACGTTCGATATGTCTATGGATGCCGTCATTGTGAGCGTAATGAAATAGAGACACCAATCGTTACAGCACCTGCCCCAAAATCTGTGTATCCAAAAAGTTTAGCTTCACCGTCAAGCATGGCATATATTATGAATCAAAAATATGTAGAGGGGCTACCTCTATATCGCCAAGAACAACCGTTCAAACGATTAGGTGTGATCTTATCCAGGCAAACCATGGCCAATTGGATGCTTTATGGTGCCGAAAAATGGCTTGCGCCAATTTATCAACGAATGAAAGAGCATCTCCTCTCTAAAGACATTCTACATGCGGATGAAACAACTGTTCAGGTTTTACATGAACCTGGAAGGTCAAGTACATCGAAATCTTACATGTGGCTTTATCGGACTGGAAGAGAGGATCCACCACTTGTCCTTTATGACTATCAGGAAACTAGAGCCGGAGAACATGCCAAAGAATTCCTAAAAGGGTTTAAAGGCTACCTGCATGTCGATGGATATGCAGGATATCATAAGGTATCCGGCGTAACATTGGTTGGATGTTGGGCTCATGCCCGCAGAAAGTTCGATGAGGCTTTAAACGTACTTCCTGAATCCAAACGTCATTCAGCAGTCACAGCTCGGGAAGGACTCAATTTCTGTAATCAGCTATTTGCCATCGAGCGTGATTTGAAAGAATGTACACCAGAAGAACGATATAAAAAACGACTTAAACACAGCCAACCATTGTTGGAGGCTTTTTCAGCATGGCTAAAAACAGAGAAAAGCAATGTTTTACCAAAGAGTCTATTAGGTCAAGCCATTACATACTGCCTCAACCAATGGGAAAAACTCGTGGCATTTTTAGAGGATGGACGTTTAGAAATCGATAATAATCGAAGTGAACGATCCATTAAACCATTTGTGATCGGAAGGAAGAACTGGATTTTTAGCAATACTCCGAAAGGAGCTAAGGCCAGCTCAATCATTTACAGTATTGTGGAGACAGCAAAAGAGAATAAATTAAATCCATTTTATTATCTTCGCTACTTATTTGAAAGGCTTCCCAATATGGATATAAGCAATATGGATGAGCTTGATCAACTACTTCCTTGGTCCAAAACAATTCCTTTGAATTGTCGGGTTTTTAATAACTTATCACAATAATAGTATTTAATCCCTATCATTAAAAGGTGGGGATTATTTTACGCTTACTTTTTGTGGATATATATGCAAAAATCCGAAAACACATAATCCATTTGTAATCCTTCTAGAAGCCTCCGTTGCCTTTTAACAATAAAATTAAACATGTATTATAATAATATCGAAATTGAAAAGGCTCCTTGCTTGAACCAATATCTAGATTAACTCTATGTTATAGTTCTTTAGAAAAAACTCGTTTAAATCGACAAAAACACCTTATTTTTGTTTAATATAAAATTAAGAATACTATGTAATATGAAGAAGGTGCGAGAGAAATGGCCCGAAGCCAACTTTTAAAAGATGCTGTAAGTGGAAAAGAAAGTATTGAAAACATATTGCTAAGATTAAAAGTTATATTGTCGGATTTGGATAATGAAAATATCATGAACTGGGTTAATGGGGAATTACAGGGTTATAAGGATAAAGAAAGTGTACCTTCTTACAGGATCCTTAAAGGAAGAATTATCGGAACCTATTTAATAAACTTCTCTGTTAAATATAAAGATGCTCCTGTGCCACTAGAATTTTTAATATCCAAAGAGGAAATAGACGAGCTACGTACAGTAAGAATGACGGATGGAATTGCAACAATCCAAAACATCCTTCGGGGAGAAAATAGAGAAAATTACGGGTTTGTAATTCCTACAGCATACTGTCATGCAATATCAACAGATGACTTCCAAATAGCTGGAATGAGAGTTAGAATCGGATCAAACCAACTGGATGGCATTGTGTCATGTGTAAAATCCAAACTAGTGGAAGTAATCATGGAACTAGAAAAGGAATTTGAAAATCTTGATGAGTTAGATATTAGATCCCAAATTAAGGAAAATGAATCTGTAAAACAAGTGATTTATAATATTGAAAATATCATTTATGATAAATCAGTTAAAGTCGGAGACAAAAACAAAATAGAAAGGTCAAGGATTGGCCATTTATTTGGCCATTTATGGGAAGGAAGAGATAAAAAATGAGTATTCAAATAGGAGATAATAATAAAATTAAAAACTCGTCCATTGGTCATCAATATGGTTCGAACAGAGGAGAAAAGGAATCAAAGGAGAAGAAAACGTTTTTTGAAAAACATCCGGCTCTTTTTAGTTTTATCATTTCAATTTTGGCTGGTTTCATTCTACTTTTCTCATTTTGGAAATCTGTTATTATATTGATAGAGAGCCTTTTTAAATAGGTTTGGAGAAAAGATCACATTCAAAAAAGTTAATGATATTAATTCCTTTTAACAAATTCTCGGTAGTTGGTTAAAAAATGTAAAAACCCACCTTCATTGCATCGGTGGTGGAGGTTAAATAATTTTTTACAGGTTCTCATAATTCAACAACGGGAGCTTTAGTGGAATAAGGATAGGGAAACTTTTATAAACTGTGGTTTCCCTTAATTTTATTTTATATCAACATTGACGTTTAAATAGCCAATAAGAAAAAAACTGCTGTTCACGTTAATTGAACAACAGTTTATGCACTTTCAATTTGCAGTTTATTCATAAGATCTTCCAGTTCCACATATGGTGTAAGCTGATATTTGATGCTTGTGTCATATCTGTTTCGAACCCCCTACTTTTTCACATCTTTCTAAAATTCTATTTATCCAGAGAGTCTCTAATTCATTTTGGCTAATAAAACCTCCCTTCAGTAAAAAAGACCGCAGCACATGGTTATCTCCGTAAGATAACATCATGTAACCGCGGTCTTCTCTTATTATGGTTACTTTTATATTTGAAATAATCGGTTAATCAAAAATCATTATAGCCTCTAAATTCGTCATTTTAAGAGGGAAAGAAATTTTTTGAAAAAGAAGAAATGTAGCGCGGTACTTCTTCCCTGAACGAATTACCAGTTGCAATAACATAATAAATTATTGTCAATAAGATTAAATTTATACTATGTTTTTACAAACATGATTAACAAATGACAATTATTGTCTAATATTAGCAAATGATGTATTATTATTAAGAGGAATTAACCGAATATTTAAATAGAAATTGAAAATGGAGTATTTGCTTGTTTAAAAAGGGTGTGATTAACATTCCACAATTCCTATGTCATTTCTCTTCAGAAACAACTATGGAACAATTTATAATATTAGAATTAAATGAGGAAAAAGAACTTTTTGAAAAACTACCAGATTACTATAGAAAATGTTACATAACTGACTCTGATTTAGAAGAGAGAATCAAAAATTTCGGACCAGCAGAACAAATATTAAAGAAACTTATACCTGATCCCGGAAAGACTATGTCGGGTGAGTTTGCAGAAATATTATCTTATCAGTTACTAATTGACATGTATAAAAATTCTGATTTTAATCTTTTTGGTCCTAAAAAGTGGCTTTGGAAAGTAGACCGTAATGAGCCAATGAAAAAAACGGATGTAATATTATTTGGAGTTAAAAATGCTGAAGTATCATCACCGGATGATCTTGTTGTGTCTGCTGAAATAAAGTCAAAAGCAACGGCAGGTGATTTTCATCCTTTACAAGACGCTATAGATGGAGCTAAGGATGACTATGTAAAACGAATGGCAATTACTCTTTCATGGCTGGAAGAACAATATATCAGATTAAATGATTCTTCGGCTTTAAACTCAATTAAGAGGTTTGTTAATGCAATTGAACCTAATTATGGACCTTATAAAAAACACTTTAAAGCTATAACTGTTATTGATAGTGATATGGTTTTAGTAGAGTTAGGACGTGAAATTGATTATTCAGTAAAAGTATTAAAAAAAGATTGGAAAAGAATTGAAAATGACTGTAAAGAGCTTGGGGCATCCTATGACAATGACACGAAGAAGCTTTCATTTAAAAATGTTAAAAGAGAAGACATTCTTCGAAGTAATAGTAGAAATAGAGACTTTATTCTCTACCTTTATGATTTATACAATTTTAAATTAGGTGATTATTCTGACGTGACAATAATATCGATTAAAAATTTAAAAAACTTTTATGAAAAAGTTTACAAGAATATAGTAACGTCATATAAGGTGACTGCAAATGAGTAATATTTTGGTAGATTGGATTCGGGATTCTAATTCTTGGAGAAATGCTATGGAATTAGATGTCCTTGAAAGGCAAGAGAAAGAGTATTCATTTTTAAAACAATCAGATGATTTTTATATCTCGCTATTTAATAAGGTTTATAAAGCATTATCAAGCGATGCTTATTTAACGGAAGAAAATCGCCAAGAATTACTTTTTATTGCAAAAGGGCTAGAAATTTACTCTATCCAAAGTACACGTGAAAACTTTTTCGGAGTCAATTATGCTGAAAATATGCTATATGCATCATCAATATATTACTTAACAGATTACTTTACAACCTCTTCAATATTAGCAAGAATGTTTGAAACAGAGGATTATGAATCTGAGATAGATCGATTTATTCACGCATTTTTAATTAATAACAGGAACATTAGAAATCCATATATGGATAGACTTAATGATTTCTTGGAATCAGGAGATAAGCAAATATTAATTAGTATTATTAAACTAATCGATGAGAGATTAAAAACTTCGGACCCTTATAAGTATGTTCAACTATTATTGGCGAAGAGATTAATTGAAAAATTTAGTGAAAATAATATTTGGAATAGCCTAACTAGAGCAAATCCCGCAATTAATTGGAAAGATTTTGTTTTACATAAGCTGGAAAGTAGTTGGGTATTATTCCCTTCACAAGAAGCAGCTCTGAAAAAAGGGATACTCATTAATGATAATTCATTTTCTATTCAAATGCCCACAAGTTCTGGGAAAACTTCTTTATGTGAGATAGTCATTTATAATGAAATTGTTTACAAAAAGAGAAAAGTGCTTTTACTAGCTCCTTATAGAGCTTTGGCATCGGAACTAAAATATGCTTTTACTAAAAAATTTAGAAATCTTGGTTTAACAGTTAAAGCTATATATGGTGGTCATACGCCCACTAAAGAAGAAAAAGTTGAAATGGAAAATGTTGATTTATTAATATGCACTCCAGAGAAGTTTATGGCCATAGAAAATTATATTCCAAATCTTCATGAGACATTTTCAACTGTAATTTGTGATGAGGGACATTTACTTGATGATGAACACAGGGGTTTAAATTACGAACTATTGTTAGCAAAGTTCAAAAATAGTAGTACACAAGAAAAAAAGTATATTTACCTTTCCGCTATTATTCCTAATATAGCAACAATAAATTCTTGGTTGGGCGGAGATGAAAATACCCTTATAAAATCGGATTATAGGCCAACTAACTTAACTTATGGTTTTTTAATAGAGCAAGGTGACAATAAAAATAAATACTTCAATTTAAAATTATATTCCCAAAAAAATGGACTTGAAAAATCCTTGATAAACAAATTTTTAAGTGTTAAAGAGGATTACAAATATAAGAAAAGTTCTACTGGTAAAATAAACACATATAAATATAAAACTTATAAAACTAGAGCTATTTCAGTTGCTTTACGTTCGCTAAATAACGGTGTGGTTGCAGTATTTACTCCCCAAAAGGGTGAAAATGGTGTTAAAGGTCTAGCAGAAGAGATAATTAATCAAATTAGCCTGCTCAATTTTCCTAAACCTTTAGATTTTTCTAAAACTGAGGAATTAGAAAATCTAATAATATACATTGAACAGGTTTTTGGAAAGGATTATATATTAACAAAGTCTGTTGAGAATGGTTTCGTGATTCATCATGGTGATTTACCGCAATTTGTAAGGGAAGTAATAGAAAATAGTATTAGAAAAAAGATAGTACCTTTAATAGTTTGTACAAATACCCTTGCTGAAGGGGTTAATCTACCGATAAAAACTCTTGTGTTGCATACAATTAAAAGATTTAATTCTTCCTTAAAAATAATGGAGCCAATTAGAAAAAGGGATATAAAAAATATTATTGGCCGAGCCGGAAGAGCTGGTCAAGAAACTGAAGGGTTAGTAATTTCTGTAAATCCAAGTGAGTACAGTTATATCCAAGAAGTAATATCTGATGATCAAATAGAACCAGTTAGGGGATACTTGTACCAAATAATTAATGAAATTACAAACGAATTAAAAGAAGACAGATTGTTAATAACAAATGAACTCATTGATGAGCAAAGTGAAGAATTTAAAAGATTAATAGATTCAATTGATAAATCAATAATAGATTCTCTTTATGAAGAATCAACCCCTGATAATATTAGTGATATCCTTGAGAATTTAATAAATAAAACTTATAGCTACTTTCAATCTGACTACAATAATAAGTTAACGCTTGAGCATATTTTTAAATTAAGAGGCGAAGTTCTAAGTCCGTACTTAAAACGGAATGAAATTGGTATATTAAAACAAAGTGACTCAACAGTTAGAATATATGAAGACATTAAAGGGGTTATCAATTTAGGAGATGATTTTTGGCAAAATACTTCCCTTCCATTTACTGACGAAACTATTGGTTACCTACTAGATATTATATACTCTTTAAATCATCTAGAATTCGATTTTGAGCAATTTCATCAAGAAAATGATATTAATCTTACAAAGGGATTATTGAAAAAAGTAATATTAAACTGGATAGAGGGCGAATGGTATGGTGATATTTCAAATAAAACCAACGTTGAAGTTGAAGATGTTCTAAAAATAATGTTATTTATCGAATCCAATATCGTACCGGTTTTATCAAAAATAGTTACAATCGCTAAGATTGAATTGCAAAAACAAGGAATAATTATAAGTAAGGATCTTGAAGATTTAGGCCTATTTATTCAGTATGGTATAAACAGTCGTATTAATTTAATCTTAATAGAGTTAGGTTTTAGTGAAAGAATGGGAATTCTTTTTGTCGGTAATTGGATTAAAAATAATTTCTCAACGTTAAATTTAAATGATAAAGATACTATTGAAATGATTTTAAGAGAAAATAAAATAGAAATTATAGAGTATCTTAAAGAAACTGTTCCTCTTATTTCTTTAGATGCTTTTAGATCTAATTTGAGATATATATAGTTATATTTTATCTAGGTGTGGGAAGAAAGATAGTTTCTCAAGTATTATTTAAAGTTAGAATAGGCTGAGAAAGTCTAGAGTCCAATAAAAGTTAGGAAAAGTATGTATAAAATTTCACTGATAATAACAGGAATGAACATGAGAATAATATTAGATAGAATGAAGGTGCTACAATTCAATAGCTTTTTATAATGAATGGATCGTTCAAATTATTTCAGTACTAATTGAAGTGAGAAAAATTGCAACATTTTGGGAGAGATAAGGTATAACAATACAATTATTAGTGGAATGACTTATTTAGATTGGTGATTATTATTAGAATAAAGGATTTGAATATTTAAAAATTTTATATATGAGCATTTTGAACATTTTTCAACCCAAGAACTATAAGGTTTTCTAAAGCATAAAAAAGGACTTCACCCCTTATTTGTAGAATTTTGAAGTGACCAAACCACAAAAATCCATAAGGAGGAAGTCACTTTGTATATTCTACAAGAAAGTCTATTTTCCTTTGAAGAATTGCAAATTTTAGAGTCAAAAGAGAAATTACCGATTTTTTTTAGTGCTCTAGATTTGCGTCCTTATGCTAAACAATTGAAAAGTTCTTCACCCCAAGGGGCTGAAGGACATTCCAAAGAAGGGATATTAAGGGCTCTTATCGCTGCCCCATTAGAAGGTATTGATACTTTTACTTCTCTTCACAATCGATTAAAAAATGACCTGCGTTTTCGTTACCAATGTGGTTTAGATATTAGCAGGCCTGCACCATCCATCTCTACTCTTAGCCGAGTATTTTCTACACTAACCAAAACTGGACTTGTGAAAAGAATCTTTCAAGATCTCGTCCAGTTAGCTCAAGAGGAAGGAGTAATTGATGGAAAACATCAGGCTATCGACAGTGCCGCCATTGATGCTTATGAAAAGAAGCAGCCTAAGAAGCGAAGTGAACAAACAGGCAACGCCAATTGGGGGGCAAAGTTTGATTCCTTCGGTAATAAAATTACTTGGTTTGGCTATAAGATGCATCTTTCCGTTGACACCAAAAGTGAATTACCAATGGCGATTGAAGTAACCCCTGCTCATATCAACGATGGGGATGTCGCACCACAATTAATTGCACAAGTAAAGAGTTGTACAAACTCTAAAATTGATTTCCTGATAATGGATGGTGGGTACGACCAGCTAAAAAACTACGAATCCGCCAAGAACATCGGGGCTCAAGCTATTATTCCACTCAATTTGCGTAATGAAAAGGAGCCTCCCGAAGGAATTGCCTCCAACGGAACTCCACGCTGTTCGATGGGGTACGAAATGACTTATTGGGGCGCCAATAAGGATCAGCTCAAATTCAGATGTCCACACGCAACCGGAAAAGTGGATTGCCCATTAGGAATGGCAGCCTGTTCATCCTCCAACTATGGAATGGTAGTAAAAATTAACGTGAATAAGGATCTTCGCCGGTACTCTAATCCACACCGCGATTCCAAACGTTGGAAAGAACTTTACAATGAGCGAACCAGTGTAGAACGGTGCAATTCAAGAATGAAAAGTTATCTTACAGCGAACTCCCTGCATGTGTGGGGAATCGATAAAGTAAAAACTCATATTTACTTGAACGCCATCGTATTACTGGTTTCAGCTCTCGCAATGGCAAAAGAGAGTAAAAAGCAACAAACCGCTTAAAAAATTTTTAAAGCGAAAAATTCTGCAAGTACGCCCAAAAAAGGACAAACAGAATATTTGTAAACCAAAGATACAAAATACCCCAATTTATTTGGGTTTCTTTTAAAACTCTTTTTAATAAAAATCTAATTTTGCAAAACTCTCATATAACAAATATATTGCAGACAAAAATAAAGTGTGCTTTTTATTACTTAGTTTTACTGAATTTATATTACTACTTAAAATATATAAGACAAACACTGCTACATCAATATATCTGCGATCACCGCTCAAGGCATGTTGAGTGCGTTTCGCAGATAGTTTTAAAATGAAAAAATGAGGCAAGATTAGGCGATGGAGAATATCCTCGGTTAATTCATCGAAATTTAGGAATTGAAGTAATTCCTTTTTGAGCTTTTCAATCGTTTCGATTACATCCTCGCTTTCCATCAATGAAAGAAGTTCATTTTTCTGTTCCGTTAATTCAGTTAAATCCTTGTTTGTTGCTTCAATACTCTCTTGATATTCTTCATGTGTGATAATTCCGTCAGCTAACAGGTTGATGAATTTCCTTTTTCGATTTTTTAAAACATCCATCTGTTTGTTAATCTTATTGATTTTCTTTTAAGAATCCGATTTTGTACTTTTCGATTTTCTCTCCATCTTCTTTATATATTTCTCTTTATCAACTTGTTGAATTAAGGTTTGGATGTCATCTAGGATCGTTTCTTTGTAAGCGTAAAATAACGCCCACGAAAAAACACGTGGGCATTATTTTACGCTTATGAACATAAAGACCAAATGGCGATTTACAAACTGTACCATAATAAACCACTAACAGCCCAAGATGTAAAAATGCTTGAAGATATACTTTGGAAAGAACTCGGAACGAGAGAAGATTACGAAAAAGATTTTGGTGACACGCCGATTACAAAACTAGTTCGACAAATTGTCGGTTTAGATCCAAAAGCAACCAACGAAGCATTTTCCGAATTCCTTTCAGAGGAGCGGTTAAATCTAAACCAAATTCGATTTGTTAAACACATTGTTGATTATGTCATTAAAAACGGAACACTCGATAAAAAAGTATTACAACAAGAACCATTCAGATCAGTTGGCAGTATTGTTGAATTGTTCAAAGATAATATGGATGATGCAAGAAAAATCATTGGCATTATTGATGAGATCAATCGAAATGCAGAAGATATTGCTGGGGCATAGTTTTACTCGTGATGGGTGTTTTTCCTACTCCGAGTTTTCCATAATGACTAAAATTGGTCTGATATTATAATGAAGTCAGTCTTAGGAAGGAGAAAACGTATTTAAGTGAAGTCAAGAAGTATTATGATTATATTTTCGTATGTAAATATGCGATTCTATTAACTTCACTGCTGTTTATTAGGTTCTTTGTCAAATGGTGTTGGTGAATAAATGTTAGTGACATTATTTGGTAATATATAATCGGATGGCTTAGGGGAAATTCGAGGTTCCCCTAAGCTGTTTTGATTTTCGCTAAGTTTTGGGTAATGAATATTCGGTTTCTAAAGTGATAGAAGGATCGATAACCAAAAGAAATGCGTTTCATCACTTTGATTTTGTTATGAATCCCTTCTAAAATGTCGTTATTATAATCGTACTTTAGCGTATTCTCGACGTAATTGAGTAAGCGTAAAATAACGCCCACGTTTTGGCGATTACATTTTGTCAGAGTTTTGTCACATGTCTCATTTTTTGTGTAAAAAATGATGCCGGTTGTATCCACCAACACCAAATATTATAGAGCCTTTTTTATAGAGAAGTGAAGAAAGGTCGTGACAGCCTAAGAACCGTGAGCATGAATTTGTACTAAAAAACTGGCCAACTTCACTGTCCTTATTAGAATCAGGTTCATTATGTTGGATCATTGAGATCGTGTATAAGAAAAGGGAATAGATGAGGTTATGTGAAGACTTAAAGAAATAATGGGGAAATCGTCAAGTCTACTGAACTCCGGTTTTCGAAGATATGAAAACAAATGCAAAAACAGCCCTTGAATGTGAAAAGAATGCCACTATCTACGCGCGGTGCAAAGTCGAGGTGGAAAGTGGTATTCGATTACATCAAGGGCAAGCGGTCGGTACATGAAAAGTATGGGTTGTGGCATAAAACTTAATGAAAGTAGTCGTTATCCGCCAGTACCTTTTGCTACTTAATATTCGTTACCCTGGTAATAAATTCAGCCAACACTTCGTACATCTTCACCACTTTGGATTTTAGTAAATTCATCGGGTGCAACGGAAGCTTTAACCTTCATGGCAATGAAATATACAATACCAGAAATTACTAATGACTGAATTGCAGGTAATCCAAATGGGTATACATACTGAGTAAGGTATCCAATAAAGGTTCCTACCACTAATGCTATAGTAGCCATCCAATTCCAACCTTTATTTTCAACCCACTGCTGCTTACGTACCAAGAAGAAATCACTCATCATGACACCAGCAATAGCAGGATAAATTAAAGCAGTCATATAAAGGAAATCGGTAAAATAATCTAAAATCCCTGCAAGTGCGATGATAATAGCAATAATTGTTCCTCCTAAAGTCAATAAAGCACGGCCGTAACCTGAGTTTACGTTTAGCATATTTGCAAGTGCTAAGCCCATACTGTAATTATTAACAAGTTGACTAGTCCAAGTTGCAAACCATAGGATCAAAAACCCCCAAACTGGGAAACCCATGTTTAACATAACCGTTACAATATCTGCTTCTCCAACTCCAACAGACATAATAGAACCAACATAAAACAGAGGGATCCCTACAGCAATTATTCCTAAAGGTATTAGTAAGTTATCTTTTATTTTTGGCTTGGCATATCTAGTGTAATCAGAAGCTATAACCCATTGAGACACATTAACACCAATAACAAGACTGACTGCTGCTAAAAAAGTCATATTAGGTTCAGGATCCCAATTAGAGATTGTTTCCCATCCTATGTTTTTTAGTGACAAATAGATTCCACCAGCTATTAATAGAAGGCCTGCTGGTACAGCAATATAATCGGTCCATTTCATTGATGAGTAGCCTATAATTGCTGGAAGAGCAAAAAGCAACCCAGCCACAATAGTTATCAATGCCCATGCGAGCCATTCGCTTTTATAATCAATTCCAAACATTGCTGAAATAGCATTTCCCGCAACTGCCGTCTGAAGAGCCCACCAACCCATCGACACGATGAAAATAGTTAGTCCAACAATAAACCTTGCTTGAATTTCCCCAAAGCTAGATTTTGCAATAACTGATGAAGATCTTCCTGTTTTAGCACCTATATATCCTTGAATAAAGTTACCTGGCCATTGGAATAAAACCATGGCAATAATTATGATCCACAAAATTTCAGATAATGAAAATCCTCCGACAAGTGATGCACCAACCATTAAAACTGGAATAGTAAATTCAAGTCCTCCAAAAATAATTGCAGGGGTTAACCAGTGTTGCCTCTCATTTAAAGGTACTGGGGACAATGCCTCATCTTTTCCCATTGTTGATTTGTTATTCATTTCCACCACGTATCCACCTCATTTTTTTAAATATTTAGATAATTTTTCGGGCTTTTTTTAACATTTGCAAATTAGTTCACGGGTATAATGATTGAAAGACTCACACCCGTCTTTTGTCACTAACACAATATTTTCAATTCTTACTCCGAACTTTCCATCAATGTAAATTCCTGGTTCTATACTTATGACCATTCCTTCCTCAAGGAGTTGCATATTTTTATTTGTTATAAAAGGTTCTTCATGGACTTCTATTCCTATTCCATGTCCTGTCCTATGTGTAAATTGCTTTCCGTAGCCTGCTTTAGTTATAATATCCCTTGCTTTTTTATCAATTTCTTTTATAGGAACTCCCGGTTTAACTGCTTTAACTGCTTCCTCTTGGGCTAACTTAACAATGTTATATATTTCTTTCATTTCATCACTAACTTTTTTTCCAACTACTATAGTTCTAGTCATATCAGAACAATAGTGATCCTTTATTCCGCCTAGATCAATAACTACCATATCTCCTTCTGATATTATTGTTTCGTCCGCCTGATGATGAGGAATAGCTCCGTTTTTCCCTGCTCCAACAATCGGTGGAAAAGATAATGTCTCAACATTATGTGTCTTAAACAATCTCTTAATTTCATTAACAACTTCAATCTCTGTTTTGCCAGGTTCAATAAAAGCTATTGCCTTTTCCATTACATCATCTGCTATGGATCCTGATTTTCTCAATAACTCTATTTCTAACTGATCTTTATATAGTCTCAACTTTCCTATGACATTAGTGCTTTCTACAAAGTGAATATTGGGATTCAGTCGCATTAACTGTATTAAGTTTTGGCTCGGCCACTGGTTATCTATCGACACAATACCTGATTTAGGTAAGTTACTATTTAATATTTCTATCGAGTGTTCACCATCTTTCCAGAATATTGACTCGAATAAGGAAAGGTTTCTAATTTCTTCTTTGGCCATTTCATGAATAACCATGATTGGTGGTCCTGATTTTTTAATTACAATGGCTTGCAATCTTTCATGCGAATCTAACCATGTTCCACTGAAATAAAAGAAATTTGGTGGTGATGTCACGATTAGTGCATCTATATTTTGTTCTTCTAATAATTGCTGAGCTTTTTGAATACGTTGTTGATATTCCAATGCAACCTCCTCCTTTTTATTGAATAAAAGTAAGACTTTCCTCCATAGAGGACAAATCAAACTACTTGCCTTTCATAATAGGAGGAAATGTCCCTTTTAAGTTAATTTCAAAGATGTTTATTTAAGAATAAAAATTATTTATCTAGAAACTAAAGCCCAAACTATTTCACAGTCGTCTTGCCCGTCATTATAAGCCCAATGTTCTTCATTATGTGGAATAAACGTTGCTTGTCCTGCCACGACTCTATATTCTTTTCCACCACTCATCGTTAGTATGGAGCCTTTTATTACTAACCCATATTCGTCTTCTAGATGGGAACCTGTTCCTTGCAATGGTATTCGCGCACCTGGGGGAATAGAAACTATCCCAAAAACAGTCCGTCCTCCATCAACTACTGATTTATCAAATAGGGTTTTCATGGTTACATTGTTTCGATCATGTTGCTTAATATCACTTACTGTAACAATTTCCAATTATTTTTCCTCCAGTTCCTTACGTTCTGCTGAGATTTCCACTACTTCTAACGTGTCTGGATTTAATGTAACACCGTAATCCCTTTGAGCTTGTTCCACTGTGATGTATTCATTTTTTACATCCCAGATCACTTTATCAATAGGTCTTTTAAGTGGATTACCATATCCACCACCTGTACCTGTGACAAGTCGAGTAACATCATTTTTATTTAATCGATATTGATTATACTTACCGAATGGAGCAGATACTTCTCCGTTACTATTCACGAACTCAAAGTAGTTAGTTGAGCCATCTTTACCGCCATTGGCTCCCCAAGGTTTATATTTATGACGTCCGAAAGAACCCGTAAAGTATTGGTTGTCTGTAAGTGAACGATACGAACGTACTACTCCATAACCACCTCGGAATTCTCCTGCACCTGCTCCATCAGTATTTAAACTATATTCGTCGACTAGCACTCCGTTTCTAGTTTCACAAACTTCTATCGGAATGTTAAAAGTTTCCCCATCTAGTATACAGAACTGACCAGAAGCCCCATCTTTCTCTTTGTCTCCTCCCCATCCACCGACGGAAGGCTCAACAATTAAGAAAGGTTCATTCGTATCTTGATGTTTCCCAGAAAGAATTGCTACACATACAGATAAGAAATGTCCAGCAGATAAACGGTTTGGTATTACTGGTGCTAATGCTTTCCAAATTAAGTCTGATCCGAATAACATTGATTCCCAATACATAGAGACAGGTGCTGGTCTCACTGCATTAAATATAGATCCTTTGTCTGAAATTACACGAAGTGGTCGGAATGAACCATCGTTAACATCTTGTGATGGATTGGTTATAGCTAGGTAAATAGTTCTAACTGCAGAGACTAAGCCTGTTAACGTGGAATTGATAGATCCTGTTACTTGGGGATGACTTCCACGAAAATCACATATAAATTCATTGTCCGTAATCTCAACTTTTACTTTTACATGGAACGGCCCTTTTTCGATTCCATCATCGTCAATATAGTCTTCAGCCGTATAAACGCCTTTCGGTAATTCTCTTAAAGATTTAAGTGCTAGTTGTTCACCATGGTCTAAAAGATAATGAATGGAGTTCACTACTGTTTCTTTACCATATTTTTCACATAATTCTTGAACCCGTCTTTCTCCAGTTTTTAAAGCTGCTACTTGAGCCCATAAATCACCAAGAGAAAGATCTGGGAATCTAACGTTGGCACGAATTATTTCAACTACTGCTTGATTTAATTTACCTTCCTCAAATATCTTTACACATGGGAATTGAAGCCCCTCTTGATATATTTCAGTTGAATTTGTTGACATTGATCCAGCGTCTTTCCCTCCAACTTCTGTCCAATGCGCTTTATTAGCAGAGAAAGCTATTAATTCTCCATCATAGAAGATTGGCATTACGAGTCCCACATCACATAGATGGGAGCCTCCGCCTCCATATGGATCATTGATTAGAATAATGTCTCCAGGTTTTAAGTCCCCCGATTTATTATACTTCTCGACAGTTTCACGCACCATAAAGCTTAGCATTCCAATAAATCCAGTTACTCCGTTTCCTTGAGTTAACAATTGCCCTTTTGAATCCGTTAAACCACTTGCATAGTCTAATACTTCATATATAATAGGACTCATTGATGTTCGTGCTAATGCATAGAACATTTCTTCTCCGATTGCAATTAAAGAATCCTTTACAATATCTAATGTAAATGAATCCACTTTAGGTTTACCTGTTTTCACCATGATCTTACACCCCCGTCTTAATAATTAAATTTCCGTATATATCGACAGTTACTGATTGGTCAGGATATACTACAGTTGATGCAGATGATTCTTCGATTATTGCTGGTCCTTCTATGATTGCATCTGTATTTAGCTTGCTTCTATCAAATACTTTTGTATCAATCCAGCCATGATCTTCATATAAAACTGGTCTAACCTCTTTTAACGCATCTTGCAGTGACAGACCATTATGTTCCATTTTAGACAATTCAGGCTTTTGAACAGAACCAAGGGCTATTAGATGTACATTGACAATTTCTGTTGGAGAGTCTTCAAGTTTAAATGTATATAATTGCTCGTGAGTATCATGGAATTTTTTAATCACATCTGCCATTGTGTCTTTTGTTACAACACCATTTGGGACAGGTACTTTTACTGTATGTTCTTGGCCGATATAACGAAGGTCAACATATCGTGTAAATAAGACTCTATCTTTTTCAACGCCTTCATCTTCATATTGGCTAATAGCCTTAATTTCTTGTTGAACTAACAGCTTATTGAATTCTTCATAATCTATATCATCTACACGTCGAATAAAAGTTTGAATGTAATCATGACGTAAATCGGTCATCAGCATTCCCCATGCAGAGAAAACAGAAGATGCCACTGGAACAATTACTTTTCTAACTCCAAGCTCTTTTGCAAGTGCAGGAGCATGCATGGAGCCTCCACCACCAAATGACACTAACGTAAACTCACGAGGATCGTATCCTTTTCTAACAGAGATTAATTTAAGCGCATTTAACATATTGGAATTTGCAATGCGAATAATACCTAGTGCTGCTTCGTCAACAGAAACTTCGAATTTATTTGCGATTTTTTCTGCAATGACTTCCTTTACTTTCTCCATATCAACATCATTATCAAAGTTTTTAGGGGAAAGTCGACCTACTACTAAATTGGCATCTGTAGTCGTCGGCTCTGTTCCACCTTTTCCATAAGCAACTGGTCCAGGAAGAGCTCCGGAGGATTGAGGTCCAACTCTCAAAGATCCGCCGTCATCTATCCAAGCTATTGAGCCCCCACCATTTCCAATTTCAACAATATCAACAACAGGAACCTTGATTGGATATCCCGCACTTCGCTCATTACGTTCAATGTTGTATTCTGTCGTAACCTTAACATCTCCACCATCGATAAGCGAACACTTAGCCGTTGTGCCACCAATATCAAAAGCTATAATGTTTTCTTCACCAAGAATTTTTCCTAAAATGGCAGCTCCGTATATTCCTGCTACTGGTCCAGATTCAACCATATTAATTGGTGTTTGCTTTGATTGTTCAAATGTTGTGGTACCACCATTAGATTGCATAATATATTTGTTTGAATCTTTTTCAATTTTGCTAAGTTCTTTTTCAAGACGATCAATATATGTAGAAGCAATAGGCTTTACATATGAGTTTAATACTGCTGTACTAGTACGTTCATATTCTCTCCATTCTCTCGTTACCTCATGAGAAGCAGTTACAGCAACCTCAGGCCACACTTCTTTAATATATTTTACTGTTTCAATCTCATGAACTGGATTGCTATAGGAATGAAGATACGAAACTGCAATCGCTTCAACATTTTCTGATTTAAAATATTCAATAATTTCTTTTAATCTATCAACATTTAGCTTTTCAATTATCTCACCTTTATAATTTAAACGTTCTTCTATCTCTTTGCGTAAATAGCGAGGAACAAAAGGCGTTGGTTTTTTATATTGAATATTAAAAAGATCAGGTCTATTTCCTCGAGCGATTTCTAATACATCACGAAAACCTTTTGTGGTAATTAATCCAGTTTTAACTCCTTTTCTTTCAGTTAGTGCATTGATGATTACGGTAGTTCCATGAATAAATGTATCTAATAGTTTAGTATCGATACCACTTTCCTTAATAACATTTAATACGCCATGTTCAAAATTAGGAGGTGTTGTATGACTTTTTGCTACACCGATTTTACCTGTTTCATCGATATAAACTAGATCAGTAAATGTCCCCCCAATATCTGTTGCAACTCTCATAATTTAACCACCTTTCTCAATCCATAATTAATAAAAAGTAATCAGTTATTAAAATATAACTGGTGTTACTACAGCAAGAACTTTGGCATCTACTTCTAAAGGATTGTTTACAGAGTGAAGTAAATGCGACGGAAAATGAATAGAGTCTCCTGCTTTCAAAAAATATTCCTTACCATCTACGTTAAACAATAATTCTCCTTCGAGAACATAATAAAACTCTTCTCCTGGATGGCTAAAAGATTTCTCTATTGTAGGTCCTGGCGGATACGTAACAAGTAACGGTTCAATATTTCTTCCAGAAAATTCTCCACCAAGTCTCGTATAAACAACCCCTGATCCTTTTAATTGGAACGGCTTTTGTTCTTCCTTTTTGACATAATAATTTTCGTTTTTATAATCTTCAAAAAAAGTAGTTATAGGGACTTCCAAAGCATCTGCAATCTTTTTTAATGAAGTTATCGCAAGCGATGACGATGCTCTTTCAACTTGGGATAAAAAGCTTATTGATAATCCTGTTTTTTCACTCAACTCCTTTAAAGTAATTTTCTTTTCTGTTCTTAATTCTCGAATTCGCTTTGATAATTCCTCCAAACCACTACCTCCAAAAAACGACTTTCTATGATATCACAGTATTACTAAAAATATTTAAGTAATACTGTAATTATTATGTTATCACAAAATTATCAGAATTGAATATATTTTTTAAAAAAAGTGACAAATTAAAAATATGTATTATTTTCAAGTACTGATATATGTTCTTTTCTTGGCATCTAAAATACATAATTCCTGTATAACTGTAATTATCAATTTTTTTAGACACTAAAAATATTGGTGAAATGTATTCACTGACGATCTGTAGAAGGTAAAAGCTCAGCAATTAGCAAGAAAAATTCATGATTATATCTGGAGTGAATCTGGATACCAAGATATACAGGATGCCGAAACAAAGGATGGAATTGGATATAAAAGAGTTGGAAAACCTAAGTTCGCAACCTTAACCACTCAAAGACAACGGTGTTTAATTCTCCATATAGGAAAAAAAGAAAAAAGATTAGGTCTTAGTGTGCAAGAGGAAATTGATAATTTGCTCGGTAGAAAATTCGAAAGGAAAGATTATGAAGTTGAGAAATATCCTCATGAAGCCTATATCCGATTAGAATGGGTAGATAATTTTGAACAAATCCAATCGTACATTGATTTAGCGTATCAATTGCGATAACAAACGAAAACAAAGCATTAATTCATAGTTAAGGCAAAATATTTTCCTTTTTTCAGTTTTAAGGCTATGTATATACGGAGTAATAAAAATGTGGCAATCAATTTTTGATTTAATAAATAATGTTTTTTTGGTTTTATTGATACCTGAACCTGTTGGATATACCTAATCCTATACGATTATTAGAAAAGGTCAATCTAATACAACCAATTAAGTGATATAGAATGGAGAGAAAGAAAAAGAGATATTATTTTCAGTTCAGAAAAGATATCAATGAATATTTCTTAGAGATACTTAGGGAAAGAATTCCGTATTTCCTTACATTTTATCGGCAAAAAAGCCAATTAGATAA
The DNA here is from genome assembly GCF_012396605.1 of Ureibacillus thermosphaericus. Classification (GTDB taxonomy): domain Bacteria; phylum Bacillota; class Bacilli; order Bacillales_A; family Planococcaceae; genus Ureibacillus; species Ureibacillus thermosphaericus. Next base: position 61,875 of record NZ_JAAXPW010000013.1, read on the forward strand.
TATTTGTGCGATTAGTTTTGGGGTTGGTTGCAGTGATTGCACGTATTTTGTTTTGTTGAGCGACATGTTGAGCGACAGAAAGAATGTAGTATTTGTGTATCCGGGGTTCAGCAAAAATAACAGCCCAATATACAGCTCCATTAAAGAAAAAGAGGCTCTTGTTAGAGAAAGAATTGGGGAAAAGGTTGTATTTAAGGGTAATTAAATTTTTGTAGAGTTCGAGCTATTAAAAAGCGTGGAGGGCACAGTAGATTAATTGGTAGATGTAATTGAGGAAAAATGATTGTTGTGTTATTGAATTACAACTATTATCAAGACCAAGATAATTAAGAGATTTGGGAATACCATCCATAAGGAAAATGAAGGAGTAGAGAGGGGCATACGTAAACTTATTCATACATATGTTTATAATTTTGACTATAGTATATTTTTTATTATCAGATTATTATTATCTTAGGAGCAATTGACTTAAATTTACAGGAAATCATTTATAGGAGTTGTAGCTATGATAAATAATTGGCAAATTCCGAGAAATAAAAGGAAATTGTATCCAGTAGTTGATATCCTTTCGCTTTTCACATTACAAACATTAGGAGAAAATTGGAGCAGCAACTTAAATAGACAACTGGACTTTGAAGCCGAGTTAGAACGCTTCGGGCTAAAAAGACCAGGACAAAGGCGTGACAGACGGGCAGGTGGAGCTCGAACCTATGAATCTTGGCTATTTAATTTGGGGCTTATTTTTAAGGAAACAAATACGGGTATTATCCGAACAACATTAGCAGGTGAGGCATTATTAGCTGGACAGCCTCCTGTTCCTATTATCACAAATCAATTAATGAAATTGCAATATCCTTCTCCGTACTCAATTAGAAGCCGAGTAAACATTCATTATCGTTTTCAAATTAGACCGTTTAGATTTTTGCTGCGACTACTTGCAGATAATAGAATTCAGACGTTGTCCAAAGAGGAAATTGGCCGCTTTGTAATTACAGAAGGAGAGAACGAATCAAGGAGCTGCTTTGAACATGTAGTACAAAGGATAATCAGCTACCGTTCATACGGGGATGAAGTTTTACCTCCTGACTTTGAAGAGCGGTATCGAAGTAGCACAACAGGTTTGCGTACAAGGGAGCAGACTCTGTCTTATTTGGAGGACATAGCAAATACATTCATAAACTATTTAGAGTACACACAACTTATTGAAAGAAACTCAAATGGCAGTATTTACATACCACAAGAAAGAATTAGTGATGTTGAAGCAATTTTAAACGATGGCACAAATCTAAGAAGGCTTGATGCGAACCATCCTTATGGTATTGAAATATTTCAAAGAAATTTTGGCTTAGCTCCTGGGCAAAATCGAGACAACCGAAGTTTTGGTGGACAAACAGTTACTGATACCATATATAGAGAGAGGCGAATTCGGAGCAATTTATTGCACATTGCTGGAACGAGGCCAATCACCAGCTTTACAGCCTCCTTGGTTAGTGAAATTGCCGATTTAACTGGCTACACTGTTCGAGAAGTAGAAGATGCATTTGATGATTTCCGGCCAGATACGTTTAGCCAATTCGAAGCGAGTTATCTAAATATGGCGACAAGCGGTACTGAACTTGCAAGGGAATTCGAGACTGCCACTCAAGCCATCTTTGAACAACTGGGTTTTCGAGCAGAACATGTAGGAAATCATGCCTTGCATCCTGATGTATTTGTAGAGTCGCCATTAAATTACTCTGGAATAATAGATACAAAAGCGTACGTAAGATATGTCATCAATAATGACCATAGAAATCGGATGATCAACAATTATATACCAACCTACCAAAACCAGCATGGCAATCTCGAATTCTTTATGTATGTTGCCCATGGATTCGGAAACAACATAGACTTTCAAGTTCAAAATATTGCTGACAGAACTAATGTAAATGGCAGTGTTATTACTGCCCGTAATGTAATCAGACTGCTTCAACGCAACTACGCTAATCCAATTGATCATAATATACTAAGGACTCTGTTTACGAAAAACTCACGTATAACGATAGCGGATATAGACTCCTTATAGACTCCTGTTTAAGGGGTCTTTTTTAAGGCAAGACTTGTTAATTCTCAACCAAACATTTATAGTGTATAATTTAATCTACCGAACAAAAGTACGAACATTTGGAGTTGACATAAATGATATTCAAAAAAGGAGAGTTGTTTTGTGGTCCGGGCGGTTTAACGCTTGGTGCAAAAATGGCACAAGTTGAAAAGGATGGAGTAATCTACAAAGTTGAACATGAATGGGCAAGTGACTATGACGAAGATACTTGTGAAACTTACCGCTATAATATATGTCCTGACAAGCCAGAAACAGTTATATGCGAAGATGTACGCAAATTGGATATTGCCAGTCTTCCAGAAATTGATGCCTTTGCTTTCGGATTCCCATGCAATGACTATAGTATTGTCGGAGAGTCAAAGGGATTAGAAGGAGAGTTTGGCCCATTATATTCATATGGAATTAAAGTTTTAAAGCACCATAAGCCTAAATGGTTTATCGCAGAGAATGTAGGCGGTTTAGAGTCTGCAAATGAGGGGCAGGCATTTATTAAAATACTCCAAGAGATGGAGGATGTTGGATATAATATTACTCCCCATCTTTACAAATTTGAGGAATATGGAGTGCCGCAAGCACGTCATAGGATAATTATTGTAGGCATCCGCAAAGATTTGGGATGGTCATTTAAAGTTCCGAAAGCTCCCTATAAAAATCCTGCAGATTGGAAAACATCCCGCCAGGCGTTGGAAGAACCGCCTATTCCAGAAGATGCCTTTAACCATGAATTTACAAAGCATCAAACTAAAGTAGTAGAAATGCTGAAACATATTCCGCCTGGAGAAAATGCTTGGTATGAAGGGATACCTGAACACCTAAGATTGAATGTGAAGGGTGCTAAACTGTCAAATATCTATAAACGGTTAGACCCTAATGCACCTGCTTATACAGTCACGGGTAGTGGAGGTGGCGGCACGCATATGTACCATTATGATGAGCCGAGAGCTTTAACTAATCGTGAAAGGGCAAGGCTGCAGACGTTTCCGGATTGGTATAAATTTATAGGTGGTAAGGAGAGTGTTAGAAAGCAAATAGGAATGGCAGTTCCACCGGAAGGGGCAAAAATTATTATTGAAGCTGTTTTAAAATCCTTTGCTGGAATCCCATATGAAACCGAACCTTCTAAGTGGGAAGACGAGCTCAGCGAGATGTTATCAGCAGGGAAAACACAAAAAAGCAGAAAAGGTTCAACAACAAAACAAAAAGCAAAAAATCAAAGTAGTGCCGAATCTCTTAATGAAGAACAGATGGAGTTTTCAATTTAGCATTTATTCTGCCTTGACTAACTGCCTTATAGTCAAGGCTTTTTATTTTGGTTTTTAACCTTATCTATAAAATTTGAGATATCATTGACTACAACATCTAAATCCTTCTTTATTTCATGTTCCCATATTCTTTTTATATGCCAGCTGTTCTTTTTATAATAATCATTTACTTCTATATTCCGTTGTTGATTACGTAAGAGCTTTTTATCCCAATATTCCTGATTGCTTTTTGGTTTGTTGCCGTGGATGGGGCATACATGCCAAAAACAGGAGTCTATAAAGATCACTATTTACTGGCTGTTGCTCTTGTGGCAGTGGTTGCTACGTACAAGAACTGGAAAAAAGGAAGATTATAATTGATTTTCTTTATCTCGACCTAAGTGTATGTATGAGGTGTCAAGGAACTGAAACTAACCTCTATGATGCAGTCAATGAAGTATCTACAGTATTAAGTGAGGCAGGATTTGAGATAGTAGTTAATAAGATTAATATAAATTCGAGGGAGTTAGCCATTAAAAACCATTTTTTAAGTTCTCCAACAATTCGTGTAAATGCCAGGGATATTGCTCTTGAGGTTAAGGAATCTTCCTGCAAAGAATGTGGAGATCTATGTGGTGACTCTGTGGATTGCAGAGTTTGGGTGCAGGATGGTATAGAGTATACGGAACCACCAAAATCCATGATTATCAACGCCATTTTGAAAGAAGTTTATAGTGGCCATGGTTCAATCCCTTTATCAAATGAGAAATATGAAATCCCACAAAACTTAATTACATTTTTTGATAGCTTAAAAAGAAAGAAGGATTGATTTAACATGAGTAAGGAACAAAATAGTGGAATTGGATTTTTTGAAAAGTACTTAACCGTATGGGTTATTTTATGTATGTTTGCAGGGGTATTGATTGGAAAGTTTTTACCTGGAATCCCAGCGTTTTTAGGACGTTTTGAATATGCAAATGTATCAATACCAATGGCGATTTTAATCTGGCTTATGATATATCCAATGATGCTAAAAGTAGATTTTCAAAGTATTAGAAATGTAGGCAAAAATCCTAAGGGGCTTTTTGTTACATGGATAACTAACTGGCTGATAAAGCCTTTTACCATGTTCGGCATTGCATGGCTGTTTTTCTTTGTAATTTTTAAATCTCTAATTCCGGCAGAATTGGCACAAGACTATCTTGCGGGAGCAATACTTCTTGGAGCGGCACCGTGTACAGCGATGGTATTTGTATGGAGTTATTTGACTAAAGGCAATGCGGCTTATACCGTCGTGCAAGTAGCAACAAATGATCTTATAATTCTCATAGCTTTCACGCCCATAGTTGCGTTTCTTCTAGGTGTGGGCGGTGTAACCATACCCTGGGACACTCTTGTTTTATCTGTAGTATTGTTTGTTGTTATCCCGCTGGCTGGTGGTATAATTACCCGTAATTACATCACAAAAAAGCGAGGACTCGATTACTTTGAAAAGAGTTTTATACCGAAGTTTGGGAATATCACTACCATAGGTCTATTGCTAACATTAATAATAATCTTTTCATTCCAGGGCGATGTAATTCTGAATAATCCACTCCATATTGTTTTAATTGCTATACCATTAATTATTCAGACTTTCCTAATCTTTTTCATTGCATATCTAGCAAGTAAGGTTATAAAACTACCTCATGAGATAGCAGCGCCTGCTGGTATGATTGGTGCCTCTAACTTTTTTGAACTGGCAGTTGCCGTTGCGATTGCATTGTTTGGAACACAAAGCCCAGCTGCACTTGCTACCATTGTAGGAGTTCTAACAGAAGTGCCTGTTATGTTGATATTAGTAAAGATAGCGAATAATACAAGACACTGGTTTCCAGAAAAAAGCTAGAAAGGAGGTAATGCTTAGTGAGTAATAAACTAAAGGTCGCATTTATATGTGTTCATAATTCATGTCGAAGCCAAATAGCTGAGGCACTTGGTAAGCACTTTGCAGGAGATATATTTGAAAGCTACTCTGCTGGCACAGAAACAAAACCTCAAATTAACCAGGATGCTGTGCGCCTAATGAAAGAACTTTATGATATAGATATGGAGAAAAATCAATATCCAAAGTTGCTTGATGAAATACCTCCAGTAGATATTGTTATTACAATGGGGTGTAATGTGGAATGCCCTTACCTTCCATGTAAACACAGGGAAGATTGGGGGTTGGATGATCCTACAGGTAAGAGTGATGAGGAATTTAAAAAAGTAATATCAACAATAGAAACAAAAATAAAAGAGTTAAAAGCAAAACTAAAGTCATAATAATTATAACGCCAATTACAAATCTAGTAGTTGGCGTTATAATTATATATGTCGATATGTTCCCGCCTACCGATAGTGCAAAAAGTGCCTTTGACTTGTTCCCGACTACCGACAATGTAAAAGACATCAAACCACCCCGCTCGTTGCATTGCGAAGCGGTCGCGTGGTTGGAGTTGGTGTAATAATTAGTTAGAGGAATAGAAGAGAATGGGACAAAACCCCACTCTAAAATGAAAATAGCCCATGATCGGGATTGTATTAATAGATATGAATTTCCGAAAATACACAGTCAATAAATATTAACTGAAAAATGATGGAAAATGGGGAAAAAGAGAATTTGAGCTGTCTCAAATTCTCTTTTTTTAGTGCGCCTGGCATGGGTGTAATCTATAGGGTGTAAGTCCCGAACTGTGAAGGCAGAAGTAACAGTTAGCTTAACGCAAGGGTGTCCGTGGTGACGCGGAATCTGAAGGAAGCGCGCGGCAAACTTCCGGTCTGAGGAACACGAACTTCATATAAGGCTAGGTATCATTGGATGAGTTTGCTAAACAAAACAAAGTCCTTTCTGCCAAAGGTGGTACAAAGTAAATGAAGCAGATAGATGGAAGGAAAGATTACATTCTTACCCAGGGAGGTCTGACGGATACGTGAAGTACTTTTCATAACCTACTTAGCGATAGGTAGCTGAACCGTCAGAAGTCAGCAGAGGTCATAGTATTAGTTGGTTTAGAACTACTAAGAAGGACTGAACAATTAAGAGAGAATAGCCCTTGGCATTCAGGGAGTCATGATGAACACAGAAAACGTAGTACCTCACTTGAGGAAGGAAGCGGTGAATCCCGTGGGGGTCCTCTTGGAGGGTGGAGTGACCACTGGCATAAAGAGAACATCTATTCACGGAAGTTATGAAAACTTGCGTCAATTATCTTAATTGAACCGCCGTATACGGAACCGTACGTACGGTGGTGTGAGAGGACGGGAGTTAATCGCTCCCTCCTACTCGATTCTTGAAGCCAGTTATGTACCAGCCGTGTTCTTGTTCTGTCATCATGTCATTGGCATACAATGCTCCGTCGGAAAATAAAGGTTTCCCAAAAGAAGCAATCTGTCACAGTCTGGAATTACAAAACCGATTATTATAATAATTCCGTAAATAAAAAACTAATTATAGAAGATAATCAAATTTTTTACATTTAATCCTAAATAATGTAACATTATCAATAAATAGATATAAATAAGAGGTGATGTTTAAGAAAGTACTGGTTTAAATTTTTACATCTTTCTCCCACTAATGATGGAAATGATTTTTGAAAAAGAAATGCATCACGTTGAGTGTGTATTTCAGATGATTTTAAAGTAAAAAAATAAGGCAAAATGAGATTCCTTATCTTGCCTTAAAAAATTCCTAAGAAAATCTTCAGATCCTCTCTTCCTTTCTCTTCATAATTGTTACCTATACTGAATACGTCATATTAATAAAGAAATGACAAAACTTGACTACAATTCAATCAACTGCACCATACCTTTTCAATCAGTATATTAATGGAGGAATAAATATGAATAGAACTGTAGAAAAATTATTAGGGATTATCGGGCTGATAATTAACATTTTATCGGCAGTTCCGATTTTTTTTATGTTATTTTTTTAAATGGGATTGCAGATGATCCAATGTTTGAAAGAGAATTAGAAGATGCGTTATATTCAACCGGTTTTACTGAAGCGGATCTATCTTCAGTTTGCAAATGATTTCTTGGCATGGTTTAGTGGATTCAGTTGGTTTATTGGGATACTAACAATTATTGCAATTGTTCTTACGATTATTGCCCTCGTTAAATTAAAGAGTAACAGCAAACTGGCTGGAATTCTCTTTATTATTTCTGGTGTGATTTCCGGATTTATTTCGATTCAAGGTATTTTATTATTAATCGCTGGTACTGTGTGTTTAGTCCGCCAACCAAATCAAGATGAACCAATAATAAAAGTTGATGAAAATGGCTCTTTCCTTGAAGAATAAAGGGAAGCGCTATTTCGTTTTAAAGGCCATATTCGAAAAGATATTGTTAGGAAAAGGATATCCAACAACAGTGGAAACTTTTAAATTAAACTTAAATAACGATAGAAAAATGAACTTTATTTTCGGATGTGCAAATGGCATTATTCTATTATTAGATTATAGTAGCAACGTTTATTAAGAATAGTAATTAATATTTTTATTTGACGTAATAAAAAATAGGCATCTACATTGTAATCGGGTAGCTGCTTTTCTTATGTTTCACTTCCTCCAAGATCTTTCTTTTTGAAAGGTGTGTCTGAAAAGTTCCATCACTTGATTATTTTATTTTATCAGCAATATGAATTGTATATCCTTCACTATTTATTTGATAACTAACACTTGTTGCAAAATGTCTATTTTTCGGATAAATCAGCTTTAAATGGATTTTTCCATTTATTTTACTATTTGGTTTCACTGTCACATATCTAATTACATCATTTTGGATTCCGCTCGGTACGTTAATTCCAGAACTAATATATAATTTTGTGATAGGCTTAGCCACCCTAATTTCATCATCGGTTTGATTATAAATTCTTGTTTGAAATGTGGTGATAAATAGTAAATAATTATTAATTTTTACTTCAACTAAAACCCCATTCTCTTCACCTAAATATACATATTCCTTATGAAGAAGCTTACTAGAAAATAAAATAAAAAATATAATGATAATTAAATAAAATTTTTTTTTCATTTAATCACCCTATTTTCAAATTTTTTGATGATTTCTATATACCAATATTATACCATTTAGGTAAAAAAAGGGTGATATTTGAGATGAGATTAATTAATCATTTACTAGTATTTTTTGTTACTTTTTTTCTTTTTTTCACTAGTACATCTTTTGTAATGGCTTCCGAGATTAATAGAAATCCGACTCAAATGGAATTGGAGAAAAACATTAAATTAAGGAAAACCCTTGGATTTGATATAAATAGAAATCATGTATTATCAATTTTAAATGATGAAAACAAAGAAGAACGCTTTTCTTATGGATTTACAAAAGAAGAAGCAAAAGAATTTGATAGACGAATGAAATTCCAAAAAGATGAAGTACCGAAGATTAAGCAGAAGGTCTTTGAAAAAATTAATGAGAATAACATTGGTTCATTTTACATTGATCAGAAAAATAACGGAAAACTAATTTTGGGAATTACAGTAGGTACTCCAAAATCAACAATTGAAAAAATAAAAAAAGAGATTAATGAATTAACAACGGAATCTGAAAATGTTGAATTTATTTTTGTTCACTACCGTCGCATAAATGATGTCTGAATTTTCAGTTTTATTTTTTCTGGACTTTAGAGAAAAAACGAAAACACCTAAGCGAGGGTAGTAAACATCCATTTTTTTACTATAACCTATGACTTGTGCAACAACGACTGGCAAACCTTTATGGGACGCCGTTTCCTTCGATTTTTCGTAACCAAATGTGAGCGGATTTCCACAAAGAAGCCTTCAAATAG
>NZ_JAAXPW010000014.1 GCF_012396605.1 Ureibacillus thermosphaericus
TCGATTATTGTCAGTACGCTTCGATAACATCCTAAATTTCCCCCGTTAACCAAGAATTCTATCCCTATTATACAAAAAAGCCTGTAGATTTGGCCCCTAGTTAGGGACTTTGTCTACAAGCTGAAAGGAAAACCTATGTTTAGGCTTTCCTCATTTTTTTAAAGTCAATTATTTTGCTGCAGCATATTTTTCTGCTACAACGTCCCAGTTTACTACATTCCAGAATGCAGCAATGTAGTCAGGACGACGGTTTTGATATTTTAAGTAATAAGCGTGTTCCCAAACGTCTAATCCAAGGATTGGTGTTTGGCCTTCCATGTATGGAGAATCTTGGTTTGGCGTAGAAGTGATTTTTAATTCACCGTTATCTACTACTAACCAAGCCCATCCAGAACCGAAGCGGCCTGCAGCAGCTTTTGCAAACTCTTCTTTAAATGCATCGAAGCTACCGAATTTCGCATCAATTGCAGAAGCTAACTCACCAGTTGGAGTTTTTGAACCTCCAGGTGTTAAAATTTCCCAGAATAATGAGTGATTTGCATGTCCGCCACCATTATTGCGAACTGCAGTTTGTTTATCAGCTGGAAGAGCATTGATATTTGAAATAAGTTCGATTAAATCTTTATCAGCGTATTCAGTACCTTCTACAGCAGCATTTAAATTTGTTACATACGTATTGTGGTGTCTTGTATGATGGATCTCCATTGTTTGTGCATCAATGTGTGGTTCTAAAGCATCGTAAGCATAAGGTAATTTTGGTAATTCGAATGCCATTAGAATTTCCTCCTTTGTATAAATCAGTAATTTCCTACCTCTATAAGATTATCAAAATAGAGGTAGTCATTCAATGATTTAGCTCTTTCTTAGTGATTTTCATACTTTTGGCTGAAATCAATCCATTGTTTGTCTTTTAACAGTGACGCACTTATTTTTCAACCAAACTCACTATTTCCTTTTAGATGATTTTTTATACAAAAAACTTATTATGCGATTGCGATTACAAAAACAATAATCATCACTAATTGGATCATCGTTTTTGTTACAACAGATGTTAAGAAGCCAACAAGCGAGCCAATACCAGCTCGAACCGCTTGGCTAAATTCTTTTTTCGCAACTATCATTTCCCCCATTACTGCACCTATAAATGGCCCGATAATAATGCCCAGAAATGGTATGATAAATGGTCCTGCTAATAAACCAATCGTGCTGCCCCAAAGTCCAGCCTTCGTTCCGCCAAACTTTTTCACGCCAATCAGATTCGCTAAAGTATCCGCCACAAACAATAAAATAACAAACAGAATCTCGATGATCCAAAACCACCATGAAAGTTCTGCAAAGGAGAAAAACAAACCATAAACGATAAATCCTAATAGTATAAATAATACCGATGGAATGATTGGATAAACTAATCCTACAAAAGCCACGATAAAACAAATAATAATGAGTAACCAAGCAATGATTTCCAAGTTCTTCCCTCCATGATACAGTTTACGGACAGGTTTGCAAAAAGTTTCAATAAAATGTTTTTGTACGTTTTTTCTTTTCATCATTTCATGTTAAACTCTCAATGGAGGAGAAGAAAATGGTTACTCATTTACAAATATTCATACACAGTCTGTTTCAACCAAACAAGCTAGCTGCTTATCGACTATTAACAATCGGTAAAGTAATTCAATATGTATTTATTCTAATTGCGATTGTTACGATTTTCTCGTTTATACAATTTTTAACAGGGGTATCGAAAACTACTATTCAATTTGAAGGGTTGCAACAATATGTCTCTGATATTCAATGGCTGCTCTATCCTTTTGCGCTTCTTTTATTACTCTTAACTTCTACCGTTTTATTATTTGTGAGAATTACCATTTACGCAGCCATAGGAACATTATTATTAAAAATATTCAATCGTCGCGGGGAATATCGACATATGTGGAGAACGACCGCATTAGCGATTACATGGTCAACACTACTATCTATCCTATTTTCATTTATTAATATATCTAGTTGGTTTGGAACAGTTGTTAATGCCATCATTACCATCATTCTATTAACAATTGCATCACTAAAATATCCAAAAATAGAAAAAAAGAAGTTCTGAATCCTTCCTTGCTTCATATAGTGGAGCAAGGAGGGTTTTTATATGAGATTTTTTCTATTAACATCTATCATCATCATAATCGTTACGGTCATTAAAATAGATTTAACTGAAGGAACAGTACCATTAATCGCGTTTTCTGAAAGCGTTGACCAATGCAATGAACAACTAGCTGTAAAAACAGTACCTGTTATTACAAAAGAAGGGGATACTTTACAAGGGTTACTCGCCCAATATCCAACAGATGAAAGAATTTCAGTACCAGAACGAATGGCGGATTTTTACAAATTTAATCCACATTTAAAAAATCAAGTCATAGCACCAGGTGAATTAATCAAAATACCGATTTACTCAAATAACCATGAATGTAAAAAATAAAAAAACGTGTTTCTTCCTTGTCGACACTATTTTACACTGCTAAAATAATGGAAGTGAAGGTACGGAAAAAGTACCTCAAGAAGGAGAGAGTTATTGATGAGTGAAATTATTCATCGTTCGAAAACACGTCCAGTACGTGTCGGCAATTTAACAATCGGCGGTAGTAACGAACTAATCATTCAAAGTATGTGTACAACGAAAACTCACGATGTGGAAGCTACTGTTGCTGAAATTTTACGATTAGAAGAAGCAGGGTGTCAGCTAGTACGTGTTGCTGTTCCAGACGAACGAGCTGCAGCGGCGATTCCTGAAATAAAGAAACGCATCCATATCCCTTTAGTAGCGGATATTCATTTTAACTATAAACTTGCCTTGATGGCTATAGAAAACGGTATCGATAAAGTACGCATTAATCCCGGCAATATTGGTCGTCGCGAGAAAGTTGAAGCCGTAGTGAATGCGGCAAAAGAAAAAGGTGTTCCAATTCGAATTGGTGTTAATGCAGGATCCTTAGAACGCCATATATTAGAAAAATATGGCTATCCTACTGCAGATGGAATGGTTGAATCTGCTTTACATCATATTAAAATACTGGAAGATTTAGATTTCCATGATATTATCGTGTCGATGAAAGCTTCTGATGTAAATCTTGCTATCGAAGCTTACGAAAAAGCTGCACGTGCATTTGATTATCCATTGCACTTAGGTATTACAGAATCTGGAACGCTCTTTTCCGGTACAATTAAATCCGCTGCTGGTTTAGGTGCTCTTTTATCCAAAGGAATCGGCAATACATTACGTATTTCTCTTTCTGCTGATCCAGTAGAAGAAGTAAAAGTAGCTCGAGAATTATTGAAAGCATTTGGTCTTGCATCAAACATGGCTACTTTAGTTTCATGTCCAACATGTGGTCGAATCGAAATCGATTTAATTTCCATTGCTAACGAAATAGAAGAGTATATTTCAAAACTGAATGTACCATTGAAAGTAGCGGTATTAGGCTGTGCGGTAAACGGGCCGGGAGAAGCGAGAGAAGCAGACATCGGAATCGCAGGTGCTCGAGGAGAAGGTTTACTCTTTATGAAGGGTAAAACCGTACGAAAAGTACCAGAAGAAACAATGGTAGAAGAATTGAAAAAAGAAATCGATAAATTGGCAGCAGAAATGTTAACAGAGCGAGAACAAAAACAAATTGAATCTTAGGGGGTCCATATGAAGCAAAATAAGCCTCGTTTCGGTATTGATATTGATGGAACAGTAACAACTCCTGATACGCTGATTCCACATATAAATAAACAATACAATACAAACATCGTACTTGATGATGTCATTGAATATGATTTTTTAAGCGCATTCCCCCATCCGGTTGATCGAAACGAGTTTGCTCGTTGGTTTAAAGAAAATGAACCTTATTTATATTCAGTAAGCAAAATTGCTAACGATGCTCAACAAATCTTAAACAATTGGCATAAACAATATGAATTATATTATATATCCGCTCGAGACTTGCATTTATACGATGTGACGAAAAAATGGTTTGAACAGCATCAAGTACCTTATGATCATATTGAATTAATAGGTAGTCATGATAAATTGGAAGCTGCAAAAAAGTATCGCGTAGATGTTTTTTTTGAAGATAAACATGATAATGCGGTGATACTTGCAGAAGAACTCCAAATTCCCGTACTGTTATTTGACACACCATACAATCGTAAAGTTATACCTTCCAACGTGATTCGAGTTCATAATTGGAAAGAAGCAAACGAATGGATTGAGCGTCATTTTTAGCCACATTTCAATCGCTAGACTTGTCCAACCTATTGGTGACATCGTCTAGCGATTTTTTGTGAACGCTATTCGTTTTAAATCTCTAATGTTCCCCTCACCCAACGTTCAACAAATGTTTCAAAAGTAATTCCATATCGATTATAAATATCATGATATACAAAATACACTCCTAATTTTTCCAGCAGTTCATCATTGATTTTCATGAAAACTTCCCTTCTATTAAAGTTGAAAAACAAGAAATGTAAAGGAATTTTCTAAAATCTCCTAATACAACGATGAATTTTTTCGCTATGATGAAAATAGCCAATAGTTTGAACACTAGGAGGTTTTATAATGAGAAACATACATATTTATGTTGTATTACTACTTGCTATGTTTCTATTAATAGGTTGCAAAAGTTCCGTCAGCGACTTAAAGGAGGCAGTTTCTGGTATCCATACACAAGCAGAAAAAGCAAAAAGCGGTCTAACGATCGATGCATATACTTTGCGTGAGTATGAGATTGAATATAAAGACGAATTATTTACAGTTGACGAATTATTTAAAACTATTCTACGTGATGTCCAATGGGAATATGAAAAAAATCATAATAAGCATATTTTGCTAGTAAAAGGTACATGGAAGGAACCATTATTTGAACAATTACAGCTTTCGGATGATGTAAAAGAAAGACTCTCAAAGAGCGGTAAAATTTTTATTGAATTAGTATTTGTAGATGAACTGCTAAATTCAAATGAAACAACGGTCAGCATGAAATTAAATGAAGAATTGTTAGTGGATGAAAAAGGAGCAGAAATACTTTATTACTTATACGATATTTATTTACAACAGAAAATGTAATGAAAATTTACTCTAGTAGTACTAACCATCGCAAGGTTTGTACTACATTTTTTTAATGACTTATTCAAAATAAAATGCATAAACCCACAATTTTATTAAAAAATTACAATTTATAGAAAAACCATTTAAACTTTTCAAAAACCATCCTCTTCTGCCAAAAATACGACAAATTAAACATAAAACACTATCATTATTTCAAAAAATTATTAATGCATGTTAATAAATACTTTTGTTATAATTACTTTACAGTATTATCAAAATTTGGTGGGAAGTATATGTTTAAACAAGAACAAATCGACCTAACAAATGATGATTTATATTCATATTTATACACGATAGGTGAACAACTTCAGCAACCAATTGTAATCATTGATTTAAAACGGCAACCACTTTCCATTAAGTATTACAATCAATCATTTGCCCAATTAACTGGTTATGATATGGCTGAATTATTAAACAAGCATATTTCATGTTTATGCGGTCCAAATACCCTTCCCGAAACTGAACAAGATCTGGAGTTTCATATATTAAATAAGCTCACCTATGAAACAACAATGATTCATTACAAAAAAGATGGTACCGCTTTTTGGAACCAGCTTAGTATTCAACCAATTCAAAACTCCAAGAAAGAAGCAACCTTTGTGCTTATTCAATGCAAAGATATTACATCCGAAATGTTGGAAAAAATGCTTCACAAAATTGAGCATGAAGTATATGTCGAATTAGGAAAGGATAGTAAACTAGAAGATATTCTTCAACGAATAACCGCACAGGTAGAAAAAAATTATATTAGACAAGTTTATTGTGCTATTCATGTTCTTCAAAAAGATGGTACATTAAAGGCTATTGCCAGTCCCACGATACCCTTCAGTTGGATAGAAAACCTCGTCGGAATGGAAGTTAGTCCAACAACTGGTAATAGTGAAAATGCAATTTATATGAAAGATTTATCTTATATACAATCCATTAGCTTACAAGAGGATTATGAAAAATTACGGAAAATTATTTCAACCTATAACATTCAGTATTGCTGGTCAAAGCCAATTGTCGACAACGAAAAAAAGATGATTGGCACATTTACGATCTATATTCAAAAAAATTTATATTTGAAACAATCGGATATTGATTTTTTAAATAAACTGTCCCCTATTATCGCCTTGACAGTCAAACATTTTAAACAAAAAAACCTATTAAAACAATTAGCTTATTATGATATAAATATAGGAATTCCAAATTACCATTATTTTTATAAAAAATTAAACGAGTGGATTCAAAACGGTGTTGAAGGAGTCATTTTATTAATACAGCCAGGAGAATATACTTCCATAGTCGATATGTATGGGCGCAAAGTTGGCGACCGTTTAATTAAACAAATCGTTCATCGCATTGAAATGATTACTCAAAAAAACCGAACGATTTTTAGTCGTTTTTCAAATTCTACATTTATTTTAGGGAGCGTAATTCCTGTAAATAAAGTGGATGATTACATTCATAAGATTATTGAATGCACTTCCCAACCTTTTGATGTAAATGGAAGGGAAATGTTTATATCATTAAAAATTGGCGTTAGTTATTTTCATCAACAACTGTCGATTGATGAAAGTATACGGCAAGCAGATATTGCTATCACAAAATCAAGAAAAAAAATAGGAACTGTCATTTCCTATTTTGAAAAAGAAACCGATCAACAAATACAAAGAGAACTGAACGTATTAAACGAATTAACAACTGGATTAAAAAATGATGAACTTTCCGTTTATTTGCAACCAAAAGTCCATTTGTTGACAAAGGAAATTATTGGATTCGAGGCTCTTGCGAGATGGTATTCTCCTGTACTTGGAAACGTTTCGCCGGCAGAATTCATCTCGATAGCCGAACATAGCGGAAAAATTAGGGATATCGATCATGCTATTTTTGAAAAAGTATTACGATGGCAATGGGAAAGAAAGAAGCAAGGCCATCAATTGTATCCTGTATCCATCAATGTATCACCTGTACACTTTTATCATGATTCTTTTGCAGATGATTTATTAACCCTTGTCCGCCAATATCAAATTGACCCAAAATTTATTAAAATCGAAGTTACTGAGAACTTTGAATTATTTGATTTTGAAAAAGCAAAGAACATCTTATTAAAATTAAAGGAACATGGCTATGAGAGTTCGATTGATGATTTTGGAGTCGGATTCTCGTCATTAAGTTATCTACAACGGCTGCCTTTTTCAGAAATTAAAATTGATAAATCGTTTATTAATGAAATACATGATTCAGGTATGTATGCAATCGTAAAATCAATTGTTCAACTTGCAAAAAGTTTAAACATGCATGCGGTAGCGGAAGGGATCGAAACGTTGGAACAATATAAAACCCTTGTACAAATTGGTTGCCATACAGGTCAAGGTTATTATTTCCATAAACCAATGCCGATTGTAGAAGCTGAAAAATTAATCAATTCAAAATAAAAAAGCTGACTAGCGTCAGCTTTTTTATTTAATTTCTTCCATTATAAAATGAACAAAATCTCTCATATTTTCTGGCGAAACGCCGTGTCCTACAGGATAGGTTTTATAAACAACTTTCGCTCCATGTTGCTCAAAAAATTCTTTACTATCTGCACTCCACATAATTGGAAAATCGTAATCATATTCCCCGTGAGAAATGAATACTTTCGTTTCATCCATTTTATTTTTGTGATATTGTTCTTTCACAAAATCTGGTAAAAACCCTGACATTGAAGCACATGCCTTAATTTGATTTCCCATCACGATGCATAATGTTTGTGCGATGACTGCTCCTTGATTAAATCCTGCAATAAATATCTTCGTCGGATCTAATTGATATTCTTTAATTGCTTGTAAAATAAAATCTCTTGTAACAGCAATTACTTTATCAAAAACAGGTTGAATAGGCTTTCCTTCCTCTACAAAAGTATAGAAGGCATAACCAGGATCATGACTGATTGGTCCCCTTAAACTAAATACATGGCAAACTTCTTTTATTTCACCTATAATTTGTAATAAATCTTCTTCATCGCTTCCTAATCCATGAAATAAAAAAATAGCTGGACTTTGTTCAATATTATTCTTCGGTTCAATATGTTTGAATGTATATAATGACTGCATTCTATTTCCTCCTCAAGTTTCCCTTACCTACAACGCTTCATTCCCAAATCTTTTTTTCCAAAATATTATTTTATTCTTAATTTCTATTTAAAAATAGTATGTTTCATTTACTAAAAATACTGATATTAATCAAAAATTTTGTCGATAACATAAATCTTTCTTATTATTTTTAAAAAATTTGTCTGATTTTTGAAATATGATTTGGAAAAATAGTTTTTAAACGATAAACTATTAGTAGAGTTGGTTAAAAATGTCTGTTTTGACTGGGTGAAAACAAAACAACATTCTTAGCAAAGGGGTGTTTGGAATGTATAGGGAAATTACAGTAGAACGAAGCATACTATATATTGAGCAATATCATGTAGACAAATTTATTGATTTAGCGAAACAAAATAGCCAATTCAATTATCTAGTTAAAGAAGGCGCATTAAATACCATCGATGCTTGGATTATCGCCTTCAATATTTGGCTTTTATTGCTGCCCAATAAATACAATATCATTCACTCAGCTGAAAAAACCCTATACTACTCCTCGAATTTCGTTATACTAAATGCTCTTCAAGACAATGTACATTTTAACCAATTAAAGTTCCGTGAAAATCGCCCAGAACTATTATATTATATCATGTCACTCCAACTAGCTACAGGATTAAACGAATGGATTTTACGCGTGATGATCAAACATGATTTAACATATATGATTGAAAGAAATAAAAAACGTATCTATTTTGATGCTCATTTAGGATCAGAAGATGAAATTCAATCCTTTTTAGAAGATCAATCGAAGTTTGTAAAGGCAGCTGTGAAAGAACTGCATTCTACTAATTCATTTGATCGAATGATAAGAAATGCAATTGATGAAGCATACAAAGTATATAATAAACATCTCGAACGGTTAGCAAAAGAAAAATTGAAACGAGGATAGTAAAATCTTGTTTCGACTACTTCAGGAGCAAAGGTCTATAAATTAGAAGCGAGGGTGTCCAGAAAGTTTTCGACTTTCTAGACACCCTCTTTCCTATTTAATCATTAATTGTTTTCTAATGTTGAGACAACTTCAGAAATTACGATTACATTTTCGAGTGTAGGGGCTTCTTCGCTATTACCGCTTGGACGTTTATGAGCTTCTTTAAATGCATCACTTGCTCTCCACGCCTCAAATTCTTCGAGTGAATCCCAATACATAACGACGTTCATTTCATCGTAGTCTTCAAATTGTGTACTTACGAGTACTTCTACTTTACGAAATCCTTTAAACGTTAATAATGGACCAGGTTGCGTGAAGAGTGGTGCCATCTTTTTTGCCAAGCCTTTTTTCACTTTAATTCGATTAGTTACTGTATACATAAAAACAAAACTCCTTTTTGAATTTTTGAAATTCATTATAATAATTAAAACATTATTTTAATAGAACAGCAATTTATAAGCCTCAATCATCTAGCAAAATGTCAAAATGGAACGTTTCATCCGTGATAGGCTCTACTTTTGCTAAGGCATATGTGGAACCCTTTTGAGAAAAGAAATCATATGTGGAACCTTCATTTCGTATTCCATTCATCACGATTGGATGAATTTCTTCTTCAGGAAACATTGTATCGAACCCTAAATTCATTAATGCTTTATTCCCATTATAGCGAATATACGCCTTCACCTCATCTTCCAAACCTGTTCCTCGATAAATTTCATCTGTATAACGCAATTCATTATCATATAAATCTAGCAATAATTCATAGCCCCAATTTTTTAATTCATCTTGTTGTTCTTTAGAAAATTGATTAAAAATGTTTTGTGCGAATATTCCAACAGCCACCCCATGAATGGATTCATCCCTCAATATTAGCGAAATCACCTCTGCGCTGTTCCTTAAAATGCCTTGTCCCCCTAAATAGAGCGGATAGAAAAAACCAGAATAAAATAAAAAGGATTCGAGCATGACGGAAGCAAACATCGCTTTCCATAGGCTGACTAAATCATTTTCCTTAATAGACGAATATATATTGGCAATTTTTGAAGTTTTATATTGTAATAGTTGATTTTTTTTTACCCATTGAAAAATTTCTTCGATTTCGTCGTTATGACAAAGGGTTGTAAAAATATACGAATAGGATTTCGCATGAATGGCTTCAAAGGCACCAAATACCGTTAATACAGCTTTTTCTTGTAAATTGGGATTGTATTTTGCTATTTCATTCATCCCGATATTTGTTTGAATTGTATCGAGCAGCGTCAGTCCACCAAACACTTTTTTATATGTTTCTTGATGCTCAAAATTTCTCCATTGTTGAATATCCTTTGAAACTGCAATTTCTTCTGGAAACCACATTTGTTTCCATTGTTGATCCCAAAAAATTTTAGCAAGACTGCTTGCTGACTGATTCCAATTGACTGCTTCGTATGTTAAATTGTACATGCTACACATTCCTCCAGTGATTGTAATCGTTGGCGTACATAATAGACCGTTTTGATTCCTCGCATCCAAGCATAAATATAGGCTTTCGCTAATTGTTCCGTCGTCCACTTGTCTGTTACATATAAAGTCATTGAGATACCTTGATCAACATGCTTTTGTGCAGCGACGTATAAATCAATGATTTTATAGACATTCATGTCATATGCTTCTACGTATAAATGTTGATTGTCATTATTTAAAAATGGCATTGGATAAATCGTGCGGCTATCTGCATAATCTCGTATCTCTACTCGCTCAGTAATGGGTGCAATGGATGCCGTACAAGAACGAACGTAAGAAATCGAGCCGGTTGGTGCGATTGCTAACCGATAAGCATTAAATAATCCGTATTTCATTACATCTTCTTTCAATTTTCTCCACATTTCTTTTGTAATGATTGGAACATTACCTAAAGCTTTTTTTACCAATTCACTAGGTTCCTTTTCCAATTTATTCACGTACTTTTCAAAATAATGACCATTTGCATATTCGCTTATTTCAAATCCGTAAAAAGTTTCACCTTTTTCTTTCGCAAGTAGCATCGATGCTTTTAATGAAAAGAAGTTCAATGCTTCCATAAAGTAATCGATAAATTCAATTGATTCTTTTGATCCATATAATATATTTTGAGTTACAAGATGTCCGTGCAAATTCATAACACCTAATCCGACAGAATGCATCATCTGGTTTGCTTTTTTTACAGATGGAACGTTTTTTATATTGGTCATTAAAGACACTTGTGTTAACAAACGCATGGCTGTATCTACTAACTCTTCAAAATCATGAAACTTTGTCGCATGGTGAATATCTAATGATCCAAGATTGCAAGATACGTCTAATCCATATTCATTTGGTGTATCTTGATCATTAATGATGCTCGTTTGTTGAACTTGTAAAATTTCAGTACAGAGGTTGGACATTTTGACTCTTCCAAGTTTTTTTAGTGGATGTTGTTTATTTACATTATCATCAAATATTTCAAAAGGATATCCGGATTCGAATTGGCTCTTTTTGATTTCCGTATATAGTTTTCTAGCATTGATTTGCTTTAACTTTCGTATATTTGGGTTGTTCAACAACTCCCCGTACATTTCCGTTATGCTTATTTCAGACATTCTTTTTCCGTATTCTCGATAAATATCATAAGGACTAAAAAGAACGATATCTTCATCTTTTTTCATCAGTTCAAAAAATATATCTGGAATAATGACACCAGTCGATAAAGTTTGTAACCGAATTTTTTCGTCGGCATTCGGCTTCTTAGAAGAAATAAATTCTTCAATATCCGCGTGGAAAATATTTAAATAAGCAACACCTGAACCATTCCGTTGTCCTAATTGATTGGAATAAGAAAAGGCATTTTCTAATAATTTTGCAACGGGCATAACACCGCTTGCCCGATTGGCGATACCTTTTATCGGATCACCCAAAGGTCTTAAATCCGTTAAATTTACCCCTACCCCTCCGCCAAGCCTTGAGAGTTCTAAACAATAACCGAGGTTTTCTGCAATGCTATTCATCGAATCATCCATGGATAATTTAAAACAACTTACCAATTCCCCACGCGCTTTTTTACCGCTATTCAGTGTGGTTGGTGTTGCTGGTTGAAAAGCCTCCATCATCGCACGAATTGCTTTTTCTGCCAACAATTCATCACCATTCGCTAAATATAAGGCGATAATGCTCATCCGATCCTCATAAGTTTCTAAAATTTCTTTTCCATCTCGACTTTTCATTGCGTAACTTTCAAAAAATTTGCTCGCGCTCATAAATGTTTGAAATCGAAAACGATAAGAATACGCAATGTCAAAAATTTTATTTATAAATTCGAAAGAATATTTTTGTAAAAATTCTTTCTCATAATATCCTTCTTCAATGAAAAAGCGAATCTTTTCTTCCAAACTAGAAAACTTCCGCATTTTCTGATTAACATGTTCGATAAAATATTGACGAGTAGCCTCTCGATCTTTCTCTAAATCAATTTTTCCTGTTTGGTGGTAGTGATTCAAAATTTCATTATTCAAAGTTAAATAGCTTTTCATCACTAAATCTCCTTTTGAATTACTCTGTTATAATAATCAATTATGGCATCATAATTTTTCTGAAATCCGCGTAATTCTATCTTTTGAACAATGGGAATTCCGTACCTTTCGTTAATCAAATGAGCAGAACGGCAAAAATAAGCATGGCCGAAATTCGAGTTCCCACTTGCAATAACACCCTTACAGAAACGAACATTATGTTGTAAAAACCTTTCCACAATTTGTGGTACTTCGCCTAATCCATCGGTATAGGTGAACAATAAGAAGGGTTCATTCAAAATAAGATCATCGCGAATTTCAATGTGGGGTAATTCTAATTGATGAACGATAAAACGCACGTTGCCCGTTCGAGAAGCATAAGCAATCATACTGTGATCCTGCTAATGAATTTTTTTATATTTTCTATGTTATCCATTAGCTCTCCATCGATTTCGATTACAGGGACAGAAAGGAATCCAGCATTCAATAATTTTTCTTTCGCTTCTTCATTGTGATCAATCAAAATTTCTTCATATTTCCCTTCATAACCAAGTTGATTTAATTCGTATTTCATCAACAAACATTTTGGGCAAACTTTTTTTGAATATAATTTCATTTCCTTCTCCCTTTCTACCATTCTTTTATGAAAATAAAAAAGCCATACCTTTTTCGGTATGGCTTTGAAATGGAAACAGTCAGGTACTAGGAAATGGACCGTCTTGCTTCCATTTCCTAGCCCCCGAAGAAATGAGCAATTCACGTTTATTAGGCAGGTCTCCTGGCTTATGCTTCATCCTCCAAGTTCCCTTCCCATACAAATTTGTACAGTGGATTTGAACTTTTCGTCAGCAATTACAGTTGCGGGGACAGCGTCAGATTTTCACTGACTTCCCTTTTAATCTACTATATATAGTAGAACCTAATAAACGAAATGCTATATATTGTGTTTTCGTGTTTCATTGTAACATGTAGTATTGTTAATTACAAGCTTATTTGGTAAATGATACAGTATCTACTAAAATCATTCACTCGATACGTAGAACTTAAGAACGGTTGGTTAATTTTCCTCTTTTAATATCTCAGGAATACCATACCAAACGCGAATGACTTTCTCACTTTTCTCAAAAAGTTGTTGATACAATCTACCACAAGTATCTCTCAAATGACGATCCTCTTTTGAAAGCGGCACTATTCCACGTCCGATATCCGTACAAATACAAATTAGGTTTGTCTTATAATCTAAATTCATTAATTTCCCCATTATTTGTGATACGATTTCATCTTCCGATAAATCCGGGACGAGCAAAATCATTTTTTCAAAACTACCTATAATAACGTATTCATCTTTTGTAAAAGGGCCTTCCGGTATTTCGCCTTCATAAAAATAACAGCGATTCGCACCTATTTCTTTTAACATGTTACTTACAAATTTTCGTTTACCATTATAGGCGCCTCCAATAACTGATTGCATTCTCTTCCCCCTTTCAAAGATTCAATATCGTCCCAACATAGGGTATAAATCATCCGATGCTGTGCAATAACATCTTGAAAACTTTTCTCTTTTTGAAATTTCGATAGGATAACACGAATGACACCACCGTGGACGACAAACACATATTCTCCACCACAGCTCACGATTTGATGAAAACAATTTAAAATCCGTTCTTTAAACGAAACAAAAGATTCACCATTTGGTGGCGCAGCTTTCTCTGGTGAATCAATCCACTGCCGATACGCTGGATTATCTTTTAATTCATCATAAGTTTTCATTTCAAAATCTCCAAAATGTAATTCCCTTAATTGAAAAAAAGGATGGTATTTTGCCTCGGGGAAATAAAGTTGCGCTGTTTCTATGCAGCGCTTTAAGTCACTGCCAAATACATCCTTAGTATGAATCGGTACTTGACAATTTGCTGTTTGTATGTATATCGATTCATTCGTCCATCCAATATATTTTCGCTCTAAATTCGCTTTCGTTTTTTCATGCCGAATTAAATGAACAGTAACAGCATTCCCCATAATGCCAATTCCATCCCTTCATATAAAGCACCTAGCAAGTCTCCCGTCATTCCGCCAAAATGGCGATATGTCCAATGCCGATAAATCCAAGTCATCACAAACATGCTAAATGTTAAAACAAATAGTTTATATTCATTTAACACAAAACCTGTTATGAGGATAATGAATATATAACACGCAATATAAATCCATAACGATTTTGCCTTCACATGTTTTTTAAAGTAGGCTGCCAATCCAGATTCCTTCACATTTACTGACAGATTGAAATAAATCAATATTGCTAATCGACATAAGACAGGTAAGATGATAAAAAATAAATAAAAGTTTGTTGGACGCTGATGTAAATACTCATAAAATATGCCGATTTTCAGTAGAACAATGAGCACTAGATTGATAGCACCAAAAGCTCCAATACGGGAATCGCTTAATATTTCTAGTCGTTTTTCTTTATCTCTATAAGAAAAATAAGCATCGCTTAAATCGATCCAACCATCGAGATGCAACCCACCCGTCATCATAATATTGATAATGACAATGATTATTGCTAAGAAAAGTGTAGTAAAATGAAAATAAACATCATTCAGTAGAATGACAAGTACAACGATTACCCCCATAAAGAAGCTAATGAAAGGCATTGTGCCAAACATAGCTGTAACAGTTTTATTATTCATTGGAAGTGTCTTACGAATGGGGAAAGAAGTAAAAAATTGAAGAGATAATAATAACCCTGCAATAATATTTTTCACAAAAACACCGCCTATTTTCTGCGTACGCAAATACCATAATCCAACTCATATGCTTCATCACAAATTGAGACAATCCATTGATGAAGAGTTCCGAGGAGTTTTCGATATAGTTGGACTTCTTGGAATGAAGATGGTACTTCATCAAGCACTTCATTTGAAACAATTAAGATGATAACACCATTTTCTTTCCATTGCGTTATTGCCTGTTGAAACTGATTTATCCATTGATGTATTTTATGTAATCGATCTTCTTTTAAATGTTCCGTCTTGTATAAAATATTGTTCAGCCAAGTTGTTATACAATCCCATAATACAATGTCATTCTCATGAAAACTTTGTACAGGCAACTCATCAATTACGTCTATTGTATACCATGGCTTTTTCGAGCGTTCTCGATCCTTTTGATGGCGAACAATTCTTCTTTTCATTTCTTCATCGAAGGGGACACCGGAAGCTAAATAATAAAGGCCTTTTTGGTTTTGTTCGAAAAACTTTACAGCCACACTTTCTGCAAAGGAACTTTTACCACTTCGAACCCCGCCTGTAATAAAAATGATTTTTCCCATTCTCTCCCCTCCTCTAATATATTTTCCCAAAAAATAGAGCTGTCCAAAATGAGTATATCATTTTATGGACAGCCTGCGAAAAATATATTTTATTTATCATTTCCATTCCATTCCGACACGTAGAATCTTATAATCCATTTTAATTTGAATATCTAAGTCTTTATAAATTTCTCGCCAATCATCTTCTGTTTTCACGTTTTCATTCCAATATTTTGGATAAAATGCACGCACCCTTGCACCAATTCCAAGTATATCTGATTCATCTTGCTGCAATCTTTTCATTAGACTAGATAAGGCTTTCTCACCCAACTCAGAGGCTGATTTTTCAAGTTCTTGCAATTTTTCTTTACTTAAATCATTCGTATAAAGTTGTTCTTCAACAAAACCTTCTATTTTGACATCGATCAATACTTTCGGTTTTCCGTCTTGAATTTCTACTGAGATTTTTGATATTCTTTTGAATGGCTTTACAAGATAAACCCCTTTTTTATCACCAGGTACAATTACATTAGAATAACCAGCAGGATTTATTCCCTGCATCGCTAAAATAGCTCCTGTTTCCGTTGGCGTCAACGTACCAACCATTTGATAATCTTTAAAATAAACGAGTCCATCAACCAAAATATGATCTCCCATCGGCTTTACAAGAGGAATGATCGCATCCACACCTACATCAGAAAAATCAATCCATACTTTCCCTAAATACTCTTTCGGTAACTTTCCGAACATCACAGCATCTTTTAACGTACCAGATAAATATAAAGAAGGAACGGTTTGAACGGGTGGAGTGGCATTTAATATTTCTTGTGCTTCCCCTTCCGTAATCATAATCCACGCAGTTCTTCTTACTTCATAATCTCTTTTTAAAAAATCCATAATATCTTCAAGACCTTTTTTTGCTATTTTGTCACTGACAACAATCAATTGAATATGTCCTAAATAAATTTTTTCTGCAAGTTCTTGTTGTAAATTGGATAATACATCCTTCATTGAATATCCATATGTTACTAACAGCCAATCAGTCTCTGCGGAATTTGTATCTCCTCCTCCGGGTCCAAGCATAATTTTTCCTGGTACTGCTAATTGGGCTGCCACTTTATAAATGATTTTTTCCTCTGCTGGAAACTCTCCTTTCGAATGGGTGACTTCAGGCATTTCAATGTCTTCACCTTCTTCAGCAATATCAATCGATAAAGCTAAAATATTTGCCCTTTCTTCAAGTTCATAACGATCCCAACAACCACTTAACAAAAAGACAGCAATCAAAACAAAAGCGAATTTTAATTGAAACCTTTTCATTGCACTCCCGTCCTTTTTCGAAAATGGCCAATGACTAATAAACAAACTGGGAGTATAATAAATAGAAATAGACTAACATAAGTAATTTTTGAAGCATATTCATATATTTCATAAACATTATTTGGAATTAACGCAAAAACAAAAATTACCGGAATCATGAGCACTGTAATGAAACTATATTTATCTGTACGAAATAACTCTGCAGTGCCACGTACAATCACGAAGTAATATGAAAGCAATGTCGTAAATACAGCAAAAATCCAAGTAATTAAAATAATGGCGTCGATTCGTGATAAAACTTCTCCGGGTATTTGGATAATTCGACTAAGGGATAAAATGGGCCAATACATTTCTTGTAATTCCTTAGCACCAAATACCCCTAGAGAAACCACAATGCAATAAAGAATGGCTAATGCTCCTAAAAAGAACCCCCAAATTCCATGTTTAACACAATTTTCGTAATCCTTTATATACGGTATTAACATGGCAATAACAAAATAATTCGTTATGACCTGCGTCATGATGATGGCCCCAGACAAAAACTGTTTCACCGATAAATTATGGCCTAAAATCGGCAGTAAATGATATGTTTCAATATCTTCTAGGGCAAACAAAAAGAAAAACATTGGAATTAATAAAAATGGTAAATAAAAAAAGTGAATATAGGCGAAGGTAGAAACATTGCTATAACCGACTAAAGCACAAATTATAATCATAATAAAAATGGAAATTTCAATGGGTGTATTGGGCAAAAGCCCAGTTGCTAATACTTCCGCAAACTGTCTTACTTCAAGACCCATAATGACAATAAACACAATGACAATCATGTAATTAAATAAATTTCCAAAATATTTTCCTAACAATAGTTGATTACATCCAAAGATTGTATGTTCTCGAAACTTCCTTGCTAATAGGGTAATAGCAATCACACTAATTAACGAGATGAGTATTCCTACGATACTTGCAAGTATGGCTGCTTCTCCTACTTCAGCAGCAATGAATCGAGGTAATACCAATAAAGATACACCGATGATTGTACTTGCAATTATGACAGCTAATTGAATCGAACTGATGGAATCTGTATGTTTCATAATTTTTCCCTTTCTTCTTCATCAAGGAAATTGTAATTCGTATAATCCTTTTCCGTTACTCCCACACGAACTGGATTCTTTGGATGAATGTTGGATGGACGTCTTTTTAATTTATGGAATGGAGCTCGAATAATGCTATCTTTTAAAGCTTTTAAATTTAATGGTGCATATGGATCCATATATGGAACACCAAAGGAGCGCAAAGAAAGCATATGATTCACGACAATCATAAGCCCTGCCGCAAGTCCTAATAAACCTAGAGTACCTGCTAAAATGATTAGCAAAAATCGTAACATGCGGAAAGTATTGGCTGCATTATAAGATGGAACAGCAAAGGACCCAATCGTGGACATCCCAATAATAACCACAGTAATTGGACTAACAAATCCCGCTTGGACAGCAGCCTGACCAACAACTAGTACCCCGACAATCGATAAGGCTCCACCTACTTGTTGCGGCATTCGAACACTTGCTTCTCTCAACACTTCCATCGCCAATTCCATTAAAAATACTTCAATAACAATCGGGAATGGAATACTGTGTCGACCGCTAGTTGCTGCCACAACATACTTTGCAGGAATCAATTCCGGATGGAAAGAAATGACGGTTACGTATAAAGAAGAAAAGGTCAATGAAAAAACAAGTGCTATGATTCGGAAAAATCGTACAAATGAAGAGATAATCCAATGCTCATTATAATCTTCCGTTGTATGATAAAACTGATTAAAAGTTGCAGGCGCAATTAATGCAGATGGACTGCCATCCATTAATACAGCAATGCGACCTTCCAGAAGATTCCCAACCACTTTATTCGGTCTTTCTGTATTGATGAGCTGAGGGAAAGGAGATGTTGGATTATCCTCGAGAAACTGTTCAACATAACCTGAATCTAAAACCCCATCAATTTTAATTGCATCAATTCTCTTCTTAACTTCTGTCACTAATGTGGGATTTACAACATCCTCAATATAACAGACAGCGAGTTTTGTTTTTGTACGAGTACCAACTTCCGTTTCTTCTACACGGAATTCAGGAATGGGAAGGCGATATCGAAGCAATGCAACATTGATAGGCAATTGTTCAATAAATCCATCTCTCGGTCCTCGTACAACCCGCTCCGTATCCGGCTCCTCTATACTTCTTTTTTCTTTTTCAATTGCATCGATTTCCAATGCTTCTTGAATACCATCAATAAAGACAATCGCTTTTCCTTGAACAATGGCGCTGATAATTTTCGGTATGTCTTTAATCGCTTTCACATCATTAAAAAAGAGTATATTCTCAATAATATATTGGGGTAAAATTATATTTTTTTCTTCATCCATCTCATGATCTTGAAGGGGTTTAATAACATCGTTATTAATGATGTCTTTATTGGCTAATGAATTAAGATAAATAATTGTAGATTGTGTTTCGTGAAATAATTTAAATGTCCGAACAGAGAAATCCATATCTTTTTGAAATATTTCTTTAAAAATTTGTACATTTTCTTCAAGACGATTTGTGATTTGTTTGTCTTTGTATTTATTGACAATATGACTTTCTGGAAATATTGGGGTTCTGTCTACATAATGATTGCTTTTCTTAAAGTACGGTGACAATCTGAATCACCTTCCTATTCTTTCATCATTTGCTGTTATTATGGCTCAAAATAGAAATAACATACATCTTTTCTTCATCCACTTAGTTATTGTTCAATTCTTTCTTTGCTTGATTTCTTTACCAACATATTTTAAGCTTTTCTTATTACAAAATCCCTTTCATTAAAAGGAGTATTACCGCTTTGGATACTATGAATCATGTTTCATATAATCGTAGTTTAATTGTCAGCATTTTACTTGCAGCATCCTTTGTTTCTTTACTTAATCAAACATTGTTAATTGTTGCTTTACCGTCTATTATGAATGAATTCTCAATCAGCCCAACCGAAGCTCAATGGGTGACAACGGGATTTATGTTAGCAAACGGAATTATGATTCCTATTACTGCATTCTTAATCGAAAAATTTAGTAGTAAATCTTTACTAATTACCGCCATTAGTATTTTTGGACTAGGTACACTTCTCGGTGCTATTACACCACACTTTTGGCTATTGATTGTTGCTCGCATCGTGCAAGCGATTGGTGCGGGGATGTTAATGCCATTAATGCAAACAGTCATTTTTTCAATTTTCCCCGTGGAAAGACGAGGTACTGCAATGGGGATGAGCGGTTTAGTGATAGGTTTTGCTCCAGCCATTGGACCAACTCTTGCAGGGTGGATCATTGATCACTTTTCATGGAGATCATTATTTTATACAGTCTTGCCATTTACACTAGTGGTCCTGGTATTAGCAATCTTTTTAATGAAAAATGTGACGGAACAAAAGGAAAGAAAGCTCGACATATTGTCCGTCATATTATCTTCCATTGGATGGGGAGGTATACTTTACGCATCGAGTTTAGTAGGTACGTATGGATGGGGTAGTTTAAATGTCATCTCATCTCTAATAATTGGAGCATTAGCTTTAGTATTCTTCATTCGAAGACAGTTTAAGTTAAAGCAGCCTATGTTGAATTTTAGCGTGTTTCAGTCAAAAGAATTTACACTCACCACAATCCTATCAATTGTTGTATTTGGGTTGTTAATCAGTATTGAAACAATCTTACCGATTTATGTGCAAAATGTTCAACAAGGTTCTGCACTTACTTCGGGGGCAATGCTTCTTCCGGGGGCGATTATCACTGGAGCAATGTCGCCAATTTCAGGGAAATTATTTGACAGATTCGGGGCAAAAGGATTATCCATCGTCGGTTTTGGATTTACGGTTCTTTCGGCCATTTTATATACCTTCATCAACCAAGATACATCCGTTATCGTCATTACTGTCATATTTTCCATTCAAATGCTTGGCATGTCATTACTAATGATGCCATTAATGACTGCTGGAATTAATGCATTGCCACAATCATTAATTGCCCATGGAACAGCCATGCATAATACCATTCGAACAGTTGGTGCTTCAATTTTCACTGCACTCTTGGTTTCGGTGATGAGTTTGGGTAAATCGCAACAGATAGCAAATAGCGATGAAATCTTTCAAGGAATTAAACTCGCATTTCTAGTGGCACTCATTTTTGCTTTTGTCGGACTTCTTCTATCTTTCTTCTTATCAAAAAAGAAAAAAACTCCGATGGAAAGTGTGAATTAAATTATAAAGGCTATGCCCTAAAAAAGTAAACGAGCGAATTGGAAACAATTTCTCCATTCGCTCGTTTTTGCACAAATTGGGATAAAGCCCTGCCTTTTAATCTTCAAATAATTCTGGGTAAATAGCCCGAGCAATTATTTCTGTTGCTTCTGCAATTCGTGGACCTGGTCTATCCAAAATATCTGGGTTTAATACATATACTTCATTATTTAAAACAGCAAGTACAGATTCCCAGCCTTTTCGAGATTTAATTTCTCCAGTTGGATCATCAGAAAAATTGACCGTTGTAATAATAGCTTCTGGATTTCGATTAATAATATCTTCCTCAGAAACTGAGAACCATCCTTGTTGATCCGCATATATATTTTCAACACCCGCTGCTTCTATTAACTCCTGTTGAAACGTACCTGATCCGATAGACCAAATATCAGGAGCTGGTGCAATTTCAAAATATACTTTCTTTTTCTGTTCAATTGAAGCTGTTTTTTCTTTAATTACTGCAAACTGTTCCTTTATTTTTTCTACTAATTCATTCCCTTTTTCTTCAACACCCATGACTTGAGCAATTTGCTGAATGTCTCCATATACATCATCAATGGAGTTTGCTGGCTTGATTACAAATACTTTCAAACCAATGCTTTCTAATTGTTCCAATTGTTCCTCTCCACCAGTGATATAAGCAAATATGACATCAGGATTTAACTCAACTACTCTCTCCACATTGACAGTCGTAATATCGGAAACTTTTTCAACATGTTGTACTTCTTCTGGCCACTTATCATACTCTGTAACACCGATAACTTTATCACCAACACCTAATTCATATAAAATTTCTGTATTGCTCGGCTGTAATGATACGACCGTTTCAGGTACTTGTTCGAAAGCAATTTCTACTCCCCGGTCATCAACAACTGTATATAAATAATCGGATTTATGTAGATCTGTTTCCTGTGAAGTTCCATTTTCTTTATTGTTGCCACAGCCTGCTAGTATCACGATTAATAATACAGTTAAGAACCAAATACGCTTCAATTCTTTTCCCTCGTTTCAATTTGCTTTTCTCTTTATACTTTTTCAACTAAAACTTCCTTCTCAAATCATTTCGGTGTATTACCATAAAAAATATTTTTTTCTGGAGTGACAGTATCGCCTTTCAAGCTTAAACATTATCCGTTACATTGTGGACATTTCCCATAGATTTCAAATTTATGGGATTCGATTGTATATCCAGGAAGCATTGCTTCCAACTTTTCTATTGGACATAACGAAACTTCCTTCACATTTCCGCATTCCATGCATATAAAATGATGGTGATGATGATCGATTTCGCAATGCATTCGGAAATTTCTCTCTCCATTGAATTCCGTTTCTTCTAATATACCTAATTCAACAAATGTTGCTAGATTACGATAAATGGTATCATAACTCATTCCAGGATAGTCTTTTTTTAATACTTCCAATAAATCGCGAGCTGTTAAATACTTATCTGTTTCCTCAAACATTGATAATATTAGCTCACGTTTATCTGTTTTTTTATATCCATGGGCTTTTAATATTTCCCACGCTCGTGTCCGATTCACAGCTGTGACTCCCTTCTAATCAAATTTAAACCATTTCTTGAATAAGATTACTACCACTAAAATGATGATCGATGTTATGACAATTGTTCCACCTGGTGCAAGATTTAAGTAAAACGCCAATATTAAACCAATAATAACCGCTAATTCGCCAAATAAAACAGAATATATTATCGTCGCCTTAAAGCCTTTCGACAATCGCATGGCGCTGGCAACTGGCAACGTAATTAATGATGAAACGAGCAATATTCCTACAATCCTCATACTAGCAGCAATCGTCAATGCAACAACGAGCATAAATAATAGGTGAATCATTTTTGATGGAAGCCCTGATGCATTCGCATATTCTTCATCAAAGGATAAGACAAATAACTCTTTAAAAAATAAAGCTAAAAATAGGATTACAATAATCGCAATCGTAATCACAACAAATAAATCTTGCCTTGAAACAGCAGAAACAGTACCAAAAAGATACCCCATCACATCGGTACTAAAACCTTTTGCTAAAGAAATAAATATAGCACTTAATCCAATTCCACAAGACATAATGATTGGAATGGCTAATTCCTCATAATGTTTATATATAGCCCTTAACCGTTCAATCAAAATGGAACCAAGTACACTAGCCGCAATTCCAAAATAAATAGGATGAATAAAAAAGAAAGCAGCGATATTTTGACTTAAAAATAACCCTCCTGTGATTCCGGCTAATGTTACGTGGGACAGTGCGTCGGCAATTAAAGACATTCTACGAACAACTATAAATACTCCAAGTAATGGAGCTATGAAACCAATTATAATTCCAGAGATGAAGGCATTTTGTAAAAATTCATAGTTGAGTAATGCTTCGATCATAGCCCTCTCTCCTTACATCGCCCGTACGGAATGACCGTACCACTTATAAATTTGTTCTTTTGAAATTTGATTGTATTGTTCGATGTCTCCGTAAAATAGAATTCTCCCATTTAAAAAAGCAACATGGCTGATTTGATTGGAGGGTGTTTCAATGTCGTGCGTCACTAAAATAATGGTTAAATTATGTTTCTTATTTAATTCACCTAACATATCATAAAATGATTGTACGTTTTTCATATCAATTCCAACAGTTGGTTCATCTAATACGAGTAATTTTGGTTCAGAAATTAATGCTCTAGCAATGAATACTCTTTGTTGTTGGCCACCGGATAATTCTCCGATATTACGATTGATAAATTTATCCATTCCTACAGCGCTTAACGCATCATTTACTCTTTTAATCGTATCTTTTGGGAGTTTTTTAAATAAACCAACTTTTTTCGTTAATCCGCTTTGCACAACTTCTTTCACCGTTGCAGGAAAGGCAGAATTGAAGGCATTTGATTTTTGCGAAACATATCCAATCCATTCACGGTGTTGGAATGAAGTGAATGGTTCACCAAAAAGTTTTATTTCACCTTTAGGTTTCAATAATCCTAAAATGATTTTCAGTAAAGTAGATTTACCAGAACCATTCGGTCCGACAATCGCTAAAAAATCCCCTTCATTCACATTAAAAGAAATATCATCTAATACAAGTCTCGAATTATATTTAAATGAAACATTCTGTAATTCCACAAAAGTTTTTTTCATCATTTCTCTTCTTTCTAATTCATAATCATTACGATTTACATTTTGTTAGTATAAGGGATTTAATTTTCTTTGTAAAGGTTTCTTGCTTGATGAACGGAAAGGATGATGTTATGAATGCGATTGAATTTTGGGAATCCCTAATTTCGAAATCCGATAAAGAAATTCGGAAATTGGCGAAACAATATGGTGTGGATTTAACGATTGAGGAAATCCAACAGCTTCGTCCACTAGCCCAACAAGCAAACATCACCTGGCTTATTACAGGCATTCCTGAGAATGTGTTAAAACAAGCCGAGCAGATTTTAGGTTCTAAGAAGTATAAAAAATATAAAAAAATGCTTGATGATTTAAGAAATTAAATTTCCCTCAAGAAGCACTTAAAAAACGATGAGTTAGTTCAAAAAAGATACTAATGGCAATCGTGAACGAATGTAGGCTGTTTAGAAAGTTTTTCCTTCCTAGACAGCCTATTTTTTCTTAAATGTTTGTTTAGTATTGTTCAATAATCGATTCCACAACTTTGTCAATGTCTTTTATTTTGTTAGTTGTTTGATATTGCGTCATGATTGCAAATGCATACATTTTCCCACTATTAGCCTTTACATATCCTGCTAACGTATATACACCAGTAATGTGGCCAGTTTTGGCAAATACTCGATTTTTCAAATGTTCACCTAAATATCTTTCTCTTAACGATCCCCCGATTTGTCGATTCGTGTCTCCTCCCACAGGCAAACTGCTAAAAAAGATCGGGAAAAAAGGTTCTTCTTGAACTTTTACTAATAAGTTCGTTAACTCATTAGCAGTTGTACGGTTATAATGTGAAATTCCTGAACCATCTTCAAACTTCCACTGTTCCATTTTTAATCCTAAATCTTTGCCATATTGTTGAATGACCTTTAATCCATTTTCAAAATTTCCATTTCCATATACTTTTTGTCCCATTGTCTTTACTAAAATATCCGCAATGCTATTATTGCTTAATTTCAAGAATGTATGGTTGATATATTTCAGAGGGGGGGATTGTTTTCTATAAATCAACGTTGCATTTTTAGGTACAGATTTTCGAACAACAGATGTTTCATAAAATGCAATCCCTTCTTCCTCCAACGTGATTTTGAGAGCCTCGAGCGTGTTGAGCGTTGGGTCATATAATGTCACCCAATCTTTATGAGATGCCCCTAACGGAATATTTCCTGAAATTACTACCTCATTTGAATGATATTTACGAATGATTTCGATAGTATTTTTGTTATTCGAAGGAACCGTCATTGCGTAGTTCAATAAAATCATCCCACTATCATTCGGTTCCGTTTGTATGATTGGTTTATTTCCAATGGAAGTAGGGATTACATGAACAATGAGCGTTCCTGCATCGTAATCTCCATCCGGTGACATCGTTAATGCGCTTATTCTTGATGCGTAATAAAAACTTTCATCTTCTTTTGAAACGCCAGGAGAGAGTGCTTCACCATTAAAATAAAAATCATCGCCATATAAATTGCCTCTTACCGAATAAATGCCTAACAACTTTAATATATCTGCAATTTGTAAAAAATGTTTCTTTTGAAAAGTAGGATCACCTTTTCCTTTTACATAAAGATTACCTTGAAGTTCCCCGTTGTTTACTTTCCCATCAATATAAACTTCTGTTGCAAATTGATGCTGTTGTCCCAATACATGTAATGCACTAGCTGAAGTAAGCAATTTTAATGTGGACGCGGGTTTCATTCCAATATCCCCATTTTTCGTATATAATAGCTGTCCAGTTTCTAGATCGCGAATGGACACGCTGATATCCTTTGTACCTAAATGGTGTGTTATTTTTTCATGGAGTGACATCGCTTGACTTGGATGAAGATATTGGAAAAAGAAAAACACGATAACAATACATAATACACACTGTTTTTTCATCATGGCAGCCACCTTGAACCATTCTTTTACATTCTATTATGCTCGTATACGCCTTCTTTTATCGTCACTTTCACTTAAAATTTCCTTCATTAAAAAAGGGACTTATTTCAGTCCCTAGTTGCGTAATGCTTCAATCCATTCCGGTTGAAATGTACTTGTTTTAAACATTTCAATTTCTTCTTTATATGGTGGCTTTTTATTTTTTGAATCTGTACCTACCCAAGGTGTTTCAAGTATTTTTGGGATTTCTTTAAATGCTTCGTGATGTACTATGTAATTTAATACATCAAAGCCGATATGGCCAAATCCAATATTTTCGTGGCGGTCTTTTCTTGCCCCTCTCTCATTTTTACTATCATTTATATGAACCACTTTAATGCGGTCTAGACCAATGATTTTATCGAATTGTTCTAGAACACCATCAAAATCTTCTACAATATTATAGCCTGCATCATGAGTATGGCATGTATCAAAACATACGGAGAGTCGCTCATTATTCGTAACCCCGTCGATAATCATCGCAATTTCTTCAAAGTTTTTGCCACATTCTGATCCTTTTCCAGCCATTGTTTCTAATGCAATTTGAACAGGAGAATCGACTGACAACACTTCATTTAATCCTTCAATAATTTTTTTAATCCCCTTTTCTTCCCCTGCTCCTACATGGGAACCCGGATGTAAAACAATTTGTGTTGCACCGATCGCTTCTGTGCGCTCAATTTCTTTTTGCAAAAATTCCACCCCTAAAGCAAACACTTCAGGTTTTACAGTATTTGCAATGTTAATGATGTACGGTGCGTGGACAACAATATTTGAGATACCGTGTTCTTTCATATGCTTTAATCCAGCTTCAATATTTAAATCTTCAATAGCTTTTCTTCTTGTGTTTTGGGGTGCCCCCGTATAAATCATAAAGGTCGTGGATCCATATGATACAGCTTCCTCACTAGCAGCAAGTAACATCTTCTTGCCGCTCATGGATACGTGCGATCCAATTAACATTCTCTTCCCCTCACTTCTAGCGATTTCTTTTTCTTCTTTCTCTCTTCTTAATCTTTTCTATTTGCATTTTCATTGCCTTTTTATAGCCCGGCTTTACTTTTTTCGGTTTGCGCACTAATGCTTTAGCGAGTTGGTCTAACTCATTTTCCTGTTTCACTCGTTTTTTTCGAGCGTGCCGTTCTTTTAACTCAATCCATTCGCCGTTTTTAACATCTTTCTGTTGGAATGGAATACCCATTTTTTCAATTCGGGCTAAATCATTTTCATCGTCCGGTCCATATAAGGTAATCGCTGTTCCTTGAAGTCCAGCACGCGCTGTTCTACCTACACGATGGATGAAAAATTCTAAATCCTCAGGTATTTCATAATTAATAACATGAGAAACACCCTGTATATCAATACCTCGAGCAGCTAAATCTGTCGCTACGATATATTGATACTCTAAATCTCGAATTTGCTTCATCATCTTTTTACGCTCTCTAGGCGTTAAATCACCATGTATTTGTCCTGTACGTATGCCATTTTCCGCTAAAAAGTCTGCAACTTCCTCAGCAGTTTTTCGCGTATTGCAGAAAATAACACATAAAAATGGATTAATCGCCTCACAAACTTCTAGTAGTCGAGTCGTACGAGATTTAGAGCGAATCGGTACAAGGAAAAATTCGATTCCTTCCGCCACCGGTTTTCGATCGTTCATTTGAATGTGTACTGGGGATTCCATATATTTTTTGAGGAATGGTTGCAATTTAACAGGGATTGTAGCAGAGAACACATACATTTCTAAATCTTCAGGCATTCGAGCTGCAAATCCATCTATTTCTTCAATGAATCCCATATCGAAGGCTAAATCCGCTTCATCTACTACTAAAATAGATGCTTTGTGAACTAGTAAAACATTTTCCTTTACTAAATCATGAATTCGCCCTGGTGTTCCTACAACAATTTGCGGTTGATTTTTTAATTTTTCAATTGTTCGCTGCTTGTCCGTACCCCCAATTAATAATTTTGCGGAAATTTCAGTGCCTTCTATTAATTGCTTTAGATGTTCAAAAATTTGAGTTGCTAATTCCCTTGTTGGTGAAGTAATTACTGCTTGGACTTCTGTATTCTCTACATCTATTCTTTGAACGATCGGTAATAAAAACGCATGGGTTTTGCCTGTCCCTGTATGGGCTTGTCCAATCGCACTCTTCCCTTGCAATATTAACGGAATCATCTCTTTTTGGATGGGAGTTGGTTCTTTAAAGCCGAGCTTTTGAATAGCATCCATAATAAATGGTTTGAATTGAAAATCTGTAAAGTTCGACATTTTTCGTACCTCCTAACATGAATATTATTGTACCAAATACGCTTTCTAAAGAACAATAAACAACTTTCGTTCATCATGCTTTCAACAGCGATTATTAAATAGGAACAATTAAACTTTTTGTCTAACAAATGGAAGCAAATAATAATACATAATTTTTTCATTGTTGAAATATGTACCGATTGTTTAATTAAAATGGAATATTAATAATAATAAAAAAATATCATAAAGTAATACTTTTGTTCTTGATTGTAAATAGATAGGAGGGGCACCATATGCATCATTTAAATAATGAAGTTGTTTTCATTGAAATCATGGGCGGGAAAATATTTAACGGCTCCTTAATTGATTCAAGTGATGAAATTTTCGTGATCCACGTAAATAATCAATTTGTATATTTGCCAACTGACCATATATATACTTTGGAAAGGGATATTGATAATGAAAATAATATTCAATCCCCTTCAGAAATACCGCAATTTATTACAAAAGTCAATCAAGATTTGACGTTATTCAATATTCTTTCCATGGCAAAAGGACTGCACGTAGAATTAATGGTGACAAGAAATGAAGCACTACATGGCGTCATTACGTCTGTAATGGATGACTATTTTGTATTTCAGTCACCCATTTATAACACTATGTACATTCCAAATAAACATTTAAAATGGATAATACCTCATATTAAAAATGACCTTCCTTACGGCATCAGTGAAACCGAATTCTTATCCTTATCGAAAATTAAGCTTCCAACATTAAAAAAGCAATTTGCTGATCAAATTGCCGAATTAAAAGGTCAACTGGTTATTTTAAATTTAGGCAAAGATTTTTCTCATATTGGAAAAATCAATCATGTAGAGGGACGATTAATTGAAATGAAAGATGGAAAGTCAAATACTATATACTGCAATCTTTCACACATACAAATTGTCAATCCTGTATAAAAAGTTAAGTAAACTTTCAATTATTCGCACTCATTTCACTTAAATCTTACATAATTCTTAACATTCTACTTAAACGATAATTATTATATGATAGATTATTCATTTTTCCCCTTCGGCTTATAAAACTAGCGATAAAATGAAAAAGGGGAAGTCTGAAAAGTTATTTTGAGACGCCCCCTTTGCGGCTGTCGCTATCGCTTTCGCCGCAGATAAATTGCGGCTGTCGCTATCGCTTTCGCCGCAGATAATTTGCGGCTGTCGCACAAGCTTAGCCGCAGATAATTTGCGGCTGTCGCACAAGCTTAGCCGCAGATAAATTGCGACGAGGAGGCACGTTTGATGTGACCACCGCAGGAGCAAAGTTTTTAAGAGAAGTTTACTATAAGAAGTAAGACTGTTCAGAAAGTGTTCGACTTTCTGAACAGCCCCTTTTACTCGTTAGGAAGAATAACGTTAACAGGTTTTGGTTCTTTAATTTTTGGAAGTATTTTATCCAGTGTCACAGTACGCTTTATTTCATGAGTAGATGGATCATTTTTATCAAACTTCTCTAAAAATGATATGACTTCCTTCACAATAGGAGTTGGTGTCGAAGCACCTGCTGTAACAGCAACTTTTTCAATATCCATCAACCACTCGATTTTTAACTCTGATATATCAGCAATGCGGTAGGCTGGGGTACCTGCAATTTCTTCAGAAACTTGAGTTAAACGATTTGAGTTGTTGGAACGAGGATCTCCTACTACAATAAGTAAATCCGCTTCTCCTGCTTGATTTGCTACCGCTTCTTGTCGTACTTGAGTAGCCATGCAAATCTCTTTATGCTCTTCCACATGGGGATATTTTTCTTTAATGTAATCCATTAAATCCTTAACATCCCATTGGCTCATAGTTGTTTGATTTGTTACTAGCAATTTATCATTTTGTAAATTTAGATTGTCAATATCTAGTTTATTTTCAACTAAATGAACGTGGTTCGGTGCAACTCCAATTGCTCCTTCAGGCTCTGGGTGATTCTTTTTCCCTATATAAATAATGTCATATCCTTGCTTAGACTTTTCACGGATTAATTCATGAGTGACTGTTACGTCTGGGCATGTAGCGTCAATTGCTACAAGTCCTTTTCTTTTCGCAATTTCTCTTATTTCAGGTGATACTCCATGAGCAGTGAAAATAACAGTCCCTTTATCCACTTTTTCAATGATTTCTTTTCGATTGCTTCCGTCAAGAGTGATAATCCCCTCTTTTTCAAAAGCATCCGTTACATGTTTATTATGAACAATCATTCCTAAAATGTAGATTGGTCTTGGCAATGATTTATCTAATGAAGCATTTCTTGCAATAACCATTGCATCAACTACACCATAGCAATAGCCTCGAGGATTTATTTTAATGACTTCCATCATGACAACTCCTTTTGTTGGTACATAACTTTATTATAACGGAGCTATGGTGTTATTACAAAGTTTCTATTCAAAATGATCGAACGGCGGTTGATAGATTTTTGGAATTGACGGTCTACTAATTTCTTCTTGTCTTAGATTTCTTTCATTTCTTCTTTCTTGTCTTGAATGATTTGACGGTGATATTTGTCTTTTTCCTTCCTCATTTGATTGTTTCCCTTGAGTTTGAGTTGGAAGCCCTTGAAACCCTTTATATAATTTCCATAGTGCAGGCAAATTCCGAAGCATCGGCGCTGCTTGTTGGATATAAGGTTGGAAACTTTGTGCTGTCGCTAAAAATCGATTAGCTGTTTCTAAAATGGAGTCCAATCTCGCTGTTCCTTTTGGTGGTTGAAAACCAGGTGGCATTGGTGGCGGATATGGTCCGGGTCTAAAGCCGTATTGAGGAGGTCTTGGTGCATAAAAATTAGGTCTTCCTGGAGGCATTTGGTTTGGAAAGTGATGTGGACGCATAGAAATCTCCTTTCTGTTTATTCCAAATGACGTAAGCTTTCTAAAAGCTATCATATGCAAATGCATTTTGAAAGGTACAGCAACAGGTAGTAGGCTATGCTGAAAAGTTGGTAAAATTCATGTCTTAGAATTTGGCAATTAATTTTCAAAATTTGACTATTATATTTAGTAGTTTGACTAATAACTGTTAAGTTTTGGCTATTATCTTACTTTTCAGAGGTTATTTTTTTTAGATTGGCTATTAAAATGACAGGAATGACTATTATTTTTCATGATTGGCTATTATTGTAACGAATTTGACTATTATCTTATTTTTCAAAAGTTCTTTTTATCCATTTGGCTATTATGTTCACAAGTGTGACTATTATCCATTGGAGATTGGCAATTATTGTCACATATTTGACTATTATCGGACCTTTCGTATACGAATTTTTCTCGCCTGTTTTCTGTACTCAAATAAAAAATTGAGCGAATGAAAAACAAATTGTTTTCTCATTCGCTCACGTAACTTTTAATTTCCTATATAAAAATAAATGGTTCTGTATTTACTTCTGATTCAATAAATTCTACATCAAGCTTATTCTCCTTACACAGGCTTGTCATTTTTTCTTTAACGCCTTTTATCATCACTTTTTCAACATGATGGCCGGGGTCCACAATATTTAGTCCTATCGCTTGTGCTTCTTGAGCAACATGGAAATACATGTCTCCTGTTACAAATACATCCGCACCAGCTCTTTTTGCAATATGGATATATTTATTTCCATCTCCTCCAAGTACAGCAACTTTTGAAACTGTACTGTTTTCATTCCCTACTATACGAACCATTGGAACTTGTAGTCTTTTTTTTACATAATCAGCAAATTGTCGCAAACTCATAGGTTCCTTCAAAATTCCGATGCGTCCAATACCGTATTCATTCGTTTCTTGAGCTAGAGTATAAAGATCATATGCTGGTTCTTCATATGGATGTGCATTTAACATTGCTTTTAATATTCGGTTTTTCATTGATGTTGGAAATACTACTTCTATTTTTTCTTCATCGGTTACTTCGATCTCTCCAACATCACCGATATATGGATTAGCACCTTCTAATGGACGAAAACGCCCTTTTCCATCCGTTGAATAACTGCAAGAATCATAATTCCCTATCTTCCCGGCACCTGCTTTTGCTAGGACATATCGAAGTTCATCCGCATGCTCATCAGGCACAAACACTGCTAACTTCATTAAATGTTCTGAATACGTTTTTTCTAAAATTTCACGATTTTGTAATTGTAAAGCATCAGCCAGCAAATCGTTGACGCCGCCTTCAGCAACATCTAGATTCGTATGAGCTGCATAAACAGCAATATCATTTTTCAATAGCTTTTCATATAGTCTTCCGCTCGGTGTATCTGTTCTTAAATTCGACAATTTCCGGAAAATAGGTGGATGGTGGGCAATAATTAATTGGCACCCTTTCTCTATAGCTTCATCTGCAACTTCTTGATTGACATCAAGAGTAACAAGCACTTTCGTAACTACTTTATTTAAAGTGCCTATTGCGAGTCCAATCGGATCATTTTCCATACAAGCAAGTTTTTTCGGTGACCAGCTCTCAAAAAGTTGAATGATTTCGTTTCCATTAGCTTGTTTCATCAATGGATTACCTCCTCAACTAGTGCTATTTGATGAAGCAATTCTTGACGTTTTCCAACGATTTCAGGAGTCGGCTCCGCATATTCTAATGATTTAAGTACTTTTTTCCAATGGTTTACTTCATTCGACCATTTTTTTAGAAATACCTCTGATTTTTCTTGAATTAATATGTTCCCCATCAAAATTTCTGCTTCAGTCAATTCCATGTTCCCTCGTTCTAATACGATGATTTCATAAATTTTTTGATCTTCCTCGACTATAGCTTCTTCAATAATCTTCCACTTGTTTTCTAATGCCCATTGTCGAATGACGCGTGCATGAATATTTGGTTGTAAGATGAGGCGATTAACGGTTTCGAGTTTTTCAGGATTTTTTTCTAAAATAGAGACGATTAAGGAACCACCCATTCCTGCAATCGTGATTGTATCAACATGATCGCTGCTCTCAATTGCTTCTAATCCGTCAGCAAGTCGAACAGTAATTTGATTTTCTAACCCTTCTTCTTTTACTTTCTTTAACGCTGACTGATAGGGTCCTTTCACTACTTCTCCTGCAACAGCTTTTTGTATGATTCCTTTATGGACTAAGTAACATGGTAGATAGGCATGATCTGAACCAATATCTGCAACAATTGCCCCTTTTGGCACAAAAGAAGCAACTTTTTCTAGTCGTTTGGAAAGATTTTGTGCATTCATGTAGTACCCGCCTTTATTGTAAAATTCTAACTCTCATTATATAAAAAAATAAACCCTTAGTCGCCTTTTGCAACTAAGGATTTATTTTTTTATTCTAATGAACTGATGTACTCAGCAATCGCGCGAGCTTCGTCACCAGTTTTAAGACCTGGAGTCATTGGAGTTCCTTCAATACCGTTTTCTAAAACGTCAACGATATGATCTGCATCAAGTCCAACTAATGAAGGTCCCATACCACCTTTTAAGTCGCCGCCGTGGCAACCAATACAAGCTTGAACTAGTGCTTCATCTCCTCCTGCACCTTCTTCAGTTGTTCCATGTTCACCTTCAGCTAATTCAGCTTGTTTTCCAACTCCATCTAATGACATAAAGAAGATAAGTGCGATACCGAATGCCATAATGAGGATATAAGGAACGATCGGATTATTTTTCATGTCTTTACCTCCCTTGTAGAATCATCAATGCTATAAATATAGAATATAGTCAACAACAATTATTGTACTTCATATTTCTTAAAACGAAAAGACCTAAACCATAACTTTTACAAGGAATGTAACAATTTCGACATTTTTTCACAATTTAGCCAAAGAATAAATTTCCGATTGAATAATTATATATTCATCATTTTTTCTATCAATTGTCTTTATTATTTCCTTTCAACAAAAAATTATATTTAAAAAACGAAATGAAAAACTACTTTTCGATCGAATTATAGGAAAAACAATTGATATGCAATAATGATAATGAATCCTAATACACCAGAAATTGTGAAATATAATAGTTTTAATTTAATACCTGTAATCGTCCACATAAAACAATTAGCTACTAATAAAGAATAAAGTACAACATTATTATTTTCGAAATATACTAAACTAACTTTTACTGAAATTCCAAAAATTAATAGCGCCGCAGCTACTTGTAAAATGGGAGCAATCAAATCATGCTTCTTTGCAAATTTGTATGAATATACAAGAAAAAGTATTGCTATTATTCCGACTATGAAAGCAGCGATATAAAAATATGCTGTCATAAGGAAAAGGAGTATTAAGAGTGCTGCTGTT
Organism: Ureibacillus thermosphaericus; assembly: GCF_012396605.1. Classification (GTDB taxonomy): domain Bacteria; phylum Bacillota; class Bacilli; order Bacillales_A; family Planococcaceae; genus Ureibacillus; species Ureibacillus thermosphaericus. The sequence continues at coordinate 35,269 of NZ_JAAXPW010000014.1, forward strand.
ATCGCCATTATTAATAAAGAAATAGTTGTTTTTTTACGTTTTTCTTTCATTTTAATTGATTTTTTAATACTAATATGATTTTGAAGTTGAATGTCTTCACCTTCAGTATAAAGTGTCATTAAAAAGTCGCAGTAATGTTCTGGTAATAACTTATTTTGCTTCCAAAATAAGATTTCATTGATTATGATTTGTTTTTTCGGATTATCCATAAACATTCACCAAATTTGTTTATTTATGTATTATTGTATAGTATTTTCTATATTTCGACATCCGTACAAAGTATTATCAAAGAAAATTTTTTATAATTTCAATCGAGTAGGAGGGAGCGATTAACTCCCGTCCTCTCACACCACCGTACGTACGGTTCCGTATACGGCGGTTCAATTAAGATGATTGACGCAAGTCTTTATAACTTCCGTGAATAGCTGTTCTCTTTATGCCAGTGGTCACTCCACCCTCCAAGAGGTCCCCCACGGGATTCACCGCTTCCTTCCTCAAGTGAGGTACTACGTTTTCTGTTTTCATCATGACTCACTGAATGCCAAGGGCTATTCTCTCTTAATTGTTCGGTCCTTCTTAGTTGTTCTAGACCAACTAATACTATGACCTCTGCTGACTTCTGACGGTTCAGCTACTTATCACTAAGTAGGTTATGAAGCGTACTTCACCTATCCGCCAGACCTCCCCGGGTAAGTACATGCACTTTCACACCATCTATCCGCCTCATCTACTCGATATGACCTTCGACAGAAAGAGCTTTGTTTTGTTTTGCAAACTCACTCAATCATACCTAGCCTTATATGAGGTTCGTGTTCCTCGGACCGGTGTTTTGCCTCCAGCTTCCTTCAGATTCCGCGTCACCACGGACACCCTTGCGTTAAGCTAACTGTTACTTCTGCCTTCACAGTTCGGGACTTACACCCTATAGATTACACCCATGCCAGGCGCACTAATAAAAAAGGTACCTAAAATTAGGTACCTTTACATTTCTCAGAATGATGTTACTCAAGAAAATCTTTTAGTCGCTTACTACGAGATGGATGACGTAGCTTTCTTAGTGCTTTTGCCTCAATTTGGCGAATACGTTCACGAGTCACCCCGAATACTTTCCCTACTTCTTCAAGAGTGCGTGTACGACCGTCATCTAAACCGAAACGAAGACGAAGCACATTTTCTTCTCGATCTGTTAAAGTATCTAAAACGTCTTCAAGCTGTTCTTTTAACAGTTCGTATGCTGCATGGTCAGCAGGAGATTGCGCTTCATGGTCTTCGATGAAATCGCCTAAATGCGAATCGTCTTCCTCACCAATTGGTGTTTCTAATGAAACCGGTTCTTGGGCAATTTTTAATATTTCACGAACTTTTTCAGGCGTTAAGTCCATTTCCTCTGCGATTTCTTCTGGCGTTGGTTCACGCCCTAAATCCTGCAATAATTGACGTTGGACGCGGACTAATTTATTAATCGTCTCCACCATGTGAACTGGTATACGAATCGTTCTTGCTTGGTCCGCAATCGCTCGCGTAATAGCTTGACGAATCCACCAAGTGGCATACGTAGAAAATTTAAATCCTTTTCGATGGTCGAATTTTTCTACTGCTTTAATTAATCCCATATTTCCTTCTTGAATTAAATCTAAGAAAAGCATTCCACGACCCACATAGCGTTTAGCAATCGAAACAACTAATCTTAAGTTTGCTTCCGCAAGTCGTTTACGAGCTTCCTCATCGCCTTGCTCAATACGTTCTGCAAGTTCAATTTCTTCTTCAGCAGTTAATAAATCTACACGCCCGATTTCTTTCAAATACATTCTGACAGGGTCATTGATTTTTACACCAGGAGGAACGCTTAAATCATTCAAATCAAATTCTTCTTCACTTGCTTCCTGTTTCGCAAGTGCTTCTTCTTCAAATTCTTCTTTTCCTTCCACACGAATATCATATTGGCTTTCTAATTCTTCAGCAAAATGAAAAATTTCCTCAGGTTCCAATTCAAATGGATCTAATTTTTTTGAAATATCATCCATGGATATACCATCATTTTTTGCTTTTTGTCGAAGAAAATTTTTCGCTTCTTCCAAGTTTTTTTCCAAAATTTCTCTTGAACGTTCTGACATATTGTCCGCCATAAACCTTCCTCCTTATAACAACCAATATCACTCAAATCGCAGATAATGTTTTTTTCAGTTCAATCATTCGTTGGACGAGTTCTAAAGCTTTTTTATATTCATGCATTCTTTCAGCTTCTTGGGAATCGTGCATGAGTTTTTCTATTTCAAGCTTTATGCGATGTTTTTTTAGTTGTTTTAAACAATCTTCAATCTCAGCCTCTTTAAATTCTGGATCGCGCTCTATTAATGCAGCTTCCATAACAATTTTTCGAAGTTCTGCATCATCCAAAATTTCTAAAAACCTTTGATAATCCGCAGTGCCATGCTCTTCGTAAAAGCCGATTAAGCGAACAAACACTGCCATATACTCATCATGAATAAATGGTTGCGAATCATCACTGTGTAAAATATTTTTCACTAGTTCCATATCAAACAACATATGTGAAAGGAGTAATCTTTCAGCACGTTCAGTCGCATTTAAATTTTTGGAATGAATTTGGCCACTAAATATTGTATTTTTTTGTTCAGCTCGTTTATAATTTTTAGAAAAGTCAGCATCTAATTTTCTGAATTGTGCATAAATAGCTTCTTCCGATATTTTTGTTTCTTTCGATAGTTCTTTAATATAAAGTTCTCGTTCGATAGGCGATGATTTTCCAACAAGATGCTCAAGCACTTCTTGAATATATTGCAAAATATCATTTTCAAATTGAAAATTTTTATTGCGTCGTGCATACATCATCATAAAAGCCATGTATGCATGTGGTTTTTCAATCATCTGTGCAAAGGACTCTGAACCATACTTCCGAATGTATTCGTCAGGATCTAATTGATCGGGTAGTACGACAACTTCAACATCCATTTGTTCGTTGTAAATCATTTCTGCGGCCCGTTTCGCTGCTTCCCAACCTGCATAATCACCGTCATAACAAACCACTACGTTTCGAACTAAGCGTTTTAGCCTTGTGATATGCTCTTTTGTTAAGGAAGTGCCCATCGTTGCCACAGCGTTGTCTATACCTGCTTTTTGCGCAGCAAGCACGTCCATAAATCCTTCCATTAATATAACTTGACGTTTTTTACGAATTGAAGCTCTAGCCTTGTCCAAATTAAAAAGAACTTCACTTTTTCGAAAAATCGGGGATTCTGGACTATTTAAATATTTCGCTTCTGATTCATTTGCCTCAAGAATTCGACCAGAAAAACCAATGACCTTTCCAAATTCGTTGCGAATTGGAAACATGATACGTCCTCGAAAGCGATCAAAGTAAGTATGGTCATTTTCCTTTTGGATGATGAGTCCACATTCAACCATTTCATCTAACGAAAAACCTTTTCGCTCTAGTAATACAGTCACTGAATCCCATACTGGCAATGAGTATCCTATACCATTGGATTCGATATCTTCCCTTGTAAATCCTCTTTTTAATAAATAATTTAATGCTTTTTCGCCTTCTTCTGTGTTCATCAATAAATGATGATAAAATTCAGCAACAAATTGATGGGCATTTATCATATTTTCTTCTTTTGGTGAATATCGGCGAAAATTTTTGTCCATACTTTGATTTTGGATATCAATATGTATGCCGATGCGCTCCCCTAATTTAGAAACCGCTTCAGGAAAGGATACATTTTCGATATCCATGACAAAGGTTATAACATTGCCCCCTGCACCACAACCAAAGCAATGGAATATTTGTTTGTCTTCAGAAACAGAAAAAGAAGGTGTATTTTCACCGTGGAAAGGACATAATCCAAACCAATTTCGCCCTCTTTTTGTTAACTGAATATATTCGCTGATTACATCAACGATATCCGATTCTGTTCGGATTTTTTCAATTAATTCTTCAGGAATTATTTTGCCTATCATTCCATCACCAACTTTGTTGCTAAATAACACAATTCGATAAAAAATTAAAAATTCCTTTAAAATGCGACAAAAAAACTTCACTTTTTATAATATTTATTTGTTAGAAATATTTTTACCACAATTTTATTATTATAAAACATTCTTTATGATTTTTCTATACTTATTTATAAAAAAATGAAAAAAAAACCTCCTCGATAATCTGGAGGTGTAAATAATTATCTTATTTTTTTAAACGCTCTAGTCGCTCAATGATGTCATTCGCTGTTTCTTCAACAGCTTTATTTGTAACATCGATGACTTGACAACCTAATTTTTCTACCACTTTATAAAAATGCGCAATTTCCCGTTCAATGCGATCTCTTTTTGCATAAATCGCATCATCACTTAGACCCAATGCAATTAACCTTTGTTTACGGATGACGTTTAGTTTTTCAGGAGAAATCACTAAACCAAAACATTTTCTTGGATCTACTTGAAATAATTCTTCAGGCGGTTCGACTTCTGGAACAATTGGAACATTGGCTACCTTATATCTTTTATGAGCCAAATATTGTGATAGTGGAGTTTTTGAAGTTCTAGATACGCCAATTAACACCACATCACTCAATAATATTCCTCTCGGATCTCGTCCATCATCATATTTTACGGCAAATTCGATCGCTTCTACTTTTTGAAAATAGTCATCGTCTAACTTATGAACTATTCCAGGTTCTTCTAACGGAAATTCTTCAAGTCTATTACTAAATAAATGAATAATAGGACCTAATAAATCAATGCAATCAATGTTATTTTGTTGACATAAATTATACATTAACTGACGTTTTTGTTTTTCTACTAATGTATACACTATAATTGCACCTTGCATCGCCGCAATTTCTACAATGTTTTTTATATGGTCATCATTTGAGATATGTGGGAATCTTCGGATAATGATGCCATCAAAATTTGGTCTAAATTGTGTAGCAGCTGCTTTAACCACTTGTTCTCCAGTTTCTCCGACAGAATCAGATACGACAAAGATTTTTAAGTTTTTCAAATTAGCACCTCTTACAAATCATTCGTCTCAGCTAATGAAATAAAAGCTTTTGTAATATTGGTTTTGGTTATACGACCGACAATTTCTAACCCATCTTCTTTCTCTTCTACAACTGGCAATGAGTCAACTTGTCGCTCGATCAATTTTTTAGCAGCATGAATGAGTGAATCATTCTTATGACAATACACAATATTCGGCATTCTCGTCATAATAATATGAACGGGAATCTTTGTTATAGCTTGAGTTCCAATACTTGTGCGAAGTAAATCTTTTCTTGAAAGCACACCTTGCAAACGGGATCGATCATCCACCACAAACAAGGTTCCAACATCTTCCAAGAACATTTGACAAATAGCATCATAAGCTGTCATATTCTCAGATACAACAACTGGCATAGATTGGAAATCTTTAACTTTTAAATTCATCATTGACTCTGTTACAGAAGCCATCGTTTTTTTGCCAGAATAAAAATACCCGACTCTAGGTCTGGCATCTAGAAACCCTGCCATTGTTAAAATTGCTAAATCTGGTCGAAGGGTTGCTCGAGTCAAGTTTAATTGTTCAGCAATTTTCTCCCCTGTTATTGGACCCTTCTCTTTAACAATTTGCAGAATTTTATCTTGACGTTGATTGAGTTCTATTGGACTCACCGCCTCAATTAGTGTTATACTTTTCTTAAATATTATATACTATTTTCTTTATAATTGCTAAGAAAAGTCCTACATGATAAAATAATGTCACAACTAATTAAAAAAATTACTATATTCAAATATTTTGGCAATGACAGGACTATAAGTATCTTTTCAACAAACAGCGAGTAGGGATGGTGAAAGCCTACACGAAAAGAGAAACGGCAGCCTCGAGCCATGATGAAAAAAAGAGGATTGCAATTCTATGAATGAAATGCAATCAATCGGGGTGGAACCGCGGGTGTAATTATGTATTCCAGCACTCGTCCCCGGGCTTATGGCCCGGAGACGGGTGCTTTTCTATTATTATTATGAAAAATAAAATTAAATAGGAGGAACAAAAATGGCTGTTCAATCAATGGAAACTATTGTGAATTTATCAAAACAACGTGGATTTGTATTTCCAGGTTCTGAAATATACGGGGGACTTGCTAATACATGGGATTATGGTCCTCTTGGTGTGGAACTGAAAAATAATATTAAAAAAGCATGGTGGCAAAAATTTGTTCAAGAGTCACCTTACAACGTTGGACTTGATGCAGCAATTTTAATGAATCCACGCACTTGGGAAGCATCAGGACATGTTGGAAACTTCAATGACCCAATGATTGATTGTAAACAATGTAAAGCAAGACATCGAGCTGATAAGTTAATAGAAGAAGCAGCTCTACAAAAAGGTGATGAAATTATCGTTGACGGCTTATCATTTGAAAAAATGGCAGAAATCATGAAGCAATATGATGTTTCCTGCCCTGATTGTGGTGCACAAGATTTCACTGAAATTCGCCAATTTAACTTAATGTTTAAAACATTCCAAGGTGTTACAGAAAGCTCTTCTAACGAAATTTATTTAAGACCAGAAACGGCTCAAGGTATTTTTGTTAACTTCAAAAACGTTCAACGTTCTATGCGCAAAAAACTTCCATTTGGTATTGCACAAATTGGTAAATCTTTCCGAAACGAAATTACGCCTGGTAACTTTACATTCCGTACGCGTGAATTCGAACAAATGGAGTTGGAGTTCTTCTGTAAACCTGGTGAAGATTTAGAATGGCAAAATTACTGGAAAGAATTTTGTAAAAACTGGTTGTTAAGTTTGGGCATGAGCGAAGAAAACATTCGCCTTCGCGATCATTCCGAAGAAGAATTATCCCACTATTCGAAAGCTACAACAGATATCGAATATAAATTCCCATTCGGTTGGGGCGAACTTTGGGGTATTGCAGACCGCACAGATTATGACTTGAAGCAACATATGCAATATTCAAACGAAGATTTCACTTACATCGATCCAGTTACAAATGAGCGTTACGTTCCTTACTGCATCGAACCATCTGTCGGAGCAGACCGTGTAACATTGGCATTCCTATGTGATGCATATGACGAAGAACAACTAGAAGATGGAGACAAACGCACAGTGCTTAGATTCCATCCGGTTATCGCTCCATTTAAAGCCGCAGTTCTTCCACTATCGAAAAAACTGTCAGAGGAAGCAACTGAAGTTTGGAACGAATTGCGCAAATATTTCCCAGTAGATTATGATGAATCTCAATCCATCGGTAAACGTTATCGCCGCCAAGACGAAATTGGAACACCATTCTGCATCACTTACGACTTCGATTCAAAAGAAGACGGTCAAGTGACTGTGCGTCATCGAGATTCAATGGAGCAAGTACGCATGCCAATTGCGGATGTAAAAGCTTATATTGAAAAGCACTTACAATTCTAATATTGCTTACATGATGAAAGCTGTACATGATTGTACAGCTTTTTTTCTTTTGTCTAATGATATGTTGTTCATTATTTTAAAATCAGAATTATCTGAATTAAATATACATATTCTTTCCCCCTCTAGTATAATTGAGTTAAGGGATTTTGGATTAGGGGGGAGCTATATGCTGTTTAGTTCATTTACAAGTTTTAAGAAACAACAAGAACTTCAAGTTAGCGACGTTTTCAGCCAATTAAAGAATATTGTGACAGCGATATTAAAGCGAGAAGTACCTTCCAATAGTTCCAACAGTCAATTAATATTCAATACAAATTTGAAAATTCAACAATATTTTCATGCGGCACAATATCACCGAAAACAGATCGATCTTACTACATCGCTTGGTGTGTTTCATAAAGAAGCTTACGAAAGTACAATAAAAAAATATAATCAACTTAAACTTTTGATGGATAGTTTTATTATTCTAAATATTGAAGAAGAACGAGAGAAAATCAATCATCGAATGAGACTTGTCGATGACAAAATTGAAAAGCTGTATTTGGAATTGAAAAATGTTAAACACATCCTAATTCCTGAGCTAGAGGAAAAATTTTGGCAAGCTTTTAAAGAAGATTTAATGCCTATTTTAGCTGAATTAAGATAATGATAGAAATATTAATACAATATATATTTCAATAAAAACAGGCGCCTAAAGTTTGTCGCCTGTTTTGTCTTTATTGTCTTTTTGTAACGAGTACAAAGCTTCTGATTTTTCAAGCTGTTCAATAAATGAACGAGACTTTAAACGCATACCTGTTTGTTCTTCATAAATCGTCGTTACAATTTTCTTGATAAAGTGTTTCGTTTCACGCTTTAACTCCAACTTTCCAATTTTCTCAATTGGAATAGTAGAAAACATGCGAATTAATTTTAATTGTGTTGGACTTAGCCGAATAATATAGGGGTCAACATGAAAACAACGGTGGCAAAGAAATCCTCCTTGTGAAAAGGAAAAGGCAAATTCCCCTTCTACCGCACCACAGGATGAACATTGATGCAAAATAGGCCTTACCCCTGCATAAGGAAGAAACTTCCAATCAACGAACAATGCGATTGCTTCTGGATCATGCTCATCTTCAATCGCATATAAAGCTTGTTTCAACACTTCGTAAGGAAATGGTTGCGGATTTCCCTCTTCTATTAATCGATCTACCATTTCCACAATGTAACTAGCATAAGCTGCTCGTAATATATCGGTTTGAATATGTCGCATCGAATTGATAAGCTCACCTTGCTGTAACGTGCCTATACCCGAAGATCGTTGTACAATGAAAATACCATGCATAAAAGTTTGAGATATTGACGCTAACCTGCTCCGCGGTTTCTTAGCACCTCTAGCCATCACTGCAACTTTTCCAGCTTCTTTTGTCATCAGTGTAACAATTTTATTTGATTCCCCATAATCTCTTGTTTTTAAAACAATGCCCTCTAATTTACTTAGCATCTGTTGCACATCCCTTTTCACTGAGGCATTCTAGAATCTTATTTAATAATGATTTCGATAAAAGGACGATGAATAAAAATTCATAAAGAGTGCGTCGTAAGTAATTAGACGCACTCTTAAACATTTTAATATTCATCTTCTCGATATCCAAAGTCTCTTAGGTATGTGATTTTATTTCGCCAATCCTTTTGAACCTTTACCCAAAGTTCTAAATAAACTTTTGAACCGAGGAGCATTTCAATATCTTTTCTTGCTTGAGTTCCGACTTCTTTTAGCAAAGATCCGCCTTTACCAATGATAATCCCTTTCTGCGAGTCCCGCTCAACCATAATCGTGGCATTCACGTGAATGAGATTTTCATTTTTTTCATCCCTGCGAATTTTATCAATGATAACCGCTACAGAATGAGGTATTTCTTCTCTCGTTAAATGTAATACTTTTTCACGAATCAGTTCTGATATGATAAAGCGCTCAGGATGATCTGTAACTTGGTCGCTTGGATAATATTGAGGTCCCTCTGGTAAGTAGTTTTCAATTGTTTCTAGCAATCGTTCTACATTATTCCCCTCCAATGCAGAGATTGGAATGATTTCTGCAAAATCCATTTTTTCTCTATAAGCATCAATAATTTCTAATAATTCATCTGGATGAATTTTATCTATTTTATTAATCACTAAAAACACCGGAGTATTCGTTTCACTTAACAATTCCATAATGAATTCGTCGCCTTTGCCAATCTTTTCTTCTGCATTAACCATAAACATAATTAAATCTACTTCACGCAGTGTATTTTTAGAGACCTTCACCATAAATTCGCCTAGTTTATGCTTCGGTTTATGAATTCCTGGTGTATCAATAAATACCATTTGGCTTTTTTCTCTCGTCAATACACCTTGTATTTTATTTCGAGTTGTTTGAGGTTTATCCGACATAATAGCAATTTTTTGGCCAATTACACGATTTAAAAATGTCGATTTTCCTACGTTTGGTCTACCAATAATTGAAATGAATCCTGATTTAAAACGATGATTGTCATGCATCTTTCATATCCTCCGAATTAAAAGCACTTGGTAATAATTGTTTTACAGTTGTTTTTTGTATTTTTCCTTGTAAATTTGCTAAATAAACAGGCATCTCTGGTGAACAAAATTCAGCCATTACCTGTCTACATGCACCGCATGGAGAAACGGGATTTTTTGTATCGGCAATGACAGCAATTGCCTCAAATTTTGTTTCCCCTTCTGAAACGGCTTTAAAAATTGCAGTTCGTTCTGCACAATTTGTCATACTAAAGCTAGCATTTTCAATATTACAACCGTGAAAAATTTTCCCGCTCTTCGTCAATAATGCGGCTCCAACAGAAAATTTAGAGTAAGGAGCATAGGCTTTTTCACGGGCGTGTTTCGCTTCATTCATTAACTTTTGTACATCCATATGTACGGATACGCCTCCTATTACATGAGAAACCATTTAGGCAGAAAAATAATCAATCCAATGAAAATGCTTGCGATTGCGGAAATGAGCACTGCACCAGCCGCAACATCCTTCGCTGCTTTTGCAAGAGCATGATATTCTGGTGAAACAAGATTGACGACTGTTTCTATTGCAGTATTCACCATTTCTAACGCAATCACAAGGGCCATCGTTAAGATTAACACCAGCCATTCCGCTGCACTTAATTGCGAACATAAGCCTGCAATCGTAACCAATACAGCACAAGTAACATGGATGCGCATATTTCGTTCTTTCATTGCAAATCGTATTCCTTCAATTGCATAGTGGAAAGAACGAAAAAATTTACGCATGAAAATCACGACCTAAGCCGTATGATGTGAGAATTTCCTCTTGTCTTGAAAACATTACTTTTTCGTCTTCTTCCGTCATATGATCATATCCTAATAAATGCAAAAATCCATGTACGGCAAGAAAACCAAGTTCTCTTTCAAATGTATGCCCGTACTCTTCTGCCTGTTCCCTCGTTCGATCGACAGAAATAATAATATCACCTAGAACACGAGGTAATTCTCCAACTCCAATAATTTCGATTTCTCCTTCGCCCATTTCTTCTAGAGCGAAGGAAATAACATCTGTCGGCTGGTCTTTGTCACGGTATTCACGATTTATTTCATGTATCTTTTCATTAGTTACAAAGGTAACAGAAACTTCTGCATTGTTGATATTTTCTATTTTCGCAGCATGTTGAAGCAATTTTTCAACAAGTTCGATATGTTCATCGCTTAATTTATTTGTCTCATCTAAAAAATCAATTGTTAAAGTCATAGTTCCTCCTAATTTTTATCCTCTTTTGGATACTCAATTCTAGAGTGGAACGTGCCATTTAGTGTTTCACAAAGCACTTTTTCAATTATTTTTAACTCCTTAATGGAAATATCGCATTCATCAAATTGTTGTTCCTCTAATTTATTTTTAATAATCGATTGCACTAAATTGCGAATTTTCTCAGCATTAGGTTGCTTCATGGAGCGAGCGGCCGCTTCTACACTATCAGCGATGCTAATGACCGCAATTTCTTTCGTTTGAGGTTTTGGCCCCGGATAGTGGAAGATGGACTCATCTTTAACTACGCCTTGTTCTTTTGCTTTATGCAAAAAATATTTTAACGAACTTGTGCCATGATGTTGAAGTGCAATATCAATAATTTCTTGTGGCATTTTATGTTTTTGTAAAATTTCTGCTCCATCATTTGTATGGGCTATAATAATTTCCGCACTTCTTTCTGGTGGCAGCGAGTCATGTGGGTTGATGCCTGACATTTGGTTCTCGACGAAGAATGCAGGGCGTCTCGTCTTCCCAATATCATGATAATAACTTCCTACTCGAGCAAGCAATCCATCTGCTCCAATAGCTTCACAAGCGGCTTCCGCTAAATTTGCGACCATGATGCTATGATGATACGTTCCAGGTGTTTCGGTTAATATTTTTTTCAATAGCGGATGATTTGGATTCGATAATTCGATTAATTTCATTGTCGACAAAATTCCAAAGGCTGATTCAAAGAATGGCAACAATCCCATCGTTAAAGCGCCAGACAACAAACCTGAAACTACTGCTGCCACTCCGTAAAATAATAATTCTAACGGTTCATAATGGGATTGGGACATTAATAAATAGAATGCAATAAATAATATATTAATAATAACTACAATTCCACAACCCTTTAATATATCAGAACGATTTTCAATCGATTTCATAAAGTAAATGCATGCATAGCCACCAAGCAATATATACAATGCAATTTCCATTTGCAATACTGCCGAATACCCTTCTTGGAATATAACACCTGCCGATGCGGCCGTGAGTAATGTTACTAGACTTGCAACTTTATGAGATGCTAATAAACTCACAAGCATAGTCGTTAAAGCAGAGGGAAATAAAAAGGCTATTTGGACTTCAAAATCATCTAATAAATTAATAAGTTCCATAAATCCGATTGAAAATAGATAAACAATTACCGTTGCAACAACTTGTTTTCTCTTTTTTTGCACATCAATATTAAGTTTGTCAAATAGGAAATAAAGAAAAGTCATTTGCAATATAACTAAAATTGCTAGTCCCAGTACAGGTTTTATAGATGCCTTATTATTTGTCATCCCTAATAATTCCAGCTGTCGATATTTTTCTCTGTCGATTAATTCGCCTTCTTGTACGATAATTTGACCTTGTAAAATACGAGTTGGTTCAACTGCTTGCCGTGCTCGTTGTTTTAATTCTTCAGTTTTTTCTTCATCCAACGTTTCCGTTTCGACAACTGCTACCCTTCCTAAAATAACTAATGGTGGTATAAGGGAATTACTAATACTCTCATGTGCACGAATTTTTGATTCTAATTCATTGCGCACGGATGTGACATTTTCCTTGCGTATTGGGACCGATAGAGTATCTTTCACTAGTTGAATCAATGTGGTATGAGCTTTACTTAATTCCTTTTCGTCCACAGTGATAAAAGTCCATAAATGTTCATCTGTGAATCGCAGGGAAGTTTGACTTTCAGTGATTTCCTTTAATTTATCTTGAAGCAGTTGAATTTGCTCTTCTTTCAATAATATTCTAGTACCATTTCCGGAAATTTCTTTTCGGACGTCCAAAATAATTTCATATATTGTTTCAATAAGCGCCACCCGATGATCGACAATTTCTTCATCAAAGACATATACGGATTCCACAGCATCTACTGCTGCTTGTCTCTCCTTCTCTGTTTTTTCAGTATCTTCTACGGTTTTCACAGCTCGTATTGTTTCTGGAGCTAATTGAAATGGTTGGACATCATATGTATCTCCTCGAACATTGCCAAACATGATAAAAAACTGTAATAGGCCAGTAATAAATAATATAGTAATCAGTAATACACGAAAACCGAACATGTCCAGTAATTTTATTAAGTGCTTATCCATAACGCACCCCCAATATTGTATATTAATAGTTTATCAATTTCTCGTTCGTTTTTCATTGGTAGAATTGGATTCTTTAGTAAATAAAAAATGTGTACGAACTGGCGTACACATTGTTATAGTTCTTGATCGAAATAGGCTTGAATAATTTTTGCCACAAGAGGATGCCTTACTACATCTCCTGCTTCCAAATAGGTAAAATGAATATCTTTCACATTTTTCAACACTCGTTCAGCAATCATCAATCCAGATTCTACATTTTTCGGTAAGTCAATTTGAGATTTATCTCCCGTAATAACCATTTTGGACCCAAATCCTAATCGAGTTAAAAACATTTTCATTTGCATATGGGTTGTATTTTGAGCTTCATCCAAAATAACAAAAGCATCATCTAACGTACGGCCACGCATATAAGCAAGTGGAGCAATTTCAATTGTTCCCCGCTCAATTAATCGTTGAGTATGTTCTGTTCCATAAATATCGTGTAAGGCATCGTATAATGGCCGTAAATATGGGTCAACTTTTTCTTTTAAATCACCAGGTAAAAATCCGAGCGACTCTCCTGCCTCTACAGCTGGACGTGTTAGAATGATTCGTTTAACATGTCCATTTTTTAATGCTTGTGTTGCCATGACTACTGCTAAATATGTTTTCCCCGTACCTGCAGGCCCGATGGCAAAAACTAAATCATGAGAACGAATAGCCTTTATATATTCACGTTGACCAATCGTTTTGGCACGGATAGGCTTGCCATTATGAGTTCTACCTATTTCAACGTCATATAACTCTGAAAAATATTCAAGTGTTCCTTTATTTAACATTTCAATGGCACTTGAAACGTCTCTTAAATCAATATTAATGCCTTTACGAATAACTTTTAATAATTCTTTTAGCAACAATGTTACTTGCTTCTTTTGTTCTACTTCACCTGTAATTTGAATGATTTCACCGCGAGTAATGATACGACAATTAAATGATTCTTCAATTAACTTTATATTAGCATCGCCCATTCCTAGAAGCATAATTGCTTCATTTGGGTTTTCAACATGTAACTCTGTTAATTCTTCAGCCATATCTAATCTCCTTGACTAATTGGATATTCTTTCGCAATATTTTCGTTTACCAAAAAAAGGACTTTCCCTTTAACTTTATCATCATCGAAGGTAACGTGCAAAATATTTTCTTTCTTGATAATCGTTTTTGGAGGTAGTGATTTTAAAATTTTTTCGTGCAATAGCGGCAAAATAAATGAGTCGATTTGATCTTCTGACAGTTCTTGTACAGTTGTAATATAATTTTGCGTCTTTTTGATTTCGATGTAATTTGAAATCCAATTTGGCAATTTGATTTTTTGAAACGATAACTCTTTCTCCTTTTCATCGCTATTTTTCAATCCAAATATCCACTTGCTGTCAGCGGCTGAAATGTATTTGACTTTCCTCGGTATCTCAAAACTCGTTTCTAGCCAGTAATCAGCATATACTTCTCCCTGCGCACCCACAGCCATATATTCATCTTCACCTACAGTAATGACTCCTGATACAAGAACATCTCCTTTATACACAGTCATATTTGGCATAACTCGACGCTCACCGCTTGTAATATTAAAATGAGTTATCACACCACTTTTCGAAGCAACTAAATGATATAGTCCGTCGCTTTTCTTTTCTTTATTTTCCGTTATTGGTGCTAGTTGGGGAACAATCGTCATACTGCTTCCCTTTTTGATAATATGCACCCAAGAAAGATCACGTATTTCTTCCATAATGGTTTGTCGTATTTCAAAATCGGATACAAGTTTTCGCTTTAACACAGGATTGTCTAGTTGTAATTTTTCATCTATTATCTTTTCAACTTTCGCCTTCAATTCTGGCGTACTTGCTTCCACTTCAACTTTCCAAATAAATTGTGAACAGATGATGGGGATGAAAATCAACAGTATTATTCCAATAATTGTCCAACCAGTTTTTTGAAAAATCCTTGATTGTTGCAGGTAACGTATTTTTACTTTCAAATTTAATTTTTTCCGCAATGAACGTACAATAGTCACATCTTTTCTAGAAATTTCAAATTTGACTTCATCCTCTAAAAACTCTATTTCTCGTAATTTCACTCGATTTTGTTGTAAGCGTCGAATCAATTCATGTACGTTTCCACTGCGAGAAACACGAATTTCTACAGGGCGGCTATCGTATAATTTCATTTTCATTCACCTGTCGCTTCATTTCAAAATTTTTTAACTGATCAACATGTACTAAAATTTCTTCTTCTTTTAGTACATTAATATGTACTTTGTCAGCCTCAATCATCACGAGAAAACCTTCATAATAAAACTTACAATGATGCTCCGATGCTTCTAAAAATTTATAGTTTCCTATCATTCGTAATTGGCGACAATTCATCATTTCAATTATAGGGTCAATCTGGAATAATTTTTTCAAAAAAAACTGCCCTCCCTTTCACCAAGTATATGCTTAGGAATGGGAGGACATGATTTTTTACCGTTTTTTCGATTTTGGTGGTCCTAAAATTTCTTGTGTAATGATAGCATTCCTTAACGCTTCTTTTGAAGATAAGAATGGAAGTTTATGACTTACCTGTGGATGAGATTTCGTTTCTTTCGTTACGACAGGAGTTTGATTTGAACGTTCTTTTAACTCGACATTATTGGGCACAGGTTGTACTTGTTGTTGTATTGGTGAAGGTTCTTGCTCCTTCTCATCTACCATTACGGATTCTCTCTGTTTTACTTCCTTTTCTTCCGTTAATTGTTTCATCACTTCATTTGCAAATTCATCTAATGTTTTGATTTCAATTTTTGGTCTTTGACGATGTTCTTTTTGAATAGGAGGGGTAGATTGATCATGCCGTCTTTTTGACGAGCTAAAAAAAGAACTAACTAGAGCTATAATGATAAATAGAATTAAACTCTCCAACTATAACACTCCTTTCTGGAGGAGTATCTCTTAATCCTCTTGTTGATTCTTTGTCACATTTGCAATAGAATCACGCATTGCAGTGTCCGCTTGAATATTTTTGTAATTCATATAATCCATAATTCCTAAATTACCAGATCGTAAAGCTTCCGCCATTGCCATCGGAATTTGTGCTTCAGCTTCTACTACTTTTGCTTTCATTTCTTGGGTTTTAGCAACCATTTCTTGCTCTTTCGCTACTGCCATTGCACGACGTTCTTCCGCCTTCGCTTGAGCGATATTTTTATCAGCCTGAGCTTGCTCAATTTGCAATTCTGCCCCAATATTTTTACCAACATCCACATCTGCAATATCGATGGATAAAATCTCAAAAGCTGTTCCGGCATCTAATCCTTTTTTCAACACAGTTTGAGAAATCAAATCTGGATTTTCTAAAACTTTTGAATGGGATTCACTCGAACCAATCGTTGAAACAATCCCTTCACCAACGCGGGCAATCACCGTATCTTCGCCCGCACCACCGACTAAACGGTCTAAATTTGCACGTACAGTAATTCTTGCCTTAGCCTTTACTTCAATCCCGTTAAGGGCAACACCAGCAATAAACGGTGTTTCAATAACTTTAGGATTTACTGACATTTGAACCGCTTCTAATACGTCTCGACCAGCTAAGTCGATTGCAGCGGCACGTTCAAAAGATAATTCGATATTTGCTCTTTGCGCAGCAATTAATGCATTTACAACGCGGTCAACGTTACCACCAGCTAAATAATGGGACTCTAATTGATTGATTGTCACATCTAAACCAGCTTTATGAGCTTTAATTAATGGATTTACAATACGACCAGGAATTACTCGACGTAATCTCATTCCAATCAAAGTTAAAATGCTTACTCGCACGCCAGCAGCTAAAGCGCTAATCCACAGACCTACTGGTACGAATGTAAAGAAAATTCCTAATACAATGATTGCAAAGACAATTCCAACAATGGAAGTGACGAATAAACCATCAATAAACATCATGCTTAATCTCCCTCTTTCTCTTTTATTTCTCTAACAACAATGCGTGACCCCTCTACTTCAATCACTTTAACTTTTTTGTTGGAATCGATGTAACTACCTTCTGAAACAACATCGATTCTTTCATCGTCTACTAATACCGTTCCAGAGGGACGCAATGGTGTAATCGTTATTCCTTCTTTCCCAATTAAATCAATGCGATTGACATTGGATACATAACCTTCTTCTGTGGAGGTTGCCTCCTTCAAGACGAGTTTGCTAAAGACATGTAGATTTTTTCCGAAAAACTTCACTAATACCACCATTCCTATTATGGCAATTGCCAATGCTATGATAATTGAATAAGCCATATGAACGATACTTTCACCAGCAAATAATAGACTGATGATCATTATAGCACCACCAACGAGGCCTAAAATTCCTCCAGGCACAAATAGCTCAGCAATTAGAAAAACAGAACCGATTATAAATAGTATAATCGTTTCAAGACCTGCAAAACCTGCTACTGTGTGGCCGAAGAAAAATAAAATTAATGAAATTATACCAATGATACCCGGTGCCCCAAAACCAGGAGAAAATAGTTCTAGCACTAAACCTAGAGAGGCGATTGTTAACAATAACGTTACCACAATCGGGTTCGTTAAAAATCTAGCCAGTTTTTCAGCAAATGTTTCATGAATGGAAAAAACTTCGCTATTCTCAAAACCTGTTTTCGCTAACAATTCATTTAAATTTTCAACCGTTCCATTAGAATACTCGATCCGATAAGCTTCTTCTGCTGTTAGTGTTAACAGTTTCCCTTTCGGACTATTCAATTCTGGCAAATCAAGGCTAGCATCCGCCATCGCTCGAGCATAATCTGGATTTCGATTGGTTGATTCTGCTGCAGCTTGCATATTTTTAATCCATGCGCTATTCGCTTTTTCACTTGCAGCATTTCCATTCATATCGATAATTTGTGCCGCTCCCATCGTCGCATTTGGTGTCATATAGATTTCATCTGCATGAAGAGCGATATAAGCACCTGCTGAAAGAGCTTTTGAGTTAATGAATGCTATAATTTTGGCAGGCGTCTCATCCATTAATTTTCCGATATCGTAAGCGACGTCAACATAGCCACCAGGGGTATGTATTTCAAGTACGATAGCATCTGCTTTATTTTCAATCGCCTCTTTAAAGGAACGTTTTAAAAATTCATATAAACCTCTTTCGATTTCATTTTCTAAAGGAATGTGATACACTTTTTCTTTCGCAAAAGTGTTATTCGGAAATAAGAAAAACAATGTAGCTGCTAAAAGTACAATCCATCGGAAAATGTGCGGCTTATTCATCTGTTCCCTCCTTCCTCAATATGGTTTACGTCTCAATTGAATGAAAAGTTTCAAATTTTTCATTTAATACTTAATTATATTGTACATGAAAATCAATTGTTGTTCCTCTGTTAAGTATGTAAATGATTGAAGCATTAATGCAAAAAACCCTAGTATTTGTTTAACAAATACTAGGGTATGATTTACTAAGCTAAAGTGTATCTTACGCGTGTTACGAACGAAGGGTATAATTAGATTACCACTTACGTTTACGTGCAGCTTCAGATTTTTTCTTACGTCTTACGCTTGGTTTTTCATAATATTCGCGTTTTCTAATTTCTTGAATTGTACCACTTTTAGATACAGTTCGTTTGAAGCGACGAAGAGCATCTTCAAGTGTTTCGTTTTTTCTTACGACAGTTTTTGTCATCTCTTTTCCCTCCCTCCGAACACACGTCAATACACAGAAAACATGCGTTAATTGTGTACTCGAAAATTATATCGTATTGTAAATATTGAGTCAATAGAAATCCTATAAAGTTTCTTCAATAATTCTGACTCCGCTGCTAGTACCAATACGATTTGCTCCAGCCTCCAACATTTTTTTCATATCAGAAAAACTTCTAATTCCACCTGAAGCTTTCACGCCAACATGTTGGCCAACAGTTTTTCGCATTAATGCGACATCTTCTACAGTGGCACCTTTTTTTGAGAATCCTGTTGAAGTTTTGACAAATGCGGCACCAGCATCAACTGCCAATTGACACGCTCTCACCTTTTCTTCATCGGTTAACAAACATGTTTCAATAATTACTTTCACAATTTTTCCACCCGCAGCATCAATAACGTGTTGAATATCTTCTTTCACTCGTTCATAATCACGCGTCTTAAGCAATCCGATATTAATGACCATATCAATTTCATCTGCACCTTGTTCAATTGCTTGTTTTGTTTCAAATACTTTTGTTTCCGTCGTTGAAGCTCCGAGAGGAAAACCAATGACTGTGCAAACTTTAACGCATGTGTCCTGCAATAAATTTTTACAGTACTTTACCCAATATGGATTCACACAAACAGATGCAAAGCCATATTTTCTTGCTTCTTGGCACAATTTTCCAATTTGTTCTTTCGTTGCATCTGGTGAGAGTAACGTATGGTCAATATATGAAGCATAATTTGTTGTCATTGTAATTGCTCCTTTAATGTATTATTTATTCTTGTCCAATTGCCCTTATGATAACATACGAAAATCATTCATATTAAGGTGAAAATTGTTCAATGAATAAAACAAATGCGCATTCCTGTATCTGTACAAGAATGCGCAATGAATTATTATTGAACTTGTTCTTCTAATACGCGAACAAATTGACCTTCATTATATGGATATCCCGCTTTTGTAATCTTCACTTTAACTAGTTTTCCAATGAGATCTGCCGTTCCTTCAAAAACAACTCGCAAATAATTATCTGTATAACCGGCTAACATGTTTGGTCCAAATTCTTTCACATGTTCTTCAGGAATAACTTCCAATACTTCCCCTTCGAATCGAGAAGCGTATTCTTTCGCCAATTGATCATTTAATGTAATCAAACGATGTACTCGTTCATTTTTAACTTCTTCGTCAATTTGGTTTTCCATTCTTGCCGCTGGAGTTCCAGTTCTTTTTGAATATGGGAATACGTGTAACTCTGCAAATTTATGTTCAGCTACAAAGTTGTACGTTTCCATAAACTCTTCTTCCGTCTCACCTGGGAAACCAACGATGATGTCAGAAGTTATTGCCAAATTTGGCAATGCTTCTTTTAATTTATTTAATCTTTCCGCGAAGAAATCCATTGTATATTTTCGGCGCATACGCTTCAAAACTGTATCAGAACCAGATTGGAGCGGAATGTGTAAATGATTCACAACGATTTTCGACTTTCTCAATACGTCAATGACTTCATCTGTTATTTGAGAGGCTTCAATCGATGAAATTCGCAAACGTTTAATTCCTTTTACATTTGCTTCAATATCGCGTAACAATTGGGCTAAATTGTAATCTTTAAAATCTTGACCGTATCCACCTGTATGAATACCCGTTAACACGATTTCTAAATAACCTGCATCTACAAGCGCTTGTGCTTGTTTGATTACTGCTTGTGGATCACGTGAACGCATTAATCCGCGCGCCCAAGGAATAATACAGAAAGTGCAGAAGTTGTTGCAACCCTCTTGTATTTTTAACGAAGCACGAGTGCGATCAGTAAAATAAGGAACATCCAATTCTTCAAATACGCGATTTTTCATAATATTATGTACTGCATTAATTGGCTGTCTCTCTTTACGGTACTGTTCAATATAATCAAGCATTTTTACTCGATCTTGCGTACCTACCACAATGTCCACACCTGGAATTTCTAAAATTTCAGCAGGTGAAGTTTGTGCGTAACATCCTGTTACACATATCACAGCATCCGGATTTTGACGAATAGCTCTACGAATAACTTGGCGGGACTTTTTATCTCCTGTATTTGTAACAGTACATGTATTTATGACATAAACGTCTGCTTGTTCTTCAAAATCAACACGTTCGTAACCATTCTCTTTAAATAATTGCCAAATGGCCTCAGTTTCGTAATGATTTACCTTACAGCCTAATGTGTGAAACGCCACCGTTTGCAAGGCAACACACCTCTTTCATTCAAATTCATATGATATGGCAGAAAGGACATATAATGGCGCCGTTTCTGCACGTAAAATTCTTGGACCTAAAGCAACACTGAGTGCACCTTGTTCTTTTAGAAGTTCAATTTCTTTCCTTGAAATTCCACCTTCTGGGCCAAAAATAAATAAAATGCACTTCGATTCACTATCATACACTTTTTTTAGCTGATCCGCAAATCTTGTGCGCTTACCCTTAGCCTCTTCTTCATCAGCAACAAATACTGCATCGTATGAAGGAAATGTTTCCAATAGTTGTTTGAATGAAAGAGGAGGGGAAATAATCGGCACAAATGTGCGATGGGATTGTTCTGCAGCTTCCTGAGCTATTTTGGATAGCCGTTGGATTTTCTTATCGCTCTTTTTTTCATCCCATTTGACGATGGATCGTTCTGCTACAAAAGGAATCAATGCATGCATGCCAAGCTCTGTCCCTTTTTGTGCTATAAATTCAAGTTTATCTCCTTTAGGTAAACCGCAAGCAATGTCTACTTGAATGGGCATTTCAGGAGAAGGAATCGTTTCACCCGTTTGCTCTACTAACACTTCTTGTCCAACAGAAAGAATTGTACAAAGATAAGCAATTTCCTTTTGCACGACAATAATTTTGTCTCCTTTTTGCATGCGCATTACTTTCGAAATATGCCGAGCACTTTCACCTGTAATTGTCAATTGCTTTTGTTCATTAAATGGTTCATCAACAAAATACCTTTGCATTATTTCCTCCTAAAAGTAAGGAGTTGCCCTAAAGACAACTCCTAAAATTATTTTTTCGCAATGATGGATACCCAATCCTCCAGCATTAATACTTCTTCAATAATAAAACCTGATTTTTCAAGAGCACTTTTCACAACTTCTTTTTTCGCACCGATGATTCCAGATGTAATAAAGAATCCACCCGGCTTGATAATCGAATATGCATCATCTGTAAATGTCATGATGACTTCAGCTAAAATGTTCGCTACGACAACATCCGCTTCCGTTTGTACCTTTTCTAATAGATTTCCTTGCTCCACTTCCACAATTTTCTCGACATGATTTAGCTGAACATTTTCTTGTGCTGACTTCACAGCTACAGGATCTAAATCGAGAGCATGCACTTTATTTGCACCTAGTAGAGCTGAAGCAATGGATAAAACCCCTGAACCGGTACCAACATCAATGACTACGTCGCCCGCTTTCACCGTTTTTTCAAGAGCCTGTAAACACATGACCGTCGTCGGGTGAGTTCCTGTACCAAAAGCCATGCCAGGATCTAACTCAATAATGATTTCATCTGAATTTTTTGGCTGATAATCTTCCCAAGTAGGTACAATCGTAAATCGCTCTGACACCTTAATTGGATGATAGTATTGTTTCCAAGCAGTCGCCCAGTCTTCTTCGTGAACTTCACAAGTTGTTAATATATTTTCACCGACATTAATATCAAAATTCTTTAAATTTGCGATTGCAAGTTTTATCTCCTCAATAGTTTCCGCTAAGAAGCTGGATGCAGGAAGATAGGCTTTAACGATCACCCCTTGTGCTGGATAATCATCGGGATTTAATTCATAAATTTCTCCATATTGATTTTCACGATTTTTACTAAGTTCTGAAGATTCTTCAATGACAACTCCGCTTGCTCCAGCCTCATGAAAAATATTCGATACCGCTTCCACCGCTTCAGTTGTTGTTAGTACTGATAATTCAGTCCATTTCACTTGCAATCACACTCCACTTTTCTATCATTATTCCTTATTTTGTTTCACCTTTAAAAGTTTTTTTCAATTTATCAAATAATGAACTTCCTTGTTCTTCAGGAATATCACCGCTAATTTCAGCAAATTCCCGCAATAGTTGTTTTTGACGTTCTGTTAATTTCGTCGGAGTAACAACTTTTACATTCACGTATTGGTGACCTCTTCCATATCCATGAATATTTTTTACACCTTTATCTTTAATTCGGAATTGAGCGCCCGATTGAGTACCTGCTGGAATTTTTAATTTCACTTTTCCATGAATTGTTGGAACTTCAATTTCATCCCCTAAAGCTGCTTGAGGGAACGTAATTTTTAATTCGTAGTAAATATCGTCTCCATCTCGTTCAAAATAAGGATGTTTTCCAACACGAAAGACAATATATAAATCCCCAGGTGGTCCACCATTAATGCCTGGTTCTCCTTGACCAGATACGCGTAATTGTTGACCGTCATCGATTCCTTCTGGGATAGTAATTTTAATTTTTTTCCTTCTTTGTACAGTTCCTTTTCCTGCACAAGTCGAACATTTTTCCACGATTATTTTACCAGTGCCCTGGCAATAGCTACAAGTACGACGGTTGACAATGCGGCCTAATGGAGTATCAATAGCTTGGCTCATTTCCCCAGTACCGTTACACTTATCGCATGTTTTTGGTGATGTACCAGGTTTTGCACCAGAACCGTTACACGTATCACATTGTTCTTCCCTCGGGATTTCGATTTCTGTTTGTTTACCAAATACTGCATCTTCAAAAGAAATGTTCATACGATATTGTAAATCGTCACCTTTTCGAGGGGCATTCGGATCTCTTCTACGTCTTGAACCACCAAAGAAAGTATCAAAAATATCTTCGAAACCGCCAAAGCCACCGAAGTCACTAAATCCTCCGCCGCCAAAACCGCCTTGTCCATTGACACCTGCATGACCAAATTGGTCATATTGTGCTCTTTTTTGATCATCACTTAAAACTTCATATGCTTCACTAATTTCTTTAAATTTTTCATCTGCACCAGGTTCTTTATTAAGATCGGGATGATATTTTTTCGATAATTTTCGATATGCCTTTTTTATTTCATCCTTCGTTGCGTTTTTGCTTACGCCAAGGACTTCATAATAGTCGCGTTTCATACCTCACACTCGCTCTCTTTTACATAAGGTCTATTTTATCATATATGCTAAAGATTGAAATGAAGTTTATTTAAACCATGCAAATAAAAGATGAGAAAATTTAACACAGTTTTCTATTTCTATGATGTATCTGCCACAAACGCTACATTAAAAATTGCATTATTTTAATGTAAGCGTGTGCGAAAGATACTTTACCTTATAATGCTATCATTCAGTCTATATCATGGAAAAAGTCAAAGACCAAAAACGGCTTTGACTTTCTTGCTTTCCAATTATTCAATCAACCAATATTGACAATACAAATCGAAAGGCGGTCAACGAAGGAGGGTTTATTTATTAGAACCGCCTTTCGCTTATATCATTGGCAATTTATTATTTATCGTCTTTTACTTCCTCAAAGTCTGCATCTACTACACCGTCATCTTTTTTGTCTTCTCCTTGAGCATTGTTTGCTTGTGCTTGTTGTGCAGCTTGTTGATATACTTTCATCACTAACGGTTGTAAAACACCTTCAAGTTTTTCTTTTGCAGACTTGATATCATCAATTGAACCTTCTTTTAATGCTTTCGTTAACTCTTCTTTTGCATCTGTCACAGATTTCTTTTCATCTTCTGTAATTTGATCGCCTAAATCTGTAATTGTTTTATCAACTTGGAACACTAATTGGTCTGCTTCATTTCGAAGGTCTGCTTCTTCTTTACGCTTTGCATCCGCTTCAGCGTTCTCTTCTGCTTCTTTAATCATGCGTTGAATTTCTTCTTCTGATAAACCAGAGTTCGATTGAATAACAATTTTTTGCTCTTTGCCAGTGCCAAGATCTTTTGCTTTAACAGACACAATACCGTTTTTGTCGATATCAAATGTTACTTCAATTTGTGGTACACCACGTGGAGCTGGTGGAATATCTGTTAATTGGAATCGACCTAATGTTTTGTTATCTGCTGCCATTGGACGTTCTCCTTGTAAAACGTGAATGTCCACAGCTGGTTGGTTATCTGCAGCAGTAGTGAAAATTTGTGATTTTGATGTTGGAATTGTTGTGTTGCGTTCAATTAATTTCGTAAATACTCCACCCATTGTTTCAATACCTAATGAAAGCGGAGTTACGTCCAACAATACGATATCTTTCACGTCACCAGAGATTACGCCACCTTGGATAGCAGCTCCCATTGCTACCACTTCGTCTGGGTTTACCCCTTTATGTGGTTCATGACCTGTTTCACGTTTAACTGCTTCTTGTACAGCAGGAATACGAGTAGATCCACCAACAAGGATTACTTTATCGATATCAGATGCAGAAAGTCCAGCATCAGAAAGTGCTTGACGCACAGGGCCCATTGTGCGTTCTACTAAGTCTTTTGTTAACTCTTCGAATTTCGCACGTGTCAATGACATTTCAAGGTGTAGAGGACCTTCTGGGCCAGCTGTGATGAACGGTAATGAAATTTGTGTAGAAGTAACGCCAGATAAATCTTTTTTCGCTTTTTCAGCAGCATCTTTTAAACGTTGCATTGCCATTTTGTCTTTAGATAAGTCAATGCCATGTTCCTTTTTAAATTCTTCAACTAAATAGTCAATAATTTTTTTGTCAAAATCGTCTCCACCAAGTTTATTATCACCTGCAGTAGCAAGCACTTCGAATACACCATCACCAAGTTCAAGAATGGATACGTCGAATGTACCTCCACCAAGGTCGAATACTAAGATTTTTTGGTCTTCATCTAATTTATCTAAACCATATGCAAGAGCTGCAGCAGTAGGTTCGTTAATGATACGCTCTACTTCAAGACCCGCAATTCGTCCAGCATCTTTTGTCGCCTGACGTTGTGCGTCGTTGAAATAAGCTGGTACTGTAATGACAGCTTTTGTTACTTTTTCTCCTAAATAGTCTTCGGCATAGCTTTTCAAATATTGTAAAATCATTGCAGAGATTTCTTGAGGAGTGTATTCTTTATCCTCAATCTTTACTTTATAATCAGTCCCCATGTGAGACTTAATAGAGAGAATTGTATTTGGGTTTGTTATTGCTTGGCGTTTTGCCACTTCCCCTACTTGACGCTCTCCATTTTTAAATGAAACAGCAGATGGAGTTGTACGATTTCCTTCTGGGTTAGGAATGATTTTTGGTTCTCCACCTTCTAATACAGCTACACAAGAGTTAGTTGTTCC
This sequence comes from Ureibacillus thermosphaericus, assembly GCF_012396605.1. Classification (GTDB taxonomy): domain Bacteria; phylum Bacillota; class Bacilli; order Bacillales_A; family Planococcaceae; genus Ureibacillus; species Ureibacillus thermosphaericus. The sequence goes on from NZ_JAAXPW010000014.1 coordinate 61,602, forward strand.
TAAGTCGATACCAATAATTTTACTCATATTGAATTTTGCCTCCTATTTCACACACAAATTTCATTCAAATTTCAATTATTCATTTACTGAAACCATGGAAGGTCTTAATACGCGATCTTTCAATTTATAGCCTTTTTGTAATTCCTTCAAGACAATGCCAGATTCTTTTTCTGAATCTGATTCTTGCATTACAGCCTGATGAACATTTGGATCAAATGGTTCACCGACAGCCGGAATCACTTCTAGCCCTTCTTTTTTCGTCGCATCTATGAGGGCATTATAAACCATTTCAATTCCTTTATATAGTGATTGAGCATCTTCAGAAGTAACTTTTACTTGAAGTGCCCTTTCGAAGTTATCAATAATCGGTAATAAATCTGTTAATAAGCTTTGAGCACGATATTTTTCTGCCGCTTGCAGGTCGAGCTGACTACGGCGACGCAAATTTTCAAAATCTGCTCTTAATCTTAAATAACGATTTTCTTCTTCTGCTAATTTTGCTTCTAACTCGGCTATTTTTGTTTTATATTCTTCTACTGATAGTTCTGCTTGTGAACTTTCATCAGCCGATGTATCTTCTTCTACATTCACGACTTCCTCGTCTATTAATTCTTCTGAATTCGAGAAAGTTGCTTCTTCTTTGAATGTTTGTTTTGTTTCTCCGTTTTCAACTGTTTCTTCTAGTTGGTCTTTGTTTTCTGTTGTTTCGGACACTGATAATCCTCCTTACTGTCCATCATTCAATTTTTCCGAAAAAGTTCTTGATAAACCTCTTCTTACAATATCAAGTAACGTCACGACCCGCTTATAGTCCATTCGCGTTGGCCCGATAATGGCAATGGCTCCGCTCTGCTCTTCACCAGCAGTATAGGAAGCGGTAATTACACTGCAGTTTTCGACTGCAATATGATTGTTTTCAGAACCGATTCGAATCGTAATGCCCTGTTTCACTGGTTGAAACAGTGAAATTACTTGGTTTTTCTTATCCATTAATTCCATCAACTGGCGGACTTTATTTAAATCATGAAATTCCGGCTGATTCAGCATATTTGTTTTTCCGCCAAAGTAAATTTTACTATCATTTTCCACAGATGCAACTTTTATTAACGAAAGAATGAGAGAATCAGCCATATGAACATGTTGTTTTAATACTTCATATGTTTCTTTTTCTAATTTACTTTGCAAATGAATTAACGGTACACCAATTAACCTTTCATTAAGAATGTTAACTGTTTTTTCAATATCTGAAGCATCAAAACCTTCAGGTAATGCTATAACTTGGTTTTCTACATGACCCATATCTGTTACGATAATCGCAACAGCTGTTTGTTTTGAAAGAGGTATAATTTGAAAGCGTTTAACCCGATGATCCGTAACATTTGGACCAAGTAGAATCGCTGTATAAGATGTTAATTCGGATAATATGCTTGCTGATTCACGTATGATTTGTTCAATTTCAACCTTTTGTTTTTCAAAGATGGATTGTATTAAATTTATTTCATGAACAGACATACGTTTCGGTTGCAGTAGGTGATCTACGTAATAACGATATCCTTTTTCTGAAGGAATACGTCCAGAAGAAACATGTGTCTTTTCTAAATACCCAAGCTCCTCTAAATCTGCCATTTCATTTCGAATTGTGGCAGGTGAGTAATTAATTCCTTTTTTCTTGGAAATTTGACGTGATCCAACAGGCTGAGCTGATATCACAAAATCATCAACGATTACTTGCAATATTTGTAATTGACGATCAGTTAACATTGAAACCACCTCTGTTAGCACTCATAAAAAGAGAGTGCTAATACTATAATTAAATTAACAAAACTATGAATTAGTGTCAATGAAATAACCTACTCGTACAATAAAAATTGTTGAAACACTTCATTTCCTAAAAAACGACCTTTTCTTGTTAGTTTTACTCGACCTTCCTCTTCCATCACTAACCCATCATCCATCAGTTTGCTTATAATCTCACCATATTTTTCATTTAACGAAAATCCTATTTTCTTTTCAAACTGTTGGTACGAAACTCCTTCATTTTTTCGTAATCCGAGAAACATTTCTTCTTCACATTTTTCGTTAATCGAAACTTGATGGCGATGAAGAATTGGCAGCTGTCCCATATGGATGGATTGTAAATATTTTTTGATAGGTCCATAATTGGAGTAGCGAATGCCATTCATATACCCATGGGCACCAGCACCGAAGCCTGCATATTCGTCGTTATCCCAATAAATTTTATTGTGAAGCGATTGAAAACCTTCCTTTGCAAAATTACTAATTTCGTATTGAGAAAGGCCGCTATCCTCCATACGCTCCATCAACAAATCATACATTTTCGCTTCCTGTTCTTCAGGTGGCAAATGCAACATTCCTTTTGAAAACTGAATGTAAAAAATAGTCTTTGGTTCCACAATTAATGAATATGCAGAATAATGGGGCAAGTTTAGTGCAAGAGCTTTTTCTAAAGTATCTTCCCACAGTTCAATTGACTGTCCAGGTAGCCCGTACATTAAATCAATGTTAATGTTCTGAAAACCAACAGCAATCGCATTGTCAATTGCTTTATAAACATCATCATTGGTATGTGTTCTCCCTAGTTTTTGAAGAAGTTGTTGATCAAATGATTGAACCCCTAAACTTAAACGGTTGACCCCACCATTTTTCAATGCTTTTAATTTTTCTATTGTTAATTCATCTGGATTAGCTTCAGCAGTGAATTCTATTACATCAATGTTTAAATGTTTTGCAATTAATTCTAGCAAACGGCTGATTTGATTAGGAGATAATGCTGTTGGTGTACCTCCACCTAAGTAGATTGTTTCTATATTTTCAAATTGCTCCGGCATATTATTTACAGCCATTGCAATCTCTTTCCCAACTGCTTCAATATATTCATCTACTGGCTGATTGTGAAAAAACACTTTATTAAAATCACAGTAATTGCATATTTGATGACAGAAAGGAATATGGATGTAAACTCCTCGGACCATTCTATCCCTTCTTTCTTTAACACTATTTATCTTACTATTGTACCGTTTCAATCATAAAATTCAATGTAACAAATAAAAAGCCATCCGACTACCGAATGGCTTTTCCAAATTTTTGTTTAACTCAGTTCTTTTCGTCATCCATTTTTAATACTGCCATGAACGCTTCTTGCGGAATCTCAACAGATCCTACTTGCTTCATGCGCTTCTTACCTTCTTTTTGTTTCTCAAGAAGTTTACGTTTTCTGGAAATGTCTCCTCCATAACATTTCGCTAACACATTTTTACGTATTGCTTTAATTGTAGAGCGGGCAATAATTTTTGTTCCAATAGCCGCCTGTACAGGTACTTCGAATTGTTGACGCGGAATAATATCTTTTAATTTTTCAACAATGACTTTTCCTCTTTCGTACGCAAAATCACGATGTACAATGAAGCTTAATGCGTCGACTTGATCACCATTGATTAAAATATCCATTTTCACAAGTTTCGAAGGTTTATAACCAATTAACTCATAATCGAATGAAGCATAACCTTTTGTATTCGATTTTAAGTGATCGAAGAAATCATAAACGATTTCTGAAAGTGGCATTTCATAAAAGATGCTCACTCGTGTTGAATCAATGTAATCCATGTTGATAAATGTGCCACGCTTTTTTTGGCATAATTCCATTACCGCACCAACATAATCGTTTGGCACCATAATGGTTGCTTTGACATATGGTTCTAACACTTGGTTTATTTTTTGTGGTGCTGGCATCATGGAAGGGTTATCCACCCTAACTTTTGAACCATCCGTTAATTCCACTTCATAAATAACAGATGGAGCTGTCGTAATAAGGTCAAGCTGGAACTCTCTTTCTAAGCGTTCTTGCACAATTTCCATATGCAATAAACCTAAGAAACCACAGCGGAACCCAAAACCTAATGCTTGAGATGTCTCAGGTTCAAATTGTAATGCAGAATCATTTAGTGCAAGTTTTTCTAATGCGTCTCGTAAATCGTTGTATTTTGCTGTGTCGATTGGATAAAGACCACAAAATACCATTGGATTTAGCTTTCGATAACCTGGCAAAGGTTCTTTCGCCGGACGATCCGCATGGGTGATTGTATCCCCCACATTCGTGTCATGAATATTCTTAATTGAAGCAGTAATGTAACCTACATCACCAACCGTTAACTCTTCAACAGGAGTCACTTTCGGCGTATGTACTCCTACTTCTACCACTTCATATTCCGCATTTGTTGCCATAAATCGAATTTTATCTCCAGGTTTTACTGTTCCGTTTACGATTCTTACAGAAACAATAACACCTTTATAAGCATCATATAATGAGTCGAAGATTAATGCTTGCAGAGGTGCATCTGGATCTCCTGATGGAGCAGGTACTTTTTCAACAATTTGCTCCAAAAGCTCATCAATACCGATGCCTGCTTTTGCACTCGCTAACACCGCATCTTCCGCATCGAGACCAATCACATCTTCAATTTCATTGCGAACTCTTTCTGGATCAGCTGCAGGTAAATCGATTTTATTTATTACCGGCAATATTTCTAAATCATTATCTAACGCTAAATAAACGTTTGCTAGTGTTTGCGCTTCAATTCCTTGCGCAGCATCCACAACTAAAATAGCTCCTTCACATGCAGCTAAACTTCTTGACACTTCATAAGTAAAATCGACGTGTCCTGGAGTGTCGATTAAATGGAAGATATAAATTTCCCCATCTTTTGCTTGATACTTTAGCTGAACAGCGTTTAATTTAATTGTAATTCCACGTTCTCGTTCTATGTCCATCGAATCTAGTAGCTGTTCTTTCATTTCTCGCTCTGTTAAAGCTTTCGTTTTCTCCAAAATGCGATCCGCTAATGTAGATTTTCCATGGTCAATATGAGCTATTATTGAAAAGTTTCTAATGCGTTCTTGTCGTTTTAAGCGTTCTTCACGATTCATATTTCCACTCCTAACAAATGCCTCCATGCGATTTGAATCTAACCAAAGTCATTTGGTTTTCGCAGGAGGCTTTTCACCTTTCACTATATACTGCTATTTTGTGTTGTTTTTCAACATGATTTTACAAAGTTACAATAAACTAAGTTGAATTATACTATGAAGTATGGCGTAAGCACAATAATAAACAAGATAAGCAAATAAAGGGAATCTTTATTCTTATTCTATAAAATAATCATAATTGCCTTGTGAAAATAAAAAATAGCGTTTAAAAGTCATTCTCTTAAACGCTACTTGCAAATATAAATTTATTGTTTTGCAATACTATTCGCCACCGCTTGCGCCATTACGGCAACAGTACGATAAACTTCATCTTCTGTATTATCAATGCCACCAATCTCCACTAATATCATTTCTTTTGCCAAATCTTGATTATATACCCCATCCACACCGCTGCCTTTTTTCTCAATAATACCTCTTGAAATATTTGGTATAATTTGATTCATTGAATCACTTAAGGCTTGAGCAAGCGTTTTATTAGATTTATAATTTGGATTTTCTGCACCAATAACAAAAGCTACTTTCGCATAGGAAACATTTTTATGAACAATCGTTGTTTTATTTCGAGAAGTAGAATCTCGATGAATATCCAAAATCAAATCATAATGATTTGATTTTAATTCTTCGGCAATATATGGCCTAGCTGTTTTATAAGCCTCATGAAAAGCTTTGCCATTCTGCTTCATGACATTCATTACATCTACATCAAGAGTTGTCGCAGAAATTCCATTTAACCGAAAATAATCTTCAAACAAACTTTGCATGGAAAATAAATTTGAATGATCATCGTATACAGCGACCATTCCCTTTTCATTCTCCACGAAAGGCTTATACGTTTCATGGGAATGGGTAAACACGAGCAACACTTTAAAAGGATCTATTGGAGGCGCAACATCAGATACTACTAAATCATTCGATGCATAGACTATCTTTTCTTCTGGTGTGGCAGGAACAAATTTCTCGTTGTTTGGAAAAGGTAATAGTCCTGTAATGATCGGTAACAAGAAAAAGAAAAGCAATAACAGTACAAATCCTTGAATTTTTTTCATCAAAGCATCCTCTCCTTCCACTACGATATGGAAGAAAGAGAATTTTTAGAACTAGTTCAATCTATCTTCTACCCAATTAAATAAACCATTGCTAATCAATACCGAATACTTCGTCATCCAAATGTCGACTTCTTTCGGCGTAACAATAAGTCTTTGCGAACCAGATAACAATACTTCCTCAAATAGTTGCCTTCTTTCAGCCTTTGACCAAGTCGACCATTCTCCAAAAATCGGTCGAACAACATTTAAATCGAGATCTGAATTTGAATCCGATGTCCAAGATGTGACAGAAAGTTTGCCAGAAGGCTTGTCTTTCTCTTGAATTTTTGTCGCAATGGAACGAAATACCTTATCTACCGCATCGGCAATAATAACCGTAGCATCAACGACCGTTGGAACACCGATTGCGGTTACAGGAATACCTAACACTTCTTTTGATATTTCTGCCCGCTGATTTCCGACACCTGACCCTGGATGAATTCCGGTATTAGTTATTTGGATTGTTTTACATAATCTAGCTGTTCCTCTCGTTGCTAAAGCATCGATGGCGATAACTAAATCGGGTTGAATTTTTTCTGATAATGCAAGTACAAAATCACTCGTTTCAAACCCCGTCTGCCCAGTTACACCCGGAGCATATAAAATAAATTGTTCATTATGTTCTTCTAACTGTCTTGATTGCATTGCATCAATAGTAAACGGGCCTATCGCATCAGGTGTGATTGTCTTATTGCCGAGTCCAATTACTAATATTTTACTCTTCTTTGTTAACTTAATATTTTGATGAATTTCATCGATATATTTAACAAATGCTTTTTCCAACTGCTTCATACCATCGTGATCGTCAATATTCAATGTTGGAACAGTTAAGGTAAAATATTGCCCTTCTTTTTTTCCAATCTCTTTAGCTCCTTCTTGATTGACTGTCACCTTTGTCACTTTTACTCGATTTTCGTAAAATTCTTCAAATTTGACGCCTTCTGTCTCATCTAGTTTCTCTTTTTGTTGTTTCGTTTGATGTTGAACAACCTCTTCTGTTTCATCAATTAAATCGGTTCTATTCCAGATAATTTCTTGCATTTTTATCACCTCTTCTCTATCATGTTCAATCTGTCAAGTAAATATTCTTTGCATTTATGTATTGCAAATATAGATTACCTTTTGTATAATGTTTTTTGTTGTATTGACAAATGATATTTTTGAAAAATTGTCATCTCGTATTTCAACTAGGAGGTGAAAAAATGCCAAATATTAAATCAGCAATTAAACGTGTAAAAACTACGAAAAAAGCAAACGTTGCAAACGCTCAAGCTAAATCAGCAATGCGTACTGCTGTTAAAAAAGCTGAACAAGCAATCGCAAGCGGTGCTGAAAACGCTCAAGAATTAGTGATTCAAGCTACAAGAGCTCTTGATAAAGGAGTAAGCAAAGGAATCATTCATAAAAATGCTGCAAGCCGTAAAAAATCACGCCTTGCTAAAAAATTAGCTCAAGCTAACTAATCGAGTAGGAGGGAGCGATTAACTCCCGTCCTCTCACACCACCGTACGTACGGTTCCGTATACGGCGGTTCAATTAAGATAATTGACGCAAGTTTTCATAACGAGCTTCAAGACTTTTCAGCCC